>JAYFPI010000060.1:0-4187 GCA_034927965.1 Pseudoflavonifractor sp.
TTGAGGAAAAAACCTTTTCTGGAAATTATTATAACATGATAAAATAGAAGGTCAATGAAGATTTCATTAAAATTGCGGGATGGGACAGGAAAAGAAGTGTGAAACCGTGATTTTCCGTAGGCCAACCCTTGCAATCCGAAACCCCAGCATATATAATATTACGGAATCATTTTGAATATGAGCCGATTTTCGGTCAAACAATACAGAAAGCGTGATGAATTTGAAGTACGATTTCAGCGCCATCGAGAAGAAGTGGCAGACCAAATGGAGGGAAGAAAAAACCTTCGCCTGCCGTACCGGAGACACCGAGAAGCCTAAATTTTATGGATTGGTGGAGTTTCCTTATCCATCCGGAAACGGGCTGCATGTGGGCCATGCCCGGCCCTATACCGCTATGGATGTGGTGGCCCGCAAGAAGCGGATGGACGGCTATAACGTGCTGTTTCCCATCGGCTTTGACGCGTTCGGTCTGCCAACCGAAAACTTTGCCATTAAAAACCACATTCACCCCGCTAAGGTGACCCACGATAACATTGCCAACTTCTCCAGCCAGTTGCACATGCTGGGCTATTCCTTTGATTGGGACCGGGTGGTCAATACCACAGATCCCGGCTACTACAAGTGGACTCAGTGGATTTTCCTCCAGCTGTGGAAGCACGGACTGGCTTATAAAACCACCATGCCGGTCAACTGGTGTACCTCCTGCAAATGCGTTCTGGCAAACGAAGAAGTGGTGGAAGGGGTGTGCGAGCGCTGCGGCTCTCCCGTGATCCGGAAGGAGAAGAGCCAGTGGATGCTGAAAATCACCGCCTATGCCCAGCGCCTGATTGACGATCTGGACGATCTGGACTTCATTGAGCGGGTCAAGATCCAGCAGAAAAACTGGATTGGCCGCTCCACCGGCGCCGAGGTCACCTTCAAGGCCACCACCGGAGACAAGATTGTGGTATACACCACCCGCCCCGACACCCTGTTTGGGGCCACCTATATGGTACTGTCCCCCGAGCACGAGCTGATCAAAACCTGGATGCCCCAGCTGCGCAATAGCACCGAGGTGCAGGAGTACCAAAAGACTGCCGCCGCCAAGTCTGACATGGAGCGTACGGAGCTGAACAAGGATAAGACGGGTGTGTGCCTGGACGGCGTAAGTGGAATCAACCCCGTCAACGGAAAAGAAATCCCGATTTTTATCTCCGATTACGTTCTGGCAACCTACGGCACGGGCGCCATCATGGCGGTTCCCGCCCATGATGACCGCGACTGGGAGTTTGCTAAAAAATTTAGCTGTGAGATTATCGAAGTGGTTTCCGGCGGCGAGGATGTTCAGCAGGCCGCCTTTACCGCCAAGGATGAGACCGGAATTATGGTCAACTCCGATTTCCTCAACGGCATGACGGTGAAAGACGCGATCCCAGCCATTACCAAGTGGCTGGAAGAGAAGGGAATCGGCCACGCTCAGGTGAACTACAAGCTCCGCGACTGGGTGGTTTCCCGCCAGCGCTACTGGGGCGAGCCAATCCCCATGGTTTGGTGTGAGAAATGCGGCTGGCAGCCCCTGCCCGAGGATCAGCTGCCCCTGCTGCTCCCGGATGTGGAGAGTTATGAGCCCACCGACGACGGCGAATCCCCCCTGTCCAAAATGACCGATTGGGTGAAGACAACCTGCCCCTGCTGCGGCGGGGCGGCCAAGCGGGAAACCGACACCATGCCACAGTGGGCCGGTTCCAGCTGGTATTTCCTGCGGTATATGGATCCGAACAACGACAAGACCCTGGCCTCCAAAGAGGCGCTGGATTACTGGTCCCCGGTGGACTGGTACAACGGCGGAATGGAGCACACCACCCTTCACCTGCTGTACAGCCGGTTCTGGCATAAGTTCCTATACGACATCGGCGTGGTGCCGACCAAGGAGCCTTACCGGAAGCGTACGTCCCACGGCATGATCCTGGGTGAGGGCGGAGAGAAGATGTCCAAGTCCCGGGGCAATGTGGTCAACCCCAATGACATCATTGACCTGTACGGCGCCGATACCATGCGCACCTATATCATGTTTATCGGTGATTTTGAAAAAGCCGCTGCTTGGTCGGCTAACGCCGTCAAGGGCTGCAAGCGCTTTCTGGACCGTGTCTGGAACCTGGCTACCGAGCAGGAGCATGTGGGAGAGGGATACGCCCCGGCCAATGAGACGGCCGTTCACAAGGCCATCAAGAAGGTGTCGGATGACATCGAGGCCATGAAGTTCAACACGGCCATTGCGGCCCTGATGGCACTGGTGAATGACTTCTATACCAATGGGGCCAGCCGGGGCGATATGAAGGCACTGCTGCTGATGCTGGCTCCGTTTGCTCCTCATATGTGCGAGGAACTGTGGGAGATGGCGGGCTACGGCGGGGAAATCAGTGTCCAGCCCTGGCCTGAGTACGATGCGAGCAAAACCTTCACCGCTACCATCCAAATGGCGGTTCAGGTCAGCGGAAAGGTAAAGGCAAACATTGTAGTCCCAGCCGACAGCAGTGACGACGAGATTGTGGCTGCCGCTTTGGCGGAGCCTAAGGTTGCCAAGCTGGCTGAAGGGATGACTCTGGTCAAATCCATTGTGGTCAAAGGAAAGCTGGTCAGCCTGATTTTTAAGCCTCAGGTGTAAGTTAGACCGCAGTGCAGTGACAAGGTTTACACTCGGTTTACAATTGCCACTTGACATTAAAAGCCAGAACGAATATAATACTACTGTTAAAGCCATAGAAATGGCCCTTACGTAGCAGGGGACGCCCTGCTACGCCGGAGGGAGGGAAAATATAAATGTCGGAAGTCCGCGTGAGAGAAAACGAGTCTTTGGAAAGTGCTCTGAAGCGCTTTAAGCGAAGCTGCGCCAAGTCTGGCGTACTGGCTGAGGTCCGTAAGCGTGAGCATTACGAGAGCCCCAGTGTCAAGCGTCGCAAGAAGTCTGAAGCTGCACGCAAAAACAAGAAAAAGTTCTATTGAGCTACTAAACCGCCGCAGCATCATGCTGCGGCGGTTTTTGTTCTCTCTTTTCAAGAAAACCAGTTTGGGCTGTCTGCGACGTATCCGGCAGGCGTGTCATCCGTTCCAGACCATAGCGACGCTTACAAACGCCAAAGGTGCCCTCTATTGCTATGCGGTCACAGCCATCCGGATAAATCTGTTTAGCTTCAGGTTTGTTCTCTTCAACATACTTTCGTCCCAGTCTGGGATCGGAAAGCCGAATGCCATGTTCCTTTCAACATAGCTTATTTTTTCTACTTGGATCAGCGCGGTCGGCCTTTTCGTTGATCCTGCGGGCCATATACCGGGAGATGCGCGTTCTAAAATGAGTTATCATGGATGCGTCAAAAGGCGATTCCAGGCTGTAGCGCTCAAAGCCGCAAAAGTATTGCAGATATGGGCTCTCCTGAATATGTCTGCGAGTCTGCTCGTCAGTGAAGCCTTCTACCGCCTGAATATACAACGCTCCAAAAACAGGAGGCCTAATTTGAGCTGTTCATAATTTTCGTGTCGGTACATGTTATTCACCTGCAAGCCTTTTCTCGTAAAATCAAGGTTACTATCCTCTTCTGGCGCACTTTCTTAACATGCGATGATAAATCGGCATGTCTTCAGCGGGGGTCGACACCACTTCAAACATTTCGGCCCGGATCATTTCTTCAATCCGCAGCGCTACCCAGGCATCGCCGATTCCAAGCCGGTATTTTCCAAGTACCCGCCCAACAATTCTCGCCTCCTGAAATTCATCGCCCTCCACTGCAATTTCGCGCAGGATACATCCGTCATAGAGCGTCTCGGGCATGCTGACCAACTGCCCGTTCAACATAGCCCGCAAGGGCGCGTTTTCTCGCTGAAGTATCTGCCAATCCGCGCCACAGCCTTGTCTGAACGCTGCCGGAATGGGGATTTCGAAAGATAGATACCGATGCCACTCCTCAGGCTCAACCTCGCCCCATCCGCTTTTTTGTACCAGCGCGCCGGTCTCATCCGTTTCCCAATCCGGGAGCTTGACCATAAAAACCTGATGATCGGGTATTTCCCACTGGGTTAGCTGATCCATAAACCAATAAAGCCCGCACAGTTCATCTGGCTGATTGCTGTACCAGATTCGAAGAGATTCTCCTGCTTTTGCACGCTCCCGAACCGCACTCAGATTTTGATTTGCGGTCTCCAGTATTTCCAGA
>JAYFPI010000069.1:0-9231 GCA_034927965.1 Pseudoflavonifractor sp.
CCCCCACAATGCCGTAAAAAGCAAAAAGAGCCTAAGCAGGAACAGGTAATAAGTGCATATTCCATCAACGTAAAGAATTTTATCTCTCGCTTGACAGCATGGCATAATAGCATGCATCACAAACTCCTTGGTTATTCCAATCCGACTGACGTAATGTGCCTTCATATTTCATGCCGCACTTTTTCATTACTGCACCAGAGTTCGGGTTCCTAGGATCATGTCTTGATTCTATACGCTGGACTCCAATTTGATCGAACAAAAAAGTCATAATACACTCTAATGCTTCGGGTGTTATCCCGTGGTGCCACCATTTTTGCCCAATGCAATAGCCAATATGTGCCATTTGAATGATGTCATCAATTGTATTGTTCACACCAATACACCCAATGGGTTCTGAACCATATTTTTTGAAAACGATCGCCCACTGGTAATAATCTTTCTGGGAGTAGTTTGATGTCCAAGTTTCCAAAACAGTTTGACTGACAGAAACATCCTTGTGGGCAGGCCACATAAGATATTTCGTTACTTCTTCATCGGAAGCCCAGTTATGAAACATAGCAGGTGCATCCTCCGTTGTAAATGGGCGAAGCACCAGTCGTGTTGTTTCCAAATATTTGGTTCCCAAATGCTTCATAGATCCTCCAATGATGTAAAAATGATAAAAGGATTCAAACCATGAGGGTTCGAATCCTTTTATCATTATGGCGCAGCAGGAGAGATTCGAACTCTCGAGCCGTTTTAGCGGCTACACGATTTCCAATCGTGCTCGTTATGACCACTTCGATACTGCTGCATATTTAATCGGGCGTCCCTGGGGATATCACGGACAGCAAAAATTATTATAACAGATCATCGGAAATAGTCAATACTTAAAACACCTTTTTTCTGTTTTTCTTGACATGAAGCCATCAGAGGATTAAAAGACTGAAATTCAAAAAGATGGCGCAGAGGTCAACCTCCGCGCCATCTTTTTGTGATTAAATGTGCTCAAATCGGCCGGTAAAGAAGCGGAGCATCTTGGGCTCATAAACCCACTTGAGGCCCTTAATCTCTTCCTTGTTCTTATAGAGAGCGATGACGGAATCAGCCACCAGATCCATGTGAGCATAGGTGTACACACGGCGGGGGATGGTCAGACGGACGGTCTCCAGCTTCGGATGATGATCCTCGCCAGTGGCCTTGTCACGGCCGGCGGAGATGATGCCGCGCTCCATGGAACGCACGCCTGAATCAATGTACAGCTGAGCAGCCAGAGCCTGAGCGGGGAATTGGTCCTGGGTCAGATGGGGGCAGAAGCGGCGGGCGTCAAGGAACACGGCGTGGCCGCCCACAGGCTCAACGATGGGCACTCCGGCTTCCAAGAGGCGGTCGCCCAGATAGCGGACCTGCTTAATGCGGTGCTCAATGTACTCCTGCTGCATAGACTCACGCAGGCCGATGGCCATGGCCTCCATGTCACGGCCAGCCATGCCGCCGTAGGAGGGCATGCCCTCGTACACCACCACCCACTCACGGGCGCTCATGTACAGGTCGTCATCGTTCATGCACAGGAAGCCGCCGATGTTGGTCAGGCAGTCCTTTTTGCCGGACATGGTGCAGCCGTCGGAGTAGCTGAACATTTCGTGGACAATGTCCTTGATGGGGGTGTCTTTGAACTCAGGCTCGCGCTCCTGGATAAAATAGGCGTTCTCCACGCAGCGGGTGGCGTCCATAAACATCCGGATGCCGTGCTTTTTGCACAGGGCGGACACGTCGCGCAGGTTCTGCATGGAAACAGGCTGGCCGCCAGCCAGGTTAACAGTGACGGCCACGCACAGATAGGCAATGTTGTCAGCGCCCACCTCGTCGATCAGAGCCTGCACTTTCTTCAGATCCACATTGCCCTTGAAGGGGAGGTTGATGGTAGCGTCATGGGCCTCGTCAATGATGATATCGCGGAAGATGCCGCCGTTGGCCTCCTGATGGAAGCGGGTGGTGGTGAAGTACATGTTGCCGGGCACATACTGGCCGGGTTTGATGGCGATGTGGCCGAGGATGTTCTCGGCGCCGCGGCCCTGGTGGGTGGGAATGACGTGTTTGAAGCCAAACAGCTCCTGCACCGCGGCTTCCAGATGGAACCAGTTACGGCTGCCGGCATAGGCCTCGTCGCCCTGCATCAGGCCGCCCCACTGCTTATCGCTCATGGCGTTGGTGCCGGAGTCGGTGAGCAGATCGATGTAAACGTCCTCGGAATTGATCAGGAAGGTGTTATAGCCGGCCTTCTTGGCGATTTCCTCCCGCTCAGCGCGGGTGTTCATCTTAACGGTCTCCACGGACTTGATGCGGAAAGGCTCAGCGGGATATCTCTTGTCTAACATGTTCGTTTCCTCCATTTCAAATTTTAAATTTTAGATGTGCGATGCGTGATGCGTCATGCAGTATCTGTATTATAACAAGTCCATTTCTTCTTTGCAAGGTGTTTTAAAAAGTTTTTTGTATTTTCCATTTTTTTGGCTAGAGTGTACAAAATAGGGATATAAAAACTGTGCATTTTCGAAAGGACAAAAAAGGAGACGGGCCAGGCAGCAGTTCTTGCTAAGAGAGAAAGTTTATGATAAGATAACAAAAATATAACCAAAAGAATAGGTAGTGACAGATTGTGGAAATAAAAGACAATGGAATGGTTGCTTTGGGCGAGTCAGAGCCTCTCGTCAAGCAGACACTCAGCGACCAGATATATGAGCGGCTGAAAGAGGACATTATTACCCATCGGATGGGATTTGGGGAGAAGCTGGTTAACCGGGAGCTGCAGCAGAAATTTGGGGTCAGCTCTACCCCCATTCGGGATGCGATCAACCATCTGTACTTGGATGGACTGTTGGACAACATTACCAATGGCGGGGCACGGGTTATTTCTTTTGACCTGACCTTTGCGCTGGAGGTCAATGAGGTGGTTATGATCCTGACCCAGGGGGCTGCCCGCGCTGCTGCCCGGGCTTATCGGCTTCCGGAACTGGCCGACACGCTGAAGCGGGTGATCGAAGAGCAGAAAACCGTGCGCACCATGGAAGACTACATTCGAGTGGACCGCCGGTTCCACCAGGCCTTTTTTACTTGCGGCGGGAACGGGCACCTGGACCGGACCTACAACCAGTACACGGTCTTGTTTGAATTGCTGGTGCGGTTGTCCCAGGCAGGGAGTGGGCAACGGTCGGAGAGTATGGCCGAGCACCAGAAGATTTACGATTGTTGCCGAAAAGAGGATCTGGACGGCCTGGAGCGCGAAATCGAGCTGCATTATGGAAGTGCCGCGGAGTGGTTTATTCAGCACGCCTCTGCGTTTGAATCGTAAGAGAATTCTGAAAGATAGGACTGTCCCCGCTTGAAAAGGGGGACAGTCCTTTTTTCTGACTTGACAAAAAAAGGAATCGTTGATATACTTGATGCATGATGCATAATTTAAACGGTAAACAAGGAGGGAAAACCGGTGAATCCGACGGCAAGACGATTTCTGCTATGGAGTTTTTTCATCAGCTATCCATGCTTTGTGATCCTCATCTGGCTGGAGAGGGTATCGCCCGAGTGGTGGCATGGCCCGGTACGTTATCTGCTTTTAGTGCTAGGCTGTCTGGGGCCGATCATTGGAGGAATGGCCGCAGGGGAGGAGCGGGACGAGCTCAAAAAGCCGCCTGAGGTTTCCCGGGAGTGGCTTTTAGCGGCCCAATTCCTGGGACTTCATTATGTACTCCTCTTTTTCCTGCGGATGATTGGGCCGGCGGCAGACGGAGAACAGAAGCTTCTGAGGCTGTTCCCAATGATCCTTCTCCTGGGGGCGCAGGAGCTGGGCTGGAGGCGAGTGCTCCAGCCGGCGCTGGAGAGGAGCCGAAAGAGTTGGAAAGCAACTGCGGCCACTGGCCTGATTACGTCTCTCTGGTTTTTGCCGCTGCTGTTTCTGCCGTGGTTTCCGGTGAGAGCTGAGGCCTACCTTCCCTTTGCGGTATGGCTTTTGGGACTGAGTTTTCTGCAGAGCGCTCTGTATCGTCGGACGGGGAGTGTACACTGTAC
Source organism: Pseudoflavonifractor sp. (assembly GCA_034927965.1). Taxonomy (GTDB): domain Bacteria; phylum Bacillota; class Clostridia; order Oscillospirales; family Oscillospiraceae; genus Vermiculatibacterium. The sequence goes on from JAYFPI010000069.1 coordinate 4,045, forward strand.
GGCACTGTTCACAGCTGTGTTTTTCCTGCTGGCCGGGATCCTCCCAATGGTAAATGAGAATGCATACTATGTGGCCGGAGGGCTGGATATCCTGGTGTCGTTTCTGTATCAAAGCCGTCTGATCAAAGAAAATGAGAGGACTGGGGTACCTGTCAAACATAAGGGATAAGATTTTATTGAAAGGCCCTCGACAGCGTTACACCGCTGCCGAGGGCCTCTTTGTAAGGGAGGAGGTGAGAAGACCCACCACCTCCGCAAAATCATATTAGAATGCGACCTTCATAAAGAGGGCAACGATGCAGAGAATGGCCGCACAGGGGACATAGGCAAAGCGGCCGATATTGTACCAGAGATCGCCATGGGGCTTTTTGGTTCCCTTGTTAATCTCAGACATCAGATCCTCTTTCTTCATAACCCAGAACCAGGAAATAGCACCCAAAGTGGCGCCGATGGGAATAATGTAGATGGAAACCAGATCCATCCATGGACCCCACTTGAAGATGGGCTCCATGTTGAGGCCAATACCCAGGCAGATGACACACAGCAGAACCAGCACAATTTTACGGTTGATTTTTGGGAACTTGTGCAGCAGAGACTCGCCCACGGCCTCAAACATGTTCTGCAGAGAGCTGACGCCGGCAAACACCATGGCGGTGTAGAGAATGATGGCAAACAGGCGTCCGAAGGGGATGTCCTGCAAAATGCTGGGCAGGGTGATAAACAGCAGGGATGGGCCTGCGCCTACGTCCAGGTTGTAGGCAAAACAGGCAGGAATAATGACCAGCGCGGCCACCATGGCGGCAATGGTGTCGAACAGCGCGGTCTGTTTGGCAACGCCTACTACGTCTTCGGTATCATCAAGATATGCGCCGTAAACGATCATACCGCTGCCCGTAATGGAGAGAGAGAAGAAAGCCTGCCCCATTGCCCAAATCCAGACCATGGGGTCTGCCAGTGCCTCCCAGCGGGGAGAGAACATAAACTTGTAGCCCTCGGCAGCGCCGGGGAGCATGGACACGCGGATAGCCAACACAATGAAGATGATAAAGAATACAGGCATCATGATCTTGTTGCTTTTTTCAATGCTGTCCGCACCCAGCAGAAGGGTCAAAAGGGTTCCCACGACCAAGACCACATGAAATGGCACGACAGAATAGTTTACCAGAGAGATGGATTCAAACCACTCGGCGGGGTTTCCGGTCATCAGCGAACCGGTCATGGAGTTAACAAACGCTTTCAGGACATAAGAAATGATACAGGCATAGCCAATAGCAATACACATAGAGCCGGCCAGAGGAAGCCAGCCAATCAGGCCGCCGACTTTGCCGGCCTGCTCACCGCGGCCGGACCAGGCCAGTTGATAGGACCCCAGGGTGCCGGTTCGGGCCCGCCGTCCAATGGCGTATTCGGCCGACAGGCCAACCATGCTGAACAAAACGATAAAAATAAGGTAGGCCACCAGAAATGCGCCGCCACCGTTGCTGCCCATCTTGGCGGGGAAGCCCCAGACGTTGGCCATGCCCACGGCGGAGCCTACCGCCGCCAGAATAAATCCCCAACGGGAACCAAACTGACTGCCGGTTGCCTTCTTGGTTTCTTGCTGTGTACTCATGCTCAATCTCCCTTCAAATTTCTGCGTCATGGCTGATAGTTTTGAAATGCCAGGGACAGGGTGAGTGCCTCCTCTTTCGAGCAAAGAGTCAAGAAAGGTACAGGGCTGCATTGATAGGGGTAGATACGCTACGCATCATGCATCACAATGCGATTGTACATGATTTCCCGATTTTAATCAATAGGGGAAAACAAAATTGTATAAAAGCACAAAAACAAAACCTAATTTTTGGAAGGTTAATAAAAGAAACTTATTGGATTTTAAAAAAGAAGGAAAATTTTTGACAAATATCTGTCTTTCCTGTATGATAAATTGCGTGTGAAAATTCCAAAGGAGGAGTTTGGGTGAAGGAGCGAGAGACATTTGCCTCCCGGCTTGGCTTTGTATTGATCTCAGCCGGGTGCGCCATTGGATTGGGCAATGTGTGGCGGTTTCCATATATTGTGGGCAAGTACGGAGGGGCGGCATTTGTACTAATCTATCTGTTTTTTCTGGCGGTAATGGGCCTGCCCATTATGACCATGGAGTTTGCCGTGGGGCGGGCCAGCCGGAAGAGTATTGCGGTGTCCTTTCATGTCCTGGAGTCCAAAGGGGCCAAGTGGCACTGGTATAGCTGGTTTGGGATGGCGGGCAACTACATGCTCATGATGTTCTACACCACGGTGGCAGGCTGGATGCTGCTTTACTTTGTGAAAATGGGGAAGGGCGATTTCGTGGGATTGGACGCCGCAGGCGTGGCCAATACATTTAACGAAATGCTGGCAAACCCCGGCGTGATGCTCATCTTCATGATTTTGGTAGTGCTCATCGGGATGGGCGTATGTGCCAAGGGCCTTCAAAACGGTGTGGAGAAGGTCACAAAGGTGATGATGCTTTGCCTGCTGGCCCTGCTGGTAGTGTTGGCTGCCAGGGCGGTGAGCCTTCCCGGCGCGGAGAAGGGTCTGGAGTTTTATCTCAAGCCTAACTTTGGAAAGCTGGCCGAATACGGTTGGGGCGAAGTAATTTTTGCCGCCATGGGCCAGGCGTTCTTTACGCTCTCGCTGGGGATTGGCGCCATGGCCATCTTTGGCAGCTATATTGACCGGGAGCGCCGCCTGCTAGGCGAGGCACTGAACGTGACGCTGCTGGACACTTTCGTGGCTTTTGTGGCGGGGTTGATTATTTTTCCTTCCGCATTTGCATTTGGGGTCACGCCGGACGCAGGCCCTTCCCTCATTTTTGTGACGCTTCCGAATATTTTTAATGCCATGCCAGGAGGACGGATGTGGGGAGCCTTTTTCTTTCTCTTCATGACCTTTGCCGCCCTTTCTACTGTGATTGCCGTGTTTGAGAACATCATTTCCTTTCCCATGGACAAGTGGGGGTGGAGCCGCGGCAAATCGGTGGCGATGAATTTGCCGGTCATTTTTCTGCTCTCGCTGCCCTGCCTGCTGGGCTTTAATCTGTGGAGCGGCTTGCAGCTGCTGGGAGGCAACATTCTGGACTTTGAGGACTTTATCCTCAGTAACAACCTTCTTCCCCTGGGCTCTCTGGTCTACCTGCTGTTCTGTGTGGCGCGACGGGGCTGGGGCTGGGAGAAATTTATAGAGGAAGCGAATGCCGGCAAAGGCCTGCGATTCCCCAAAGGGCTGTATCGATACATGAAATGGGTTGTGCCGATTATGATCCTTTTTATTTTTGTTATGGGGTATAAGGAAAAGTTTTTTCCCGGCTGAAGAATCAAAAATGCCCGGAGCCTTAAAGGCTCCGGGCATTTTGTCGTTTTGGTTTATGAATTCAATTGCGCCGCTTTCCAAAAATACGCAGGACATAGAGAAACATGTTTACAAAATCCAGATATAGCTGGAGCGCAGAGTAGATGGAGGCCTTCCGCAGGACGATCTCATCTCGGCTGTAATAGTCGTAGATAGCTTTGATCTTCTGTGTGTCATACGCGGTGAAGCCCAGGAAAATGATAAGTCCGATGGTACAGGAAATCCGATCCATTGCCGCCAGTCCCGGAATAAAGAGCATGAGCAGGTTGGCAATCATAAGGAAAATAAGTCCGCCAAAAAGCACAGTGCGTATCCGGGACAGGTCGATGTTGGTGAAATAGCCGAATACCGCCATCCCGCCAAAATAAAGCGCGGTGGCTGCAAAGACCAGAATAAGACTGGGCAGCTGAAAAATTAGGAAGTAGGCGGAAAAGACCACGCCGTTGAGAACGGCATAGAGGAAAAAGAACACTGTGGCGGTTCCTGTAGAAATACGGTGAAGAAAGGCGCTCATGCTGATCACTACCGCCAGTTCAGCCGCCAACAGCCCAAATTGAATCCCCGGAATAGAAAAAACATAATAAATCGCTCCTGTGGCATATCCGCCAAAAGCCACCAGGAAGGTCACCAAAAGCCCCAGGAACATGATGAGGAAGGTTCGGGCGGTATAGCGCCCCACACTATCTACGGACCCGGCTGTGCCCCGCTCCTGCCGACGCTCCTGTTCATAAAAATTTTCTCCCATAATTTCACCTCTGTTTTGGATTGCCCCATTAGTATAACAGGTTTTCACGTTTTACACAAGGATGGTCATCCTTGTGTTGCCACGGGAACCTCTGCCGCCCCGGGCTGAGGCAATTTCTATTCTATTCAGACCTGTCCCCCGCTATATATGGATCGAGGGGAGGCGGTGGCATTGAAGCCGGAACAAGGTCAGAGCGACCTGATGACCCGTCTGGCAGTGTGCGTGGTCATCGCGGTGGCAGCGGTCTATGCTGTAGAAAAGATATGTGCCGGGAAGGAATACCCTTTGTGGGAAAAGTACGGGCCTTGGTTGACGGAAAACAAAGTCCAGGCAATTGCGGTGGCGGCGGCAGTGCTCTACGGGGCCTCTCTGGCCTTTTGGCCCGCAGAGAAAAAGACACCTGTTCCGCCGCCGGAGGACGACGGTTTCTCCCCCTGCTAGAGGCTCAGCGGTAGAGGGGAAGCAAAGCGGCTCCGATGATACCTGCGTCGTTGCCAAGTTCTGCGGCGCAGATCCGGGTTCGACGGGCGGCATCCCGGGTAAATTCTTCCCGGTCTGCCAGAGCCCGGACGGGACCGAGCAAGCTTTCTCCCTGCTTGGCCACACCTCCGCCCACACAGAGGACCTCGGGCTGGAAGAGATTGATGAGATTGATCATCCCACAGGCCAGATCGGCGGTGTAATTCTCCACAACGGTCCGGGCGGCGGCATCTCCCGCCTGGGCCGCATCGAAGGCCGTCCTGCCGTCCACGGTATCCAAAGAGGCGGCAAAACGCCACAGCCCACTCTCTGGATGAGCCTCCATGGCTTCACGGGTGGAGCGGATAAGCCCGGTGGCGGAGGCATAGGTTTCCCAGCAGCCTCTGCGGCCACAAGTACAGGCCCTGCCCTCTCTGCGGATAACCATATGTCCGGCCTCCATGCCGGCATAATTGAAGCCGGTAAAGAGTTTCCCGTCCAGTACGGCTCCGGACCCCACGCCGGTACCCAGGGTCACGGCCACCAGAGAGCGGAAGGGTTTTCCCGCTCCGGCGGCAAACTCTCCCAAGGCTGCGGCGTTGGCGTCATTTTCCAGT
>JAYFPI010000086.1:0-3904 GCA_034927965.1 Pseudoflavonifractor sp.
GCGCCACCGCATGGGCAGCAATTCCATCACCGCTACCGGTGAAGCCAAGTTTTTCCTCGGTGGTGGCCTTTACACTGACCCGATCCGTTGAAACACCCAACCGGGCAGCCAGATTTTCTCGCATCCCATCCAAGTACGGCGCCAATTTGGGGCGTTGGGCAAGAATAGTAGCATCCACATTCCCCACCAGGATACCCCTATCCCCCAATTGCCGCATCACTTCTTCCAATAGCTTCAGGCTATCCGCACCGGAAAAGGCCGGGTCGCTGTCCGGAAAAAAGTGTCCAATATCCCCTAGGGCGCAAGCCCCCAGAAGGGCGTCCATCACCGCATGGGTAAGCACGTCGGCATCGGAGTGGCCCAGCAGGCCCTTTTCAAAGGGAATATCTACCCCACCGAGAATCAACTTCCGCCCCTCGGTCAGGCGGTGGACATCATATCCGTGTCCAATTCTCACAGGGTTCCCCTCCTTTCCAGAATCGACTCAGCCACTGCCATATCCTCCGGGGTAGTCAGCTTAATGTTCTCATAGGAGCCGCTTGTCAGCCGCACCGACATCCCCAGCCGCTCTACAGCGGAGCAGTCATCTGTAAGTTCTGCCCCCTCGGCAAGCGCCTTCTCCAGCGCACCCAAGAGGAGTCCGTGCTCAAAAACCTGGGGAGTCTGTACCGCACAGAGTTCCGACCGATCCGGCGTACTCTCCACCACGCCGTTCACCGCCCGCTTAATCGTATCCTTTACCGGAACAGCAGGGACCGCCGCACCATATTGCGCCGCCGACTTTAGAACCTCTTCCAGCAATTCTGCAGAAAGCAGCGGGCGCGCTGCATCGTGAACGGCAATGAGTTCTGCCGCAGGGTCGGCCTCCCGGACACCCATCAGCACCGACTCCATCCGGCTCTCCCCTCCCACCACTATTTTATGTACCTTTACAAGTCCTGCATCTTTGCAAAGTTGTCCCACCGGAACAATCAAATCCTCCCGGGTCACAACAACAATCTCAGTAATTCCGTCACACTGTTCAAGTGCCCACAAAGTACGGAGCAAAACCGGAACCTCTCCAAGAGGAAGAAAAATCTTATCCTCACCCATTCGAGTAGAGCGACCTGCCGCCGGCACCACTGCAGTGCAGCGAATGCCGGGCGTAGCAGCCTTTTGAAAAATTTTTCGCAAAAATCCCATTGTTTTCCCCCCTTTTCTGTGTATTTAAAAATCAAAAAGGAACCGAAAAGCAACACTGTTAAGAAACCCTGGCAGAGGCGGCCGCAGGCCGCCCGCAGGCGAACGCGGTCTTACCTCTAAAAGTTTTCTAAAACAGAGGGCTTGACGGTTCCACATTCGTTTTGATTGCATTCTTACCGTGCCGGGTGAACCCCGGACGGCCCCTTAACATTCTATTGAGACAGAGCCCGGTTTATTCGCTGCTCCACCTCTTCATAGCTGGCGCTTTCCGACAATACGATCTCAGAAATCAAAATCTGCTTGGCTGAGTGAAGCATTTTTCGCTCCCCAGTAGACAATCCCCGTTCTCCATCTCTTAAGATCAAGCCCTTGACTACCCGGGCAACCTCAAGCAGGTTACCGCTCTTGAGACGGACCATATTTTCCCGATAGCGTCTGTTCCAATTAGGGTCTGCATCCACTTGAATGGAGGGGATGGCATCAATAACCCGGTCTGCCTGTTCAGGCTCCATCACCGGGCGTACGCCAATCTCCTGTGAGTTCTCTGTGGGAATCATCACCAACATACCGCCTACCGGCAATTTTAAGATATAATAATCCCGCACCACTCCGTTGACCTTCTTGGTTACAATGCTGTCAATGATACCCGCACCGTGCATGGGATGAGCAATTTTATCCCCGACATGAAACATGTTACGCCTCCCGACGCCCGTTTCCAATTCTTACAAGATTAATTATACCCTTTTCCGCAATTTCATGCAAGCGAAACAGAAACTTTTTCTCAAAAAAATAAAAAAACAGTGCCATTTTCCAAAGAAAATGGCACTGTTTTTTTATTTAGAATACAAATTCACAACCCGGGGTTCAGTCCTGAGCAGGCTCTTCATCATCAGAAGCAGCCTGTCCATCCTCCAGAAGAGCACGAATGGACAGGGACACCTTCTTGCGGTCGTAATCAATGTCGGTGATCTTCACATCCACACGGTCACCCTCATGGAGGACATCGCCGGGCTTGTCGATCCGATGGTCGGCAATCTGAGAAATATGGATCAGGCCGTCCACACCGGGAACGACCTCGGCAAAGGCACCAAAGGTCATCAGCTTCACCACACGGACGTTGGCGGTATCTCCCACATGACACTGCTCGGTAAAGTTGGCCCAAGGATCCTGTCCATGATCCTTCATGCCCAGAGAAATCTTCTTCTTCTCGGGATCAAACGAAATCACATACACATCCACCTCGTCGCCGGGGTTAACCACCTCGGAGGGATGCTTGATCCGGCTCCAAGACAGCTCAGAGATGTGAACCATGCCGTCCACGCCGCCAATGTCCACAAAGGCACCGTAAGAGGTGAGAGACTTCACCACACCATGATAGTGCTTGCCCTCCGCAATCTCGTTCCAGACCTCAGCAGCCTTCTCGGCACGCTCCGCGGCGGATACAGCGCGAATGGAACCCACCACACGGCGGCGAGCCCGGTTGACTTCTGTAATGCGTAGCTTGACCTTCTGCTTGACCAGCTCGGACATGGCAGCATCCCGGGGCAGACCGGTCTGGGAGGCAGGCACAAATACCCGCACACCCTTGATACTAACCACGACGCCGCCCTTGTTCTCCTCGGTGACGACACCCTCAACGGTGGTGTGGTTCTCACAGGCCTGCTCCACGTCGTCCCAGCTCTTGACGGTATCCAGACGCTTCTTGGAAAGGGTAACCACGCCCTCAGCGTCATTGACACGCATAACGTAGGTCTCGATGGAATCACCGACATGCACCAGATCCTCCACTTTGACAGTGGGGTCGTCGGTCAGCTCAGACACCGGTATATAACCGGCGTGCTTGGTCCCAAGGTCAACGTAGATCTCGGTGGGCGTGATGTCAGTAACGACGCCCGTGACTTTCTCCCCCGTATGCAAAGTTTTGATCGACTTCTCCAGCAGTTCGGCAAAGGATTCCTCGATCTCCATGTTTTCTTCACTCATTTTGTCATAAACCTCCTTTATGATCCACGCAGGCGTAGAAGCGCCTGCGGTGATTGCCACGCTCGAGCATTCTCTGAAGTCAGAACTCGCCAGCTCGTCTGCGTTCTCCACCCAAACCGTGTGAGGACAGAGCGCCGTGCACAGTTCAAACAAACGTCTGGTATTAGCGCTGTCCCTCCCCCCGATGACGATGACGGCATCATTTTGGGCAGCCAGCTTCTGCGCTTCTGATTGGCGGGCGTAGGTAGCATTACATATTGTATCAAAAATTTTAATGTTTGTACACAGTTTTTTTGCGTTTTCTACGCAAATATTCCATACAGCCTGCGTAGATGTGGTCTGTGACACCATAGTTACAGGCCTCTGGGCAATCTCTGCGTGGTCGCGCAGATACTGTTCCAGCGCGGTCCCGTCCTGAAAGATGAGGGGAGCGGCACACCAGCCCGCGATGGCCCGCACTTCCGGGTGTCCTGGGGCCCCGATAATGATGACTTGTCTCCCCTCCGCACCGGCCTGAGCAACCAATTTGTGAATGCGTGAGACGTTAGGACAAGTTGTGTCCACTGCCTGGATGCCCCGTTCCAGCAGCTGCTGGTGGACCAGGGCTCCCTCCCCGTGGGAACGCAGGATCACCACCGCTCCCCCAGGTACATCCTCAGGCCGTTCTACCACTTCCACCTGCTGCTCCTGAAGTTGGCGGATCACCGAACGATTGTGGATCACCGGCCCCAGCATTACG
>JAYFPI010000090.1:0-16255 GCA_034927965.1 Pseudoflavonifractor sp.
GGCGGGAAGCAACTTGCCTCCCGCCGCCGACGTATTCCGCGGTCAGTGATTTCCAGAACAGCCTGCCTTGTCTTCGTGACAGGTGTGGCTGCCGCAGGTGTGACCATCCTCATGATGATGGGAGCAGACGGTATTCGGGTCAAAGGAAAGAGAGCCGTTCAGTAAAGCTGCCACGGCGGCATCGGCATCGCCGGATACACCGGGGTACAGGTTGATGCCAGCCTCAGCGAGAGCTGTCCGGGCTCCGCCGCCGATTCCGCCGCAGATCAGAGTGTTCACTCCGTGTCCAACCAGAAAGCCGGCCAGAGCGCCGTGACCGCTGCCCATGGTGTCCACGACCTGCGCGGAGCGGACCGTCTGGCCATCGGTTTCGTACAGCTTAAACTGTCCACAATGGCCAAAGTGCTGAAACACCTGGCCATTTTCATAAGTCACTGCAATTTTCATGAAAAACGCCTCCTTCAGTTTCTTTCATTGTAATGCTATTAATGGCATATGTCAATAATAAAATCAAAAAAAACGGCATTCTGCTATAAAATGCAAGCAGAATGCCGCTTTGTCACAAAGAGATTCAGCGATAGGCTGCACGCAAAATCGCCGAGGTCTCTTCCTCTGTCAGGGGAGCGGGGTCATTGAAGAAGAGAATGGGAGCGGTTTGCCGGGCCTCGGCAGCAAGGGCCGGAAGTTCTTCCAGAGTAATGCCGTAATCGCTCATCCGCAGATCGGCCACACCGCAGCGCGCCATAAGACTGGAAAGTGCGGTGGGGACGTCGGTACCGCCCAGGGCTCCGGCCAGCTTAGACATGGCCGCATGACAGGCGGAAATACCGGCGAAGTGACGATAGTAGGGCAGGGCCAGCAAAATCAAACCCGCCCCATGGGAGAGCAAGGGATGATGTCCGCTGAGTGCGTGCTCTAAGGCGTGAGCGGAGCAGGAGTGCATAGAGCAGCCCGCCAACACTGCGCCCAGAGAGACCAGGGAGCGAGACTCCAGATCTGTTCCATCGGTTACCGCTCCGGGCAGGCCTTGGACCAGAAGCTCTACGGCCTTCAGAGCATACATCTCTGCCATGGGGTTGCCGCCCCGGTTGATGACAGTCTCGGCGGCGTGAAAAAGGGCATCAAAGCCCTGAAAGGCAGTCTGCTGAGGCGGAAGGGAGGCGGTGAGAGAGGGATCGACCACCGCCAGAACAGGAGCTCCGTCCTGGCGGCCCAGACCGGCCTTAATGCCGCTGGCCTCGTCCGTAATAACAGCCCAGGGGCTGACTTCGGATCCGGAGCCTGCGGTGGTTGGAATGGCCACCACGGGAAGCCCCGGCTGGGAAAAGTGTTTTCCGGTTATATAGTCGCTCCAGACACCGCCGTTGACTGCAAGAAGGCCGGCGGCCTTGGCAGTGTCGATACAGCTGCCGCCACCCAGCGCTGCCAGAAAGTCACAGTTCTCGGCCCCGAGCTGTTGTGCGGCGGCCGCAACCTGCCTGGCGGTGGGGTTGGGGGAGACCTGGTCATAGACCGAGACGGTTACTCCCGCTTTTTCCAGTTGAGCCAGTGTCTCGGGCAGAGCATCACCCCGCTGTGCCTGCCCCTTGGTGGTCACCAGCAGGGCATGCCGCCCGGGCAGCACCTGACGGCCCAGCCGCCGAAGCTGGCCTTCTCCAAAGAGAAGCTTCGTCGGGAAATAGTGCGTAAAACCGATCATCTTATTCCTCCTTGGGCGCAAGCTTGACGTAGAGCGTTTTTCCGGCGTCATTTTTGGGAATGGCGTCCACTGCCGTCACGGAAAAGGCGGTGCGGGAAAGGCGAGTCACCCCGGAGAGGTAGTCCACAGCGGCCTGGGGAAGAGCAGGGTCTTTGCCGTCGGTAAAGATGTTCATGAGGTCGTCTCTGCCGGTACAGGCAAACTCCGCCTCCGGGAAATGAGCAGACAAGAGCCGCTCGGCCTCATCCAGCCCAACCCGGTTGCCAAAAATTTTGATAAAGCGCTTCTTCCGGCCTACGATGTAATAATAGCCGTCGGCATCCCTCCGGGCCATGTCGCCAGTACGGAGAACACCGTGCCACTCGTCGGCTCTGGTCAGGTCGTCGGCACAAGTGGCGTAGCCCATGGTGACGTTGGCACCCCGATAGATCAGTTCGCCCACGCCGCCTTCCGGAACCTCCGCACCGTCGTCATCTTCCAGGGTAAAGGAGCCGCCGGGGATGGGAACTCCCATGCTGCCCCGTTTTTCCACAGAGCGGGCATAGGGCAGATAGCCCATCCGCGCGGTGGCCTCACACTGGCCGTACATGACATAGAACCGACGTCCAGTCTCGGCACACCAGCGGGCAAAGACCTCGTGGAGCTCCTCGGAAAGCTTTCCGCCCGCCTGAGTGAGATAGCGCAGGGAGGACAGATTCATGGTGGGCAGACGAAGGCGGTGAAACATTTTGTAGGTATAAGGGACCCCCGCCAGAGAGGTGGCTTGTTCTTTTTGAAAAAAGCGCCAGAAATCTCCTTCCAATACCCCGCGGGTGGTGAGGAGGAGCGTTGCTCCCACCAGAGCGTGACTCTGGATGATAGACAGGCCATAGGTGTAGTTCATGGGGAGCGTGGTAATGGGGCGCTCGCTCTCATTCAGTTCCAGGTACTCCACAATGGAGTGGGCGTTAGCCTCAATGTTTGCCCGGCTTTGCCGAACCAGCTTGGGACTGCCTGTGGAGCCGGAGGTGGTGAGCAGGATGGCAAGGTCGGGGTGAAGCGCAGGAGAGACCGCGCCAATCCGGCGCTCCAAGGTGCAGCCGTACTCCGTCAACAGCGTTTCGGTAGAGCCGAGAGCGGCGGATGTCTCCGCCGGAAGAGCATCGGGGCGGAAGACCCAGGCGGGGGAGTAAGTCTCAACGAGCTGGGAGAGGAGGGCCGGATCGATGTCGGCGGCCAGCAGCAGCGGTACGGCCCCGCAGCGCAGGCAGGAGAGATAGGCCAGCAGTACACCGGGAATGTTTTCACACAGGAGGAACCCCAGGGAGCGCTCCCCCACTGCGGCGGCAAAGCGGTCCGCAAAAGCGTCCAAATCCCCGTAGGTAAGGGTGAGCCCCCTGTCGGAGACGCAGAGAGTCCGTCCGGACCAGCTGGGCTCAGCGGTAAACAATGCCATTTCAATCACTCCTTTTTATCATGGCGCGCGGCAGGCGAAAGCCACGCGAAATTTTTGCCGGGGAGGCCGGAATTCAAAAGTTTAGCAGTGAATGACCCGGGAGAGGGATGTGATCAGATCCTTTCCGTCCCAGATGACGTCAAACTCCATAGCCTGCCCCACGGAAACCACCCGGTCGATACCGCTCAAGCCGAGATCCGCCACGGTCCGGGCAGCCTCGGACGGGGCAATCCCCGCGCAGGTCAAGGTCTGGGTACGGCGGGTGACGAAAGCGGAAAGCTCCTTCAGAGATGTAATCTCATATTCCAAAAAGGAGCCAAAGGCCAAACGGAGGGAATCCGGGTCGGCGGGCGGTGTGATGAGGGAGGATCGGTAGAGCAGGTTCCCCTCCCGGCAGACGGGGCCCAGGGCTGGTTCGGTCATGGCCAGCTCGCAGAGAGCCTCATATTTCCGGGCCACTTTATAGGGGGTCAGGTCATAAGATTCTCGCGCTTTTCTGCAGAGAGCGGCCCAGAAGCGCTCACGAGCGGAATCACCATCGGGGCAATCTTTCTTCCATAGCACCAGCTTTGGGCTGGAGCAGGCGTTTTGATCCATGAGGTAGGTGTCGTTGTAAAATCGGTGGGCCAAAAGCTCCAGATCGGACGGGGAGAGGTCGGCCACATATGCCTCGCTCATGAGGCACAGAGACCAGCGGTCAGGGAAAACCAGCTCTACCCCGCCGGGGCGGGCGGGAAACCGGCGCAGGGCCTCTACCGTGGAGTCACCCCCCCAGACCACCCGACCGTCGCATTCCAGTAGGAGGGCAGCGGTGCGGTGCTCTTCCTCCCGGGGGTAGGAGATCAACCCGGTGCGGGCTTTCAAGGCCCCGTGTTCAGGGCGGGAGAGCACCTCGTCCAGTACGGCGCAGAAAACCCGCCCCCGCTCCTCCAGACGAGAGGACATCCGCAGCAGGTTGGCACAGCCCGAGAGCATCCCCACCGCCAGGGAGTAGGCAAAGAGCAGAGGAACGTTGGCAGGTGGGATATGAAAGAGAAGCCCCCGGCCCAGGCGAAAAGGACCCTCATACTGCTTTTTCAAAGCCTCCAGCCGGGAACGCCGACACCAGAAAGCAAAGGAGACGGCCTCAGCATCGGTCCCCAGAGAGGAAGAACGCAGCGCCGCGGAAAGGTCGGAGAGGAAATCCAGCACCCGAGAGTCAAAAACCGGCCAGGGAGAGGCATCCGGTCGGGCGGACCCGGCAAGGACTTTCAAAGTATCAGCCTCCATAAGTATCACTGCACCCCCTTATTTCAGCTTTTGGAATGCGGCCGGTGATAGAGAAATACTTTCCTTTCCAGCCGCAGGGACAGTCGTCTTCTCCCAGTAGGATGCCCATATCCTCGGTGAGCAGGGAGTGACCGGGATAAGAACGGGGCAGAAGAGAGAGAACCTGGATGACGCCGGGCTCACCCACTCCGCAGAGGCCGTGATCGGAAGGACGACGGAAGAGCACGTCGGAATAGGCGCTAGCGTGGAGGTGGCCCTGAGGGCATTCCAGATAGATGCAGCCGGTTTGCTCGGCCATGCCATAGTAGTCGGCTACCTGCCGGATGCCCGCCACCTCTCGGAGGGTTTGATTAAACTCTGCCGGCGAGACGGCCTCGTTGATGAGCTTTTTCCAGCCACCGCCGTGAATGAGAACGCTGTCCCCGAAGTCCAGGGTGATCCCCTTTTCCCGCAGAGCCTGGCAAAAATGTTTCCAGATCATAAAGGTGAAGCCAAAGAGCAGAATTTTCCTGCCCCGGTACTGCTCCAAAAAAGCATTCACCGCTTCCAGATCCAACTCCATATCGTCGTTCAGGGCGTAGCGCATCGGGGAGCCAAAAATAGAAAAACCTAAGATGCCGGCTCCTCGGGCGGAGAACATGGCTCTGTCCCGGAGTACCTTTTTGGAATCGATGACCAACATGGGGAGCCGGTCGGTGCCCACCAGGGCGGAGGTAATGCGAAACAGCGTTTTTTGCTGATTGGCAGAGGTCCCCGCGTCCAGAAAAATGCGGGAGACCCGCTGACCGGTGGTTCCGGAGGATGTAATCGTCTTAAAAATCTGCTCTTCCGGAACGCTTTTGAGCTCCAGATCCTTAAAGACTGAGACCGGCAGAAAAGGGACGTCCTGGGGGGCCAGAGGGCTGTCGGGCACACCCAGACGATCCAGCAGAGCCGCATAGGGGGGGCAGTGCTCCCGGTGATAATGGGTCAGTTCAGTAAGACCGTCGGAAAAGACGGCCCGCTTTTCCTCCCGGGAGAGGGAGAAAGGCTCCCTTGTGAGCAGGGTATCATAGTCCATAGGCATCTTTCACCTCCTGAGTGAGTGCGTAAGGCTCACCGTGGCCGGGGCAGATGTACAGTCCGGGTGCCAGGGCGGACAGCCAAGGCCTGGCCACGCGCTCGTAGGTCTCCGTATCCCCGCCTGGCAGACGAGTGATGACCGCCTCGCCGGGGATCAGGTAGTCGCCGGTAAAGAGGGTGTCTCCATCCAAGAGGATACAAGTACTGCCCGGCGTATGGCCGGGCAGGGGGGTAAACCGGAGGGTGTGCCCCCGCCAGGTCATAGTGTATTCTTCCGCAAAGGTCTGGTCTGCCGGGGAACAGACCAGGGGGGGATAGTGGGCCCCCGGCTTGCCCTTGAAGGTCAGATAGACCTCCATCATAGCGGACATATTGAGGTATTTGTTCTGCATTCCGACGTCACAGGCGTCGGAGCAGAGGACAGCAGCCTTGGGATATTCGTGCCGCAGGGACTCCAAACCCAGCATGTGGTCACAGTGCTCATGGGTGAGGAGAATCCACTCTGGGACAAGGCCCCGCTCCTCCAAAAGAGAAGCGGGGCCTTCAGGTTGACAGGGATCAATGACGACCGCCCTGTCCCCTTCGGCGCAGACGTAGCAGTTGCCCTCGGCAAGAGGATCGGTCCAGCGCAGGATGTCCATCATGAGAGTTACAGCGCCACGCCGTATTTGGCAAGAATCTCCTTGCCCTTCTCATAGGAAGAGAAGTCCAGCACGTCCAAAGTGCTCAGGCTGACCTTGAAAGCCTCTTCCATATCGCTCATAAACTCCATGTGTCCGACAGAATCCCAGGCGGGAATGCCGCGGTAGGTCAGTGTGGGCAGATCTTCGGGCTTGACACGGAAGGTGTCCAGAAAAAGTTTGTTGTATTTCTCCAAGTTGCTCATTAGGGGGTCCTCCTTAAAATAATCCTTTTCATTCCAAAGGGAGAAACGGTCTCCCGGATGGTCGCTATTTCATTACCGAAGAGCCAATGTCACCTCGGCCTCAGCACACAGAACACCGTCTACAAAGGCTCTTCCCTTGCAGATAGCCATGCCAAATTCCGGCCGCTCACTGAGCAGGCTCGCGTGGAGTTCCACCGTGTCACCAGGGGCAATGGGGCGGCGGAAACTGACTTTATCGCTGCCAGCGAGGAGAGGCGCTTTCCCGGCGTACCGCTCTGCGGAGAGGAGAAGCAAATCGGCACACTGGGCCATGGCCTCCAAAGCATAGACGCCGGGAAGCACCGGATGGTCCGGAAAGTGACCCCGAAAAATGTCGCGCTGGGGGTCAATATAAAAAGTGGCCACCGCCTCGCTGCCTGGAACCAGACGGCTGGCCGCGTCGATGAGCAGCATAGGAGGACGGTGAGGTAAAATCTCCAGCACCTCTTCATGCGTGAGGCTTCGAACTTCGCCGCCAAAGACCAGCTCCTTCAGCTTTTCCTGGGCCGGGAAGAAGTCAATATCCCCGGACAGGGCTACCTGCCGGGCCTCAGGCACCGCCAGACCCGAGACCGTAGTGCACCGGTTGGTGCAGCCGTTGGCAATCAGCGCTGCGGCGTATGGAACGCCGTCTTCCGCCGGAACAAATTCCAAATCCGGCAGAGCGGCCTGGAGTCGTTTGACCAGAGATACCCGATCGTAGCGGGGGTTGCAGCCGCCGCAATAACGCACACCGATCTGAGGCTTTTCGGACATCATCAAAACACCTACCATACGCAGAGTTTAAATTTATTTTACCATGCTTTATGTACATTGTCCAGACTTTTCAGGCCTGAATCACAGCACAAAAATAGGAAGAACTGAAAAATACAGCTTGACAGACATGGAGAACTATGGTATTTTTTCCTTGAGGTTAGTAAAGACTAACTAAAAGAGAAAAGGCAGCAGAACACAATCCAAAGCATGTTTTTTAATTAAAGGTTAGACATAACTAAAAAAGAGTGGGAAAAAGGTGCGGCAGGAGGAGTTTGAGCGGGCGCTGGAGTGTCCGGCCGCCCGTGCCATTTTGCAGGAGGCTGGGTATCCGGTGGGGGGAACGCTGCCCCATCTGCTGCGGCGGCTCATGGAGCGGATGGAGAAGGCGAAGGATTTTCCCCATGAGATTGGCCTTTTTCTGGACTATCCGCCAGAGGATGTAGAGGGCTTTCTCAACGATCCCGGTGGTATGGGGTGTCAGCTCTGCGGCTGCTGGAAGGTCTACCACGACGCAGAAGGAGCCCGGCGGCGGTTCCGGCAGTTTCGGCTGTGCCGGGATTTGTTGTGGGCAAGAATGGAGCGGGGAAACTCTTTGACCGGGCTTATGGGAGATTCCTCAAAAACTGCAGCCTGAGCGCCGTTTGTTTCTATGAACTGATTATATGACGTGCTGGCCCTCGGGTGCCCGGCCATGGGAGCGGAGGTCGAACCCTTTTTCTCCGCACTGGAGAGATATCTTCCGGGGAAAAAGATTGCGCTGTTTGGCTCCTATGGCTGGGGCGACGGGCAGTGGATGCGGGAATGGTACGAACGGGCGGAAAATGCTGGGGCCGTAATCTGCGGGGCGGGAGGACTTATGGTCAATGAGGCCCCTGATGAGACCGGGCTGGCTGCCTGCCGGGACCTGGGCGCGGCGCTGGCTGGCTAAGCCCCTGATTTTTACTGGCTCACCTTTCATGTTGTTCCGTATATTTGCTTCAAACACGGGGAAGGGCCGGACACATGATGTGTCCGGCCCTTCCCCGTGGGGAAATTAGATGTTGGTTTCGGTGCGGTAGCGCTTTTGAGGAACGTAAGTGCAGTGGAGGAGCTGGTGCGCACGTCTGCCGCCAGGCTCGCCCAGATACTCATCATAGATCTTTTTTACCACGGGGTTTTCGTGGCTCTTGCGCATTGGCATTTCCTGATCCTGCGCATACAGCGCCTTGGCTCGCAGCGCGGACAGGTCGGTGAAGGAACGGGTGTCGGAAGAATGGAGGGGCTGACCGCCTCCGTTGATGCAGCCGCCTGGACAAGCCATGAACTCCACAAAGTCATACTGGAGGGTGCCCTCCCGAATGCCGTCAATAACCTTCTTCACATTGGATAGTCCGGAGGCGGCACACACTCGAACGGTGCGGCCCGCCAGCTCGTAGCTGGCCTCTTTCACGCCCTTCATACCCCGGACTTGGGTAAATTCCACTGTCTTTACCTCGCCGCCGGTAAGAATTTCCGAAACCGTGCGCAGAGCGGCTTCCATTACGCCGCCAGTGGCGCCAAAAATGACCGAGGCGCCGGTGGAGATGCCCAGCAGGGGGTCAAACTCTCCGTTGGGCAGATGATCAAACATCATGCCGGCCTGGGTAATGAGCCGGGCCAACTCGCGGGTTGTGAGGGAGATGTCAACTGGCATGCAGCCATTGGACATTCGCTGCTCGGGGCGCTGCACTTCATACTTTTTCGCAGTGCAGGGCATGATGGATACGACCACAATATTTTTGGGGTCAATACCGGACTCCTGGGCGTAATAGCTTTTCACTAAGGAACCAAACATCTGCTGGGGGGACTTGCAGGTGGAGACGTTGGGCAGCAGCTCGGGGGCGTGCTGCTCACAGTAGCGGATCCACCCGGGGGAACAGGAGGTAATGAGGGGGAGAGGGCCGCCCTCTTTGAGGCGGTGAAGGAACTCCGTTCCCTCCTCCATAATTGTGAAATCAGCGGCGCTGTCTACGTCAAAGACTTTGTCAAATCCCAGCCGATGAAGTGCAGTAACCATTTTGCCCTCCACATTGGTGCCAACTGGCAGGCCGAAGCACTCGCCCAGAGTCACGCGAACGGAAGGGGCGGGGCCGACGACCACATGCTTGCTGGGATCCAGCAGAGCGGCCATGACCTGAGCGGTGTTGTCTTGCTCGGCCAGAGCGCCGGTGGGGCAGGCCACAATGCACTGGCCGCAGGAGACACAGTCCACTTCGGAAAGATCCCGGTCAAAGGCACAGCCCACATGGGTGGCAAAACCGCGGTCGTTGCAGCCGATGACGCCAACCTCCTGGATTTTGCGGCACATGGAGGTGCAGCGGCGGCAAAGGATACACTTGGAGTTGTCCCGCACCAGATGGAGCGCAGTGGTCTCCAGACGGGGCGGCAGTTTGTCGTTCGCATAGCGCACCGCATCAATGCCCAGGTCGGCGGCCAACTGCCGCAGCTCGCAGTGGGCGTTACGGGAACAGGTGAGACAGTCCATGCGGTGATTGGAGAGAATCAGTTCCAGGGTCAGCTGGCGGGAATGGCGGACCTTGGGGGTGTTGGTGAGAACCTCCATCCCCTCGGACACAGGGTAGACGCAGGATGCCATCAGACTCCGGGCGCCTTTCACTTCTACTACGCAGATGCGGCAGGCGCCGATCTCATTGACTTCCTTCAGAAAGCACAGTGTGGGAATTTTGATTCCGGCGCTCCGAGCAGCCTCCAGCACGGTGGTGCCTTCGGGGACGGTGACGGGAATCCTGTCGATGGTGAGATTGACCATTTTCTTTTCCATAGTGTTCCGCCCCCCTTACATTTTCACAATGGCATCAAAGCGGCAGTTGCTCATGCAGACGCCGCACTTGATGCACTTGGAGATATCAATGACATGAGGCGCCTTGACGGCACCGGTGATGGCTCCAGCCGGACAGTTTCGGGCGCACAGGGTGCAGCCGCGGCACTTTTCGGGCAGGATGGAGTAGCGAATCAGGTTTTTACACACCCCGGCAGGACAGCGCTTTTCCACCACATGGGCAACATACTCGTCCCTAAAATACTTCAGGGTGGAGAGCACGGGATTGGGTGCGGACTGACCCAGGGCGCACAGCGCGGAGGACTTGAGGTGATAGCAGAGCTCCTCAATGGTATCCAGATCCTCCAGGGTGCCTTCACCATCGGTGATTTTGCACAGCAAGTCGTAAAGCCGTTTGGTGCCGATGCGGCAGGGGACGCATTTTCCGCAGGACTCGTCTACGATAAAGGCGAGGAAAAACTTGGCGATATCCACCATGCAGTTGTCTTCGTCCATGACAATCAGTCCGCCGGAGCCCATCATGGAGCCGATGGAGAGCAGGGAGTCATAGTCGATGGGGGTGTCGATCAGGGAAGCGGGGATGCATCCGCCGGAGGGGCCGCCGGTCTGGGCTGCCTTAAATTTCTTGCCGCCGGGCACACCGCCGCCAATGTCCTCAATAATGGTTCGCAGGGTGGTGCCCATGGGGATCTCCACAAGGCCGGTGTTGGTAATCTTGCCACCGAGGGCAAAGACCTTGGTGCCCTTAGATTTCTCTGTGCCGACGGCGGCAAACTTGTCCGCGCCGATGTTGAGGATCCAGGTGATGTTGGCGTAGGTCTCCACGTTGTTGAGGAGGGTGGGGCGCTGGAACAGGCCCTTCACCGCAGGGAAAGGAGGACGAGGACGGGGCTCTCCGCGATGGCCCTCGATGGAGGTCATGAGGGCGGTTTCATCGCCGCAGACAAAGGCGCCGGCGCCGAGCCGCAGCTCAATGTCAAAGGAGAAGCCGGAGTCCAGAATGTTTTCACCCAGCAGTCCGTAGTCCCGAGCCTCATCGATAGCCTTTTGCAAGCGCTTGACGGCAATGGGGTACTCGGCACGGACATAGATGTAGCCGTGGGTGCCGCCGATCGCGTAGGCAGCAATGGTCATGGCCTCCAGGATGGTGAAAGGATCGCCCTCCAATACAGAACGGTCCATAAACGCACCGGGATCGCCCTCGTCGGCGTTGCAGCAGACGTACTTGACCCCGTCGGGGCTGACGGCATCCTTGGTAAACTGCCACTTGTTCCCGGTGGGAAAGCCTGCGCCGCCGCGGCCTCTCAGGCCGCTTTCCTTAACGGCGTCAATAATGGACTGAGGGTCGGTGTGGTTTTCCAGGATGTTGCTCAAAGCCACATAACCGTCGGCGCCGATGTACTCGTCAATAGACTCAGGGTCAATGACGCCGCAGTTGCGCAGAGCGATGCGCTGTTGATGCTTATAGAACTTGGTCTCGGAGAGAGAGGTGACGGCATCGCCGGAGTCGCTCTCCATGTGCAGAAGACGTTTGACAATGCGACCTTTCACCAGGTGCTCCTGGACGATCTCGGGCACATCCTCGGCGGTAACCCGGCTGTAACAGGCACCTTCTGGAAAAATCATCACGATGGGGCCGATGGCGCACAGGCCAAAGCAACCGGTACGGACTACCTTGACTTCTTTGTCCAGATCGACCAGCTTCAGCTGCTTTTCAAAGGCGTCGATAATTTTAGGACTCTCTGAGGAGGTACAGCCTGTACCGCAGCAGACCATAACATGGGAGCGAATTCGACTCATCTTCCCCACCTCCTCATTCTGCGGCCCCAATGGTGTATTCGGTTACGACCCGGTGATTGACCAGGTGTTCGCTCACCACAAAGGGGACCATATCGGGCGTCATTTTTACATAGGTGACCTTTTCCTCACAGGGGACATAGACTTCTACGATGGGTTCCAGGCGGCATACGCCGATGCAGCCGGTCTGGGCCACGGTGACATTGTGCAGACCGCGGCGCTGGATCTCTTCCAGGAAAGCGGACAGCACAGGCTTGGCTCCGGCGGCGATGCCGCAGGTAGCCATTCCAACGACCACGCGAATATTGTCGCCGCTCTGGTCCCGGATATCCATTTGGTGTTTCATTTTTTCCCGGATGGCTTTCAGTTCTTCCAGGCTCTTCAAAGTTGTCACTCCTTCAAATGTTGGCTTCCTGCTCGGCCAAATATTCCCCGATCCAGAGAAAAACCTCTGGTGAGTCAAGGGGAACCCCGGGGCCCAGCAGATCCCGAATCTGTTCCGTCTGAAAGGTATAGCTCCCCCTTACTGTGGCATGGACCAGAGTAAAATCCACCTGCGGGCTGCCTTGAACCATCAATGCCACCACGCCCGGCAGATCACCCATGGGTGGGCAGTCAAGATGCTCCTTGTGAAAGACCGCCGTCACGGTGGTTCCGACTCCGGGGGTGCTTTCCAAAGTTAAGGTGCCGCCCGTCTGTTCCGCAGCCAGACGGTAGAGGGGGAGTCCCATGCCCACTTTCCGCGTGGTGCGGGTGGTGGTAAAGGGATCCGACACAACAGCCAACAGCTCTGGAGACATTCCTTTCCCGTCGTCGGAGATCACGGCAGTAAGCGTATGATCTTCACCTTCGGAGAAAGATAAGCATACATGGCGTGCTTCGGCGGCAGTGGAGTTTTTCACGATGTCCAGAAAGTAAAGGGCAAGCTCTTTCATTTATACATGTCCAAAATGGGGACGACCTGGGCCGGAGTAAGACGGCCGTAGACGTCCTCGTTGATCATCATGACAGGGGCCAATCCGCAGGCACCGATGCAGCGGCAGGCGTCCAGAGAGAACTTGCCGTCTGAGGTGATGCCGCCGGGAGTGATGCCCAGCTTTTGTTCCACGGCCTGGAGAATGTCACCGGCACCCTTGACATAGCAGGCGGTGCCAAGACAGACGGAAATTCGATAGCGGCCCTTGGGATTTAAGCTGAACTGAGTGTAAAAGGATACTACGCCGTAGACCTCGGACAGGGGGATATCAAGCCCCTCCGCGATCATGATCTGGACCTCTTCCGGCAGATACCCGAAGATTTCCTGGGCGGCCTGGAGCACCGGCATTGTGGCGCCGGGCTGGCCTTTGTTTGCGGCAATCACCTGCCGGAGCTTCTCCTCCTGCTCGGGTGTTCCACAATACGGGACAGCGGTTTTGACATTGGGCATGTCTGGGGTTCCTCCTTCAAATAATGGAATGACGCTTTTTTGCGTCCGTGGAATTAACTGCCTGGGATAAACATCTGAAATGCTTTCAGCTTCTAAGCCCGCTCAAACAAAACGGTATGATTCGCGGCTGTTTTCAGCCAGTGGATCACGGCCTTTGGAGATCGCTCAGGCAAATCCATATACTGATGGGGATCAAGAACCTGGTCCAGGTAATGGGCGTCGGAGTTGGTAATCAGTGTCACACCTGCCAGGTCGGGCCGACGGGGCAGTGGGGTGGGACAGCGTGGAGACAGCTCGGCGAGAGGAAAACCCATGTTTTTATCCCAGAAGCCGAGGTTGGACAGAAGAGAAAAGGAGGGGCGGTCGATATGTGCGGGAAAACTCACCCCTCCGTACTGATCGACCAGATTTGCGACTTCATAGATGCCGATTTCGGCCGCACCGGACAGAAAAGCGTCTTCCTCGCCAAGAATTCGGTCGGTGTCATCCATAAGAAGCTGCGGGCCAAAAAAAACGGGGTTATTGGGAATGCTGGGAAGAAGCAGCTTGATTCTGGCGTCAAAGGCAGCGGCGGAAGGAAGGTCGGAAAAAAGGCACAGAATATGTACTTCCTCCCGGGTGGTCAACTCCATGCCCGGAAGAGCAAGCAGGTTGTTGCGCTCTGCGGCCCGCAGAAAGGCGCCGCAGTTGCCGGAGGTGTTGTGATCTGTGAGGGCAACCACGTCCAGACCGGCCAACGCGCACATGGCGGCCAGGTCTGCCGGTGTATTCTCTGCTCCGCCGCAGGGGGAAAGACAGGAGTGCAGATGCAGATCAAAGGAAAGCCTCATGGTGCGGCCCCCAGTGCCGTGGCCACCCGTCCGGCGGCCTCGTAGCTCCCGAAGGCACAGCCCAGAATCGTGACACCGTGTTTTTTGGCTTTCCCCAGCAGATCGGGATCGGGGGAGACCCCTTCGGTGAGTAAGACACAGGCCACACCCGAGAGGGAAGCCACTGCAGCAACGTTTCCGTTGGACATAATGGTCATCCAGACCGCACCCTCTGGGGCGCGGCCCATGACCCAGGACAGCAGATCGCCGCAATAACCCCCTGAAATGGGCTGCTCTCCATCCGCTAGATGGAACACCTGGAGAGCGAGCGAGGAGATCAGAGCACTAACTGTCATGCAGGCACCTCCTTTCGCCAATCAATTCTATAATATCACATCGGCTGCAAAAATGGAATAGAGAGCAAAGAAGAAAAAAGACGGAAAATCTGCACAGAAACAGTTGACAAAAACATGAGACTGTTGTACAATACAGACAGAAAGAAAGAGGTGAATCCAATGGGCTAAGAAGTCCAGCCAGAAACCCTTTCTGGAAAGGGAGCCAAAGGCATCCCGGCGAAGCAAGATCTGGACCGGCAATTCGAACAGCAGATTCCGGACTGACTCACAAGTGTGAGAGCGCAGCTCCAGTTACTCCCGCGGAAGCGATGGTTCGTCGATGCAGGGAGGACGAAGTGCATCAGAGAGATCCAAGGCAACTGCAAAGAAAGGAATTGGCCCAGTTTTCAGATCAATGCGGAGCGAACATCTTGTGGAAAGAAGAGGTATTTGAATTGGCAGATCCTACTCAGCAGTAACCCCCCGGTCACAGTGGATGACCGGGGGGTTGGTGTTTTCCCCGGGGAAATTTTCTGTCATAAGCCTCAGAGCAGAGCGCGCAGATCATAGGGCGTGGTCTGATACACATAATAATTGAGCCAGTTGGTGTAGAGCAGCTGGCCGGTGCTTCTCCAGCGCACGATAGGAGGTTGGGTTGGGTCGTCATTGGGAAAGTAGTGGGCGGGAACGGGAACGTCCAGCCCCTTCTCGGTGTCCCGCTGGTATTCGCGAGCCAAGGTGTCGGCATCATATTCTGGATGCCCCATAATAAAGAACTGACGCGAGTCCTCTGTCTTGACCGCAAAGACGCCTGCCTCAGAGGAGTCCGCAATCAACTCCAGACCGGGGGCGGCAAGAATGTCACTGCGGTGCACCTCGGTATAACGAGAATGGGGAGCATAAAATCGGTCGTCAAAACCGCGAAAAAGCGGGGAGGAGGGCTTGAGCACTTGGTGCTCAAAGATGCCCGAGAGCTTGTTTGGAAGCGCATATTTTGGAATGCCGTGGTGAAAGTAGAGCCCTGCCTGAGCGCCCCAGCAAATGTGAAGGGTGGAGTGGACGTGGTGCTTGGACCACTCCATGATTTCTAATAGCTCATCCCAGTAGTCAACCTGGTCAAAATCCAGGTCTTCCACTGGAGCACCAGTGATGATCAAACCGTCAAAGTTGCGGTTCTTTACGGCACGAAATGTGGTATAAAAAGATTCCAAGTGATCTTCATCTGTGTGCTGAGACTGATAGCTGGCGGTTCGCAGCAGTTCCACCTGAATCTGCAATGGGGTATTGGAAAGTTTGCGGAGGAGTTGGGTCTCGGTGACGATCTTGGTGGGCATTAAATTGAGAATAAGCACATTTAAGGGGCGAATATCCTGATGGACGGCCCGGTATTCCGTCATCACGAAGATGTTTTCACTATCCAGTACGGAACGGGCCGGCAAAGAGTCTGGAATTCTGATGGGCATTCAAATCGAACCTCCCTGAGAAAAGATTTTTCCTATTATAATGTATATAGGCGTTTGGCGCAAGCAAAATGGCTTTTTTCAGAAAATAAGAAAAAAGCGTTGACAAACGGGCGGGGTTTTGATATATTATTCGAGCACCTGTTGAGCAGGGCAAGAACGCGTCGAAGGATCGGGAAGATCTGAAAGAGCTGAAAAAAGTAATTGACAAAGCGGACGAGCTGTGGTAGAATATCAAAGTTGCGTCTGAGGCGCCAAGGACTGGATTCGGGAAGCTCCGAAAGAAAATTCTGAACGGCCGAAAAAAGTGCTTGACAAACGAGCCGAGCTGTGATAAGATATCAAAGTTCGCTTCTGAAGTCAAAAAACGAAAAACGGCTGAATCTGAAAGAAATTTCAGAAAAGACGAAAAAAGTTCTTGACAAAGCAAACGAGCTGTGATATAATAACAAAGCCCGTTAGCA
>JAYFPI010000044.1:0-2514 GCA_034927965.1 Pseudoflavonifractor sp.
TTTTAAAATATCGCCCGCGTTTTAACCAACAGTTCACCCGAAATGACAATAATATCATCCCGCCCGTTACTTTCCTTTTCTAAAATAGGTACTGGATTGCAGCCGCCACCGACAATGCCCACCGCGTCGCCGACAAAGCGATTCCCGCAGTTTTGGCAGACCAGCTCGTCTCCATTCGCTTTGTAATAACCCCGGCCCGACGAATAACACACTTGGCAGGTATTGAAAGCCGTGCGCACCTTACCGTCTGAGGCCAGCAGCGCAATCACCTCCATAGGCGTGCCTTCCACCTCAGTCGCATAAAATCTCGGTGTACCGGTCAGTTCATCTTCCGGTATGGTCATATCCGCCGTTTCGCCAGCTGCTGCCATCGCTGTTTCTTGGGGCGCTGCGCCGGCGTCAGCCTCTGGCGTTTTCACGGCCGCCGTGCATCCCACTAGACCAGCTACGCCCAGCACCAACGCCAGCAATACAGCCGATCCCCATGCCCTTCTTTTATATCTCAACAAAATAATCACCTCAGTGACACTCTAACACAAAAATATGAACAATATATTAAATCATATATTTTCTATATATTTTATTATATTTCTCAAATTTTCATATTTTAATTGACCCGTTTCTTTACACATCGTGGTAATATGCTCTTATAAACCGCAAATGTATGGAGGAAAGACTATGGCCGGCATAGACAGAGATGAACTGATCAAAAGTCTGTTGAACGAAACGGCGCTGCTTGAGGACGAAGAGGAAGTTATCGATCTTTTGGTGAAGGAAAAGGTATCGCGAAATATCAATACATTGCACAATAGCGGCCTGTCTTTAGGCGATAAGATGGCTGACAAGCTTGCAAAAATCGCGGGCAGCTGGCGCTTCGTGCTGATATTTGTCGGTGTTATGGCGTTGTGGATCATCATCAACGCAGCCATGCCCTGGCCGTTTGACGCCTATCCATTCATATTGCTCAATTTGATGCTGTCGTGTGTCGCGGCCATCCAGGCGCCCGTCATCATGATGAGTCAGAATCGGCAGGAAGAAAAAGACCGGTTGCGGGCACAGAACGACTATAAAGTGAACATCAAATCAGAGCTTATCATTGAGGATCTGCATAAAAAGCTGGACCAGCTGTTGGAAAATCAGAATAAACTGTTAGAGAAACTGGACGGGCGTTGAAAAAGCCATACCCTCAACACAGCCCATGCTCGCGGGGGGGCTTGCGTTTCTTGGCAACCCCCCTATCGGCAACCGGCAGCTCTCAAAGTTCGCTCGCTGCTATGCCCGCTTTGCCTAAAACCCCACGGTTCTGGGCGAGGCTGCAAATGAATAGAACGTTGCGGTCACATCTTTGAGATACAACACCTCGGTATTGCCGTCGTCCGCCTTGTACATGCCCTGCAGTTCGGGATACTCGTTCAGCATGTGTACCTTCACTTCAATGCGGTCGTCCCGCACCACAGTTGCCGCCACGCGCAGCCAGTCGCCCCCATCGCATGCGCAGATCTCCACCTTTGGATTCTGCTGCATCTGCCGGGACACGGCTTTCACCTTGCCTGTCTGAATGTAAAGCTTCCCTTCAAAAATATCCACTGTACCGAAAGGGCGCACCCGCGGCTGATCTCCGTCCACTGTGGCCAGATAGTATGTTCCGCATTTCTTTAGGAATTCGTATACTTCTTTCATGACCTGCCTCTTTCCCTTCTCGCCATTCAAATAAACCTTCGTTGTTTTATTTTATCTGACAACGAAGGTTTACGCAAATTTTTCGTACATTCCGCAATTCATTATTTCAATATCATACGCACCTGAGCCTGCCTATCTATCTTTGGACCAGATGGACCGCAAAACCACATATCTCATTTTCGAAGTATATCGCCTTGATTTTACCCTGCTCATCTCTTTTTGCTGTTGACGCATTAAACTTGAATCCATTTGCCGTTAAAACCTCTATAGCCCGGTCGATATTCTCAGTCGAAAACGCAATATGACCATGCTGGCCCAGAAAAGGCTTTTTCATCAGCTCAACCACTTTGCCGGCAAAAACGGAGCTTGAACCATTTTTGACCGTCTCGCCCAGCATCGATGCGAACGTTTCCGCTCCGCTGAGCGCTTCTGCTTCATCAATACAGTTGATCCCTATGTGCGCCAGCGTCAGCCCCAATTCGTTTATTTCGAACATCTTCCCCTCCTGTCATAAGCAAACAATCTGTCGCTCCTGTTTTTACGCGCTATCTTCTCGGTTTTACAATATCAAAAGGCTTCTCTCCAATCAAAACCGCTCTGACATTGTAAGAAGCGACATGCCGGCATTCATCCAGCGCCTGCTTGCTGACATATGCCGTGTGGGGTGTAAAGAAGCAGTTGTCCAATTTAAATAAATCGTTCATTTTGGGGGACCAGTTATCCATCTTCATCGGCTCCTCTTCCGGATCATCTAACGCCGCGCCAGCGATACGCTCTTCCTTCAATGCTTGATACAGCGCCTTATTGTCAACACACTTTCCCCTTGAAACACAC
>JAYFPI010000023.1:0-115834 GCA_034927965.1 Pseudoflavonifractor sp.
TTGCAAAGGTATTGACAAGAAAACTTGGTAATGTTATACTCTGCAATAGACAATAAAACTTGGCAAAACAACAATATTACTTGTATCGGAGGCATTATCATGGAGAAAGAAGAAATTTTGAAAAAGAGCCGAGAGCAAAAAGAGGACGAAGGAACCGTCTATGCAGATAACAAGGGCCGACGGTACGGTGTCATTGCCTTTTGTTCTGTTTTTATTATTATCATGGCGTTCAACCTCTTTACCGGGCAAAACAATTTTGTGCCGTATAGCATGTTTTTTGCGTATATGTCGGCTGAAGCGTATGGTAAATATAGAATTGCAAAAGAAAAGGCACTCATGGTAACTACCGTGTTAGCGTCTATTGCGTCTGTTGCCTTTCTTGCTTGCCATGTTATGGAAGTTCTGGGGATCGGAGCGTGAAAAATGAATTGATTCTAAAGAATCGCCTTAAAATTGCTCGCGCGGAAAAGAATCTGTCACAAGGAGATTTGTCTGAATTGGTGGGTGTCTCCAGAAACACAATCAGTTCTATCGAAACAGGCCAATTCAATCCAACGGCAAAACTTGCGCTGATTCTCTGTATTGCATTGGACAAAAAGTTTGAGGATTTGTTCTATTTTGAGTAAACGACACAGAAGCTGTAAGGTATCAGACAAGATGGGCAAGCCAAAAGGTGTTTGCTCACCTTGTCTGATGCTATTTCAAGGAGATGGGAGTATCAACCCATTCAATCATACTTTAGATGGAGTACAAAATTCAATTTATCTGCTAAACTTATTAAGCGTGCTGGAAGATAGTCCCTAGCAATCCACTGATTAAACGTAGGAGGCGCCTCATGAGCGATATCGCTTCTGTCATCATAAAGCCCTCGCTGGAGGAAATCTTTCTGACGGGCTTCGAGCACTGCCGGGTCATTTTATTTGCCGCCCCCTGCGGCTGCGGCAAAACCACAGCGGCGGCGGCGCTGCTCTCCGGGCATACCGTCTGTACTCTTAACGCGGCGGGCGCGGAGTTTTTACCAAAAAATATCCCTCATCACTGCGATGTAGTACTCGTGGACGATTTGCAATATCTGTTGGAACCAGCGCGTCGGGAGGCGCTCTGCGATCTGATTCGCACCCGAACGGACCTGCGCTTCGTCCTGCTTGGCCGCGGGCCCGTCCCCGGCTGGCTGATGCCATTTCAGTTCGCGGGGATTTTGCTTGCCATTGAAACGCAAACCCTGCTCTATGACCGCGCCACCGCGCAGAGGCTGCTGGAATCGCGGGGCATCACGGTCAGTCCTGGCGAAATGAGTACGATCCAAAGAGATCTCAACGGCTACCCCATCGCCATGGATATTCTCTGCCGCAAGCTGAAAAATGGTGCTTCCTACAACGCGGGTGTCCTGAATGCCGTACAGCGTGAGTTGTTCCTTTACTTTGACGAGGCGGTTTACCGCCGCTTTGGATCACCTCTGCAGAAGCTGCTGGTGAGCCTCGCACCGTTTGAGCGCTTTCATCTGGAGCTAGCAAAGATGGTCAGCGGTGACTCCCAAGCGGGGGAACTGCTGGGCGTTGTCCAGCGGGACACGACAATGCTTTTGTTTGATGGGCTGGACACCTATCGTTTCTGGCCCATCTTTCGGATGTTTCTGCTGTGGGAGCAGCAACAGACGCTCACCGACGCGGAGCAGCGCAGTTTGTATGGCCGGGCGGCGCTCTATTACGAGCTGCACGATGAACTGGACCAGGCGCTGGACTGCTACTCCCGCACCGGGGAGCAGAGCAAGGTGTCCGCGCTGCTGGTGAAAAACGCGGAGCTGCATCCCGGAGCGGGACACTATCAGGAAATGCAAAACTACTATTTCGCCCTGCCAAAAGAGGAGATTCTGAAATCTCCGCCCCTGATGTGCGGTATGAGTATGCTGACCGCCATGTGCCTGGATTACGATGCCTCAGAGCGGTGGTACAGCGAGCTGCAGGATTACGCCGCCCAACTTAAGAAAACCGATTTGGAATATAAGAGCGTCCAGGGAAAGCTGGCTTATCTGGATATCGCGCTGCCCCAGCGGGTCAGCAAGGGGCTGATTGAAGTGGTCGGCAGCGTATTCCGCGTCATGACGGACAAGCAGCTCAAGGTGCCGTCTTTTTCCGTCACCAGCAACCTTCCCAGCATTATGAATGGCGGTAAGGATTTCTGCGAATGGTCGAAGAAGGACGAACTGCTGTATGCCACCATGCGAAAGCCCTTGGAAACCGTGCTGGGCCGGGACGGCGTGGGCCTTGCCGACTGCGGCATCTGCGAGAGCAAGTTCGAAAAAGGCGAGGACGTATCAAAACGCCTTCTTACCCTTATGTCCCGCTTGGGTGAGATACAGGCGCGAGGTACGCCGGACATCGAGTTTGCAGTGGTCGGCCTGCTGGCGCGGGTGCAGGTATCCCAGGGCAAGGCGCAAGCGGCATTGGAATCTATTGAGAGCCTGCGCGGGAAATTCCTTGATACCGGACAAACGCGCTTTCTGGCGAATATCGACGCAATGCTCTGCCGCATTCAGCTCCGGTTGGGGGGCACGGAGGCCGCACACACCTGGCTCCAGGAGAAGGCACCGAAGAACGATGCGCGCCTGTGGGCCATGTGGCGCTATCAATATTTAACGCAGGTGATGGTTCAGCTTGCGGAGGGCGAGTACGACGACGCACTGCTGCTTCTGGCGCGGCTAAAACCTTATTGTGAGCATTGCGGGCGTGTGATGGACGGCATTCAGATCCGACTGCTCTCTGCGCTTTGCATGGAGCGATGCGGGGACCCGGAATGGAAGACCGTGCTTTGCAGGGCACTGGATATCTGTTTTGAGTATCAATTCATTTGGCCGGCCGCGCAGTATGGTGTTGCAATCCTGCCCCTGCTGGTGGAGTGCGCCTGGGACGGAGATGCGGCGTATCATGACAAGATCATTTCGGCCGCGCGGGCGCAGGCGGTGGAATATCCCCGGTTCTTGAAACGCCAGATACAGCCCGTTGAGCAGCTTTCAGCGGCGGAAATGCAGGTGCTCAAGCTGCTGTGCGAAAATCTGAGCAATCAGGAAATCGGCGAAATATTGGGCGTTAAGCTGCCGACTGTAAAAACTCACGTCAGCCACATTCTGCAAAAGCTGGGTGTCAGCCGCCGCAGCGAAGCAAGGGCCGCAGCCGAAAAGCTGCAATTGCTGTAAAGGAGGGTGCACCATGGACCAAGCAATGCTGGCCCTGAAACCGGGCGTTACACTGACCGAACAGGACGGTCATGCTGGGCTGACGTTTTGCGGGCGAACTCAATTAGCAAAAGACGCGCGCCAGGCCAAAATTCTGCGGGCACTGCTGCTGCAAAGCCGGTCGCCGGAAAGCCTGACGGCGCTTCTATGCGCACGGGACGGCCTGCAGGGCGAAGGCGAAAATTCGCTCGCCATTGCCGAATTTATTCTGGACTTTGGCGAGTATTTGGAATCGTAATAAAGAGCTTAGGAGGAAGATATGAAAAAGCGGATTTTAAGCATTGCGCTTATGCTGGGCACGATTCTGACCTTGCTGACGGTGTCCGCGCTGGCGGCGGACACAACACCTTCAAAGCCCGCTGTGGGTACAGGCTCTTCGGACAGTCCGTACCAAATTTCAAGCGCAGCCGAATTATACTGGTTTGCCGGTTTGGTAAACGGAACACTGACGGATGGAACAGCGCAGAATACAACCGCCTGCGCTGCGCTGATAAGCAACATCACAGTCAATTCGCAGGTGCTGGAAGGCGGCTCGCTGGTGTCCGACACAAGCAGTCTGATACGCTGGACGCCCATCGGCGGAAATACGGATGCTTCGGGCTATGCCTCCGGCCCCAAATATAGCGGTGTCTTTGACGGGGGCAATCACACCATCAGCGGCCTGTATTTTGATGACGAAGGGAAACAATATGTTGGCCTTTTTGGATATTGCGAAGGCGCAATAATCAAAGATTTAAAACTGGCGGATTCGTACATACACGGATCTCAACGTGTGGGTGGGATCTGCGGAACCAGTTACTTGAACAGCAGCATATCGGGGTGTACCAACGGCGCCGCCGTTTCAGCAAGTCCTTATACTGCGAATGCCTATGTGGGAGGCATTTGCGGTGAAAATAATCGGGCGTCAATCGAAAAATGCGGAAACACAGGAGCTGCCAGTGCAAATACTAGTATAGAAAGCTATTGCGGCGGCATTTGTGGTTACAATAGCGGGTACACTGATATTAAAAGTACGATTTCAAACTGCTGGAACGCCGGTGCGGCCAGCGCTGCTAAGGGCGGCGGCGGCATCTGCGGCAGAAATCACGAATACGCAAGCATCACGAGCTGCTTTAATTACGGAGCGGTGAGCAACAATACGGATTGCGGCGCTGCGGTCGGCGTGAACGGTTCGAGCAATACCACGCTCAGCAATTGCTATTTTGATACCAATACTTCTGTATCAAATGGGATTGGATACGATTATTCCGGCAGTGGCTCCGTGTCCGGAAAGACCACGGCGGAATTCTCCAGTGGCGAGGTCTGCTATCGGATGAACAACGGTGTCTCCGACGGAACACAGGCCTGGTATCAGTATATCGATACCGGAACGCTGGACACTTACCCGCAGTTCAGCGGAGGAAGGGTCATTCAATCCGGATATCGTTATACCAACGACAACCTGACCGTTGTGCGCGTCAGCTTTAAGGATTACGCCCCCGGCAAGACCTGGGACGGAGCAACGCTTGCCAATCCCACAGAGGCACAGCTCACACTGGAAAATACTTCTTATGGGAATGTGACCTTTACCTGGTACAAAAACAGTGTAGATGAGGCAAATAAGCTGTCAAGTGCTCCCAGCGGCGCAGGAACCTATTATGTCGTGGCCTCTGTCGCGGAAACGGAGACCACCAGTGCCGCCATCACTGTCAGTACTGCCATTATTATCTCCCAGTCCACAGCTACTATCGAGCTGTCAGGCAGCAGCTTTTCCTATACAGGCAGCGCAATTGAGCCCGCCGTTACCGTTCAGGACAGCAGTACCGGAGCAGTGGTTGACACCAATGAGTACACGGTCAGTTACAGTAACAACACAAACGCAGGCACCGCTACCGTTACAATCAGCGATGTGGCAGGCGGCAACTATACCATCAACGCTACGATGAACTTTACGATCACTAAATTGACTCCGTCTTTAACGGTATTTCCTACGCCGGAAAACAGTACATCACTGGGGAGTTCGGTTTCGTTGATCATCTCCATTGGGTGCGCCGCACCAATACCCCCCGGTACCATAACCATCAAGGATGGCGAGACCACCATTGCAAGCAATATTGCCATAACGTCATTTGACGTATCCTATACGTGGACAAATCCCAGTGGTGGGACCCACAGTATTACGGCCGTGTATACTCCCTCGGCTGACAGCACAGGCAGCAACTACAACGGCTCTACCAGCCAAGCGCTCAGCTATAAAATCATCAAGCCCGCCCAGGCTGCGCTGAGCATCACCGGCCAGCCCGCTTCCGTCACCTACTTAGACAGCTTTACGCTGGGCACCAGCGGCGGCACCGGCGATGGCGCTGTGACATGGGTAGTCACGGATGGTGGCAGCTATGCCGCTGTGGCCCCTGCCGCCGGCGCGGTCAGCATCACTGGCGTGGGCAGCGTGACCATTACCGCCACCAAGGCGGGCGGGGACAATTACGAAGACGCCACGGCAACCTATACTTTTGCCGCTGCCAAAGCCGAACCGAATGTGGGGATGGTCTCCTACGGCAGTACAGACCTGATCTATCCGGCGACCGCCCTTACCACGGTAAACGGTAAATTGACCAAGTCCGGTGCTGCGGCGGGAACGCTGGCGCTGGCGGACGGAATGATCTTCACCGTCGGCACCAACGATTACACCTGGGTGTTCACCCCCAGTGACTCCGCCAACTATCAGACAGCCATCGGTACCATTTCCCTCACGGTCACAGCGGATACGCTTTCTTCCATCGAAGCTGCCGGCACGCCGGGTAAAACGGCATATAACTACGGTGACACTTTTGACAAAACCGGACTGACCATTATTGCAAACTATGTGAGCGGTAACACTGGGGTCGTAACGAACCTTGTGACCTCTGCCTCGCTGGCTGTGGGGCAGACCTCCGTCACACTCTCCTATACCGAGGGCGGCGTGACCAAGACCTGCACGGTCAGCGGCATCACGGTAAATAAGGCCACCGCTGCCATTACCGGCGTCAGTGTACCCAATCGCGTCTATAACGGCAGCACCATTGCCCCCACCGGTGCGGCTATCTGCAAGGTGGGCGACACGGACGTGACGAACGGCTGCGGAACGTTGGTTTACACCTATACCGGTACCGGCAGCACAAGCTATGCCGACAGCAGCATCTCCCCCACCAATGCCGGTACCTACAAGCTGGTCGTATCCCTCGCGGACGGCAACGCAAACTACACCGGCGCAAGCGATGCCATCAACTTTACCATTGTGCCCAAGCAGCTGGCAATCACCGGACTCACCGCCACGAACCGCGCCTATGATGGCACATCTGCCGTCACGTTGACCGGCGGCATCCTTGACGGAAAGGTCGGCAGCGACGATGTAACCGCCACCATACCGGTAAGTGGCACGATCAACGGTGCGGGAATCGGCACCGGTAAGACCGTTACCGTCACAAAGCCCGAGCTGTCCGGCAGTACCGCGGCAAACTACACGCTGGCCGATATCAGCGGTGTCACCGTCGATATTGCCCCCGCACAGATTATCATAACCGGTGATGGCACTGTTGCCGTCACCAAACCTTACGATGGAACCACCGCAGCCGGAATTCTGAACGGTGCGCTGACATTTAGTGGAAAGATTGGCAGCGAAGATGTTTCCGTTACCGCAACGCCCGGTACGTATGCGGCAGATGCCGTGGATGCCGGCACCGGCAAAACCGTCACCCTGACATTGGCGCTGAACGGCACGGCTGCAGGCAACTATGCGCTGGCCAGCAGCAGCTGCGCCTTTACCGGTGCGGCCATTACGAAGGGGACATACGGTACGGCTGTCAGCGCAAACGTCAGCGCAATGGTTCACAAAACCTCCACCGGTACGGTAACACCTTCTGTCTTCACGCTGCCGGCCGGCTTCAAAAACGCGGCCATCGTCAGCGTGACGGAAACGGAAGACACCGACAGCATTTTGACCATCAGCGGCACCGCATACACCATCGTGCCCACTGCGGTTCCCCAGTCCGCGGCCTGCACTGTAGTCATATCCAGCGACAACTATGAAAACGTCACTGCGACGCTGACTTTCCCTGCCACCAACCAGGAAGAGGCGGCCATCACTGCGTCTATCGCAAGTAAAACTTATGACGGTAAGACGGTCAGTGTGACTCCGACATCTGCGACTCCCGGCCTGACATACAGCTATCAGTGGCAGAAAAACACCGGCTCGCCCGATACTCCGTCTTGGGAAACATTGGCTCCCAACACAGCGCCTAAGGATGCCGGAAGCTACCAGGTTATGATCACCGGCCAAAGCGATACCCATATGGGCATTAAAACGGTGACATTCACCATCGCCAAGGCCACTGTTGTTGCAGTTGCAGACAACAAGAGCATGACGACAGGCGGCACACTTCCGACCTTTACGGTCAGCTATACGGGCATCGTGAGCGGCGATACGGCTGACAGCATTTTCACAACCAAGGCAACTGCTTCCTGCACAGCGGATGGAAAAACGGCAGGCAGCTACACGATTGCCGCAACCACGCCCAGTCTGACAACCGCTGCGGCGAGCAATTACACGCTCGGCGCCTCCGTGAACGGCACGTTGACCGTCAGCACCCCGTCCTATAACGGCGGCTCCTCCTCCGGCAGCAACAGGGACACGGTTCGAATTTCCAGCGGTACCGATCAAATCAGTGCATCGGTTTCCATCTCCGGCGGCACCGCGACAATCTCCGTCACCGACGCACAGGCCAAGGCAGTTGCATCCGATGCGAAGACTGCGGGAACCGTTAAGCTCGACGTGTCCGAAAAGAAAACGGATTCAGTGGTGGCACCGTCTAAACTGATTTTTGCCGCGGACGGCGCTGCGCTGGAGGTTGCTCTCTCCACCGGCACAGTCACTCTCGACGAGGCCGCGTTAGCCTCCGTTAAGGGCAAGGGAGATATTAAACTCTCAGTTGAAACGGTCAGCCATTCTGCGCTTACCGATCGTCAGAAGGAAGTTCTCGGCAATCAGGCGGAAACCGCGCTCATGGTAGACGTGACCCTCTATGCCGGCGGAAACAGAACCAGCACCTTCGGCAATGGTAAAATTACCGTTTCCGTCCCCTATACGCCAAAATCCGGCGAGAATGCGGACAACATCACCGTTTGGTTTCTCAAAGACGATGGTACTATCGAGCCGAAAAGCGGCTTTTACGCAAACGGTAAGGTGACCTTTACCACCGAGCACTTAAGCCAGTACCTGATTGTCAATTTCCCGTTTGCGGATGTGACAGAAACTGCCTGGTACTATAGCGGCGTCGCTTACGCCTATAACAATGGCCTGTTTGCTGGCACCTCCGCCACAGCGTTCAGCCCCGATACGGCCATGACCCGCCAGATGATCTGGATGGTGCTCGCTCGTATGGACGGCAAGGCACCCGCCGATCTGGAGGCCGCCCGTACCTGGGCCATGAAAAACGGCATTTCAGACGGCACCAATCCCACAAATTCCCTTACCCGCGAACAAATGGCGACAATTCTGTACCGCTACGCCCAGTATAAGGGTTACGACACCACGCAGGGCGGCATGGCAATTCGGGAATTTGCGGACTACGACAGCATTCCCGAATATGCGCTGACTGCGATGGACTGGTCGGTAAATGCAGGGCTCATACAGGGCAGCGACAATCATCTCATGCCCACCGACACAGCTACCCGGGCACAGGCCGCGACAATTCTCCAGCATTTCTTTCAGAATGTGGTAAAGTAAAAGCACAAAGTGCGGATTGACATTTTCTTTGTCCTGTGATACCCTTTAGACAATTGAATCAGGATCTTCAGGGCGGGGTGTGATTCCCCACCGGTGGTAAAGCCCACGAGCCGCAAGGCATGATTCGGTGTAATTCCGAAGCCGACAGTATAGTCTGGATGAAAGAAGATTGTGGAACGGTAGGATTTTTTTACCTGCTCACATAAATTCGCTCTGGAATGGTATCATTCCAGAGCTTTTTATGTTTGCGGGTCTTTCCAGCCGTACTTCAGTGCCTTGAACTTACCGGTTCAAGGCACTTTTTCTTTGGGAGGCTGCCATGACAGATCAGGATTACATGGAACGGGCACTGAATCTGGCGGAGAGAGGCCGAGGCAAAACAAACCCCAACCCAATGGTTGGGGCGGTCATTGTCAAAAACGGAACAATCATTGGAGCGGGATACCACCAAAGATACGGGGATCTTCATGCCGAGCGCCGGGCGCTGCTCAATTGCGAAGCGTCGCCTTTGGGGGCAACTATGTATGTCACATTGGAACCCTGCTGTCATTATGGACGGCAGCCGCCCTGCACAGACGCCATTTTGGAGGCGGGAATTGCCAGGGTGGTGATCGGTTCTGCCGATCCAAACCCGCTTGTTTCCGGAGGCGGGATTTCCTTGCTGCGAAAAAGCGGCATAGAAGTCGAGACCGGTATTCTAAAGGAACGGTGCGACGCACTCAATCAAGTGTTTTTTCATTTTATTCAAACGAAAACCCCGTATGTCGTCATGAAGTATGCCATGACAATGGACGGAAAAATTGCCACAAAAACCGGAGCGTCTCAGTGGATTACCGGTGAACCCGCACGCCTTCGCGTCCATGCAGACCGCGGATTCTATTCAGCAATCATGGTTGGGGTCGGCACTGTCCTAAAGGATGATCCACTGCTCACATGCCGGATTGCTGAGGGCCGCAATCCCACAAGGATTATTTGTGATACAAATCTTCGAACCCCCACAGACAGTCAAATTGTCCGCAGTGCGCGGAAAATTCCTACCATTTTTGCAGCGGGACGCCCGCCCGCGGACAAAAAAAGCGCACTGGAGGCAGCGGGGTGCCGCGTATGGGAACTGCCCGGCGAGCACAATCAGGTTCATCTCCGTGAACTGGCAAAAAGGCTTGGGGCAGAGGGAATCGACAGCGTGCTGTTGGAAGGCGGCGCAGTTCTGAACTGGGCGGCGTTGGAAGCTGGAATTGTACAAAAAGTGCAGACCTATCTTGCGCCAAAGCTGTTCGGGGGCGCCGCGGCATCCCCGGTGGGCGGCAGCGGTGTTGCGCTGCCCGCACAGGCCATATGCCTTAAAAACACCGTTGTAACACAGATCGGCAACGACTTTTTATTGGAGAGCGAGGTGGAAACAGATGTTTACCGGGATTGTTGAAGAGGTCGGGGTCATTCATGCTGTTCAGCGCGGTGCTCATTCCTCGCGGCTGACGATCGCGGCCGACCGAATTCTATCTGACCTAAAAATCGGGGACAGCATCGCGGTGAACGGAGTATGCCTGACGGCCACGGCAAAAACCCCATTCGGATTCAGCGCCGACGTGATGCATGAAACTCTTAATCGCTCCGCATTGGGAAAACTGACTGTGACAAGTCGGGTCAATTTGGAACGGGCCATGGCTGCAAACGGGCGCTTTGGCGGGCATATCGTCTCCGGTCACATCGATGGGATCGGCTGTATCTCCGCTCTGCGGCGAGACGGCATTGCAGTGTGGTACACAGTGGACGCGGCTGCGGAGCTGCTGCGGTACGTGGTGGAAAAAGGATCGATTACCATTGACGGAATCAGTCTGACGGTGGCAGGGGTTTCAAAGTCTTGTTTTTCCGTTTCCGTTATTCCTCACACGGCCGATATCACAATTTTGGGGGAAAAAGGGATTGGCGACAGCGTCAATCTGGAGACGGATCTCCTGGGTAAGTATGTGGAAAAGCTACTGTATACCCAATCGGGGGAAAAACAGGGCGGCAGCGGCATTTCCACGGAGTTTTTATTACGAAACGGATTTTAGGAGGAAGCCAAATGTACGAGTACAATACCATTGAGGAAGCGCTTGAAGAACTGCGGCAGGGCCGCCTGATCCTATGCACGGATGATCCGACGCGGGAAAACGAAGGCGATCTCATCTGCGCCGCGCAATTTGCCACAACAGAGAATGTCAACTTTATGGCAGTTCACGCAAAAGGTCTCATCTGTATGCCTATGTCTTCGGAATATGTCCACAAACTCCGCTTTCCGCAGATGGTTACGGACAACACAGACAATCATGAGACCGCATTTACGGTTTCCGTTGACCACATCGCAACAACCACCGGAATCTCTGCGGAAGAACGTGCCCTCACAGCCAGGAAATGTGCAGAGGATGACGTAAAGCCCGAAGATTTTCGCCGTCCCGGACACATGTTTCCGCTGCTGTCAAAGCCAAACGGCGTCCTGGAGCGCTGTGGACATACGGAGGCTACTGTGGATCTATGCCGTCTCGCCGGATTAAAGCCATGTGGTCTTTGCTGTGAAATCATGCGGGAAGACGGAACGATGATGCGGGCGCCTGAGCTGTGGGAAAGAGCACGGGAATGGGGGCTGAAATTTATTACCATCCGCGACTTGCAGGATTACCGGAAACGGCACGACAAACTTGTCGAGCGAGTTGCGGCAACTCACCTGCCCACAAAATACGGCGAGTTTATTGCTTATGGCTATCAAAACCGTCTCAACGGAGAGCATCACGTTGCGCTGGTCAAAGGCGATATCGGGGATGGGCAGGACATTCTCTGCCGCGTCCATTCCGAGTGTTTGACCGGAGACTGTTTCGGTTCTCTGCGGTGCGACTGCGGACAGCAGCTCGCGGCTGCCCTATCCCAAATTGAGCAAGAGGGGCGCGGTGTTTTGCTGTATATGCGCCAGGAGGGGCGCGGCATTGGGCTTTTAAACAAACTCAAGGCCTATGCGCTTCAGGATGAGGGCATGGACACGCTGGAAGCTAATTTGGCATTGGGCTTTCCGGGGGACTTGCGGGAGTACTACATCGGAGCGCAGATTTTGCGGGATCTGGGAATTCGCACCCTCAGACTATTGACAAATAATCCCGATAAAATTTATCAGTTATCCGGCTTTGGACTGGAAATTTTGCAGAGAGTTCCGATTCAGATGGAGGCAACAAAAAACGACCTGTTTTATTTGCAGACAAAGCAGCACCGCATGGGACATCTTTTTAATTATTAAAAATGGAGGGCTTTTTATGACTATCGTGCAGGGGAATCTGATTGCAAAGGATCTGAAAATTGGAATCGTGGCCGCTCGATTCAACGAGTTTATCGTCTCAAAACTGCTCAGTGGATGTGAAGACACGCTGCTGCGTCATGGGATGCAGGAAGACAAGATCTGTGTGGTTTGGGTTCCGGGCGCGTTTGAAATCCCTCTCGCAGCGTCTAAGCTGGCTACAAGCGGAAAGTATGACGCTGTAATTGCTTTGGGCGCTGTGATCCGGGGCTCAACCAGCCATTATGATTATGTGTGCAGCGAGGTGTCCAAAGGCATTGCAAACATTGCCCTTGCCAGCGGTATTCCGGTGCTGTTCGGTGTTCTGACAACAGATACGATTGAACAGGCCATCGAGAGAGCCGGAACGAAAGCCGGAAATAAGGGCTCAGAATGCGCACAAGGGGCCATTGAAATGGCAAATCTTCTGCGGCAATTGGATGCGCCTGACGAAACGCCTCAAGTATTTCGTTAAAATAGGCCACGTGACCATGTGGATCAAGTCTTTT
The DNA here is from genome assembly GCA_034927965.1 of Pseudoflavonifractor sp. GTDB lineage: Bacteria > Bacillota > Clostridia > Oscillospirales > Oscillospiraceae > Vermiculatibacterium. The sequence goes on from JAYFPI010000023.1 coordinate 12,786, forward strand.
GTAATGCAGGTGGTATTGTTCCCAGCCCCATACGCTTCAGGGCAATGGCCAAGCCCTCCAGACTTGCAAGTTTGGAGGGCTGCAATTTTGCTTATTCAGGCATGAAGACTCCCGCCAAACTCACGTTTTATTTCCTGACACAGGCCGAAACAAACAGGATGAGCATGGCAAGGCTCAGGCTGCCAAACAGCTTTCCGAAAGAGATTTCGAGGCCTTTAAGGTCAAATGTAAGGGCTGGAAGGAAAATCTGTTTTAAGCAGAGCAAAATTGCCCTCTACCCATTTCCCGCAAATGCACCAATTTTAATACAAAAGACAGAAGAGCCAACCTTTTTCGGCTGGCTCTCCTTCTTTTTTGTCTCTATTTTGCAGCAATATCCACTGTGTAAAGCGGCCTGTGTGGGCAGGCCCCGTGACCGCTGTCCCCTTTTACAGAATGCCCAGTTTTTCCATCAATGCCCGCAGCGTTTTGTCCTGGGTGTCGTTCAAAAGCAGCATAGGGGCGGTGCAGGCCTCACTGATATCCAGCCCGGCAATGCGCATGGCCCGCTTTACCGTGGGAATAAAGGGCACACCGATATCATAGAGGGCCATCGCGTCGTTAAAAAACCGCTGTCCCTCGGCCATTTTTGCCACATCGCCGTCATTGATGGCCCTGGTCCAGGCGGCGCATTTTTCAGGCATCAGGTTGGACAGCCCGCCGATGCAGCCGCAGCCGCCGCTCATCACGTTGTGGACTAGGTTGTCATCAAACCCGCTGTAAACCTGGAAGTTAGGAAACTCGGGCAGTACGGTGCGGAGAATGGCGGAGGTGTGGCCCATCTCAGTGACGGTGTCCTTAATGCCGATAATGTTTTTGTGCTTTCTGGCCAAACGCAGCACCAGCTCTGGGGTCAGGTCATGGGCGGTGCGATCCGGGAAATTATAGAGGATAATGTCACTTTTGACTGCGGAGGCAATCTGGTCGTAATACGCCTCCAGAGCCTTCTCTGTAAACCTAAAGTAGTAGGGACTCACCACCATAACTTCCTTCAGGCCCTTGGCATAGGCGTAATCAGCCAGTTCAACTACCTCGCTGATGACCATCCGGCTCACGCCAATGAGCACCCGGGTACGGTCCTTGTATCCCGCGGCGGTGTCGATGACCTGCTTTTGCTGCGCCAGGGTCATGGCGAAAAACTCGCCGGTGCTTCCCATGATGACGAGACCATCCATCCCGCCCTTGATCAGAAAATCATAAACCTTCTCGTTGCCCTCGACATCCACGCTACCATTCTGTTTGAAAATCGTGACAACAGGGGTTAAATATTGTGCTTTCATCTTGTTTTCTCCAATCTATTTTTATCGAACGGTGGTCTTCAAAAGGCCCACGCCCTGAATTTCACACTCCACCACGTCGCCGCTCTTGAGCCAGCGGGGTGGGGTAAAGCCCATGCCCACGCCGGAAGGAGTACCAGTAGCAATAATGTCTCCCGGCTCCAGCGTCATGCCCTGAGAAAGCTCCGCGATCAGGTGTGGGATATCTGACAGATAGAACCTGGTATTGCTGTGCTGCCGCACCTCGCCGTTGACCCGGCTCTCCAGCGTCAACAGCGGCGGAAATGGGATCTCGTCTACCGTCACCAGAGCGGGGCCCATGACGGCAAAGCCGTCCAGACTTTTTCCCCGATACCACTGATTATGCCGTTTTTGCAGGTCGCGGGCAGACAGATCGTTAAACACGGAATAGCCGAAAATATGCTCCTCCGCCTTGTCCGGCGGAATGTCCCTCCCGCCCTTACCAATGACCACCGCCAGCTCCACCTCGTAGTCAAAGTTGGGATCCAGATCCAGGTGTCCGTCCAACACTTCATCTGGGCCGGTGACAGGATTTGCTCTTTTGGAAAAGTATACGCTGCTCTGGTGAGGGATCTCCCCCATAGCGCTCTCGCTTTCTTCCAGATGGGCCCGGTAGTTGACCCCCACGCACAGAATGTCGTGAGGCGGTTGTGGAATGGGGGCCAGCAGGCGCACCTCCGCCAGAGACACGCCGCCGGAGGTTTCAGATGAGGCTAAGGCCCGGGCCAACTGGTCCGGACCCGCCGTAGCGATCATATCCAAAAGGGTGGCGTAGGGGCCTACTCCCGCCTCTTCCAGGGACAGAACCCGCTCGCCGTCCCGGCTGAGCACGCCGGGGCGGGGCGCCCCGGCGTGCTGGAACGTAACAAATCTCATGACCGCTCCTTCCGCTGCTTACACGTAGTTGCAAACGCGGGCGATGGCCATCTCGGTATAGCCCAGGCTCTCGGCCTTGGTCTGCTTGCCGCTGGCCACCTCGGCCACCAGATTCAAAAGCTCGTCTCCCAGCTGTTCCATCGTCTTGGTACCGTAGATCAAAGGGGAGGCGTCCACGTCGATGTTGTCCTCCATGGTGGCAAAGGTAAGCTTGTTTCCGGTAATCTTGATGACGGGGGCAATGGGATTGCCGGTGGGGGTACCGCGACCGGTAGAGAACACCACTACCTGGGCTCCGCCGGCCACCATGGCCGCCACGGAGGAGGGGTCGTTGCCCGGGGTGTCCATGATGACAAGGCCGGACTTGGGTGTAACCTGCTTTGCATAGTCATACACGGCATTCACCGGAGTGTGGCCGCCCTTGTGAATGCAACCCAGGGACTTTTCTTCCAAAGTCGTCAGGCCGCCGGCCTTGTTTCCGGGGGAGGGGTTGCCTTCCCGAACTTCCTCGCCCACCATCTGAAGGGCCTTCTCATAGCGGTGGACAATCTCAAATATGCGGTCGTGAATTTCCGGGGTGGCTGCCCGGCGGGCCAGCAGGTGCTCGCCGCCGATGAACTCGGTGGTCTCGCTCAGAATAGAGGTTCCGCCCTCCTTTACCATCAGGTCGCTGAGGCGGCCGATGAGAGGATTGGCGGCCAGACCGCTGGTGGTGTCGGAGCCGCCGCACTCAGTACCCACGATCAGTTCGGAGAGTGGGAACTCTTCCTTCTGAAGCAGAGATGCCTCGGCCACCATCTCCTTGGCGTAACGCACGGCCATGTCGATGGCCTTCAGCGTACCGCCGGCCTCCTGAATGATGACCTGCTTGATAGGCTTGTTGGTCCGCTCGGAAATGGCCTTCACCACCAGATCCATCTGGCAGTTCTCACAGCCCAGGGACACAACCACAGTGCCGTACACATTGGGGTTGGCGGCGTAGCCGGCCATCACGTCCATGGTGAGCTGCTGGTCGGCGCCCACCTGGGAGCAGCCGTTCTGGTTGTTAAAGGTGACGGAACCCACTACCTGCTGAGAGATAATGCGGGTGGTGTCGGAGGCGCAGACGCTGGCCGGCAGGATCAGAACTTTGTTCCGTACGCCCACTCGGCCGTCGGGACGCTTATAGCCGTAAAACTTCATTGCATGTATCCTCCTTTATTTTGCGTCCAGGTTTTCCCTGTGATTTGTAATGTTATGCGTGTGGACATGCCCTCCAGTCTTGATGTCACAGGATGCCACACCGATGTGCTCCCCGTATTTGCGTACAGGCTCACCTTTTGGGATATCGTGAATTGCAGCCTTGTGATAGATGGGGATATCGTTGAGGGCGGTAAAGCTCAGTGTCTTGCCGTCCTGCACATAACAAATGTTCTCTCCCTTTTTGACGGCCTCGATGGTGACGACCACGTCATCGATAGGTTCAATAATCATTGCGTTGACCATGAGAAAAACTCCTTTCTAAATACAGCGTTTCTAATTTTAGTCTCCAGCGGTGGCTTTCTTCGCCGGAGCCATATCCTCTTTGGGGAACTGGGGGCAGCCATATTTCTTTGCCCACCAGCCGGTGATGAAGGGCACAATCAAGGCAGTAAGTACAGTGGAAGCGGCAACTTGAACGGTAGCGGTGCTGACGTAAGGGGCCCAAGACGGGTCGGCCAGAGCCACAGCAGCGGGAACTGCCACGGCGTTGCCGGCGGTGGTGGCCACGGCCCAGCCCGCATAGCCAGGACGGCGGCCAATGACCCGATCACAGAACACGATGAACGCGCCGCCCACTAGACAGGTGAGCAGCCCCAAGACAATGCCCTGAGGGCCGCCCTTAATGAGGTTTGTAATGTTGATGCCCGCACCCAGAGTAAAGCCCACGAAAGGAATCATGATAGAACCGGCGGGAGCCAGGAACTTGCTCAGGTCCTTATCAAGATTGCCGAGGACCATGCCCACCAGGATTGGACCGACCGCAGCCAGCAAAGCAATGGGGGAGAAATTGGCCAGTCCGGAGGCCCCCAAGGCAATGAGGGTAAATAAGGGCCCGTCGTTTAGGGAAAGCAGCGCCATAGCTGCGCAGTCAGACTCGTCTCCGTAGGTGCTCATCAGGGCCAGATAGACGGAGCCATTGGAGTTGGTAACGGCGCTGATGATGGCCAGCGCGGACAGGCCCATGATACCGGGCATGCCGCAAACCTTGCCGATGGTCACGCCAATAGCCGCGCCGATGGCAAATTTGGACAGCAGCAAAATGCCACCCCGTTTAATGACCCTGGGCATATCCTTTATCTGGAGCGTGGTGCCCAGGCAGAAGAGCTGAATGCCCATCGCAGCCGCCGCGCCAGCATTGGTGAAGATGGCTGTCGTAAAGGAACCTATGCTTACAATTTGTGGCAAAAATGTGTTGATAATGGAGCCCAGCAGCAGCGGGACTACCATCATACCTCCCGGTATCTTTTTGAGCAACTTCATAATCATGGGATACTTCCTCCTTCTCGTTGTGCGGATACCTACCATTGGTTGTGCGCCATTTTCTCACTTTCTTCTGTTCGTATTTAGGAACTTAGTTCTTATTAAAGAACTTCATGGCTCAAAAATATCATTACCCCGTCAGAAAGTCAAGTTCATTTTGGCCCCCGCCCGTAGTTTTAGCTCTTTGCCCAAAATTTGTCCTGTCTTTTTGTTTATATTGTTAACAGCCGGTCTTTCTGCCCGTTCTGTACACTTGCAAAACAGCCCCAGCTTTGCTATTATTTCTATAACGAGACACACATGAGGAGGAGATGGCTATGCCGCAGGAACATCATCGGGCCACGGCCAGATGTCTGGATGTTTTGGAATATCTGGCCGCAGCCAGCGTAGGGTGTACGCTCACAGAACTATCTGAGGCGCTGGGCGCCCCGAAGAGCAGTCTGTTCCCCATTCTTCATACCCTGGCTGACCGAAAATACGTCCATCTGGAGGACGGAAAATACACCGTAGGGATTGGCGCCTTTACCCTGGGGGCCGCCTACAGCGCCGGTCGGGACGCTCTGGAGCTTATCGTCACGGTGATGGCTCAGGTGGTGGAGGAATGTCAAGAGACCTGCCAGTTGGCCGTACGGGATCAGGGAAACATTCTGTACATCGGGAAGGTGGACTCCCCCCAAGCCATACGCATGATTTCCCACGTGGGCACACGGCTGCCGGCTAACGCTACCGCCCTGGGGAAAGCACTGCTCAGCGGCCTTACAGATCAGGAGGTGGCCGCCCTCTATCCCAACGGCCTGCCCCGTCTCACCGAGTGCACTATCACCGATCTGTCTGTCCTGCTGGGGCAGTTGTCTCAAATTCGGGCGGGCGGAATCGCCTGGGAGCGAGAGGAATCCAACCATCAGGTGGGATGCTATGCAGTACCGTTGCGGCAAAAGGGCAAAGTGTTTGCCGCCATCAGTGTCGCGGTCCCCTTGTTTCGCAGTGATCCGAATACGGAGCGTACCGTCCGGGAGAGTTTGCTTCGGGCCCAGACCGCCATTGAGCAGCTGGCTACGGAGAAGAGCTTCCACTTGGAGCGGCTGGCCACATAAGAGCAGTGGAACATCCACCTCTTGCCTCCCACACCACGAAAAGCCGCCGAACACATGTGCGTTCCGCGGCTGAGGCTGTCAAAAAAGTCCAGCTCTGGCTGGGCTTTTTTATTTAAATATCGTACAATAGATATTGGGTGATGTGGAATGCTGCAGCGTGTTGGAAATGATGGATACGGAAAGACTGATGCCGCAAAATCATCTGCTGCAGAAGATCGCGCGGCGGTGAACTGGGAGCGGTTGTATGAGATGGCCGAACCGTTGTACAGCGCGGGTGATCTCTTGCCCAAAGCGGAGTTCATCGCCGGGACCCATATCAAGGCCAGCGCCAACACCAACAAACAGGGCAAGGTGGTCATCCCCACAGCTTTCAGACGCTACGCACAGGAACTGTTTCCTCATTATGCCGATAAATTCTGCGCTTCTCAACAAAAACATCGCTTGCGTGAAACGCATTCCACTCAGATTCCACTTTTTTAGATAAGCCTTCAAAAATCGGTCTGGGCCAACAAATGCAAATTCAAGCAAAAAAGTACGAAAAAAGCCTCAAATCTCTCGATTTGAGGCTTTTTTCGTACTGTACTTTTTCAGTCAAGATGGTGGAGATAAGCGGGATCGAACCGATGACCTCTTGAATGCCATGGCCCATGTTTCCAAATATAATAGAAAAACTGCGTATAAATGGACAAAATAGGCAGTACTTTAGAACAATTTAAGGGCATTTGTCTATTGTGTAATGTCTTGTGACAACTTGTGTTTTTGTAGTTCCGGTCAAAATTCTGGTCAGAAACTGAAAATAAAGCTATTGTCACCACAGGAACAGAAAGGATGAATTCTTATGGAGCTTACTTACCATCAAGAGGGCGATTACCTTATTCCAGATTTAACTATAGGAGACGAAAAACAATACTCTATCGGCAAATACGGCTCTCTGCGCCGGACATTTCTAAAGGAGCACAGACCCATACTTTATAACAGCCTCTGTTTATCCGACAAGCTTCTTCTGCATTTGGCCGAAGTCGATAACGAAGCGCGGGAGCGTGTCGAACTACTGATAAAGCAGATAGCAAAGGCCGAAGGCATTACTGAAGGCCTAAAATCCTGCGACCAAATGGCATGGGTTGGAGCTATGAACAATATTAAGGCCTGTGCCGAGAAAATCGTCTATCAGGATATCGTGTACGCATAATATTCCAGCAATAGCCGGAGAAACGACCGCATTTCTCCGGCTATTTCCATTTAGTGCAACCTTGTCTTAATTCGTTTCCTGATGTCTAGTTAATTTCTACTATTAAAAAGCTAAGTCGAAGGGACTCAGTCACCAGCGTTGCATTTATACAGATGTTAATCATAAGTAAAATAACTTATTATGAATTGCATGTCTATCTTTGATTCACACAAGGCTTCTGTACGTTGATACTTTCACACGTATCTTTAACTTTATTAAATGCCTCCTCAATTCCTTTTTGGAAATCTGGATTAACAGAAAACGGCGGGTTATAGGTCAATTCTTCAAAATGGTTACAGTTCCCATTAACGAATATAATACACTTGCAGAAGTCATTTGTACAATTTCCTCTGTACGAATTTCAATCTCTCCTGTGGAGTAGTAATACCAATCACTACTTCTACTTGTGATAGGTTCCGTTTTCGCTCTTTTCCCGCGCTGCTCTTGGCATAGAAACACCCCCGATGCTATCATTATAGCACCGGGGGCGTCCACAGCTAAGATAGATGAACCGTCCCCTTGTCTTTGCAGAGATGGATATACTGTTCCCCATCTATATTAACATAGATGGGGAAGCAGTATCAACACAGAGAAAATATCTTCTCATATTCTGCGTTAAAGAAATTCCATAAAAATAGTCAGGGTAAATATTACAATCAAAGCAATAAAACTGCCAATCGCTTCTTTCATCATCGTTTGGGCAAGCTGCTCATCGTCACGATTCTTGCGATACTGTGTATAACTGGTAACCAGAAACCGCAACGGTACATATAAACCGAGCATCAGCACAATTACTACGGGGCCGGGCAATGAGTCTGTTCGCCCAAAATGGCTTTCTCCGTAAAGGTACTCAGACAATCGGAACTGAAAGCCGAGAAGAAAGCCCAACAGAGCGATGGCGTTGCCAATGCGCTCATATATTTGGGCTCTGGAGGCATCCATCCTTATGCTAAAAACCCAGGCTATGAGCAGGCCAACCGCAAGGAAAGCTGCGACGAAGACAAATGGCGCAACGCCCTGTTGAAGTGGCATAAAACTCCTTCTTTTCCTTTAACAAATAAATAATGAAATAATGTAACTATTAAAAAGTTAGACCAGAATTTCATTTGAAGAAGATGTAACTAACCCAGTATAGTTAGAATTCTTATAATAATTAATTTTCTCTAAATAATGATAGTAAGGTAAATCATTGTCGTAGTACAGAGAATAAGATATGTAAAAATATTTTGATGTTCTTCACCAAACGAGTTTTCTTTTTTAGCTTGTATAATAATAAAATCAATTTTAGCGTCTTTCCCGGATGAGATAGAATTTACAAGGTCTTCTTTCATAAGGATATTGTTTAGCAACGTATATACAGCATCAACCTCCATCATTACCATTCCCAGTTATGCCATTTTCGACTTCTTCATCACTTAAGTCATCTTCTTTAAAATAAGAGCTGATGTAAATAGTTCAAAATAACGAGATTCATCTGGGCAAGTTAAATTATCTTTGTACTCTTGCTGAAATAATTCATATAAGTAAATTAGTCTGCTCAGGCTATAGTAGAAAATTTGCTAATCATGCGATAGCAATACAAAATTGAACAGGAATCAGTTGCCGAATAATTGTTTATTTATTATTTACTACCATAATATAGCATAATAACCTCCAAAAAACAACAAGGAAGGCAAAACCCAATTGAGTCTCCTTCCTTGTTGCTTTAGGCATTAATGCAGATAAAGAACAAACCCGAACCCCTCTCCAATCGGAAAAAGGTTCGGATTTTGTTGTCTTGGTGGACTCGGGGGCGTCAAAATAGAATATGTATTTAAGGCTGCCGGCTGGAATGATCTTGCTCCATTTGAAGGGCAGACGCCGCCTCAGAAATTGCCTTTGCGTCACTATCTTCCTCTATCTGGGCGGCTTTTTCCTCGTCCATGCGCCTGGTAACCGCGCCCCCGGTGAAAAGATCCTGAAGGGCCAGAATCAGATCCCGGACCGAATAGAGCGACATAAAAAACGCAGAAAATGGAATGGAAGCGTAAAAATAGCTCTTTTTCATAAATTGCAGGGTAAACATGCTGGCGGAAGACCGTTGGCACAGCTTCATTCCAAAATAACAAATGGTGGCATAGGTAACAAGTGAGATAAGGACTGAGATCAAGCGGAGCACACGTCCGGACCGCCTACCGTGGAGACTGTCGGTCAGAAGATCCACCATAAAGTGGGCACCGATCCGTGACAACTCCATGGTGCCAAGAAAAATCATCCAAACAAGAAAAAACTGAATTGTTTCGTCAATCCAGACCGGGTTCCAGGTCACAAAAGGAATGCGGGTTGCAATATTGAGCAGGAAGAGGACAAAGACAATGCCAAGACAGAAGGATGCCGCGGCTCTGGTGGCTTTTCCCACCGCGGTTTCCGTAGATTTCCAGATTCGTTCCATATGAAAGATACCTCCTCAGCCGCCCAGCAGATTTGGCAGGGTCAGGGACAACGCGGGAATAAAAGCCGTCAAGACTGCAACAACGGCCATAATGATGACAAAGGGGACGGCTTCCTTGGCAATTCTCATGACCTTTTCCCCTGTAATGCTGGACATGACATAGAGATTCAGTCCCACTGGGGGAGTAATCACGCCGATTGCCAGCGAAATGCACATAACGATGGCCAATTGAATCACGTTATAGTTGTAAGCACGGGCCAAGGGTTCAAAAATGGGGACGGTAATCAGAAGGATTGCTCCGCCTTCCATAAAGCAACCCATCACGATCAGCAGCAGAATGATGATCATGAGGACGGGGCCGACGCTGTGGAAGACACCGGTGATGGTGCTGACCACCGCCTGAGGAATTCTTGTTTTGAGCAGGACATATTGGAAAAAAGCCGCAGCGGAAATAATGAACATGATCTGAGCAGTGGACTTTGCCGTGGCCCAAAAGATATCCGGGAAATCTCGCAGTGTAATCTTTTTATACTTGAATATTCCCAGCAGGGCCGAGTAGAGCGCGGCGACGGCAGCGGCCTCGGTGGCTGTAAAAAGGCCCCCGAACATACCACCCAAGACAATGACTGGGGTAAACAGAGCAAAAATGGCTTTTTTAAACGCAACCCACCGCTCCTGCCAACCCAGTTTCGGAGCCTTTCCGTAGCTGTTCTTTTTTGCAGTATAGCTGGAATACGCCATAAATAACAGACCGATGATGACGCCGGGAACGGCTCCTCCGAGAAACAGAGCGTTTACGGACACATCGCTGACCATGCTTGCAAAGAGAATCAGCGTAATACTGGGCGGAATAATGGGGCCAAGCCCGCCGCCGGCCGCAATGGTGGCACAGGCAAATGGCATTCCATAACCGGTACGACGCATTTCTGCAATGGCGATCATACCGATTCCGGCGGCCACGGCGGCCGCGGAGCCGGACATGGCGGCCATTACCATGCACGAGACGATGGCGGCGTTGGCAAGGCCACCCCAGCGGTGGCCCAGACAGGCTCTGGCAAAGCCGAAGAGATCCTGGGAGACACCGCCACGGTTCATAAAGTTGCCCATTAAAAGAAAGAAGGGGATACTCATCAGCGTAATGCCGCTGATTTGGGCGTACATGGTCTGGGGAAGGGAGAGCATGTTAGACAGGGTAGACTCTCCCATTCCAAAGTAGGTGGCTGCTGAGATAAATGCCATGCTGCAGCCGGTGGAAACACCGATAAACAGGACAATCAGCACACCGGCGAACATGAGAAACATGATCATGAAGCTATGTCGCTCCTCTCAGTGAAGTGGGGTCTGCCCTGAAAGAAGCGGCAGACCTGTGGAAAGCAGGTGGGGTGCCGCTGCAAGCAGGGGCATGCCCCCTAGACAAATTAGCGGTATTCGTCCACTGCCTTCAAAAGGGCGTCCATTTCATCCGCTCCGGCCAGCTCGCCCATTTTGGCGTAGGCAGGCGCCATTTTGGCGACAAACGTGGATTTGTCCGGATAGGTGACATTCATTCCTTTTTCCTGCAACTGCTTCACTGTGTCGGCCTCGCCGCCGGAAATCAACTCACGGGTACGGTTCTGTGCCTCAATGGCGGCTGTTTTCAGCACCTTTTGCAGTTGGGGACTCATGGAGGTCCAGGTGTCGTTGTTGATGAGTAGGGCTTGCATATCAAAGTAGTGGCCGGTCATCGCCAGCTGGTCCTGACACTCGTAGTAGCAGTCGGTCAAGATGGTCGAGACGGGGTTTTCCTCGGCATCTACCACACCCTGCTTCAGGGATTGATAAAGCTCGGAATAGGCAATGGTCTGGGTATTGGAGCCCAGCGCATCAAAGGCGGCCAGCAAACCAGCGGAGCCCGGGACACGGATTTTTACGCCCTTCAAGTCATCGGCGGTATTGACCTCGATTCCCTTTGTGGTCACGTGACGGAAGCCGTAGTCGAACATAGACAGCGCATAGGTTCCCATAACAGATGGCATATCCTTGTTGATCCAGTCCATCACATAGTTGTCAATGACCCGGTGCGCGTGGTCGTAGTCGTCAAAGAGAAATGGAGCGGACAGGGCGTTGAGCTTTGGCATGTAAGTGGCTATGTTGCTCTGGCTGACGATGACTAGGTCGGCATCGCCCCCCAGTGTGCAGCTCTCCAGGATCGCGGGCTGATCCCCCAGCTCGCCGCCGGGATAGACATTGACGGTCACTTTTCCGCCAGTCAGCTCGCTGACCCGCTGGGCAAAGAGAAGGGCCGCCTCGTTGTGAGGATGCGTGGCGGCGGCGGCATGGGCCAGAGAGAGGGTCATTTCTTCAAAATCCGAGTCAGCGGAACTGCCAATGGATTGGGACGAGGCATCAGCAAGAGAACTGGAGTCAGATGCGCTGCCGTTGTTGGAGCCTCCGCAAGAGGCCAGCGTGCTCATGAGCAGAACGGAACTGAGCATAAGCGCGACGATTCGTTTCCGGTTATTCATTTGGTTCCTCCCATAAATTTTAAATTTGGCGATTTGGTCAGGAATTCTGAGGAAATGGAGGCATCAAGCATGGAAAAGGGATATCGGGTCAGCGATAAATGCGCTGACGCATTTTCAGGGCGGCACTGCGAAGAATGTCGGCGCATTGGATCAGCTTTTCGTCGCTCATGGTAGTGGATGGGCCAGAGGTGCTCAGTCCGGCCACCAGGGTGCCGGCCGCGTTGTAAACGGGAACGCCCACACAACGGACATTGGATTCCCGCTCGGCACGGTCAAAGGAATAGCCTCGTTTTTTGATTCGGCGCAGATCCTGCACGATTTCATCATAGTCCGTCATGGTGTTTTGAGTATAGCGGATGGGGTGTTCCGGGATACGGGAAGGCCATTCTGCCTCGGGCAGGTGTGCCAAGATGGCTTTCCCGATTCCAGTTGCGTAAAGGGGGCCCTTTTCTCCCAGGATTTCCCGGTAGGGAAACTCGTTCATCCGGGCAATGGGGTGAGCAACGTAGAGATACAGTACGCTCGCTCCATAGGGGATGCCGAAGTAAACAATTTCATTTGTAAGGGAAGCGGTTTCCATCAGGACATCGTAAACTGCCTTCGGGTACCCCAGATACTGATTGATGATAAAGGCATATTCCAGCATTTTCAGTCCAAGCGTATATTTTCCGCTGGAAAGCCGCTTGACGTATCCCAGTTGCTGAAACGTGGAAAGTATGTTGTGTGCGTTGGACTTGGTAATCCCAAGACGATCCGCCACTTCCGTTACGCCAAGCTCCGGCTCCTGCACCGAGAACTGTTCCAAAAGGTGGAGGGCCTTTGCTAGTGACTTTACCTTTAAATCCTCTGACATATCAAAATGTGCTCCCTTCAATCACTTCATTATGAACACGGTTTTCTAATGAGAATATTAAATCAAAGTCAAACAGAACGCAAGGGGGGCGAATATACCTTGCAAAAAAGCTGCAATTCCAGGAATGGGTTCAAAACCCGGAAGAATTGGAACGAAATAAGGATGGAAGAGGCATGCGCCGACGCAGTTTGATCATTACATGACACCCACGGTGAGCAGAAGGTTGGCATATGTGCGCCGTTCTCCAGTAGAGATTGCCAAACGGACAGAGGATTGGCAGCAGGCGTCATAAAATTCCATGCGACCGAGCCGCTGAAGGTTCGTGCCGCCGAGCATGGAAGCAAACTCGCAGAGTACCTCGGGGGTGGATCCGTCCTCAGGAGTCATGACGTGGGCGGCTTCCACCCGAATGACAGACTGAATGGCAGCCAGAACCTCCGTGACAGAGGGAAGCCCGGGTGTGAGTCCCAGATAAACCAGCTCTGCCGTCCCGCTTTTGGAGGCCAGCGGATAGTTGCCGTCCGCAATCAAAATTTGATCCCCGTGCCCACACAGGGAGAGTACGCGCATCAAGTCCGGGTGGATGAGCGCTCCCGAAATCATGTCGCGGTTTCCCCCTCTCTCAGCTGGCCCAATGCTCCTCCAGGGTGACGGCGGACATATTCGGCTGGGGTCTGCCCACATTCGGATTGAAGCGCAACGGAAAGGGCCTGCAAGGTCAGAATTTCCACCAGGATGGAGTTGCGGGGAGCGCGGTTCATGGGGCCGCCTTCCTCCCTGACGCCGGCGAATAAATGGATGTCACTGTGTTTGGCCAGCCAGCTGTCCGGATTTCCGGTTACGCCGATGATGCTGCACCCATTGTTCCGGATGGCGGTGACGGTAGCCATCAGTTCGGCCGTTTCGCCTGAGTTTGAGATGGCAATTACGGTGTCTCCCTCTACCAACTGACCGCAGGAGCCGTGGACGGCCTCGGTTCCGTGAAGAAAGTACGTGGGCGTTCCAGTGGAGGAGAGCAGGGAAGAGACATATCCGGAGACATGCCCTGGTTTGCCGATGCCGGTTACGTGAATCCGTCCGCCGTGTGCACGGGTTTGATCAATGAGCGCAACTGCGGCCTCGTAGCAGTCGGGATCCAAATGATCCAGGAAGGTTTGAAACTGTGCGCCGGCAGAATCAAGAAAATGGGAAACGGCTTGTTTGCTTTCTGGTTTCATATCAGGTTCTCCTTATTTTAATGCGTTTAGCGCACGGGGATTAAAGCCCGTAAAGTCCCGCTCCAACAGGAGGGCCTGCACCTGTTCCAGCGTAGGCAGGCTGGGCATGGCGCCTATGCGGGAGACGGTAATGGCGGCGGCGTGGCTGGCAAAGTCGAGCGCGTTCTCTTTGGAAAGTCCGGCACACAGGCCAGTGCAGAAGGCGGCAACAAAGGAGTCCCCTGCTGCTGTGGGGTCTGCGACCCGTGGCATGGAAACGCAGGGGGTATAGGAAACTCCTTCGCGGTCGGCAACCACGGAACCATGCTCCCCAAGGGTAATAATGAGATGTTCCACCCCTCGCTCCCGGAAGACGGCGGCCACGGCGGCAACATCTTCCGAACAGACAGCGCCGTTTTGTATGCGGATGGGGTGGCCGGCGATCAGAGCAGCCTCATGCTCGTTTGGGGAGAAGTAGGTGGCATAGGAGAGAAGGACGTGGGAAATAGGCGCGGCGGGGGCTGGGTTGACCATGACGGGGACGCCGGCATCCCGGGCCCAGCCGGCCACGGTTTCGATCAGCTCCATGGGCAGTTCAAACTGCAGCAGCAGCATGTCATAAAGATAAATCTTATCCCGAAGCCAGGAAATCTTCTCCAGGGTGAGCGTCTGGTTGGCGCCCGGGATGACGGTAATGCGGTTTTGGACGCCGGACTCACTGATCTCCAGCAGAATATGGCCCACACCGGAGGAAACGTTGTGATCCACCGTGACGTGAGTCACATCGACCCCGGCCGCAGATGCGGTCTCTGTCATGATTGTTCCAAAGGAATCGCTGCCCACCTGCCCAACCATGGTGACATGAGCGCCCAGACGGGCGCACTGCACCGCCTGATTTGCGCCCTTGCCCCCCGGTGCAGTGTGAAACTCTGTCCCAATGACGGTTTCGCCCGCGGAAGGAGCCCGCCTGGCAGAGGCGATGAGGTCCATCATGAAGCTGCCTACCACCAGAATATTTGGCTTTCTTAACATGGCAAAAACCTCCTCCCTGGTCAGATGCCCAGGATTCTGCGGATTTCCTTTTCCACCTCAATCAGGCTGGCTACTTCTTGTCTCGCGTTCTTGTCCAGCCGGGAAGGATCGGCGCTTCGGGTGGAAAGGCCCATGTGGACGCCCACCAGGCTGTGATAATACTTGGCAGACACCGGATAAAGGCGCAGTTCAGTCATGGCCGCAATAGTCAGCCAGTCCGAAACTTTTTTCGCCCGAACGGGATCGCTGTCCTTGTGATCATAGCACCACCTGTAAAGATCGGGATGGAAGTTTGCCATAATGCCGTTGTACCCAGCACCGCCATGACAAAGGCTGTCAAACCAGGAAGCGGCATTGGCATTGAATATCTTCAGGTTACTGTCCTTCACGGCACGGATGCGCTCCCGAATAAGTTCGGCGTCGCAGGAGGTATCCTTTAAAAAAACCATGCGTCTGCCCGCTGCAGCCAGGCGCAGAAATTCGGTGGATACCAGACGTTTGTATGGGGCTGGACATTCGTAGATGCCGAAATCAATTTCCGGGAAACGGTCAAAGATTTCCTGCGCGTTGTGCGAGAAAACGTCCTCCCCCTCCTTGTGGGGATCCAAACGGTTAGAGACTAGAACGTATGCCCCAATCCCTTTGATGTGCATCATCCGCTCAATCTCCCGGAATTGATTTGATTTGTCTTCGGACGTATGCCCGGAAGCAATTACTTGAATGCGGCCGTCTGCCGCGTCTGCAACAGCACTGGCAATGTCCAGCTTTTCCTGCTCAGAAAGAAAAAACATTTCGCTGGATTGGCAGACGGCAAAAATGCCGGCGCAGCCCTGTTCCACATACCAGTTGCAAAGCGCCTCTATGGCTTTGAAGTCTGGTTTGTTATCATCAGTGAAGGGGGTAATCATAGTAGGCCACACGCCACTGTGAATTTCAAACGGCAAAAGAATCCCTCATTTCGTAATGTTACATAAGTCCAAAATGGTTGGGCAGGAAGGTGATGAGCGTGGGAACATACGTAATTAAGAACAGAACCACCAGCATGGCAATCAGCATGGGCAAGGTCTCCTTTACCACCAGCTTCAACGGGGTTCCGGAGATCCCGCTGGTAATGAAGAGAAGCGCGCCGAAGGGAGGAGTGCACAGACCGATCATCATGTTGAAGCAAAGCACCACGCCAAGATGAACCAAGTTGACGCCCATCAGCGTGGCCAAGGGCAGCACGATGGGAACGAAGACCATCTGAATCACGTTGGTGTCAATGAACATACCGAGCAGCAGAAAAACCAGATTGATAATTAGAAGAAACAGATATTTGTTGTCGGTAATCCCAACGACGAAGTTGCCAAGTCTGGTTCCGATTTGTTCTCTGGCCACAATGTAGCTAATGGGGGCGGCAAGCCCGACCACCATGGATACGGTCCCGGTACTGATCACAGTGTCTAAAATAGCCTGTTTCAGCTTCTTCCAGTTCATCATCCGGTAGAGAAACGCAGAGACCAGCAGCGCGTACATACCAGCGACAGCTCCTGCTTCGGTTGGAGTCATCACTCCGGTGTAGATGCCCAAAAGCAGGATGACGGGAGTTAAAATGGCCGGAATCGCTTTTGCACTGTAGATCAGAAATTCTTTTGGCCCCACCTGGTTGCTGCGCGGATATCTCCGCTTGTGGGCGACAAAGGCCACATAAAGCATCAGCGCCACGGCCAGCAGAACACCGGGAACCATGCCTCCCATAAACAGCGCGCCAACGGAGGCACCGGAGAGCATGGCATAAATGACCATGGGGATGGAGGGAGGGAAGATGGGCCCGATACAGGCCGAGGCGGCGGTAATGGCACAGGAAAAGCCGTCGTCATACCCCTCCCTGCGCATGGAGGAAATTTCCATTTTTCCAAGACCGGACGCATCGGCAATGGCGGAGCCTGTCATTCCGGAAAAGACCAGGCTGGCCAACACGTTCACATGTCCGAGTCCGCCGGGAAGGCGGCCCACCAGCACCTTGGAAAAGCCGAATACACGCTCGGTAATATCCCCCTCGTTCATCAGGTTGGCAGCGAAAATAAACAGGGGGACTGCAATGATGGTAAAATTGGAAAACAGCTGATTCAAGGTAAGCTGGGCCACCATTTTCAGGTCGGTTCCAGCCATCAGAAAATAAAACGTGCTGGAGGCCAGCATTCCAAAGGGTATGGGCATCCGCAAAACGAACATCAGGACAAATACAACGAAAAAAACAAGCAGTGGAGCACTCAAGGCAGCTTCTCCTCTCCGGATGCACCGTGTATTTTGCCTTTTTTCAGCCCAAGTCCGGAAAAGATCCGAAATTGCTCTGTCATCTCAAAAACCAGGTAAGCTGCGATCAGAATCATGAAGATTAAATACGGAAAATAAAGAATGCTAAGGGAAATGTGAAGGAGACTGGATTTCTGAACCTTCATAAATCGGACAAATTTTACCGTGGAGGGGAATGCCAGCAACAGTGCGGCCAGAATGATCGCATTGCCCAAAAAGGCAGAAAACGCCGCAGGTCTGGGCGGAAGGGCATCATAGAGCATGGTAAATGTGACGTGGCTGCGCCGCCGCTGGCAGTAGCAGGCCCCGGACAGAACCATCCAGAGAAAACAGATGGAAACCACCTCATTGGACCAGGGGATGGGGTTATTCAGCAAATACCGGGAAAAAATTCCTACGAGAAAAACGGAAAAAAGAATAATAAAACTGAGGGAAGGCAGGTATACCTCCACACAGTCACGCAGAAGGCGGCCTACACGCCCGAGATGATTCATATAGTCAGGGCTCCTTTCCAGGCAATGGGAAAAGCCGGAAGGCCTGCAATCGTGCAAGCCTCAGCTCCGGCCAAGTCTTCCGGCGCTGGTGGGTTTTACGCTGCCATGTCCTGAACCTTTTGGTAAAGGTCCATGTCCCATGTGCTGCTGAAGTCACTGTTCAGATACTCGTTTTGCACATGTTTGGCAAATGTGTCAATGTCGGCATAGTAAATGGACAGGCCCTGCTCCTTGAAGAAATCAATCAGCGAGGATTCGCTGTCAATGTACTTCTGGTCACAGTATTCCCGACCGGCCTCCAGGGCCTCCCGAACCCAGCCCTGCTGCTCTTGCGTGAGAGAATTCCACTTTCCCAGATTTATGGTGGGCCATACGCTGCTGATATCGTGGTTGGTAATGGTAATGGAACTTTGCACTTCATAGAATTTTGCGGATTCCACACCGGCCAGAGGATTGTCCTGCCCGTCAACGGTGCCGGTCTGCAGGGCAAGGTACAAATCGGAGAAATTTACGGGGGTTGGATTGGCACCCAGCGCCCGACCGAGGAACATCCAGGCGTCAGAATCCGGCATTCGGAGGTTAACGCCCTTCAAATCGTCTGGGGTGGTGACGGGGCGATCTTCCGTAAGACTGATGTCCCGGGACCCCATGTAGTAAGCACAGAGAGGCAGGATCCCCTGCTCATCGGCAATGCGCTGGAATACCTCCTGGCCGATTTCACCGTTGAGGACGGCGGTCATATGGTCATAATTTTTAAAGAAATAGCCGGAGGAGAACATGGAAACCCAGGGGGAACCGTCAGTAAGCCAGGCGGCACCGGAATAGATCATGTCGCAGTCGCCAGCCCGAAGGGCGGCAGTTTCGGCATTCTGGGCAAAGAGCGTGCCGTTATAGTAGTTTTCCACGGTCATGGTGCCGCTGGAGAGTTCTTCCAGCTTGGTCTTGAAGACCTCCTGGGCCTCTCCATGGGGGGAGTTGGGCAGAGCAGTGGTAGAAAAAACCAGAGTGATGGGATCGGCAGGCGTGCTGCCCTCCCCCGAGGAAGAACCGGAGTCGGCTGAAGTGGAGGCAGAACCTCCGCCGGAGCAGGCTGACAGGCTAAGAGAAAGTGCCGTGCAGAGACACAGTGCAGTAAGTTTTTGCAGTTTCATTCAATCATCCTCCTACTTAAAATTGTAATGAGACCGTATTTTGTCACAAGAAGCGGCCGCCTTCTTGATACAAACAACGAAAGGGTTAAAGATGGGCCTGCAGGAAGGCCTTGGTGACCTGCAGCACCTCGCGGTTCCACGTGCCAAATCCATGCCCGCCGTTGCGAACCATGTAAAAGTCGGAGGAATAACCGCAGGACCGAAGTTTTTCATGGAGAATTACGCTTTGGCGGAACGGAATCAGATCGTCACGGTCCCCGTGAATGGTCAATACGGGCGGGACGGGTCGATCTTCGGAAATGTAGGTCAGCGGATTGGCCTTTTGGGAGAGCTCTGGTACGTTGGCGGGCGGTGCGCCCAAAAGCTTTCCTTCAATGGAATGTTCCGTGGTGTGGTCGATTCCGCTTGGCTGAAGGGCCGCATCCAGAAAATCGGTGGGAGCATAGTAATTGACAATACAGCGCACCGAAGCAGACAATCCATAATTGTCCTGAGTGATAAATGTGTCTGGATCACTCAGCCCAGCCAACAGAGCTGTGTGCCCGCCGGATGAGTCCCCCCAGATGGCAATCCGGTCCGGATCAAGGTTCAATTCATCCGCATGGGCTCGGAGAAAACGAATGGCGGATTTTGCATCCTCGACTTGGGCCGGAAAACGCTGTCCCTCCTCGGTGTGCCGGTATTCCATATTAGCCACCAAATAGCCGCAGCGGGCGACCTCCACCAGTTCTGGAATACGTCCGTGAAGGTCCTGAGACATCCAGCCGGAACCGGGTATGTACAAAACAGCGGGATAGCGTTTCCCGGGCAGCGGAGATTTCATGGAAAGAAAATCCATGTGCAGCAGACGATGCCGCCGGAGATAAGGGACATGCGTGGTAAGCTGAATTCGATATTGATCGTCTTTGTCCGCATATAAAACATGCATTCCTGGCACTTCCTCCGTCCAGGGAGGAATTGTGGTGGGAGCTACGGGAATTCGGTCATCAATGGGGAGAAGCATCCAATCACCCTTTCAGAAAATAAGGCTGCGCATTGTGTAAAACGCATCAGGATAAGCACGTTAATCAACCAATATCACAATAATATGTTCATCATTAGAGAACGATGGTTCTTATTACAATACGATTATACAAAGCAAGACAATAAAATGCAATATCGCACTCTCATCTTTGTCAAGTTTCCCAAAATAAGCATCAAAACATTGACGGAGGTTCTCTATTGGGATATATTCGCCCTCCTTTTTTGTGCACGGGCATTGATCTTGACTCTGAGATTCCGGCGAATGGCAATACAGTGATTTTGCTGGTCCGATATGCCGCTCCGGATTATTGAATACGAAACCGTCCAACAAGAGTCCTTGAGCCATAGTATCCCACGGTTTTGGAACCACCCTTTAGTATTGTCTGCGATTCTGGCATGGATCAGCATAATGGGCATTTCCGTAGCCGGACTTATCCGCCACCTAAGGTGTTGAAACGTCCAGAAACATCCGATCTGACTGTTGTTTAAGATGTTTTAAGCTCCTGTTGCCTCTATTTCCCCTCAAAAGGGCGCAATAACCCCTATAACTGCCGCAGGCGTCACCTGGCACGGGCCAGAACCACTAGGTTCGCGCTGGCACAAAGTATGTGCAGCCTGTTTAAGGCAATACCGCATAACCGTATAAAAAACCCACGCCATCAGCCGGTATCGGCAAGTAGCGCGGAAAATCCCTGACATTTGTATACGTGGACAAACCAGATCAACTAAAATCTATCAGGAGATCCACTATTTGAAGAAACGGTTTGAGCAGGAAGGCTTAAAAGGGGATGGCAGACCCCCCGGTTGAGTATTCCCCCCCTTGTTACTGCAATGACAGGCATTAATGCAGATAAAAAACAAACCCGAACCCCTCTCCAATTGGAAAAAGGTTCGGATTTTGTTGTTTTGGTGGAGAATAGCGGGATCGAACCGCTGACCTCCTGCATGCCATGCAGGCGCTCTCCCAGCTGAGCTAATCCCCCAAATACAAAGAAGCCAACTAAAAAGTTTTAACTTTTGTGACTCCCTAAGACACACTGCGGTGCGTTTTGTATACTACCATAGATTCACCTTTTTTGTCAAGCCTTTTTCTCGCTTTTTGCTGAAAAAATCCACTGCCAAAACACTGCTCTGAGGGCCGCTTGGTGCCGTTTGTAAATGATTTGTTAAATTCAAAAAAGTCGTATTAAACATTGGAAAAATATGATATAATGTCAACAGATAGGATTTTCCCTCATGGGACATTCTATCAAAGTAACTCAAAGAAACAGATTTATCAATTGAAAGGAGCCCTACTTATGAAATTTTACGAGTGCAGCCACTGCCACAACATCATTGCTTATGTCAAAAGTTCCGGTGTGCCCGTCGTTTGCTGCGGTGAGCCTATGAAAGAGTTGATCCCCAACACCACGGACGCCGCGGGCGAAAAGCATGTGCCTGTCATCGAGGTAGATGGAAACAAGGTCACAGTGACGGTGGGCTCCGTGGAGCACCCCATGCTGGACGCCCATTACATCATGTGGATTGCTCTGGAGACCAAGCAGGGCAACCAGCGCAAGGAACTGCATCCCGGTGAGAAACCCCGCGCGGAATTCATGATCTCCGACGGTGACGAGGTTTTGGCCGCCTATGAATATTGCAATCTCCACGGACTTTGGAAGGCGGAGGCCTAATCTTTCAAGATCATCTTTATCTTAGAACGTCTCCGCCATCTCCAGAAGCAGAAAATGATTTCTGTCCACGCTTATCAACCCTTCCCGGTTCATCTTGCTCAGTTCATTGGACAAGGCGCTGCGATCCACGCTGAGATAATCAGCCAACTGCTGGCGATTAAACGGGATCGTAAAGTCCCGGCTTCCCTTGCGGATGGCTTGGTCTGACAGATAGGACAGCAGGCGGCCGCGAATGGACTTAGATGAGGTGTGGAAGATTCTACGTGAGAGGTTCAAATTCTTTTGTGCGGAGATCAGCAGTAAATTGCCGATCAGCTTGCTGTGATGCTCACACGCATTGGAGCAAATCTGAATCAGATGGCTAGTATCCAAAAACAGAATATTTGTCGGTTCCGATGCCACCACATTGACCATTAGAGCCTCGCCGGGAACACAGGCATACGTTTCCGCAAAGACTTGCCCGGGGCCCACATGATCCAAAATGTTTTTGTTGCCCCAAAAGTCGTCGCTTTCAATCGATACACCCCCGGAAAGCACCATCCCGAGCGATGTGACTCTATCTCCCGCATGATAGATCACATCGCTTTTTTTATATCCTTTTTGCTCCGCATGCAGGCAGCCTAGCATGGTTTCAATTTCTCGGGGCGATGTGCCGCGAAATAAAAGAGTCTTTGATAAAAAAAGAAAATCCATCTTCGCTCCATTTCTGTTGTTATAACAACGCATATGTTAGGACAAATCTACTATTCCACCGATTGAAAGTCAAGCAAAAATTGCGTAATCCTGCGACCCGTTTCCCTGGGTTTTCATTGACACAAGTCACAAAATTGTTATAAAATGCTTAGCGAATGGAGGTGCTGAAGATGGGGCTTGCACAATACTTTCCCATTTGGAACCAGCTGAACCCAGAGGAACAGGAGCTTCTGCTCTCTTCCGCGACAGCCCGTACCGCCCAAAAAGGTACCCTGCTGCACAACGGCTCCGCAGATTGCGTGGGACTTTTTGTGGTTCGCACCGGTCAGCTTCGGGCTTTTATTTTGTCCGATGAGGGTAAAGAGGTAACTCTCTACCGACTCTTTGCGCGGGACTTCTGCCTTTTTTCCGCTTCCTGCATGATGAACGACATCCAGTTTGACATTATTATTGAGGCCGAAAAGGATTCGGAGTTCTGGATTATTCCTTCTGATGTCTATAAGAAACTGATGGAGCACTCTGTGGCTGTGGCAAACTATACTAATCAAGTCATGGCCGCCCGCTTTTCCGAAGTCATGTGGCTGGTGGAACAAATCATGTGGAAGAGCTTTGACCGGCGTTTGGCAGCCTTTCTTCTGGAGGAGAGTGCGCTGGATGACAGCACTGTGCTGAAGCTCACCCATGACAAGATTGCCGCTCACCTGGGGACCGCACGGGAGGTGGTCACCCGGATGCTCCGCTATTTTCAGTCAGAAGGCATGGTGGCCCTTACCCGCGGGTCCATTGAGCTTACAGATACAGAGAAACTTCGGAAGTTGCAAGACGGGTAATAAGATTTGCCCCGGCCCATCAGGGCCGGGGCACATCTTATTACCTGCACACTTACTTTTTCTCCATTGATATTCGGCATCTTCAGAAGCCCAGAGATTCCCATGTAAATTATTTGCTTTTTAAAGCATATTCAAAATCTGACTTTTGGGCCTCGCGCCCACAGCCTGCGCCGTAATTTTTCCGTTTTTCATAACCATGATCGTGGGAATGCTCATGACCTGAAATGCGGCCGCCAGTTCTCCCTGCTCATCCACATTGATCTTTCCAACCTTGACTTCGGGTTTCTCTCCCGCAATCTCGTCAATCAACGGAGAGACCATGCGGCAGGGTCCGCACCAACCGGCCCAAAAATCCAGAAGCACCGGCTGGTTGCTTTCAATTACTTCCTTTTGGAAGTTTTCTCTGGTAATAGAAATGACGGACATAATTGTTCCTCCCTTAGTTTTGCCGCCGCTTCCGTTTGGAATGGCGGCTTGTTTTTGATTGTCTGACGTCAGTATACCCTTTTTCCAAGCCTCAGTCTGTGATAAAATCACTATGTTCTACCCTCGGTCACACAAAAAGCGCGGTAACGTTGAAAAACGTTCCCGCGCCTTGCTTCTCTATTCTTACAGCGTCTTTGCCTTCTCCTGAATAAACCGTTTTAGCCAGTCCCCCGTCTCCGGGTGATCCAGAGCAAAGTCAATGGTGGCTTCCAGGAAACCCTTGAGATTACCAGTATCATAGCGGCGGCCTTCAAAATCTACCGCTACCATCCGATCCTGCCCACACAGGGTCTTAAGGCTGTCGGTGAGCTGGATCTCCCCACCGTAGCCGGGAGTCTGGTGCTCCAGCAGCTCAAAGATGCCCGATTTAAGCACATACCGGCCCAAGATGGCATAGTTGGAAAACATCTCCGCCGCCGTTGGCTTTTCATTCATATCGGAGACTGAAAAGATCCTCTCTTCCAAGGGTGACACCTTCACAGAGGAATACTTGGAGATAGCTTCGACAGCCACCTGCTGAACCCCGATGGCCGAGGCGTCATACTTCTCCGCCGCCGAAATAAGCTGGCCAATCACCGGCCGCCTTGCACGCATGATGTCGTCCCCCAGCAGCACGGCAAAGGGTTCGTCCCCCACGAACCGCTTCGCCCGCCAGATGGCGTGTCCCAGTCCCTTTGTCTCCTTCTGCCGGACGTAAAACACGTTGGCAAGATCGGCAGCCTTCCGAACCTCCTCCAGCTCCTTCTCCTTCCCTGACGCCTCCAAGCGGCGCTCCAGTTCGGGATAGTAGTCAAAGTAATCGTCCATAGCGGACTTGGATCGGTTGGTGACGATAAGAATATCCTCGATTCCGGCAGACACCGCCTCTTCAATGATATACTGAATCACCGGCTTGTCCACCATGGGGAGCATTTCCTTGGGCACCGTCTTGGTAGCCGGGAGCATCCGGGTTCCCAGCCCGGCGGCGGGGATGACAGCCTTGCGTACCTTCATTTGGTATTCCCTCCTGATATTTAAAGCCGGAGACTCAGACGACGTTCAACCGTCCCTCCGGGATCATGGCTCGAACAGATTTGATCCTGGGCAGCGCATACAGCAGCAGCATTCCCAGCACATAACAGGCCCCCAGCTCTCCCAGGCCAACGGACAGGCCGTTGAATATCCAGGCCGCCGGGAAAGCGGAAGTAAAGCCGCCGGCCTCCGCCCAGCCGATGGTAAAACCTACCAACACCGTATTGCAGATCACGGGCGGCAGCGGCGCCAGCCACCTGTTTTTCATCCGGCTTGTCCACACAGCAGCCAACAGCGTGGCGGCGGAGCCAACCACAATGTCCAACAAACCGTATGGGCTGAGCAGATTGGTAATGAGGCAGCCCACAAAGAGTCCCGGCACGGTGGCCGGAAATAAAAAGGGCAGCACGCACAGCGCCTCGGAAAACCGAAACTGGATTCCCATAAACGTAAGTCCGAAGATGTTGCCAAAATAGCTCATCACGGCGTAGAGCGCAGCCACCATGGCAGCCAGGGTCAGATCCCGCACAGAAAATTTGCGCATGAAAAAATACCTCCATTTTTTGTTTAGAGTACGCGCGCCGACGCACAGCGGCAGGGGACCCTTTCCCCGAGAGCATGGCGCGGCACTCTCGGACGGCATTCTCCCTACCGGTTGGACTGGTTGGGGAACCAGTCGAAGGTATTATATCATATCTCCTTCAAAAAGAAAAGAGCGGCAATTTTTGAATTTATTTTCCGACTTGCACAAAAAAAGCTTCTGTTTTTTGTTTTTTTTACTAAATTTTTTTGTCACTATTGACATTCTTCCATATCTGCACCACAATATATATTAGCGAACAGCTGAACAAGCATATAAATAATTATATGGTCAGGAGGCAGTCTATGAAAATTACAAGTATAGACATCATTCGCACCGTTCCACCAGCCGAAGGCATTGTTGTCCAGTGGTCTCCCGTTTTTGTCCGTATCAACACCGATGCGGGGATCAGCGGCTATGGAGAAGCCGGCGTTGCCTACAGCTCCGGCCCCGATGCCGCTGTGGGCATGATTTCCGACTTTGCCAAGTACATCATCGGAATGGACCCCACCCATGTGGAGGAAATCTGGAACCGCCTTCATCGGGATACCTTCTGGGGAATGGGCGGCGGCACTATTGTCATGTCCGCCATCAGTGCCATCGACATTGCCTGTTGGGACATTAAAGGCAAAAAGCTGAACGCCCCTGTCCACGAACTGCTGGGCGGAAAAATGCGCACTCATCTGCGCTCTTACGCCAGCCAGATCCAGACCGGATGGGGACCCAAGGCCATTTCCCTCTCCAATCCCGCCGACTACGCCCAGGCAGCCAAAGATTCCATGGCCGATGGCTATGACTGCGTCAAGGTTGACCCGGTCGGCTTCAACAAGGATGCCATCTGGATGGGAAAGGGCTGGAACACCCGTGGCCTTCTCACCGACGAAATGCTGGATGTAGCCTATCAGCGGGTGGCCGCCATCCGTGAGGCCTGCGGCCCCAAGCTGGACATTATTATTGAACTCCACGCTCTGACCGATACCAATTCCGCCATCCAACTGGGCAAGCGCCTGGAACCGTTGAACTGCTATTATTATGAAGAGCCAACTCAGCCTCTGAACCCCGAGCTTTTCTCCGTCATTGCCAAAAACATTTCTATTCCTCTGGCCGCTGGGGAGCGCATTTACAGCCGCTGGGGCTATCTTCCCTTCTTTGAAAACCGCTCTCTGTCCGTCATTCAGCCTGATCTATGCAACTGCGGCGGTATTACCGAGGGCAAAAAAATCTGTGACATGGCCCATGTCTATGATGTCGGCGTGCAGATCCATGTCTGCGGCGGCCCCATCACCACCGCTGCCGCCCTGCAGCTGGAGGCCGTCATCCCCAACTTCCTGATTCATGAGCAGCATCACAATGCGCTGCTCCAAGAGAACAGTGACATGTGCACCTATGATTACCAGCCAAAGAACGGCTATTTTGAAATCCCCGACCGCCCCGGCATCGGCAATGAGGTCACCGAGGAAACCATTCGCAAATCCAGAGTTGTCACTGTCAAATAAACCGCTGATTTCTTTTCTTCCCTTTCTGCCTCGTCAGGAAAGGGGCCGGAACGCAGATGCGTTCCGGCCCCTTTCCTATTTACAGCGACCCCATCCAGCGGACCATCCAGCTCATAACAATCGGCATGGTAAACATGCTGGCGATCGTTGTGACAAGAAGACCTCCTGAGGCGTATTCCGGATCTGAGCCATACTCCTTGGCCTGGATACACACCGTAATCATAGAAGGCAGCATGGCCATGATCCCGACCATCATGATGTATTTGTCATCAATGGGAAGCAGTGTGCGCACAATCCAAAAAATACACACAGGCGCCAGCACCAGCTTGACCGGAAGCATCCCATAAAGCTGCCACCGCCTTAACAGCTTACCGGCCCCCCGGCGGGCAATGTCAGCGCCGATATAAAACAGTCCCAGGGATTTACTCATGTCTCCAATCCCCGCCAAAGTCGTCTGTATGGGCGCCGGAAATTTTAGCCCCAACAGCAGCATCCCAAGCGCAATCACCAGGCACACATTGGTCGGGGAGATCAACATCCTCCAGTCCCGCTTTCCCCCGCCTCCGGACGGATCCAGCAGTACCGGGGCCACTCCGAAAAGCATGACCGCATCCATAAGCATGTAAGTAGCCATAAATAGAGCGGTATCGTCCGGGAACAGAATAAACAAAAGCGGATAGCCCACAAAAGCGCTGTTGGGCAATCCGCAAACTGCTGCATGGACATTCAGTGTCGGCTGCTGAAGCCGCATGAGCTTCCCAGACAGAAATGCCAGCAGCATATGAACGGCAAACAGAATCATGATGGCCAGCAGCACCCACCCCATATGAAACAGCTGCTCCGGAGTACCAGCGATTGGAAGTTTGGCCAGCAGCATTGCCGGCAGGACGAAGCGCATAACAAGGGCTGGGACAGCGTCCACCACAGTTTCACTCACCAGTCCGGTTCGAAAAAAAGCGTAACCGATCCCCAGCAAGGTGAGAAAGCTGACCATTTGCTCTTGTAAAATTACAAGTTCGTTCTCCACCGTTCTCCCCCCAAAAAGAAAAGCGGGTGGGTCGATCTATCGACCCACCCGCTTTAACAAGTTCTCCTTTTAAAACAGGTTAAGTATACCCATAGAAACTGCCGGAATATAGGTGACCACCAGCAGTGCAACAAACATGGCCAAAATAAGTGGTATTGCCTTTTTGGCGATCTTCTCCATGGGGATTCCGGTCATGCCGGAGGCCACGAACAGGTTGCCGGCCACAGGAGGCGTCACAAAGCCGATTGCCAGGTTGATGGTCATGATAAGGCCAAAGTGGATCGGATTCACGCCAAAGGGCTTCAGCGCCTGCAGGAGGATGGGGGAGAAAATAATGTTCGCGGAAGTCGTATCCATCACCATGCCCACAAAGACCAGGAAGATGTTCACGATCAGCAGAACCACGATCTTGTTGTCGGTCAGGGAGAACAGTAAATTGCTCAGCGCAGTGGGTACGCCCAGCAGGGCCAACACACCGCCCAAAGCGGCTGCGGGGGCAAAGGTAAGCATAATACCGCCCACGAAGGTGGTATTCTTGTAGAAGGTTGTCCAGATATCCTTGGGTTTAAGTTCCCGGTAAATGAACAGGCCCACAAACAGGCTATAGAAGCAGGCCACCACAGCCGCCTCGGTGGGAGTGAACACGCCGCCGTAGATACCGCCCAAGATGATCACAGGGAGGAAGAGCGCCCACTTGGCGTCCCACATGGCCTTACCCAGTTCTCTCAAGCTAAACGCGCCTACGCCGTTATAGCCCTGCTTCTTGGAAATAACAAAGTTTACGACAATAAGCAAAATTCCGACTACCAGAGCGGGACCCAGGCCAGCCAGGAACAGGTCGCCGATGGAGGTATTTGTGGCGACGCCGTAGACTACAAGGGGAATGCTGGGCGGCACGATGATGCCCAGGCCGCCGGCCACGGCAGCCAAGCCTGTGGCATAGGTCCGGTCATAGTGGGCCTTGACCATGTAGGGGATAAGAATTCCGCCCATGGCAGCAGTGGTCGCCGGGCCGGAGCCCGAAATCGCGCCGAAGAACATGCAGGCCACTACGGTGGCAGTACCCAGACCACCGGTGGTGTGGCCGATCAGTTTGTTGGCCACATTGACCAGCCGCTTGGACAGGCCGCCGGTCTCCATCAGGGAGCCAGCCAGCATAAAGCAGGGAATGGCTACCAGAGGAAGAGACTCAAAGCCGGAATACATCTGCTGCGCAATGAAGGAAAGACTTGTAACATGGAATCCGCCGATGACGGTGGCAATCATGCCAAAACCGAGGGCGATTCCGACGGGAACACCGATGGCCAGCATAACAACGGCCACGAGAGCAAGAACCGCAATTGCCATACTCACACGCCCTCCTTTTTAGTGGATTCTTCCACCATCATGGACTGCATAGCGGCCTGCTCAGCCGCCGCTTTCTTTTCACCCGTGGGGTCATCCTGATAGTCCCTGACCCGCTGGACACTGTCCTGGATCAAGCGGATGCACATGACAGCAAACAGGATAGGCAGCCAGATGTAGACCGCAAACTTGGGAATCCCAGTCACGGCAGCCGCCGTTTTATTCTTGTAAAGCTGCATCACCAGGGGCATAATGCCGAAAAACATGATGCCGTTAAATGCCATAAAGATACCGTTATCAATGATCTCCATGATCATACGAGCCTTTGGTTTCATTTTTCCCACCAGGATCTCCAAGCGGAGGTGCTGACGGGTTCGAACGGCACCGGTGGCTCCTAAATAAATGGACAGAATGAAAAGCATCAGGCAGACTTCTTCCGCCCATTTAATTGAAGTGCCGATGACATATCGGCCGATGACGTTGGCAAACAGAATACATACCATCGCTATGGAGCACACTGTACCGACATACACCTCAAACCCGTTGAGTGCTTGTTTCATACGTTTTCTCCTTTAGTGAACGCCGGGCCCGCGCCCACGGGCCCGGCGCTCCAATCCAAACTCTTTTGCGGAAACTCACATACCGCTGGTGATCTTATCAATGGCAGTGCGGACCTGCTCCCAGTATTCCTGACCCATCACATCACCGGCCTGGTCCCACATGGACATGGCTTTCTCTTTAAACTCAGCCTGGGCCTCGGGGGTCAGCTCAGTAATCTCCATCCGGGTGCCCAAGTACTCCAGCATCTCAGCCTCACAGTTAAGCAGGTCTTTGCCAGACTGCTCCTGAGACTTCTCAGATGCGGCGTCAATTGCGGCGCGGACATCCTCGGGAAGGCTCTCATACCACTCATTATTGACAATCAGAGCGCCGGCAGTGTAAAGGTGATTGGACAGGGTCATGTAACGCTGAACCTCTGCATAGTTCTGCTCGAAGATATTGGACACAGGGTTCTCCTGGCCGTCCACAGTTTTCTGCTGGAGTGCGGTAAACAACTCAGCAAAAGCAATGGGGGTAGGAGAGCATCCCAGCGCTTCAAACAGGGAAATGTGCAGGTTGTTGGACTGGGTACGAATTTTCAACCCTTTAATGTCGTCCAACGTGGAAATGGGTCGCTTGTCGTTGGTAATATGGCGCATACCGATGGCGCCCATGTTCAGAACCCGCAGGCCAGTGTCCTCGATGCAGCGGTTGACCATGATATCGCGCGCCTCGCTGCCGATGGCACAGACCGCAATACCAGCCTCGGTGTTCGGAATCAGGAAGCCGACATCCAGCGGGGTAAATGCCTTGGTGTACTCATAGAATGCGCCCACGTTGTAGGATGCGCTCTCAAAGTTCTTGGCCTGCAGGCCGCCCAGGATCTGGTCAGCTGTGCCGCCCAAGGTTGCATTGTTGTAGAACTGGATCTCAACGCGGTCGCCCAGCGCCTTCTTCAGTTCAATAAAGAAACGCTTGTCTCCGCGCAGGGAGGGAGACTCTTCAAAGGACCGGTTGGTGTTGGAAGCACGCCAGACAATCTTATCCGGATTGCTTGACTTGTCTTCTACATGGCTCCAAATCTCTTCATCTTCTTCTGTAAACCACTGGGAACCCAACGAGATTGCATAGGCCGTCAGATCCACGATATTGCCGTTAGCATCCCGACCGTCTTTCGTAACCGCCTCAGCGGTGCTGCTACCTCCGCCGGAGCCTCCGCTCGTGCTGCCGCCGCTGCTGCCGCCGCAGCCAGTCAGGATCGTAGGAATCACCAGAGCGCAAGAAAGCAGAATTGCAAGTGTTCTCTTTTTCATAATGCACCTCGTCCTTAATTTTTGGTTTGCATGCAGAAGCCCTTCTCAACTGTCTTTTCGGCAGGGTCACATGTTGTTCACGGTATCTTCAATTGCGGTGCGGACGGAATCCCAGTATTCCTGACCCATCACATCACCGGCCTGATCCCACATGGTCATGGCTTTTTCTTTGAACTCCGCCTGGGCCTCAGGAGTCAGCTTGGTGATTTCCATACGAGTTCCAAGATAATCCAGCATTTGCTCTTCGCAGTTCATCAGATCCTTGCCGGACTGCTCCTGAGCAACTGCCGCCGCCTTATCAATAATATCCTGCACATCCTGGGGCAAACTCTTGATCCAGGCATCATTGCACACCAAAGCGCCGGCGGTATACAGGTGGTTGGACAGGGTCATGTATTGCTGAACCTCTGCATAGTTCTGCTCGAAGATGTTAGAGACAGGATTCTCTTCTCCGTCAACGGTCTTCTGCTGCAATGCCGTGAACAGTTCAGAGAACGCAATGGGAGTAGGAGAGCACCCCAGCGCATCAAACATCGCCATGTGAAGGTTATTGTTTTGAACACGAATCTTCAGGCCTTTGATGTCATCCAGCGTCTCAATGGGACGCTTATCATTGGTGATATGGCGCATACCGATGGCGCCCATGGTCAATACCCGCAGACCGCAGTCATCAATACAGCGCTGGATCATCAGATCTCTGGCCTTGCTGCCCACTGCGCAAACCGCAATACCCGCTTTCAGATCAGGAATCAGGAATCCAACATCCAGCGGGGTGAATGCCCGGGTGTACTCATAGAACGCACCCACATTGTAGGAGTAGCTCTCCACATTCTGTGCCTGCAGGCCGCCCAGGATCTGGTCTGCAGTTCCGCCCAATGTGCTGTTAAAGAAGAACTGGAACTCAATCCGGTCACCCAGTGCTTTTTTCAGCTCAATGAAGAAACGCTTGTCACCGCGAGGCGCGGGAGACTCATCCGCAGAACGGGTGGTGGAACCATGCCGCCAAACAATTTTATCGGGATTGTCTGACTTGTCCTGGATGTGGGCCCAAATTTCATCGTCTTACTTTGTAAACCACTGGGTACCGAGAGACGTGGCATAGGCGGTCAAGTCCACAATATTGCCATTTGCATCTCGTCCGTCCTCGGTAACAGCAGTCGACGCATCACCGCTGCTGGCCGTGCTGCCTCCGCTGCTAGTATTGCCTCCGCTGCTGGTTCCATTACTTTTTCCGCAACCGGTCAGGAACATGGGAATAATCATCGTGCAGATCAACAAAAATGCAAGTGTTCTCTTTTTCACTGTCAAATCTCTCCTTCTATTGGGAGGGGGGGACTGCCCCCCTCCCTCTCTCATGTTGTTTTTTACGGGGAGGTACACAGAACAGTTTACTCGATGACGGCTTTCAGCGCGGTGGCCAGGTACTCTTCGCTCATCTCCTGGCCGATGCCGGGGAGGTCTGGGATTTCATACTTTCCGTTCTTGGGCTCATAGAAATATTTGCCGGACTTCTTAAAGATGTTCAACAGGTTTGCGTTGTGCTCTTCGTGGATGACAAAGTTCGGAATGGTCGCCTCAACCTGCAGGGCCGCCGCAGTGGCAATGGGACCGCCGCAGACATGAACCTGCACGCCCACATCATAGACCTGCGCCATGTCACAGATCTTCTTAGTCTCGGTGATTCCGCCGGTGTTGCACAGGTCGGGCTGGATGACCTCCAGGGTGCGATCCTCAAAGAACTGACGGAATCCCCACCGGGTGTAGCTGCGCTCGCCAGTAGCCAGAGGCAGCGTGCAGCGCTCCTTAATGTGCTTGAACATGTTGGGGTTGCAGGGCATGGTGGGCTCTTCGTAGTACATGATTCGATAGGGTTCCAGGGCACGACCCAGTTCCGAAGCGGTGTTGGCATCCAGCAGGGAGTGAATCTCCACAATGATGTCCATGTCGGGCCCGCCAGCCTCACGAGCAGCGGCAATACGCTCCACAGAGCGCTTCAGGTCATGCTCCCGATAGCAGCCACGAACCTGGTTGCCCTGGGTAGCAAAGGGGGCCATACCCACATCCTCCAGAGGGGCAAAGACGGGGTCGATCTTCACTGCGTCGTAGCCATCGGACACAGCGTCCTTCACCACATCATAGTAGTCCTTGGGATCGTACAGCAGAGTCAGCGCATCGTTCTTCTCAATGAGCTTTCTCCAGCCGAACTGCAGCTGAGAGGCATAGGCGCGCAGGCTCTTATTGGTCTTGCCGCCGATCAGTTTATAGACAGGCAGATTCAGAGCCTTACCCTTGATGTCCCAGCAGGCGGTGTCGATGGCAGCCATGGCAGAGGTGATAACCACACCGCCGCCCATGCCCCAGAAGGTATGGCGATGCAGGTGCTCCCAGATTTCCTCTGTGTTGAAGGGGTCCATGCCGATGACCAGCCTGGCGAAATCCTGGCACTGGCCGAAGGCCGCCATGGAGCTCTTGCCGTAGGACAGGCCGGCCTCACCGAAGCCGCTGATCCCCTCGTCGGTGTTGACCTTCACGGTCACAAAGCCACCTAGGGAATATGTACCCAGATAACATTCGACGCTTGTGATTTTCATTTTTTTCTCTCCCTATTTAAAAATAATCTTTTGCTCCTGTCAAGCCCAACGATTCGTTGTCACGGTTACAACTTCAGAACGCTGAATGGTCTCATCTGTCAGCTCCTGGCCAATGCCCGGGCGATCAGGAACTTCAAAGAAGCCGTTGACAGGCTGGTAGTCCCACTTGCACAGGTTGATGTTTTCTTCCAGAACGGCGGCCTCGTGATGCTCATGGATCACAAAATTGGGGATGACGGCCTCGACCTGGAGGGCAGCGGCAGTGGAGATGGGGCCGCCGCAGATGTGGATCTGAACGCCGACATCATAGACGTGAGCCATATCACAGATCTTCTTGCCTTCGCTGATACCGCCGCAGTTGCAGATATCAGGCTGAATGATTCCCAGAGAGTTGTCCTCAAAGAACTGACGGTAGCCCCAACGGCTGTAGCTGCGCTCACCGGTGGCCACGGGAATCTTTACGTTGTCGGATATCTGCTTAAACAGGCGGGGATTCAGGGGCTGGGTGGGCTCCTCATAATAGAAGCAGCGAAACTTTTCCAGTTCACGGCCCAGCTGAATAGCGGTGTTCCGGTCGGTCAGGGAGTGCAGCTCAATGATAATGTCCAACCCCGGGCCGCCGGCCTCACGAATGGCAGCGACGCGATCCACGGCAACCTTAAGCTGATCGTACTCCAGCAGGCCGTAGTTACTCCACTTCATCCACTCTCCCTTGGTGTTGAAGCCAACAGGATCGACCTTTACGCAGGTATACCCCTCGGCCATAGCCTTGCGGGCGGCCTCTGCGTACTGCTCGGGCTGAGATAGATTGTGACACTCCTTCCCCCAGTCAAACTGGATCTGGCTTGCGTAGGCGCGCAGCTTATCGTTGGTCTTGCCGCCCAGCATCTGATAAACGGGCACACCCAGTGCCTTGCCCTTGATGTCCCAGAGCGCAATGTCAATGGCGCTCATAGCGGCGAAGATCACGCCGCCGCCGCCCATACCCCAGAAAGTAGTGCGGTGAAGTTTATCCCATACAGCTTCAATCCGCATGGGATCCATCCCGATGATAAGCTCGGCAAAGTCCACGCAGCAGCCAAACGCGGCATGATTGGTGTTGCCATAGCACAGGCCGGCCTCGCCGAAGCCGCTGATTCCCTCGTCGGTGTTAATGCGGACACAGATGGGGTTCCAGGCCGTCTTTGCTACGCTGGGCTTGCCGTCCAAGACCTTGATGACGTCTACGCTGGTAATTTTCATTATGCATAGCCTCCTATATTTGTTTGAAGCAAACAGGCTCCCGCCTGTTGGGAACACATCTTAAAGACTTTGAATGCGCTCTTTATATTCTTCTGTGCCCATTCGATGATTGATATGGAACACATAGGCCCGGCAGCAGGTCTCCGCGTCTCCGCGTTTAATGGCATCCAGAATGTACTGATGCAGAGTCCTTCCATCCGGCACATAGTCCAACTCAGGGGCAGCCTTGATCCGGCTTGGAATGATATTCTCCAGGTGTTTGGCCACCGCGCCCTGGGCCGCATTAAAACTCAGGATATACATGTTGTTATGAGATGCCCTGCAAAGGGCGTCATGAAAATCCAGATCCGCTTTTACCCTGCGCTGAAGCTGTACTTCATCCAACGGCTGCCCGTTTTGAATAATCTCCAAGTAGTTATCGCAGGCCTGCTGCATCGCGTGAATGTCTTCCTCCGTAGCTCTCTCGCAGGCCAAGCGGGCACACTCCACTTCCAGCAATTTTCGAAAATCACGCACATCGTCCAGCATTTCCGGTGTGACATATAAGTCACTTGCCGCATCCAAATAAGAGCGAAGAGAAAACTTTTTTGCATAGGTTCCTTCGCCCGCCCGGATACTCACCAACCCTCCCGTACTGAGTTTCTGTAAGGCCATTCGCACGGTTAGACGACTCACGCCAAACATTTCCGCCAATTCCGACTCCGTGGGCAGACGCTCCCCGGGCCCCCATACTCCATCTGTCAGCATCTGACGCAGCTTCTGCTCCACTTTTTCATTCAGCGTCTCACGCTTGATTTTCAAATTCTTGCTTTTGCTTTCCATGGTTCCCTCTTTCCTGCGCAGCCAGCGTTAAGAAACAGTCACTACCTCGCTGTTGGCAATTGCTTCCTCAGTCAGCTCCTGACCGATGCCCGGACGATCCGGGACTTCAAAATAGCCATCCTTGGCCTCATAGTTGTACTTGCACAGGTCAATGTTGTCCTGGATCAGGGCGCTGGCATGAAGCTCGTGGATCACAAAGTTCGGAATCACAGCTTCCAGCTGGAGGGCAGCGGCAGTGGAGATGGGGCCGCCGCAGACGTGCACCTGCACACCGATGTCATAAACGTGAGCCATATCGCAGATCTTCTTGCCCTCGGTTAAACCGCCGGTATTGCACAGGTCCGGCTGGATAATGGCAATGGAACGATCCTCCAGGAAGGGACGGTAGCCCCAGCGGGTATAGACCCGCTCGCCGGTGGCCAGGGGGATGGAGACCTTGGCGTTGATCTCCTTGAAGAGCTCTGCATCCAGCGGCTGCGTGGGCTCCTCATAGTAGAAACAGCCCAACTCGGCCAGCTCCCGGCCCAGCTGCACGGCGGTGGTGGTATCGGTCAGTGCGTGGAGCTCAATAATGATGTCCAAATTGGGACCAGCCTCCCGCATGGCCCGAACACGGTCAACGGCCACCTTGATCTGATCCCGCTGCAGAATTCCTCGGCTGGACCAGCCCATCCACTGCCCTTTGGTATCAAAGCCGATCGGATCCACCTTAATCGCGGTAAATCCGTCCGCCATTGCCTTCCGAGCCGCTTCGGCGTACTCTTCAGGGGTCACCAGAGAGTGTGCCACCTTGCCCCAGTCAAACTGGAGCTGGCTGGCGTAAGCACGCAGCTTGGGGTTGGTCTTTCCTCCCATCAGCTTGTAGACCGGGGTATTGTATACTTTTCCTTTGATGTCCCAAAGGGCGATATCGATGCCGCTGATACCGGCCATGATAACACCGCCGTTACCCATGCCCCAAAAGGTCATCCGGTGCAGCTTGTTCCAAATTGCCTCGTTGTCCAGCGGATCCATACCAATGATGCACTTCGCAAAATCCACGCCCATACCAAACCCGGCCTGCTGAGCGTTTCCGTAAGCCACGCCGATTTCGCCGTACCCGCAGATTCCCTCATCCGTGTTAATCCGTACACATACGGGATGCCATGGCACATTTCCCACGGCAACCTCCGCCGCACGGGACGGTACTGCAAAGGTTTTAATAATATCCACGCTTGTTATTTTCATCTGCGCGCTCCCTTCTTCTCAAACACAATCCCTATTTCTTTATCTCGCTCGCCCATCATTTAGTTCGATACGCTTTCAAGCTATCTATCGGGTTGTTCGCTAGGTATATAATAAACGTTGTGACGTTTTGTGTCAACTTCCTTTTTTCACTGTTTTTATTCGCTCATTTTAGTTATTTTGACGAATTTTTATTTTGTGTGTAAAAAGGCAAGCTATCCCGGTTTCTTCTGCTGACACATTTGACCTATTGCTGTTTGTAAGAAAATTTGGGAAACCTAATGACACCAGCCAATATTTAGGATATAATAGGTGTAAATATTAACTTTTAGGTGGAATCAGCATGGAAGAGGAAAAGCTCAGTCGTCCCAGCGGACGTAAAATGAAGATTACCCGGGTCTCTATTGTTGACCAGGTCTGTACATCCATTAAGCAGGATATTGCAGACGGCATTTGGCAGGCGGGAGACAAACTCCCTTCCGAGGCCGAGTTTGCTGAAACCTTTGGCGTCAATCGGCTCAGTGTGCGTATGGCTTTGCAGAAACTGAATACCTTAGGCATTATTGAAACCAGAGTTGGAGAGGGTTCCTTTGTCTGTTCCTTTTCTCTTAAGCCTGTTCTCAGCGAACTCTCCGTTTTTTATGAGGGTGAGGACAAGTATCACGACGTCAAGCAACTGCGCAATCTGCTGGAATATGAGTGCATGCGGCTGGCAGTTTATTCCGCCAGCGATCAGGAAAAGGACGATCTGAAGGGCGCACTGGAGTACTATACCAAACTGGTCAGAGTCTACTACGACAACATTGATAACGGAGATATGCTCGAGCAGCTTGTGGACGCCGATTTTAATTTCCACTACAAGGTAGTAAAAATGAGCCACAACAAGCTCTACAAAGACATCTACTTTATGGTGCAGCAGCTGATCCGCAGCCACATTACCGAGCTGGTCGGTGGCCGCCTCCTCCGTCGCCACAACGCAGGACTTCCTCCTGTTGGCGAAAATGACTCTCACTATAAAATCTATCAGTGCATCATCAATTCCGACGAAGAAGCTCTCCGCCGGGCCAACGACGAAATGTTGGGCATTGTTCCCATTCAAGGTCTCGATGTATTTGAATAAGACAAAAACAACCTGCCGCTCACGAGTAGATTTCCTCGGGCGGCAGGTTGTTTTTTTGCATTTTTGCTCAGTGCTTCCTATGCGGCCGACTTTAGCCAGGCAGATAATCCGTAGGGTCTACGCTCACGCCATCTTTTGTCATGGACAGATGGAGATGAGATGCCTCGGCACTTTCGCTGATGGCGGTCTGTCCCACCGAGCCGATCACGTCCCCGGTGCGTACTGTGTCTCCAATCTCCACCGAGGGTACTGCCGCCAGGTTGGAGCAGGTGCTCATCACCCCATTGGCATGACTGATCACTACGGTGGTGCCCATCAGATCGTCGGTGTAAAGGTCGGAGACCGTACCTCCGGCGGGCGCCATAACCTGCGTTCCGACCGTTGCGGCAATATCTATGCCGTCATGGGCCCGCCAGTCCCCCATGGTCTTATCGTAGGCCAGGGTCTCCACCGAATATTCTCGCAGAATCTCCCCCTTTACCGGCCAAGTAAATACTGAGGCGGTAGCGGTAGTCGGTGTGGGCGCGGCTGTGGCCGCAGTGGTTGGCCGGGGTGCGGCTGTCGTTGCGGGACGGGGCGTGGCCGTCACAGGCTTGGGCGTAGCTGTCGAGGGCGGGACAACCGCCGCGGACGGGGCAGCGGTCACCGTAACCTTGGCCACCCCTGACACTGCCTGGTCTGGACCTTCCATGCCGGAAAACAGATAATAGCCCGAAACTCCAAGTGCTGCCACACACAGGAGAAGGACTATGTAAAAGCCCTTCCCCGCCATGAAGTCACTGACTCGCTCATTGATTGGTCTTTTCATCGTTTGACACCTCCAAACCATATTTTCTCCGTCCCGTTATGCCTTTATACCTTTTCTTTACAAAAAATTCATTTGACTTTTCCATGGTAATGGTTTACCATCTAGTTTCAAAAGTAAGAAAAGTTTTACATTTTAGGAAGGAGGCCGCCTATGGACAGCGCGCCCAAATTTCTGGAGGGCAAATATATGACCACCGTTAAGGTTGGACCCAAGGGGCAGATTGTCATTCCAAAGGAAGCGCGGGATCTTTACGGCGTACAGCCGGGCGACAGCATTATGCTTCTGGTCGACCGCCGCCGGGGAATTGCCCTGCAGCGGATGGAGGATTGCAAAGAGCTGTTTTCCAAAGTATTTTCCCAACATCCGGAACTTAAGTGAATCTTAACCTTTCGTTTACAGTTCTTTCGTTTTCCTCTGTTATACTGCTAAATTGTTATCATCTGATTATCCGGATCGGAAGGAGAACTAAATTTATGGCTGAACAAACCACCACGCAGGAAACTGCAGTTCCCCGCAAAGAGCAACCCAAACTCCAGGTTCCCAAGAAAAAGAAGAAATGGCTTAAGCGGATCATTGTACTGGTCATCATTGCTGCCGTTGTCATGCTGGCGCTCAGGCAGTGCATGGCCGGTGGGAAGCAGGGTATGGCCAGCAGCTATCTGCCCGCCACCGCAGAGGAGCGGGATTTGACCGTCTCCGTCACAGGCCCAGGCACCATTCAACCCAACGACTCCTACAAGGCCACCACATTGGTCAAGGGCGAGATCCTTACCGCTCCTTTTGAAGAGGGGCAGGCCATCCACAAGGATGATGTGCTCTTCACCATTGATGCTTCCGATGTTGAAAACACCATTAAACAGGCCCGTACCAGCGTGGAACAGTCAGAGCTGTCTGTGCAGTCGGCACAGCTTAACTATGACAGCCTTATCCGCACGCGGAATGACAACACGCGTGACCGCCAGGTAAAGGCCAACGCCTCCGGCATTATCAACAAGGTCTATGTGGATCCCGGAGACACCCTGAGCGCGGGGGCTGTTATCGCGGACATTCTGGATCGGGACAACATGAAGCTCACCGTCCCCTTCCACTCTGTGGACGCATCCGGTTTCTACATCGGTGAATCCGCATCGGTCACAGTGGGCGGCACGGCGGAAACCCTTTACGGAAACATCTCCGAGATCTCCGCGACAGACTCTGTCGGTGCGGGCGGCACTCTGGTCCGCAATGTCACCGTAGTGGTCGTTAACCCGGGCGCGCTGTCCGCAACCTCCATCGGCACTGCCAGCGTTGGCAGCTTTTCCTCTTCTGCCTCCGCCTCCTTTCAGTACAACGCCAGTAAGCAGTTGGTCGCCAAGTATTCCGGCGAGCTGGAGACTTTGAACATCAAAGAGGGTGACCGTGTTACAGACGGTCAGGTCGTAGGGAACTTCAAGGAAAAGGACATTCAGGACCAGATTGACACCGCCGCCATCGCCCTGAAAAACGCTCAGCTCTCTTTGAAAAACGCCCAGGACACTCTCCAGCGGGCCCAGGACAGCCTGGATGATTACACCATCACCTCTCCCATCGATGGCACTGTAATTGAAAAGAACTACAAAGCCGGAGACAATGTAGACCCAAGCACCGCCAGCACTTCCGGCGCGGCTACTTACATGGCGGTCATTTATGATATGTCCCGCCTCACTTTTGACATCAATGTGGATGAACTGGATGTTGTCAAGCTCAAGGCCGGGCAGGAGGTTCTCTTTACCGCCGACGCGCTGGAGGGGCAGTCCTTTACCGGAGTTGTGGAGAAAGTCAACATCAACGGCACTACTGTCAGCGGCTCTACTACTTATCCCGTCACTGTTTCCGTAGACGGAAGCGGCACCGACCTGGCCGGGGCGGGCCTCTACCCTGGCATGAATGTTTCCGCCAACATCATCGTGGAGAAAGCCGGTAATGTTCTCTGCGTCCCCGTGGATGCGGTGAGCCGCAACAACACCGTTCTGGTGGCGGGCGACGGCGCTCTGGATGA
The DNA here is from genome assembly GCA_034927965.1 of Pseudoflavonifractor sp. GTDB lineage: Bacteria > Bacillota > Clostridia > Oscillospirales > Oscillospiraceae > Vermiculatibacterium. The sequence continues at coordinate 53,619 of JAYFPI010000023.1, forward strand.
AAACGGAAATGTCGTCGATGCTTCCAAGCTGGTGGAGCGCGAAGTCACTGTGGGCCGCAACTCTTCCGATTACATTGAGATCCTCTCCGGCCTTACGGCGGGTGAGTCCGTCTACATCCAAAACAGCGCCTCCAGCGCCATGAACATGATGATGGGAGGCTGAGTCCTTGGAACATCTCATCGAGTTCAAAGACGTCTACAAAATCTACCAAATGGGAGACGAATCCGTTCACGCGCTGGACGGCGTCAGCATGACCATCGATCCCGGTGAATTTGTGGCCATTGTAGGCTCCTCCGGCTCCGGAAAGTCCACCGCCATGAACATCATCGGCTGCCTGGACGTACCCACTTCGGGCACTTACCATCTGGGTGGGATCGATGTCTCCACCATGGAGGATGATCAGCAGGCGGAGATTCGCAACAAGATGCTGGGTTTTATCTTTCAGCAGTACAATCTGATCCCAAAGCTCACGGTTCAGGAAAATGTGGAGCTGCCCCTCCTTTATGCCGGAGCAGATTCCGCCCAGCGCCATGAGCGGGCTCACAAAGCTTTGGAGCGCGTTGGCCTGGCGGACAAATGCAAGAACCTGCCCTCTCAGCTTTCCGGCGGTCAGCAGCAGCGGGTGTCCATTGCGCGGGCACTGGCCGGAAATCCTTCCGTTATTCTGGCTGACGAACCCACCGGCGCTCTGGATTCCCGCACGGGCCGAGAGGTACTATCCTTTTTGCAGCAGCTGAACGCCGAGGGGGACACCGTGGTCCTCATTACCCATGACAACTCCATCGCTGTCAAGGCCAAGCGGATTATCCGTCTGCAGGATGGAAAAATTATCTATGACGGAAACGCCCACGATCCCCGGGCCGTGGTCTCCGCGGAGGAATATCAGGAGATTATGGGAGAGGGGGGAGCTACATGAACTTCAGTCAATCCTTCCGCCTAGCCATCAAGTCTTTGCTCACCAGTAAAATGCGGGCTTTGCTGACCATGCTGGGCATCATTATCGGCGTAGCTGCCGTTATCATCATCACCAGTCTGGGAAACGGCATGAAGAACTACATGAATAAAGAGTTCGACGAGCTTGGCGCCAACCTCATTCAGGTGCAGATCCGCGGCCGGGGCAGCACAATGTCCTCCCGCTCGGTGGATCCAACCGATATGTATGCGCTGGTTGATAAATACCCCCAGTATTTTTCCGGTGTCTCTCCCTATGTCAGTGTTCAGGGCACCGTGCGTCACGGAAGCGACAAGTATACCCGAACCAGCGCTTACGGTGTCAGCGAATTCTATTACAATGCCGAGCGCAACCAGACCATGTCCGGCGAAAAGCTGGAAACAGGCCGTTTCCTCAGTTACATCGACACTCTTCGCCACCAAAATGTATGTGTAATTGGCAGCTATCTGGCCGAGTCAGCCTTTCAGGGGGATGCCATCGGGAAGACTCTCACCATCCAAGGCAGCCCTTTCGCTGTGGTTGGAGTGCTTTCCAAAAAGGCCGACTCCACAGAAGGCAGCGGTGACGACGTGATTTTTATCCCCTATGAAAACGCTATGAGCATCAATGGAAGCGGATCTGTCAACTTCTATCTCTTCAACAGCACTTCTAAGGACTCCTCTACCACCGCCAAGGGCATTATTGAAAATAAACTCTATAAAATCTTCCAGGATTCAGACGCCTATTTTGTCATGTCCAGCGCTGAGATGATGGATGCCATGGACTCCATGCTCAACACCCTGATGGTTATTCTCATTCTCATTGCCGCCATTTCTCTGCTGGTGGGCGGCATCGGCATCATGAACATTATGCTGGTCTCGGTCACTGAGCGCACCCGGGAGATCGGCATTCGGAAATCCCTGGGAGCCAAGTGCAGGGATATCCGCAGCCAATTCATTATAGAGGCCGGTACCACCTCCGCTGTCGGCGGCATAATTGGTATTGTGCTGGGCATTATCATGGCAAATATATTTACCTACATCGTCGCTCTGGTTCTGAAAACCGGCAGCGACGGTTTCGTGGCCGTTCCCACTCTGACCGGTATCGCGGTCTCCTTCGGCGTGTCCGTGGGTGTTGGCATCCTCTTTGGCTACCTGCCCGCCAACAAGGCCGCGCGGCTTAACCCCATTGACGCCCTGCGCTACGATTAAAGGAGATAGGAAGCATATGAATACAAAACGACTTTTTTCCGGCCTGACGGCGATGGTCCTGGCTGTCAGTCTTTTTCCCGCTGCACACGGCGTGCAGGCAGGCACCGACGAGATGGCTCAGGTGCTCTCCGCCCTGGACATTATGACAGGCAATGAAAACGGCGATTTGATGCTCTTTCGGAACGTGACGCGTTCCGAATTTACCAAGCTTATTATTGCCGCTTCGACCATGGGTGAAAACGTAGGGGCCTCCACCACCGTCTCCCCTTATCCTGACGTGCCTCATACCCATTGGGCCGCCCCCTATGTAGAGGCCGCTGTCTCTGCCGGATACGTCAACGGTTATTTGGACGGCACTTTTCACCCCGACGAGCCCATTACTCTGGCTATGGGTGTGAGTATGGCCGTACGTCTGCTGGGATACAGCGATACTGACTTTTCCGGTGCCTGGCCCTCGGGGCAGATGACTCTCTACCGCAATCTGGATCTGGATGAGGGCATTACCTCCAGTCAGAATTCCGCCATGACCCGTCAGGACGCCATGTGCCTTCTCTACAATCTCCTTACGGCTCCGACCAAAAGCGGGCAGGTTTACCTCACCACACTGGGCCACTCCCTCACCGCCGCCGGAGAGATTGACCGGGTGGCTCTCATCAATTCCGCCATGGACGGCCCTGTGGTGATGACCGGCAGTTGGAAAGACACGGTGAATTTTGATGTCTCCCGCGCTGCTGTCTATCGGGGCGGAAATTTGTCTTCTCTCTCGGCGCTCCAGGCCAATGATGTCATCTATTGGTCAAAATCCATGCACACCCTGTGGGCATACAGCAACAAAGTCACAGGGCTCTATCAGAACGTCTCTCCCAACGCTTCCAGCCCCACCTCTGTGACGGTTGCTGGCAAAACTTACTCCATTGAGACTGCCGCCGCAGCCTATTCCCTCTCCAACCTGGGCAGTTATAAGACGGGAGACACCATCACTCTCCTGCTGGGTCGGGACGGCGGGGTCGCCGCCGTAGCCTCCTCTGGCAGCGTCTCCGGTACTCTCTACGGTGTGGTATCCTCTGTCTCCAACGCCCCCTATACCGATTCCGACGGCAGCTCCTACTCCGCCAAAACCGTAGCCATTACCGCTGCAGACGGCAACTCCTACTCCTACCCCGTTGAGGCCTCTTCTTCCCTGAAGGCAGGAAACCTGGTTCAGATCACCCTCTCCTCCGGCAGTGCGAAGGTGATCCGGCTGAACCAGTCCTCTCTCTCCGGAAAGGTCAACTCCACTGGCACCAAGGTCGGAAATACTGTGCTGGCCGCCGGCGCAGGGATTTTGGATGTTAACAGCGACGGTGCCGCCGTCAAGCTCTACCCCAGCCGCTTGGGGGGCATGAGTCTGGACAGTAGGAATGTGATATTCTTCCATAAAAACACCGCCGGAGAGATCGACACGCTTATCCTCAATGATGCCACCGGCGATCTTTATTCCTACGGCATCCTTACTTCCATCCAAGAAACCGATGTCTCTTACGGCGGAACCACCGTTCTCAACGGCGTCTACCAGTACGATGTGGCCGGACAGACCTACAACTATGTACTGCAAAACGGCATTTTGAACCAGGCTGTGGGCCCAATCTGCATCCAGGGCAGCCTTCAGTCCCCCGACAAATTCGCCAAACTTACTGATGTAACGCTCGTTTCTGTGGATGCCATCAACGCCACGACAAAGAATAACATCACCTTCCCGATGTGGGATTCCGTTGCGGTCTATGAGTTGGAGAACAATACCTACCGCATCTCCAGCCTGGAACGGGTACGCAGCGGCTACACACTTGACGGTTACTATGACAAAGAGGTGTCAGAGGGTGGATGTATTCGGGTCATCGTGGCCCGCCCCCAGTAACTTTTTTCCCGCGTGCCATTGATATCCATTGTCAACCAGCCCCCGGAACGATTTTAGTCGTTCCGGGGGCTGGTTTTTGAAAGTGCTTACAATAGCAGCAGCGCCAGGCTCCAAAGGACCGTGGCCATCAGCGCTCCAGCTGCCACATAGCCCGGCGCTGGAATTTTTTGATACCACTGAATATGCCCCCGTTTTACAAAACCGTCGGCCACCCGCCGTGCCTCTTCTACTACTTGCTCCGCAGTGACCCCCGCTGAACCGATCGCACCCTCCCGAACAATAAAAATTGCCTCTTCAAAAAAGCGGCGGTCGGGGGACTTGACCACAATGACACGCCGGCTGATTCCCTTAATCACAGCGCACTCCCTCCTTCTGTTCTTCCAAAGTATGGGCCGCAAGCCCCCAAAATATACAAGTCATACTCATCCCTTTTCCTGCGTACACTGACAGGGCGGAGGGATCGAAGATGGATGAGAGAGAATCCGTTCTGTCCTTGGCAATTCTCTTCGCGGTCAATGTTCTGCTCATCCTTGCGTTCCAGGCCGCGAACTGAAAAGGCGCCGGTATCCGAAATCTCCGGATACCGGCGCCTCTCTCTGTTTCAGCTCTCCATATGCCGGCCAAGAAAGCCGGACATCGTCTGGAGCAGCTTGTACTCCGTCTCTCCGGAAGAGGTCTCTCCCTCTCCCGCGGCAAAAAGGATACAGCCGAGCACATCCCCCTCCGCCAAAATGGGCGCCGCGCAGGAAATAAAAAACTTTCCGCTCTCATCGCTTACCACCATCGGGGAATCTCCGGGCTGATACTGGTAAATTTTCCGCCCCTCCAGCACGCTCTCCAGCCGCTCGCTCAGGCGCTTGTCCACCAAATCCCGCCGGGGCGCTCCTGCTACGGCAATGCAGCTATCCCGGTCCGTAATAACCGTCACCAGTCCAGTGGTCTTGTTCAGGGTTTCACACACCTGACCGGCAAAATCGGTCAGGCCGCCCATCAGGGAATATTTTTTGAAGATGACCTCGCCGTCTTTGTCCGTGTAGATTTCCAGCGGGTCGCCCTCTCGGATGCGCATAGTGCGGCGGATCTCCTTGGGGATGACTACCCGACCCAGGTCGTCGATCCTCCGCACGATTCCAGTCGCTTTCATATTTTGATTCCTCCTGCGGTCGATTCAATTGACAATCCTTAGTATCCACAGGTTTCTTTTCCCTATACAGTCTTTTTTTCGGAATCATTTGGAAAAGACCGTACCGCAAATTCCACTGCTTTTCTCTCTCTCATCGCTTGTCAAATTTTACGGTAGGGCCTATGATAGAAATATTGAAACTGTGCAAAGGAGCGTCCACATGGTTTTGCATGTTCCAGCTTATTTTTCTACCTTTCGCTGTCTGGCCGGAGACTGCCCACACACCTGCTGCGTCGGCTGGGAAATTCCCATCGACAACAGCACCGCTGCAGAGTATGCCACACTCCCCGGGCCACTGGGGGAGCAATTGCGCCGCACGCTGGCGCGGGACGAAGAGGGCAGCTTCTGTTTTCCCCTGCGTGGCCTTTTCTGCCCCTTTTTGGATGGTGACAGACTCTGCCGCATCCACAGGGAACTGGGGGAATCGCACACCAGCCTTACCTGCCGTACTCACCCCCGCTTTTTTGACGATTACGGCTCTTTACGAGAAGCTGGCCTCTGCGCTTCCTGTCCGGAGGCAGCCCGGATGGTTCTGAGGGAAGATCTCTCCTTGCTCTCCCTCCCCACGCCGGATCCACCTGCGGAAGAGGATCCGCCTCTGCTGGCCCCCCTGCTCATCGCCAGGGAGACCGCCCTGCGTCTGCTTCGAAAACGGGAACTTTCTCTGGCCCATCGCCTGGAACTCTTACTACTCTTCTCAAACGAGCTCCAGCTTCTCATGGACAGCGGTTCAACGGAGAAGACTGCGCAACTGTGCGCCTTCTATGAAGAAGCCTCACTAGATTCCCTGCCCCCGCTTCCAGAAGGGATTGACGGGGCCGTCAGCTGTCTGGCCCTTTTACAGGCGCAGGACCACCTCCAAGCGGACTGGATAGACCTTTTAGAGGAAACAGCTGCCCGTCTCGCCGTGGGGACACTGCCTGCTCAAGGACCGCCTGAGCACCTGGCGGAGCGGACGGCCGTCTACTTTCTTTACCGCCACTGGCTGCGGGCAGTCTGGGACGGCGATGTGCTCTCCTGGGGCGAATTCATTGTATTTGCCTCTGTTTCTGTCTGCCTGCTGTCCGGATATCGGGACGGTAGTGATTCTTTTTCCGACACCCTGCGGTGTTTTTGCCTGGAAACCGAGCACTCTGCAGAAAATCTGGAATCCCTTCAAGACGCCTTTTGCACGCGCTTTTCCATTGGCGATTTTCTATCTATGGCTGGGGCAATTCCTCCTCTTCCCCATTTTTCTCAGATTGTGGACTGAGTTCCTTTTGCCAGGCAGAAAATTGTCGCTACGCAGGGAATTTCCCTTGACAAGCAGGCAGAAATATTGTATGATAATAGCGTTGTAAAGTTAATAGACTTTACATTTTAGGAGGTGGCTCAGCGTGAAAAACCAGGCATACCGCATGGCGCTTTTGTACGACTTCTATGGCGACGTTCTCACTGACCGCCAGAAAGAGTTTTACGACCTCTACTATAATGAAGATCTTTCCCTCTCCGAGATTGCGGAAAACTACGGTATCTCCCGTCAGGGTGTCCGGGACGTTATTGTCCGAGCCGAGGCCACACTCACGGAGTTGGAAGACAAAACCGGCATTATCCGCCGTTTCCACCTCATGCAGGATCAGCTCAAGGAGATCCTTACCGATGTGGAGGCGATTGCCAAGCGCAACGATGAGCACGGGCAGGATGAAGAAATTGAGGCCCTCACCACCCGGGTGAAGGCCGTACTGGACAAACTGAAGCAGGAGTGAGCCCATGGCTTTTGAGGGACTGACTGAAAAACTGTCTAACGCCTTTAAAAAGCTCCGCAGCAAAGGCCGCCTTACTGAAGCCGACGTCAAAGAGGCCATGCGGGAGATTCGGATGGCGCTGCTGGAAGCCGACGTAAGCTATAAGGTGGTCAAGGATTTCGTCTCCAAGGTCTCGGAGCGGGCCGTGGGCAGTGATGTATTGGAGAGCCTGACCCCTGCCCAGATGATCGTTAAGATCGTCAATGAGGAGCTTACCGCCCTTATGGGCGGAGAGGACGCCAAGCTGACCATTTCTTCCAAGCCACCCACAGTGGTGATGTTGGCGGGCCTTCAGGGCGCCGGCAAGACCACCAACGGTGCCAAGCTGGCCGGTTTGATGAAGAAGCAGGGCAAGCGCCCTCTGCTGGCCGCCTGTGACGTCTATCGCCCTGCCGCCATTGAGCAGTTGGAAGTGGTGGGCAGACAATTGGATATCCCTGTGTTCCAAATGGGCCAGATCGACCCTGTGGACATTGCAAAAGCCGCGGTGGAGCACGCCAAAAAACACGGTAATGACATGGTATTTCTGGATACCGCCGGCCGGCTCCATGTGGATGAAGCCCTGATGCTGGAGCTCCAGAACATCAAGGCCGCCGTCTCCCCCCACGAGATTCTGTTGGTGGTGGACGCCATGATCGGCCAGGATGCGGTGAACGCAGCCAAGAATTTTGACGAGGCACTGGATCTCACCGGCGTGATGCTTACCAAGCTGGACGGCGACGCCAGGGGCGGCGCGGCTCTCTCTATTCGGGCCGTGACCGGGAAGCCTATCAAATTTGTGGGCATGGGCGAAAAGCTGGATCAGGTGGATGTGTTTCACCCCGATCGAATGGCTTCCCGGATTTTGGGTATGGGCGACATGCTCTCCCTGATCGAAAAGGCCCAGCAGAACTTTGATCTAAAAAAAGCTCAGGAGTTGGAACAGAAGCTCCGCAAGAACAAATTTACCCTGGCCGACTTCTACGATCAGCTGGTCCAGGTCAAAAACATGGGCTCCCTCAGCGACATTGCCGGGATGCTTCCCGGCGTGGATGCCAAAGCTTTAGAGGGCGCGAATGTGGACGAATCGGCCTTGGGCCGCACCGAGGCCATCATTCTCTCTATGACCCCGGCGGAACGGGAGGAGCCCTCCATCCTCAACAATGGCCGCAAAAAGCGCATTGCCGCCGGCGCAGGCGTGCAGGTAGTGGATGTGAACCGGCTGCTCAAGCAGTTTGATGCCATGCGGCAGATGACACGGCAGATGACCGGCGGCCGCATGAAGAAGCTGGCGAAAAAGGGCCGCTTGGGCGGCATGGGCGGCTTGGGCATGGGAAAAGGGTTCCCTTTCTGATTTTGTTGGTAAGCGTCTTTTGGCGTTTCCAGATATTCTAATGATATTTCTTATGGAGGTGAAAATAACATGGTTAAAATCCGTCTGCGCCGTATGGGCGCTAAGAAGGCCCCCTTCTACCGCATTGTGGTGGCTGATTCCCGTTATCCCCGGGATGGCCGTTTCATTGAGGAGATCGGCACTTATGACCCCGTTGCCGAGCCCGTGGTCCTGAAGGTGGACGCCGAGCGCGCCCAGGCCTGGATCAAGACCGGCGCACAGCCCACTGAGACCGTCAAGGCTCTGCTGAAAAAAGCCGGCACCATTTGATCGGGGAGGATATCCAAATGAAAGAACTCCTCACTTATGTCGCAAAAAACTTGGTAGACCACCCCGAACAGGTGTCTGTCACTGAGCAGTCTGGCAGCGGCGAGACTGCTCTGGAACTGCGAGTCGCCTCTGAGGACATGGGCAAGGTAATCGGCCGTCAGGGACGTATTGCCAAGTGGATTCGTGTGCTTATGCGCTCTGCGGGTCAGCGCCAGGGGATCCGGGTCTCCGTGGAAATCACCGACTGAGAAGCGGCGGGTCTTGGTACCCGCCGTTTTTTCATATCAGAAGGAGAATCAGCGATGAAACAGCGATTTTTAGAGGCCGGAGAAATCGTCAACACTCACGGCGTCCGGGGTGAGGTCAAAATCTTGCCTTGGGGAGACGGGCCCGAATTCCTTTGCGGATTCAACACCGTTTATCTGGACGGAAAACCGCTCCGCCTTCTGGATGCCCGGCCTCACAAGAAGATGGTGCTGGCCGCTCTGGAGGGTGTAGACAGCGTAGAGGCGGCTATGCGCCTCAAAGGAAAGGTGCTCTCTATTGACCGTACCGGTGTGAAACTGCCAAAAGGACGCCATTTTCTGGCTGACCTCATGGGACTCACCGTGCTGGACGCCGCCACCGGAGAAAATCTGGGAACCGTTCAGGATATCCTCACTCCACCCGCCCATGAGGTATATGTGGTGCGAGGGATGGGAAAAGAATATATGATTCCCGCCGTGGATGCTTTTGTCAAGGAGATTGATCTGGAGGCAGGCCACATCCGGGTAGCGCTGATTGAAGGGATGGACTCCTGATGTACCGGATTGATATATTGACCCTGTTTGACGAGACCGTGGGCGATGTGCTCTCCGAGTCTATCCTGGGCCGGGCTCAAGAGCGGGACTATCTGCGTATTGAGACTCATCAGATCCGCACCTATACCCTGAACAAGCAGAAACAGGTGGACGACTACCCCTACGGCGGCGGCCGAGGTGCTGTGATGCAGGCCGATCCGCTCTACCAATGCTGGAAGCATGTGGTGGATTTCTTTGGCCCTGGGCATACCATTTATTTTTCCCCCGCTGGACGCACCTTCTGCCAGGCTGATGCCAAACGTTTGGCCGGGGAATACGATCACCTGATTTTGGTTTGCGGCCACTACGAGGGGATTGACGAACGGTTCATTGAGGAGTGTGTGGATGAGGAGATTTCCCTGGGGGATTTCGTTCTCACGGGAGGCGAAGTCCCCGCTATGGCGGTGGCCGACGCGGTGAGCCGCCTGGTCCCCGGTGTTCTCCCCGATCCAGAGTGTTTTGAAAACGAAAGCCACTGGAATGGCCTGCTGGAGTACCCACAATATTCCCGCCCTGAAGAGTGGCACGGGAAAAAAGTTCCTGCCATCCTTCTCTCCGGCAACCACGCCCTCATTGCCAAGTGGCGACGCAAGCAGGCCATCCTCCGAACCAAGCGCCGTCGCAGCGACATGTATGGAAAGCTGGATCTTTGCTCCAAGGCTGACCGCAAACTGATGGAGGAATTGAAAGCGGAATACCCGGAAGATTTTTGATGATCCCTGTCTCCCCTCTTTACTTTTTTTTCACTCCATGATACAATATCGGCAGGGATATGATTTTAAAAACTGCTTTTGGAGATTGCGACTATGATTTTTAAAATTGTTGTAGACAGTTGCTGCGATCTGACCGCTGCCCAGTTCCGTCAGGGGCCCTTTCTGCGGGTTCCTCTCACTCTATCTCTAGGAGGAGAGGAGATTGTGGACGACGACACATTTGATCAGACCCATCTTCTGTGGCTCATGAGAGAGAATCAGACGCCGCCTAAGACCGCCTGCCCCTCACCCGCCCTGTACCTGGATGCTTTCGATCAGTGCGGAGGTGGCGACATTTATGTGGTCACACTGTCCGCACTTCTTTCCGGATCCCACAATTCTGCGGCCCAGGCCCGGGCGATTTATCTGGAGGAACACCCGAAGGCTCATATCCACATTTTTAACTCCTGCTCTGCTGCCTCCGGCGAAGTGGCTGTCGCTATGAAACTCTTAGAATTGGCTGGATCTGGGCTGGATTTTGCTACTGTGGTGGATCAAGCTACCCGCTTTATTACCACCATGACCACTTATTTTGTGCTGGAAGATCTGGATCATTTGAGGAAAAACGGCCGTCTTACCGGCCTGCTCTCCTTGGTGACTGAGACCCTGCGGATCAAACTCCTGATGGGAGCTACTCACGAAGGGGAGATTAAAAAAGTGGGACAGGCTCTATCCGTCAAGCAGGCTCTGTCCAAGATGGTCTCCCTCATGGCCGCCGACCCGGGGCATGTGGGGCGTACCCTCTATCTGGTCCACTGCAACAACCCCGAACGGGCATTTTACGTCCGGGAACTGGTTATGAAGTCTTGCCAGTTTCAGGATGTTTTTATCACCGATGCCCGGGGCGTTACCACGGTCTATGCCAATGACGGCGGTTTGGTTGCCGCTTTCTGACCTCTTTTCAAGAAAAAAGCTCCGGTATCCTGATGGATACCGGAGCTTTTTTCTTGTATTTACTCCGCCTTGGGAGCCTCTTCCGCCTTGGGGGCCGCAGGAGCGGCGGGCTTCTTGATCTCAGGCACCACGCCGTCCACCGTAATCAGGTGGCGGGGGCACTTCTGAGCACAGATGCCGCAGCCAACACACTTGTCGTAGTCGATCTTCGCCAGGAAGTTCTCAACTGTGATGGCCTCCTTGGGGCAAGCCTTGGCACAGATGCCGCAGCCGATACAGCCGTTGGTGCACACCTTGGTGACCACGGGGCCTTTGGCCTTGGAGGAGCAGGGAATGGTTACATGCTTCTTGGTCTTATAGGGTTCCAGATCAATGATGTGACGGGGGCATACATCCACGCACTTAGAGCAGGCCTTGCACTTGTCCTCATCCACTACGGCAACCCCGTTCTTCACATGAATGGCGTCAAAGGGACAGACCTTCTCACAGGTGCCCATGCCCAGGCAGCCAAAGTCGCAGCCCAGAGGGCCGCCGCCGGGCAGCCGCGCAGCAGACAGGCAATCGTGCACGCCCTGGTAGTTGTACTTGGCGTAGTTCACACCGCAGCCGGAACAGTGGACAGCGGCAATGCGCTTCACTGTGGTGCCCGCAGCGACGCCCATGATCTCAGCGATCTGATCGGCCACGGCCTCACCGCCGGCGGCGCAGGCATTGACAGGGGCTTTACCGGATGCCACAGCGGCAGCATAGCCGGCGCAGCCGGGGAATCCGCAGCCGCCGCAGTTGGCGCCGGGCAAACAGCCCAGAACGGCCTCCTCCCGGGGATCCTTCACAACGGCAAAGACCTTGGCCGCAAAAGCCAACACCATTCCGAAAACGGCGCCCATAATGGCCAGGATAGCCACGCAAAAAATTACTTTTGTCATTTTATCTTCCCCCTTACCCGATCTTCAGGCCGGAGAAGCCCATAAAGCACAGAGCCAACAGGCCGGCGGACACCAGAGCAATGGGGAAACCCTCAAAGGCCTTGGGGCTCTCAGCGAACTCCAGCTTCTCCCGCACACTGGCAAAGAGATAGATGGCCAGCAGGAAGCCCAGGCCGCCGGTAACACCGTAGACCACGCTCTGAATGAAATTGTAGCTGCTCTGCGTATTCTGCAGCACGACGCCCAACACGGCGCAGTTTGTGGTGATCAGCGGCAGATACACGCCCAGGGCGGTGTACAGCGCCGGCATAGACTTCTGGAGGAACATCTCAATAAACTGCACCAGAGAGGCAATGACCAGAATGAACACAATCGTCTGCATAAAGGTCAGTCCATTGGGCTCCAGAATAAAGTGGTTGATGGGCCAGCAAACCGCAGAAGCCAGGCCCATAACGAAAGTTACGGCCAGGCCCATGCCGCTGGCAGTATCCGTAGACTTGGACACGCCCATAAAGGGGCAGATACCCAGGAACTGGGAGAAAATAAAGTTGTTGACCAGGATGGCTCCCATGGCAATTGTAAATAAACTGACGTCCATTACTTGGCCACCTCCTCTTTCTCTTCAGCCTTTTTCGGCTTGTTGAGGAAATACTGCATGGCCGCAATGATACAAGCCAGAACCAGGAATCCGCCCACCGGCAGAGCCAAGCCCATTGCTGCGAAGTGGGCGGGGAAAATGGTAATGCCGTCGGCGCTGAGAATGCCGCCGCCAAAGGTGCCCTTGCCCAGCAGCTCACGAACCACGCACATAACAATCAGGATCACGGTATAGCCCAGGCCCTGGCAAATGCCGTCCACAGCGGAAGCGGCCACGCCGTTCTTGTAGCAGAAGGACTCAGCACGGCCCAGGATAATGCAGTTAACCACGATCAAGGGGATAAACACGCCCAGATTGGTGGCCAGATCAGGGATATATGCCTGGAGCAGCAGGTCCACCACGGTAACAAAGGTGGCAATGACCACAATGAAGCAGGCAATCCGGATCTTATTGGGAATAATTTTTCGCAGCGCAGCGATGAAGATATTGGAGAGGGTCAAAATAATCAACACGGAGATGCCCATGCCGATGCCGTTAAAAAGGCTGGTGGTGATGGCCATGGTGGAACACATACCCAGCAGCTGAACGGTAACAGGGTTCTGTGTGATCATGCCCTCTTTAAATTGCTGTTTGAAATTCATAGCTGTCCCTCCTTAACCCAGCTCGGCCACAGCCGCCAGAGCGGAGGTGACACCGGCGGAGACTGCCCGGGAGGTAATCGTGGCACCGGTGATGGCGTTAATGGAGCCGCCGTCCTTGGTGACCTTTACTTCCCCGGTCAGGCCCTTGAACTGCTCGCGCCAATCGGCCTTTTTGGCATTGTCGCCCAGGCCGGAGGTCTCACCGGACTTGACAATCTCCACCCCGGAGACAGTCTGGTCGGCGTTGACACCCACCATGATGCTAAGGGTGCCGCTAAAGCTCCCGGAGGGGGAGACCTCCACCACATAGCCGGCATCCCCGGCCTTGTTAATGGACTTGATGGTGGTGTCGGTGCCGGTGTACTCCACCGGCGCATAGCCGTCCGCGGGGAGCACGGCGGACATAGCAGCGGCGTTTTTGGCCGCCTGCACGTCCTTGATGGGCTGCTCGGTAATCATGTTTACCATGCCCAAGACCAGCGCGCATACAGCACAGATGGCAAACAGGGTAATGGTCAGCTTTGCCATCCCGGAATCGTTCTTCTTGACAGCAGTCTCACTCATACTGCAGCGCCCCCTTTCTTTGCAGCCTTGGCCTTCTGCAGATCCTCCTTGGTAACGCCGAAGCGGCTGGGGTGCGTATACTTTTCAATGATGGGCGTGCACACGTTCATCAGCAGGATGGCGTAGCTGACACCCTCGGGATAGCCGCCAAAGTAGCGGATGAAGACGGTCAGCAGGCCGCAGCCCACGCCGAAGATAATCTCGCCCTTGGGGGTGCAGGGGCTGGTGACGTAGTCGGTTGCCATGAAGAAGGCGCCCAGCATCAGGCCGCCGCCGAAGAGCTGAGAGAGCATCCACTCAAAGTGGGGATTGCCCTTGGTGAAAATCAGGGTCAGCACCGCCACGGTGCCGATAAAGGCAGCGGGGATGCGGACATTGATCACGCCCCGGAAAATGAGGTAGGCGCCGCCGATGATCAGAGCCAGAGCGGAAACCTCGCCGATACAGCCGCCCACGTTGCCGATAAACAGGTCCTTCAGGGTGGAGCCCGCGTCGCCCAGCCAGGGCAGCATAGGAGCCGCTACGGTGGAGCCGTGCATGGTACCCATGGGAGTTGCGGCAGTGACCGCGTCAGTGACACTGGTGGTAATGCCCATCCAGTTGGCGGTGCCCGCCTTAACCCAAGTAGTCATGAACACCGGGTAGGAAAGCATCAGGAAGGCACGGCCGGCCAGAGCGGGGTTCAGGAAGTTTTTGCCCAGACCGCCGAAGAGCTGCTTAACCATGAACATGGCAAAGAAATCGCCGATGAGAATGGTCCAGTAGGGCAGCGCCACGGGGCAGACAAAGGCCAACAGTACGCCGGTGACGGCAGCGGACAGGTCTCCACCGGTCTGGGGCTTCTTCAGAAGCTTGCGGTAAAGCCACTCAAAAAACTCACAGCCAGCCACAGAAACGGCGGTGAGAATAAGGGCCCGAGGGCCGAAGAAGAATACGCCCATGCACAGGGCGGGGATCAGGGCGATGAGCACATCCATCATCAGGGAGCGGGTGTTCACCGGAGAGTTGACATGGGGGGACGAAGCGACTGTCAGCTTCAGTTCTTTCTTCTCATTCATGCTTTGGCCGCCTCCTTTGCCTCTTTGGCGGCCTTGGCCTTGGCAGCCAGGTCGCGAATCTCGAACTTCGCAGTACGGAAGGACTGGACCAGAGGCAGCCGGGCAGGGCAGATGTAGTTGCAGGAGCCGCACTCGATGCAGTCCATCACCCGCAGAGCCTCCACCTCATCCCACTTGCGCTTGTTGGTGTTCATCCGCATGAGCAGCGGGGTCAGGTGCATGGGGCAGACCTCCACACACTTGCCGCAGCGGATGCAGGTCTGCGCGGGATCCTGCTCGGCCGCCTCGGCGGTGGTCATGCACAGGATGCAGTTGGTAGACTTCATCATGGGCACATCCAGGTTGTAGATGGGATTGCCCATCATAGGACCGCCGTAGAGCACCCGGTCAGGATCGGTCTTAAAACCGCCAGCCATCTTGATCAGGTAGCTGACAGGGGTACCGACGGGCGCCATGACATTCATGGGCTCGGCAATGGCGCCGCCGGTCAGGGTGACCCCGCGGGCAGTCAAAGGCTTGCCCTCCATGACCGCGTCATAGACAGCGGCGGCAGTAGCCACGTTGCACACGCAGCACTGCACATCGGCGGGCAGCTTTCCGGGAGGTACCTGACGGCCGGTGATCATCTGAATGAGCTGCTTCTCGGCGCCCTGGGGGTACCGGGTCTTCAGCCCCTCGATATGTACGTCGCCGGTGGCGCCCACCAGCGCCTTCAGATGTTCGATGGCGTCAGGCTTATTGAGTTCGATGCCGATGGTGGCCTCCTTGAGGCCCACGGCCTTTGCCATCAGCCGGGCGCCGCCGATGACGGCATCGCCCCGCTCCAGCATTAGCCGGTGGTCGGAGGTAATGTAAGGTTCACACTCCGCGCCGTTCAGGATTAGGGTGTCCACTTTGCCGACCGCACCGGAGAGCTTAACGTGGGTGGGGAAGCCCGCGCCGCCCATACCGGTAATGCCGGCATTCTTGATAATTGCAATGATCTCGGCTCCGGACAACGCGTCCACGTTGTCCCGGTGCTGGATGGAGGGATCAGGAGTGCTCTGGAAATCGTTGTCGATCACCACAGACATCATCATCCCGCCGCCGCCGTGGGCTCTGGGCTCCACGGCCACAACTTTTCCGGACACGCTGGCGTGAATGGGAGCGCCCAAACCGGTGGTCTCACCGATGAGCTGGCCCACTTTTACCTCGTCACCGACGGCTACCACAGGCTTACAGGGAGCACCCACATGCATAGACATGGGGATGACTACCTGGGCCGGGGCTTCCGCCAGGGGCGCGGTGGCCTTGTGCTCGGTCAGGTCCTTGTGCTCAGCGGGATGTACCCCGCCGAAAAACTGATGCAACATAGCCTCACCTCAATTTTGCTTTCTCGTTCCCCAGGAGTTTGCGCTTCAAACGATTACTATCATAGTTCAAAATAGCGCAAAAGTCCAGCCTCTTGGGGTAAAAAAGGATCGTGTTTCACAAAATCAGACTCCCAGTTTAGCTTTTTTTACTTTTTTGTGCCTCTGCCCTTGGCTTTTTTTCCACCTGCTTCCTTCTTTAGGCATCTTTATTTGTTTAAAGCGATAAATTTTATAAGTTTTTAGTTTCCGGAATTGACAAATCAGCTCGGCGGCATTATGATAGGGAACAATCATCCAAACGCAGTGACCGGGCAAGTAGGCCCGCCCCGCAAGCCAAGAGAGGAAGCGGCCGGTGTAAGCTTCCGTGAGGGGCGTGAGCCAAACATCCCCCGAGAGCGGTCCCACAGAACGGCGAAACGCCCAGTAGGTGGGAACGGTTGCCCCGTTACGGCACAGAGCGCACGGGCCATGCCCGTGAAGTTAGGTGGTACCACGGAGTGAAAGACTTCGTCCTATAGAGGACGAGGTCTTTTTGTTTTTTCCAAAATCAGATTGAAGGAGGCTAAGGCTATGCGGATGACATGTGCCAGAATTATTATGGAGTGCCTGCTGGAGCAGGGGGTGGACACGGTGTTCGGCTACCCTGGGGGCACCATTTTGAACGTATACGACGAGCTGGAGCTTCACGGCTACAAGGACAAGATCCGACATATCCTGACAGCCCACGAGCAGGGGGCCTCCCATGCCGCTGATGGCTACGCCCGCTCTACCGGAAAGGTAGGTGTGTGCTTTTCCACCTCCGGTCCCGGCGCCACCAACCTGACTACCGGTATCGCCACCGCCTACATGGATTCCTCTCCCGTGGTGTTCATTACCTGCAACGTCAGCGAGAACCTCATTGGCAAGGACTCCTTTCAGGAAGTGGATATCACGGGCATCACCATGCCAATCACCAAATGCAATTATCTGGTCCACAGCCCCGACGATCTGGCCGACATTCTCCGGGAAGCCTTTGCCATCGCCCGCTCCGGCCGGCCGGGGCCAGTGCTCATCGACATCCCCAAAAACATTACCGCCATGACAGCGGACTACGAGCCTCTCCCCGTGGAACAGCACCCCTCCCACGGCCGACTGGCTTCCATGCTTCGCCGGGCCAGTCATGACCTCAAAACCCCGGAGCCTGACGCGGGTGACGTGGAACACCTGCTGGATCTCATTGCCAAGGCCCAGCGGCCATTGATCCTGGTGGGCGGAGGCGTCATCCGCTCCAAGGGAGCCGTGCCGGAATTCCGGAAATTTGTGGAGACCCTGCGGGCACCGGTGGCCTCCACCATTATGGGCGGCGGCGCCCTCCCCGGGAACCATCCTCTCTTTACCGGCATGATCGGCATGCACGGCTCCCACGCCTCCAACCTGGCCTCCGGCGAGTGCGACCTTCTGATTGCCATCGGCTGCCGGTTCTCTGACCGGGTTGCCACTGTGCCGGAGGACTTTGCCAGTCAGGCCCAGATCGTGCAGATTGATATTGACCGCTCCGAGATCGATAAAAATGTAATGACCGACCACCACATTGTGGGCGATGCCCGGCGGGTACTCCAGCTTCTCAACGAGAAGCTCCCCCCCCACGACTACCCCCAGTGGCAGGCGTGGGTCTTTTCCCACGAGGAAGTTCCCCTTAAAAAGGATGATATTCTCCACCCCCACGAGGTTCTGGAGACCATTCAGGACCTCACGGATGGTAAGGCTATCATTGCCACCGACGTGGGGCAGCACCAGATGTGGTCAGCCCAGTATTACCACTTCTCCCGTCCCGGCCAGTTCATTACCTCGGGCGGCTTCGGCACCATGGGCTTCGGCGTGGGGGCCGCCATGGGGGCGGCCATGGGCAATCCCGGCGTGCCGGTGGTCCTCGCCACCGGTGACGGCGGCTTCCGTATGAACTGCAACGAGTTGGCCACGCTGGAGCACTACTGCATTCCGGTGATCGTGGTCATCTTCAACAACCACACCTTGGGCATGGTGCGGCAGTGGCAGCACCTCATCTACAACGAGCGCTACGCCCAGACCGACCTGGACCGCGGCCCGGACTTTGTGAAACTGGCGGAGGCCTATGGCATTCAGGGCGGGCGGGCGGCCACGCAGCCGGAGTTTGAGGTCATCCTCCGTCAGGCGCTGGACAGCGGCAAGCCCTGGGTCATCGAATGTGCCATTGACAAGGACGCCATGGTTCACCCCATGGTCTCCGCCGGCACGCCCGTCACCGATTTCTTGCTGGACTGAGGAGGTGGATTTCAAAATGAAGAGCGAACACATTACTCGTCACACCCTGTCTGTGCTGGTGGAGAACGCCTCAGGCGTCCTCAGCCAGGTCTCCCGCCTTTTCTCCCGGAAGGGCTACAACATTGAATCCCTGGCAGTGGGTACAACCGATGACCCATCGGTTTCCCGCATCACCATTGAAGTCATGGGAGACGACGCCACCATGAACCAGGTGATGAACCAGCTTCGCAAGCTGTTTCCCGTCTACTCTGTCCAGGAACTGCTGCCCGAGCGGTCCATCCGCCGGGAGCTAGTGATGTTCAAGGTGAGGGCCGAGACTGCCGACGTGCGCAATGAGATCATTCAAATCGCTAATATCTTCCGGGCCTCCATCATCGATGTGTCCATTAAGTCCCTCACCCTGGCTTTGATCGGCGACGAGAACAAGGCCGAGGCCATGCAGCGCCTGCTGGAGACCTTCGGCATCTTGGAGCTGGTCCGTACCGGCATGGTGGCACTGGAGCGGGGCGCCTACACCATCAGTGACGACAATAAGGAGACCACCGAGTTCAATCTGGGCAAAAATGTCCTTTAATTTTTCGAATTGTAACACGCGTTACATTCTTTTTCTTTCATTCGTGGGATACTTGGACAAATTTCCAATTATATAATAAGGAGTGTTTATCATGGCGAAAATGTACTACGAGAGGGACTGCGACCTGAGCTACCTGGATGGCAAGAAGATCGCCATTATCGGTTACGGCTCCCAAGGTCATGCCCATGCCCTCAACCTGAAGGATTCCGGTTGCGAGGTCTGCGTGGGCCTGCGGCAGGGTTCTAAGAACTGGGCCACCGCCGAGAAGGCAGGTCTGACCGTCAAGACCGTGCCCGAGGCCGCTCAGTGGGGTGACATCGTCATGATTCTCATCAATGACGAGGTCCAGGCCGAGGTCTACAAGAAAGACATCGCCCCCTATATGACCGAGGGTAAGGCTCTGGCCTTTGCCCACGGCTTCAACATCCGCTACGGCCAGATCGTTCCTCCCAAGGGCGTGGACGTGTTTATGGCAGCCCCCAAAGGCCCCGGCCACACCGTCCGCTCCACCTACGTCGCCGGCAAGGGCGTACCCTGCCTGGTGGCCGTGGAGCAGGATGCCACCGGACACGCCTACAAGATCGCTCTGGCCTACATCGCCGGCATCGGCGGCGCCCGCGCCGGCGTGATGGAGACCACCTTCCACGATGAGACCGAGACCGACCTCTTCGGCGAGCAGTGCGTGCTGTGCGGCGGCGTGGTGGATCTGATGAAGTGCGGCTTTGAGACCTTGGTGGAGGCCGGCTATGAACCCGAAAATGCCTACTTTGAGTGCATCCACGAGCTGAAGCTCATTGTCGACCTCATTAACAAGGGCGGCGTGGGCATGATGAACTTCTCCATCTCCGACACCGCCGAGTATGGCGAGTATGTCTCTGGCCCCCGCGTCCTCCCCTACGCTGAAACCAAGGCCAACATGCGTAAGGTCCTCGACGACATCCAGGATGGCACCTTTGCCGGCAAGTGGATCGCGGAGAACAAAAATGGCCGCACCTTCTTTAACTCCAAGCGGGCCGCTCTGGCAAAGCACCAGATGGAGGTCGTGGGTGCCGAGCTGCGCAAGAACATGATCTGGGGCGACGACCAGGACATGGACACCGCCTCCAAGTAAGATTTTTTCCCCGCCCCCCGCTGGGCACAAGCAAGCCCAATGAAGGTATTTTTAAGGCGTCATCGTTTTCCAAACGATGACGCCTTATTTTTCCTGTTCCGATTGATTCACCACAGAGCAAGAGAGCAAACCACGCCAAATGCTCATAATCTTTGTAATAAATGTTAATTTGAAAACACTTATTAGTTGTTTCGGCTTTTCCAAAAGTCATATGCGCTGCCGCCAAATGTCAAAAGCAAAAGCAGCCCCCAAATGAACTTTATTCCGTCTTGTGAGGTTAGCTGAAGTACAAAGCCAACTATTCCCCAGGCCAAAGCTAAAACCAGCAAGAACAGTCCTTCAGCCATTCTGGCCATCCTTTGGCTTTGAACAAAAATTCCGACTAGAAAAATTCCAAGAAAAATTGCCGCCGTCAAGCCATTTATGGCACATTGGAAACTTTGTTGTGCTGCATAGCTTTCCCATGCAGAAGAACTGAAAATTCCGGTTTCGGCAATATCCTTATACTCTTGAACATTCAACGATAGACTAATAACCTGGAAAATTCCAACGGTAAGAACGAGCCATTTTTGCCACGGACGCTTCCAATATGTAAAGTTTTCTGATCTTCTCATATCCATCATGATTTACTCAGCCTCCTTTCGGACTCTACTTTATGTAATTCGTGTTATTGCAATGGTATCACGGACAAACTGCAACGTCAACCACGGCGAATGCCCCCAGAGGTGCTGTCGTCAGGATGTCGGCGTCCAGCAGGATTCCGGTGAGAAGCATGGTTTTTCTCCTTTCACCGCCGGGGCAGGCGGCGGTAAAGCGCCGTCTCACGGCGAAGCCGCTGGGCCAGCTCCTGTGTAAACACACCGGGGAGCGCTCTCCATTTCCAATTGCCCCCCACGGTGGAAGGTGTGTTCATCCGCGCCTCACCCCCCAGCCCCAGCAGGTCCTGGGCAGTGACCACAGCCAGGTCGGCCACAGAGGCCCACGCTCCCCGCATCAGGCCCCAAGCATAGCCCTCTGTCTCGGTGAGTTTCAGATAATCTGCGGCAAAGGCACGATCCTCCGACGCAGTGGTGTCCAGCCAGCCCAAGGCGGTGTCGTTGTCGTGGGTACCCACATAGACCACACAGTGCTTCTCATAGTTGTGGGGCAGATAGTCGCTCTCCTCCCTGCTGTCAAAGGCAAACTGGAGCACCTTCATCCCGGGGAAACCGGCATCCCGCAGGAGTTGCCGCACCGAGTCGGTGAGGAAGCCCAGGTCCTCGGCGATGATATCCTGTCGACCGAGCGCCGCCTCCACCGCCCGGAATAGCCGCATCCCGGGCCCCTGACGCCACTGCCCATTCCGAGCGGTATTGTCCCCGTAAGGGATTGCATAGTAACTGTCGAAGCCCCGGAAATGGTCAATGCGAAGCACGTCGTAAAAGCTGCGCTGCCGACGGATCCGCTCAATCCACCAGGAAAATCCGTCGGCCTCCATCCGCCCCCAGTCAAAGAGAGGATTGCCCCAAAGCTGGCCGTCGGCGGAGAAGCCGTCTGGGGGACATCCTGCCACCTCCACGGGCCGCAGGTCGGCATCCAGCTGGAACTGCTCAGGTTTGGCCCACACGTCGGCGCTATCCCCCGCCACATAAATGGGCAGATCTCCGATAAAAAAGACACCGCGCTCATTGGCATAGATTTTCAAGGCATTCCACTGATGGAAAAAGAGGTACTGCACCCCCTGCCAGAAGGCCACATCGTCCCCCAGAATCCGGCGGGTCTCTTCCAGAGCGGCGGGTTCCCGCCGCCGGAGCGGCTCGTTCCACTCACTCCAGGCCCGACCGCCATGGACATCCTTGAGGGCCATGAAGAGCGCATAGTCGTCCAGCCAGCGGGCGTTTTCCGCCAGAAACAGGGCGTAATCCCCCGGCGGCGCGGCCAGCAGCCGCGCCACCGCCTGCTTCAGAACCAGGTAGCGCCGCTCATAGAGCAAGCCGTAATCCACTGCCGCGGGATCGCTCCCCCAGTCCAGATGCTCATACTCTCCCCGCTCCAGCAGACCCTCCGCCGCCAAATCGTCCAGGTCAATGAGGTAGGGATTGCCCGCAAAGGTAGAAAAACTCTGATAGGGGGAATCCCCATAGCTGGTGGGCCCAATGGGCAGGATCTGCCAGTAGGTCTGTCCCGCCGAGGCCAAAAAATCCGCAAAATTGCGGGCCGACTGCCCCATCGTGCCGATGCCCCAGGGGGAGGGCAAACTGGTTAAATGCATGAGCACGCCGCTGTTTCTCATGTCACACCCGTCCCGTCACACGCAGTAGCGCTTAAGTTCTTCCCGCAGGGCGGTGTCCGGCGCTCCCTCAAGTTTCAGAGTCACGGGATTGGACAGATCCAGGCTAAAAATGCCCATAATGGATTTCGCGTCCACAGTGTACCGGCCGGAGCTCAAATCGGCCTCGCCGGGAAAGCGAAAAATGGCATTGACGAAGCTCTTTACCTTATCAATGGTATCCAGGGAAATGGTCATCTCCATATTGAATTCTCCTCTCAAATTCTTTCTTGTGTCTCGGGATCAAACAGGTGCAGCTTGTTGCCGTCCACCGCCAGATGGATGGTATCTCCGCTGTGTACCCCCATGCGGGACGGCACGCGGGA
Source organism: Pseudoflavonifractor sp. (assembly GCA_034927965.1). Taxonomy (GTDB): domain Bacteria; phylum Bacillota; class Clostridia; order Oscillospirales; family Oscillospiraceae; genus Vermiculatibacterium. The sequence goes on from JAYFPI010000023.1 coordinate 76,488, forward strand.
GACCAGTTTGTGGCCCTCCACCGTGATGTAAAGATAAATCTCCGCGCCCATCATCTCCGCCAGATCCACGTGGGCCTCCAGTTGTCCGGAAGTGGATAACGCCAAAAAGGCCTCCTCCCCATGAATATCTTCCGGTCGAATGCCCACGTTGATGGTCCTTCCCTCGTAAGGTTCCAACCCCGCTGCGCCGGTGGAGATGATGCAGGTCCCAAAACGCAGGGCGTGTCCTCTCTCCCCCTTCTCCACTTGGGAGGCAAAAAAGTTCATGGGGGGCGTGCCGATAAAACCGGCTACAAACTGGTTGACGGGATGATCGTAGAGTTCCTGGGGGGTGTCCACCTGCTGAACAACACCATCCTTGAGCACCACAATACGGTCGGCCATCGTCATCGCTTCGGTCTGGTCATGAGTGACATAGACAAAGGTGGTCTGGAGCTTCTGATGGAGCCCGGAAATCTGGCTCCTCATCTCGGTGCGGAGCTTGGCGTCCAGGTTGGACAGCGGCTCGTCCAGCAGGAACACTGCCGGATCCCGAACCATAGCCCGACCCAGCGCCACCCGCTGGCGCTGACCGCCGGAGAGGGCCTTGGGCTTGCGATTCAGATAAGGCTCCAACTCCAGGATCTTGGCCACCTGGCGCACCTTCCGGTCAATCTCCTCCTTTGGCACCTTTTTAAGCTGGAGGGCAAAGGCCATATTTTTGTACACGGTCATATGCGGGTAGAGAGCGTAGGACTGAAACACCATGGCGATGTTGCGGTCCTTGGGGGGCACATCGTTGACCAGACGGTTCCCGATATAAATCTCTCCGCTGCTCACATCTTCCAGCCCGGCAATCATCCGCAGGGTGGTGGATTTGCCGCAACCGGAGGGCCCTACCAGAATGATGAACTCCTTGTCCCGGATCTCCAGGTTCATTCCGGGGATGACGGTGACGTTGTTCTCATAGGTCTTCGTAATGTTTTTCAGTGTAATTCCCGCCATGGGATCACCTCCTATCAGTTCACTTCCCGGACACTCTCACCGGGGACCAGCTGAAATGGAATAATTTCGTGGACGACTCCCCCGCTGCCGGAAGCCTGTCGAAGCAGAATCTCCACCCCACGTCGGGCCAGTTGGGGCGCCCGCTGGCGAATGGTGGACAGCCGCGGCACGCAGTACTCCGCCTGCTCGATCCCGTCGTAACCCATCAGGGAAATATCCTCCGGGACCCTAAGTCCCCGGTCGTGAATCGCCCGCAGCGCACCGATGGCCATCACGTCGGACATCGCAAAGAAGGCGGTCAGATCGGGGCACCGATCCAGCAACGCATTGGCCGCCTCATAGCCTCCCGGCATGGAAAATCGGGTGGGCTCAAATTGAGACTTCTCATCAAAGGAAACCCCCGCCTCCATAAAGCCCCGGCGGCAGCCAAAGAGACGGGTTTGGCTCGTGTTGGCACCACCCAGGCCGCAGTCTTCACAGAGATGACCGCCGATGATGCCGATACGCCGGTGACCCGCGGCGATGAGACTGCGGATGGCCTGGGCTGCGCCCTCGGCATCGTCTGTGGAGACACTGGAGAGGTTTTTAAAATCCATAGTGTCTGCCCGGGTGGTCATCAGGACACAGGGGCACTTAACGCTTCCGAACCGCCTCTCAAAATTGTTCTGATTGCCGCCCAAAAAGAGGATCCCCAAGGGTTTGAGTTCTCGGCTGACCCGGATAGCCTGCTCCACCTCGTCGTCGTCCTCGTCCAGATAATAGACGGCCGCCGCCCGGCCCGCGGATTTGATCAGGCTCTGCATCTCCTCCAGAATCCCGGCAAACAAAAGATTGCGGGCCCCCTTGACGATGACGGCAATCCCGCTGTCACCTCTTTGTTTTAGATGGCGTGCGTTGTCGTTGGGCTGAAAGCCGGTATCCGCCACCACGGCCAGCACTTTGGCCCTGGTCTCGTCACTGACGTCTGGATGTCCGTTAAGGACCCGGGAAACCGTACCCACAGCATACCCGGAGCGTTGGGCAATATCCTTAATCGTCATAGCGGTCCTCCTATTCTCAAACCAATGCTTCAAAGAATCAGCCCTTGACGGCACCGGCAGCCACGCCCTTGATAATATATTTCTGGCCCAGCAGATAGACGATGACAATGGGGATGATGGTAAGCATGATGCAGGCCATCATGGGGCCCATTTCCACCCGGCCGAAGCTTCCACGGAAGTGCTGGATGAGCATGGGAATGGTCATATACTTCTTGATGTCCAAAACCAGGGTGGGCAGGAGGTAGTCGTTCCACACCCACATGGCCTCCAGGATACCCACGGAGACCAGGGTGGGCTTGAGCATAGGCAAAACAATGAGGAAGAAGGTCTGGATTGGGTTGCAGCCATCGATCATGGACGCCTCCTCCACCTCCACGGGCACCGAGCGGACGAAGCCGCAGAACATGAACACAGCCAGACCCGCGCCGAAGCCCAGATAGATGACGCTGATGTTCCAAGGTGTGTTGAGCTTTAGCATATCGGCCGTCTGGGAAAGAGTAAACATCACCATTTGGAAGGGCACCACCATGGACAGCACAAAGAGGAAGTAGAGCCCCCGGCTCACACGGCCCTTGACTCGGGTGATATACCAGGCACACATGGAACAGCACACCAGGATGAGGGCCACCGAGGAAATGGTAATAAACAGGCTGTATCCCAAAGACTTCAAAAAGCCCTGAGAGACAATGGCGCTGACGTAGTTTTCAAGCCCGGCGAAGGTGGCCGCCGCAGGGAGCTGAAAGGCCCCTGCCGTGGTAATGGCCCGCTCGGTCTTGAGGGAGTTCATCAGGATCATGAAGATGGGATAGAGCCACACCAGGCTCAGAACGGAGAGCACCACCGTGAGGACAATTGTCCCCGTTTTTTTGTGTTTTGCCATCACTGCTGCACCTCCTTAGAACGGGTAGCCTTAAGCTGGAACATAGAGATCGCCACCACCAGAATACAGAAAAGAACGGCCTTGGCCTGCCCCAGGCCCTTCCACTGCGCGCCCGCCCGGGCGTAAAAGGTGTTATAAATGTTCAGGGCCAGCATTTCGGTCAGGTGACCGGGATCGCCGGCGGTCAGGGCCAGGTTCTGGTCAAAGAGCTTAAAAGAGTTGGTCAGTGTAAGGAACATGCAGATGGTGATGGAGGGCATCACCATAGGCAGCTTCACCCGCCATAAAGTCTGCCAGGGCGTGGCGCCGTCAATCTGGGCCGCCTCTGTCAGGTCATCGGGCACCGCCTGAAGTCCGGCAATATAGATGATCATCATATAACCGATCTGCTGCCAGCACATCAGGATGATAAGGCCCCAGTAGCCCGCCGTGGAGTTCAGCGCCAACAGAGGCTGCCCCGCCAGCGACAGCACACAGTTAATGAGGATCTGCCAGATATAGCCCAGTACAATACCGCCGATGAGGTTGGGCATAAAAAACACTGTGCGAAACGCATTAGTGCCCCTCAGCTTTCGGGTCAGCAGCAGTGCCAGTGCAAATGCGATCATATTAATCAAAAGAATAGACACCACGGCAAAAGCCACCGTAAACCAGAAGGAGTGAAGGAACTGCGTATCCACCAGCGCCCGCTGATAGTTGCTGATCCCGATAAAGTTGGCGTCCCGCACCGTAGTAAACTGGCAAAAAGATAAGTATACACCCTCTGCAAAGGGAATTACAAATCCAATCGTAAAAGCGATTACCGTGGGCAGGAGAAAAATGGGGCCATAGCGTTTCAGGGCACGTTCCATAAAAGTTCACCTCCGCAAAAGTGTTTGTGCTCAGGGGCCAGGACTGCCTGGGAATCCGCCGCCCGCGTCTTGCTTTAAAAAAGGGGCGGGCTCTGCCCGCCCCTTTTTCTCCGGATCCGAAATGGGTTCAATCAACCGTTGGCCAGCTTGTACTCGGAGGCCCACCCATCCACAAAAGCAGTAACCACAGCAGCCCAGTTGGCGTCGCTGGGGTCGGCGGCATACGCGGTGAGGGCAGTGCCCACACCGTTCTTCCACTCCTCGGAGGGCATGGTGGAGAAACACCAGTCCACAGAGGGCTTGCCGGCAGCAACATACTCATTGGCAATGGCCACCAGGGGGTTGGTGGTCTCTTTGGCGCCCTTGAAGGGGATCACAAAGCCCAGATCCTCTGCCATGGCAGTGGTACCCTCGTCGGAGGTCACGCACCAGTTGATGAAGTCCAGTGTGGCCTGGATGTCCTCGGGAGCAGCGTTCTTATTTACGCACCAATAGTTCTCGGAACCGGTGCACAGGCCCTGATCAGCCTCGCCGTCGGCGCCAATGTAAATGGGCAGCATGCCCAGGTTCTCGTTGCCCATGTCCTTGATCTGGTCATAAGCCCAAGTGCCGTTCTGGTAGAAGACTGCTTCACCGTTAGCAAACTCAGCGGCGGCATCATCGCCGGTCTTGGCGGAGAGCTCAGCGCCTGCGCAGGTGGAGTCAGTAATATACAGATCCCAAATTTGGCGGTAATTGTCCAGGAAGGTGCCCTTGATGGCGTCAGTGGAACTGATGCCGTCGGCCTTGTACTCATAGTAGATGGGCAGGTTGGCCAGGTGGGTCTTAAAGCGCCAGTCGGAGGAGCCGTCCATGCCGGCGGAGGTAAAAGCGCCCTTGATCCCCAGCTCATCCTTGCGGGCCTGGATGTCATCGGCCACCTTCTTCAGGTCGGCAAAGCTCTTGATATCGTCCTGGGTGTAACCGGCCTTCTCCAGCAAAGCCTTGTTGTAGATGATGCCATAGGTTTCAATGACGTAGGCAATACCCGCTACCTCGTTCCCGTTCTTCAGGGCAAAGTTTTCGCTGGTCAAATTTTTATAAATGTCAGAGTCGGACAGGTCATAGCAGTAGTTCTTCCAGTTGTTCAGCCCCACAGGGCCATTGACCTGGAATAGGGTGGGAGCCTCGGTCTTACCCATTTCGCTCATCAGCTGGGTCTCGTACTGGCCGGAGGCAGCCGTAACCACAGTGACTGGAATCCCGGTGCCCTCGGTATAGGCCTTGGCAATCGCCTGCCACTGCTCATCCTGTTCGGGCTTAAAGTTCAAGAAATACACGGAGCCGTCCGCAGCTGCCGCGGCGCTTTCCGAAGGCGCCGCACTCTCGGTGGGCTTGTTTCCGCCGCTGCAGCCGGTGAGCATTCCGGCGGCCATTGCCGCGGTGAGACTTAACGCGAGCCATCTTTTCTTCATTTCAGTTCCTCCTTTTCAATTGCGCCGAACCTCCGGCGGGCCAGATTGGAAACGTTTCCAACTGTCTATATGTTCATCATAACGCAACCGCAATGCGAACGCAAGTAGTTTTTGACTATTTTGCACAAATTTGTGAAAACCACAAAAAGGATTCCACATCATTTTGTGCATTTTATTTGTTATCTTTCCCCTATGCCCCCTTGTCATTTTAGGCTGGAAACGTTACAATCAAAAAGAAATGTTTCAGCTGAATTCCGGCAAAAAGAGGTGTATTGCGTGGCTTTTGACAAGCGGGGACTCAAGTGGTTTTTTTTCGTTTTCTTTCGGGAATTTCCCGGACTGGCAGGACTGAATCTAGTCTTTCTTCTCTCCTGCCTGCCGATCGTGACTCTTGGCCCTGCCTTGTCTGCCTTTGGTTGGGTGCTGGGACAGATGGCGGATGATCAGCCTGTTGAGCCGGTGCTGGAGTATTGCGCCCTTTTTCGAACTGATTTTACACGCAAACTATGCTGGGGCTTGACACTTCTGTTTACCGCGGGAGTGTTGGGGGTCTCTCTCTGGTTTTACATTTCACTCGGATTGCCCGCCCTGGCAGGGTTGTCCCTGGCAGGGCTGCTCTTTCTGTGGGGTATTGCACTTCACCTGTTTCCCTCGCTCTCTGACTCCACGCCTCCGGCTCATCCGCTTCGCGCCGCGGGGACTGCCGCTCTGCACACATTCCGTCAGACGCTGCTGTCTATTTTGTCCGCTCTGGCTTTTCTAGTGCCTCAGATACTGCTCTTTCCAGTCACTGTCCCGGTCACCTTTCTGGTTGGTCTTGTCCTCCCCGGTCTAGCGCTGGCTTTTCCCCGCTTGTCATGTTGATTCCCCATTTGGGGATTGACGAAAGGGGGGAAGTATGTTAAACTTTTTATTCGGATATTCGGAAACTGTATTTCAGAGATTATCCTCTGGACTGTGCATCAATGGCTTCATCCCCTACATGTTGGCTGGCTCAGATAAGGTTGCCGGTTGTCCATAAGAACGAGCAGATAAAACATTTCAAATATGTGAAACCGTGGTAAACTACCAAACAGAACTTCGACGGAGACAGTCGGTTCTCACAGATGCTGGTGTAGCTCAGTTGGTAGAGCAGCTGATTCGTAATCAGCAGGTCGCTGGTTGTAGTTAAGGTAAGCATCGCAGATCCCTGCAAATCGTCCCCAAAATGAAATATGCTACTGTAGCTCAGTTGGTAGAGCAGCTGATTCGTAATCAGCAGGTCGTGTGTTCGAGTCACATCAGTAGCTCCAAAACCGCCTAAAACGCAAGTTTTAGGCGGTTTTTACAACGTTATAAGTGCTTGTACATTTTTAATATTGAATGTCTAAATTCAGACGCAGAAAACACTGCTTACACAATATTGCAGCGACCACCACATTATTACCTCAGGCGCAAGCGATACAACAATTTTGTCGAAAGCCGATATTACCCGCGCTGTAGGAAAAGGCCCTGCCCGCAAGGACAGCGGGCAGGACCTTTTCTGCTTTTGTGGCCTCAAGGCTGGTGTGCGCTGCACCTCACTCCGCTTTTGCCATTGTCTCTATTTGTGCAGTGACCTCTTCGAGCAGTTCAAGAATGGAAGAGAACTGCACCGTCCCACCGCCCGGCACCTGCAAAGTACCCTGCCATTCGCTGTTATCCATACTGTTAATTGTCAATGTAAACGTTTTCTCATTGTTTTTCATATTTAAGGCTCCAAAAAATCTTTATAGTTTAGGATAAATTCAGCCAGGGTCAGTGCGGCAAATGCAACGATGGAACACCGCTTTATCATAGTAGGTGAATTCTATTTTATGATACCGAATAAGTGTAACAGATAAAAAGAGATTTTGTCATCCATCCAAAGTATGAAAACCACTGTTTGTTTTCCGCCTTTTAAATTTTTTTTTACAGCTTTGACCTGCGCCGCACGCCCTGATCGGCAAAAGCCGCTGTTCCTTTGTTTCTTTTTCTCAGAAACATTCTGATTTGCCCAATCGTTTTCTCCTTTTTCTCTAAACCCGCAATTTTTAGTTGACAGGCGGGTTTTGGGGTGCTAATATGAAACCCAATAAGAAACCCGGGTCGGAGAGTAGGAAAAGAGGTGCGCTGGTATGGCATACTGTTATGGAATGATGATGCGGAAGATGGACATGGCTATGATGCCGATGCCCACGATGCCTTGCGCCTCCGCACCTGAAGTCTTCCGATGAGTCACATGCCCCTAAAGGGGTTGGCTTTGCAGTTAGGAAGAGTGGGAAGCGGTGACGCTTCCCACTCTTTTTGTTTTTGAAATGAGGGATGTACATGATTCAGCTCGAACATGTCAGCAAGACCTTTGGAGCGGAACGCAACGGTGTCCACGCCGTACGGGATGTGTCTCTGGAAATCAAGGCCGGAGAGATTTTCGGGATCATCGGCTATTCCGGGGCAGGCAAGTCCACCCTGGTACGCTGCATCAACCTACTGGAACGCCCCACCTCCGGCACCGTGATGGTGGACGGACGGGAGCTGACACGAATGCCGGAGCGGGAGCTCAGGCAGGAGCGGAAAAAGATCAGTATGATTTTTCAGCACTTCAACCTGATGCCTTCCCGCACCGTGGCGCAAAATGTGGCTTTTCCCCTCAAGGGGGCAGACAGGGCGGAAGCCGGGCGCAAGGTAACAGATTTGCTGGAACTGGTGGATCTGCCCGACAAGGCCGATGCCTATCCCTCTCAGCTTTCCGGCGGTCAGAAGCAGCGGGTGGCCCTTGCCCGGGCCCTGGCCAGCGATCCCAAGGTTCTCCTCTGTGACGAGGCCACCTCCGCTCTGGATCCACAGACCACCCGCTCCATTCTCCGCCTCATTCAGGACATCAACCGCAAGACAGGAATCACGGTCGTGATCATCACGCATGAGATGGCGGTGGTCAAGGATGTCTGCCAGAGGGTAGCTGTCATGGACGGCGGACGGGTGGTAGAGATGGGAGACGTATTTTCCATCTTCTCCACGCCGAAAGAAGCGGTGACCCGCTCTTTTATTGCCACCACCTCCAACCTGAGCAAGGTAGAGGAACTTATTGACGCCAATTCCCCCATGGTGGCGCTGGAACCGGGACAGCTTATCGTCCGAATGACCTACACCAGGAAGAATGTCTCCGAGGCCATTATTTCAGATATTTCCCGCCGATTTGGGATCGATATCAACATCATTTACAGCAATCTTGAAATCATTGAAGACGCCCCCCTGGGTGGGCTGGTGGCCATTCTCAGCGGTGACCGAATCCAGGAGGCGCTGGAGTATTGGACGTCAAAAAATGTGCGGGCGGAGGTGTTAAAACGTGGCTGATTTTCTTTCTTCCATCATTCCAAATGTCATGGAGAAACCGGACCTCCTTTGGAAGGCTTTCATCCAGACCCTTCAGATGGTTGGCATTGCCGGTTCCATTTCTCTGGTGCTTGGAATTCCTCTGGGCGTACTCCTCTTTACCACCAAGTCCGGCGGCGTGCTGCAAAATCGGCCGATTCATCTGATCGTGAGCAAATTTTGTGATATCTTTCGCTCCATCCCCTTCATCCTGCTGGCTGTCATTCTCCTGGGCCTGAGTCGGCTCATCATGGGGACCGCCATCGGCGTCAAGGGAGCTATCATCCCTCTTTTGTTCGGCACTGTCCCCTACCTGGCCCGCCAAGTGGAGGGAGCCCTGGCTGAAGTGCCCGACGGCCTCATTGAGGCGGCCCAGGCCATGGGCTGCTCCCCGGAGGAGATCGTCTGGCGGGTCTATCTCCGGGAAAGCATCCCAGGGATTGCCCGGGGCGTCACCATCACCATTATTTCTCTTATCAACTTTACCGCTATCGCGGGTACCATTGGAGCCGGCGGTCTTGGCAACTTCGCCATTATGTACGGCCACGGCAAAAACCAGCCCGACATCAGCCTTGTGGTCATCCTGATTGTCATCGTCCTGGTCAGCCTGATCCAGGCCATCGGCAACTGGGTCGTCAAACGTGCTACCCACTGACATTTTCCGTTTTACATCTGTCTCACATCAATCAAAGATTATATTATTTTAGGAGGAAACGAAGATGAACAAGAAGAAACTTCTCACCCTGGGCCTGTCTGCCGCTCTCACCCTGTCCCTGGCCGCCTGCGGCGGCGGCAAGACCGCCGAATCCGCCGCCCCCGCAGAAAGCGCCGCCCCCTCTGCGTCTGCCGCCGCCGAAACCACCATCGTGAAGGTGGGTGTGGTGGGTGCCAACAACGGTCAGTGGGACACCGTCAACGAACTGCTGGCCAAAGACAACATCAAATGCGAGCTGGTGGAGTTCTCTGAGTACAAACTGCCCAACGAGGCCCTGAATGCCGGTGAGATCGACATGAACGCCTTCCAGCACAAGGCCTACCTGAACAAGGAGATCTCGGATCTTGGCTATGACCTGTCCGTACTGGGCGACACCATTATTGCCCCCCTGAGCCTTTACTCCGACAAGATCACCTCCGTGGAGGAGCTCAAGGAAGGCGACAAAATTGCTGTTCCCAGCGATCCTACCAACGAGGGCCGCTGCTTCAAGATTCTGGAGAGCGCCGGACTCATCAAGGTGGACCCCGCCGCCGGCTACACCCCGGAACTCAAGGACGTTACCGACAACCCCCTGAAGCTGGAGTTTGTGGAGGTGGAAGCCGCTAATACCGCCAGTCTCATTCCCGATGTGGCCGCCGCCTTTGTGAACGGCGCTCACGCGGTGGACAACGGGCTGAATGTCAAGGATGCCATCTACACCGAGCAGGTTGAGCCCGGCAGCGACAACCCCTATATCAACATTCTGGCCGTCCGCACCGCCGACCTGAATAACGAGGTCTACAAGAAGGTTCTGGCCGCCTATCAGTCTCCCGAAACCGCCGCTGCGATTGAGGACATCTTCCAGGGCACCTACATCCCCGCTTTCAAGTATTGATCATTTCAGAGGGTGGGCCGTCAGCGGCCCGCCCTCCTTTCCTATGATTTTGCAATCATAGTCCCGAGGTTTTATCCATGGGCTTTTGGGAAGAGGCACAGGCACTGGCCCCGCAGATCATTGCGCTGCGCGAAGAGTTCCACCGTCATCCGGAGGTGAGCCGTCAGGAATTCTGGACGGCGGAACGCATTGAAAAAGAGCTGGATGACATCGGTATTACCGACCACCGCCGGGTGGATGGAACCGGCGTCTACGCTGTATTTCACGGAGATAAGCCGGGCGAACGGGTCATCACACTGCGCGCCGACATTGATGCCCTGGCTATGCAGGACGAGAAAACAGACGTCCCCTACTGCTCTCAGATCCCTGGCCGGATGCACGCCTGCGGCCACGATGCCCACGCCGCCGGACTGCTGGCCGGTGCCCGGCTGCTTTATGGGCACCGGTTCGAATTTGGCGGTGAGGTCCGTCTTTTCTTTCAGCAGGCTGAGGAGATCGGCTACGGCGGACGGATCTTTGTCAAGGAGGGCCTGCTCACCGGTTCCGGCCGGGTGTTCGGCATTCACATGGCCTCCGACCTCCGGGCGGGCACCGTGGGGGTAAAGCCGGGCCCCAACAACGCCTCGGTGGATCACTTCACTATCCGCGTCAAGGGTAAGGCTGCCCATGTCTCCACGCCCCACCGGGGCGTGGACGCCCTCTACATTGCCAGCCAGATCGTAGTCACTCTCCAGGCTCTGGTCACCCGCCGCACCTCGCCGGTGGATCCCCTGCTCATCGGTGTGGGGATGCTGCACTCGGGTACCGCCTACAACATTTTGGCCGAATCCGCCGAGCTGGAGGGCACCATCCGCGCCTTCTCCCCCGCTACCCGGGCCCAGGCCAAGGCGGAGTTGGACGCCCTGTGCCGGGAGACTGCCAAACTCTACGGTGGGGAGGCCGACGTGGTGTGGGAAGACTTTGCCGCCCCGCTGCTCAACGACCCTGGCGTGTGCCGAGAGGTTGGGCAGGCTGTCACCGACCTATTTGGGGAGCAGGCTCTGGTCTCCGACCGATCCCTCTCCCTGGGCGGGGACGACTTTGCCGAGTTTCTGCTCACTGTCCCCGGCTGCTACGCCTATGTGGGCAGCGGCAATCCGGACAAGCCTGACACCGTCTTGCCCCACCACAACAACCGCTTTGACATTGACGAGAAAGCCCTGCCCATCACGGCAGCTCTCCACGCCGAGTACGCCTTCCGCTACCTCACCGGAGCCATCTGAATCCGAAAACCGGCGGAGACTGCCCCATTTGGGGGCAGTCTCCGCCGGTTTTGCGGCTCTCCGGGACTTACCCGGATCATTTTTCCATGTGCCGCCGAATGCGCTCCACGATCATGCCCAGCGCCACGGCGTTGTGTCCCCCCTCGGGAACAATGATGTCGGCATACTTCTTGCTGGGCTCCACAAATGCCTCGTGCATGGGCTTGACGGTATTGAGGTACTGGCTCACTACCGAATCCAGCGTCCGCCCCCGCTCGTTTACATCCCGCACCAGCCGCCGAAGAATACGCACGTCTGCGTCGGTGTCTACAAAAATCTTGATATCCATGAGATCCCGCAGGGCCTTGTTCTCAAAAATCAAGATGCCTTCCACCAGGATAACGCCGGTGGGGCGCACTTCCACCGTCTTATCTGAGCGGTCGTGAATGGTGTAGTCATAAGTGGGGCAGCAGACGGTCTCCCCCCGGCGCAGGGCCTCCAGATCCCGGACGAACTGCTCGGTGTCAAAGGCGTCCGGATGGTCGTAGTTGAGCTTGCAGCGCTTTTCATAGGGCAGTTCGGAATGGCTTTTATAATAGTTGTCGTGGTAGAGAACCGAAACATCCCCCCCAAACCGCTCCTTGAGTTTCTGAGTAATGGTCGTCTTACCCGAGCCGGTGCCTCCCGCAATACCGATGACCATGGTTTCCATAAAACAGCGCCCCCCGCGTCACTTTTTGAAAATTATAGCACGTTTCTCTGGAAATGGGTAGAGAAATGTTGTATCATGTGTTTCATATGAAAAAAGGAGCGAAAGATCTCTATGGATTATGCCGCCCGATCACTGGAGCTCCACTACGAGTGGAATGGAAAACTGAGCACTCAGCCTAAAATGAAGGTAGGCAGCAGGGAGGATCTCTCTCTGGCCTATACTCCTGGGGTGGCCGCCCCCTGCCTGGCCATCCGGGATCGCCCCGAAGAGGTGTGGAAGCTTACCGGCCGATCCAACACCGTGGCGGTGGTTACCGACGGCTCCGCCGTGCTGGGGCTTGGCAACATCGGCCCTCAGGCGGGAATGCCGGTCATGGAGGGCAAGTGCGTCCTCTTCAAGGCGTTCGGCGGAGTGGACGCCGTCCCTCTGTGTATTGGCTCTCAGAAGGTGGAGGATATCGTGGAGGCGGTGCGGCTCATTGCCCCCTCCTTTGGCGGCATCAATCTGGAGGACATCTCCGCTCCCCGGTGCTTCGAGGTGGAGCGTCGGCTGCGGCAGGTATGCGACATTCCGGTCTTTCACGATGACCAGCACGGCACCGCCATTGTTGTGGCCGCCGCGCTGAAAAACGCACTCCGAGTGGTGGGCAAGAATCTGGGAGACGTCCGTGCAGTTTTTTCCGGCGCGGGCGCCGCGGGCACTGCCATTTTTAAACTCCTTTACCACATGGGACTCCGCCACGCCACTCTCTGTGACATTCGGGGCATCGTCTATCCCGGCCGGCCCGATCTGGAGTCTGATCCCTATCTGGCCGAGCTGGCCGAGCTCAGTGAACCTGTCTCCGTCGAGGGGGGCCTGTCCGCAGCCCTCCGTGGGGCCGACGTATTTGTAGGGGTCTCCGCCCCCGGCCTGGTGACGATGGACATGGTCCGTTCCATGGCGGACCGGCCTGTTCTCTTTCCTATGGCCAACCCCACCCCGGAAATTATGCCGGATCTTGCCCGGGCGGCGGGGGCGGCGGTTGTCGGCACAGGCCGCAGCGACTTTCCCAACCAGATCAACAATGTATTGGCCTTTCCGGGTGTGTTTCGCGGTGCACTGGACGCCGGAGCCCGGACCATCAGCCGGGAGATGGAACTGGCGGCAGCGGATGCCCTGGCCGATCTGGTGGGGGACAAGCTCTCTGCCGACTACATTCTTCCCGCTGCTCTGGATCCTCGGGTCTGTCCGGCAGTGGCAACCGCAGTGGCCGAGTCTGCCCGCCAGACCGGCTCGGTGCGTAGGTAAGTCTTTAAAATTGTCTTGCATTTCGCCCAAAAATATGCTAAGATAAAGTTCCTGTAGAATAAAGGGCTTATTTTGCCCTGCATTTCAATATCACCTCGCCCGGCGACGGGTGGAAAGGAACGATGAACGTGGATATCCTTAAGCTGATTCTCACCATCCTCCAGGTCCTGCTGGGCGTGTTTCTGGTGGTGGTGGTACTTCTCCAGGAGGGCAAAACCGCCGGTCTGTCCGGAGCCATTTCCGGCGGTGCAGACACTTTCCTGTCCAAGAACAAAGCCAAGAGCTGGGACGCCAAGCTGGCCCGCTGGACCAAGTGGGTGGTTATCGTCTTCATGGTGCTGACTCTGGTTCTGTCCCTGGTGTAACAAGGTTGAAACGCCCTCCCACAAACATGGGAGGGCGTTTTTTCTTATCTGCTTACGCCCGGAAGGGGCCGGCGAAAAGTGGGTATACTGAGGTCAACCCCCTAAGAAATGAGGTTATATCTATGGAAGAAAACAAAATCAAGGGCCGCTACCAGGGTTCGGGCCGAGGCTTCGGCTTTCTGATCCCTGAAGACGGCCAGGGCAGGGGGAACGACTGCTTTGTCCCGCCCCGCCGGGAGAATGGTGCCTGGGACGGCGACACCGTGGAAGGAGAACTTCTTCCAATTGATCCATCCCGCCCCGACCGCTCCACCGTCCGCATTACTAAAATCATCTCCAGGGGCAACCACCAGGTGGTCGGCACCATCCACAAGACCGATCGGGAGGTCTGGCTTCAGCCCGACAGTGACCGTCTCCCCCTTCCCATCAAGGTAGTGGGAAAGTCCAGAATTCGCAACGGAGAAAAAGTCGCGGTGGCCATGAGCAGCTATGGTTCAAACACCCGTCCCCCGCTGGGCACCGTGGCCGAGACCTTCGGCCCCGCCGGGACCCGCTCGTCCGCAGTGGAGGCCATTCTTTACCAGCAGGACATCCAGCGGGACTTCCCCCAGCCCGTACTGGACGAGGCCGCCGCCATCCGTCAGAGCGTCCCTGCCGCCTCCCGCCGAAACCGGCTGGATCTGCGGGAGAAGTGCGTTATCACCATTGACGGCGCATCTTCCAAGGATCTGGACGACGCTGTCTCTCTGGAACGGAACGGGGACAACTGGCTGCTGGGCGTCCATATTGCCGACGTGAGCCACTACGTCCAGCCGGGCACCCCCCTGGATGAGGAGGCCTTTCAGCGGGGGACTTCAGTGTACTTTGCCGACCAGGTGGTGCCCATGCTGCCTGTGGCCCTGTCCAACGGCATCTGTTCCCTGAATCCCCAGGTAGATCGCCTCACCCTCTCCTGCCTCATGACCCTTTCCCCCGACGGTGCTGTCCTGGATCACTCCATTGTCCAGAGCGTTATCCGCTCCACCGAACGAATGACCTACGAAGACTGCAACGTCCTTTTATCGGGAGGAAACGCCGCACTGGAGTCCCGTTACGCCCATATCCTTCCCATGCTCCGGGACATGGCCGTCCTGGCCAGAGCGCTGGAAAAGCGCCGGAAGGCCCGGGGCAGTCTGGATCTGGACAGCTCGGAAAGTTATATTTTCTGCGACGGGGAGGGACGCCCCGTAGACATCGTGGCCCGAACCCAAGGGGAGAGTGAAGGACTCATTGAATCCTTTATGCTGGCAGCCAACGAAACGGTGGCACGCCACCTCTTTGATTTGAAAAAGCCTGCCGTCTACCGGATCCATGAAAAGCCCTCCCTAGACAAAGCAGAGACCCTGAAGGCCATGCTCTCTCCCCTGGGCTACGCTCTTCGGGAAGTGGACAACTTCTCCCTGCAGAAGGTACTGGAGGCATCCAAGGGCAAGCCAGAGGCCCCGGCAGTGTCCATGATGGTACTTCGCTCTCTCAT
Organism: Pseudoflavonifractor sp.; assembly: GCA_034927965.1. Classification (GTDB taxonomy): domain Bacteria; phylum Bacillota; class Clostridia; order Oscillospirales; family Oscillospiraceae; genus Vermiculatibacterium. The sequence goes on from JAYFPI010000023.1 coordinate 91,776, forward strand.
GAAAGCCCGGTATGACACCGAGAATCTGGGCCACTTTGGCCTGGCCGCCCCTTACTACTGCCACTTTACCTCCCCCATTCGCCGCTACCCAGACCTCATGGTCCACCGCTGCCTCCACACTCTGCTGGCAGGGAAGCTGGGCCCTCAGGCCGAGAAAAAACTGGCCAAGAGCTGTGAAAAAGCTGCAGTCCAGTCCTCCCAGCGGGAGCTGGCCGCCCAGACGGCGGAGCGGGATATCGACAAGCTCTACTTTGCCGAATATATGGAAGGGCATCTGGGGGAGCGCTTTCAGGCTGCCGTCTCCGGAGTCACCAAGTTTGGCCTTTTTGCCGCTCTGTCCTCCGGGGTGGAGGGGCTCATTCCTGTGGAAAGCCTGCCTGACGACCACTACGTCTATGACGAAACCCGCATGACCCTCATTGGGGAACACACTGGGCGGCGCTTTACTTTTGGCATGGAACTAACGGTGGTGTGCGTGGCCTCCGACCCCTCTACCGGCCGGATCGACTTTCGCCTTCCCGGTCAGGAGAACGCCCCTGGCCGGAGCGAAGCACCCCCCCGCCCACAGCCCCAGGTCCGGCTGGAGCATCCCCACTCCGAGCGGCGGAAATCCGGCAAGCCCGGAGCGGGTGGGAAGGCCTCCGGCAAACGTCGGGGCGGTAAACCCGCCATGCATGTGCCCAAGCCCCGAAAAAAGGGGAAAAAGCAATGACAAAACGGAATATTGCAACTGCATTATTGCTGCTTGTATTCCTTTTTACCACCGGCTGCGGTCCCTGGCAGCCGGTGGCGACCCCCGCATCAACCCCCGACCCCACTATTCAGGCCACACCGGAGCCTCTTGCCACGCCGGAACCAACGCCCACGCCGGATCCAATTGCCCAGCAGGTCGCCTCCCTCTCTACGGAGGAGAAGGTGGGACAGCTGCTGGTGGCGGGCATAGAAGGGACCGTCCCCGGCAGCGACGCCGAATACGCCCTGAAAACCGTCAAGGTCGGCGGCATCATCCTCTTTGGCTTTAATATGCAAAGCTCGGAACAGATGGTCAACCTTAACAATGCTTTGAAAGAACTCAATGCCGGGAACCTCCCTCTTCTCCTCTGTGTGGATGAGGAGGGAGGTTCGGTCTCCCGGATGCCGCCCGAGATAACGGATCTTCCCACACCCTACGATTACATAGCAGCGGGTGGAGATGCCGCTGCCCGGGGCCTGGTGCTGGCGGATGAGTGTGCCGCTTTCGGCTTTCATCTGGACTTTGCCCCCTCCTTGGACGTATGGAGCAACCCGGATAACACCGTCATCGGAAAACGGGCCTTCAGCAGTGACTGGGAGGAAGTTTTGCGCGCCGGTCCCCTGTGCGCTCAAGGGATGGCTGACGCCGGAGTCATTCCCGTGGTCAAGCACTTTCCCGGTCACGGGGACACCCTGGTGGACTCTCACAAGGCACTCCCCGTGGTGACGCGGACGCTGGATGAACTGCTTTCCCGGGAGCTTCCCCCCTTCCAGGCCGCAGTCTCCGGAGACTCGGCAGCGGGGATCTCCCCCGTCCCCGCGGTGATGGTGGGTCATATTCTTGTGGAAAAACTGGATCCGAACCTCCCCGCTTCCCTCTCCTCGGCAGTAGTCACCGGACTTCTGCGGGAGCAAATGGGCTTTCAGGGCGTGGTTTGCACCGACGACCTCACGATGGGGGCCATCTCCCAAACATACGGCATGGGGCAGGCCGCTGTGCTCGCCGTTCAGGCCGGGTGCGATCTGTTGCTGGTCTGCCACAGGGAGGAAAATCTTTGTGCCGCCCACGACGCCCTTCTGAGCGCCGTGGAGTCGGGAGAGATCAGCCAGACAAGGCTGGATGAGAGTGTGTATCGGATCCTCTCTATGAAAACTGCCTTCGGCATCTCCGACACACCCGTTGCCGTACCCGACACCGCGGCTCTCAACAGGGAGATTGCCGCCATCCTTCCATAAGGCGGATTGGGCAGGGTCTTCTTTTTGTCATTCTTTCTTTCACAATTTGTCATGATTTTTCTCTGGAAGCCCCTTCCAATTCGTGATAGACTGTTTTAGAAAGGAGCGTTTTGAAATGAAAAGAATTGGATTTCTTCTTGCCCTTGCGCTCACCCTTTTTCTCGCCGGCTGCCAGAGCGCCCCGCCGGCGGCCGACACCCCGGTGCCCACCCCCGCGCCAGATCAGTTTGTCTTTACCCGAGAGAACTTTCCCCGGCTGGACGGCTCCACCGCCACCGTGCCTTTGGGACAAGCGGTGGCCTCTGTGCTGCTGGGAGAGAGCCGGGAATCTGTGGATAATCTCATCCACTTCAACAAAACCTCCAGCGCCTACTATAATTTAGTGGACGGCACCGCCGACCTGCTGTTGGTGGCAGAAGGAGGGGAGGACTCCTACGCATATCGGGACAGCAACGCAAAGACCTGGCAGATGGAGCCCATTGCCGCCGAAACCCTGGTCTTTTTTGTCAACGCCGACAACCCCGTGGAAAATCTAACCCTGGATCAGGTGCGGGAAATTTACTCCGGCCGCATCACCAACTGGTCCCAGGTGGGCGGGTCCGATGCCCCGATCCAGGCCTACCAGCGCCCCGCAGGAGGCGGCAGTCAGGCCATCATGGGCAAGGAGGTCATGGGGGATTCCCCCATGATGGCCCCCGTCAACGCCGACTATGTGGTCGCCTCCATGGAGGGCATTATCCAGGCGGTGCGTGCCTGGGACGATCAGCCCAACGCCATAGGCTACACCGTTTACTATTACGCCAATGACATGGGCATGGCCGACGGGCTGAAACTCCTGTCCATCGACGGTATCTCTCCCACGGATGAAACCATCCGGGACGGCAGCTACCCCATTCACACTGCCTACTATGCCGTTATGGACGCAGAAACCCCGGCGGACAGCCCCACGGGGATTCTTTTCGACTGGCTCCTCTCTCAGGAAGGGCAGAATCTCATTGCCCACGAGGGCTATGTGTCGGTAAAGGAGCCCACCGCATGAAACGGGAACAATGTCTGGCGGGAGTCCTGGCTCTGCTTCTCACCGGATGCTCCGCCTCCGAGCCCGCACCCTCCCCCGCGGCAGAAAGCCACTCCCCGGTATGCACCGACTGGTCCGCTCTCACCCCCTATGAGACGCCCAAGGAGCACTACACCAGACGGTATGCGGAATTCACCGACACTGTGATCCCCGCCGACGATTACGGGCCCCTGATTCCTTTTCACGGCGCAACTCTGGGCCGCTCTCAGAATGGCTGGACAGATTCTTTTCCCCTTTGGGGTCTGGTAACGTTGGAAGGGGAGGTCGTCGTCGACCCCGTATTTTCCTCGGCCTTTGCCCCCATCGGGTACCAGTCGAACGGCCAGGCCGCCGGCCTGTCTGACGTCCTCATCCTCACCAAGACGGTAGAAGTCCCCGGTGGAGAACCTCGGGCCCTCAGTGCCCTGTGCGCCCGGGACGGGCACTGGTGCACTGAATTTCTCTACTCCTACGACTGGGAGTTCTTCTTCGACCTGGATTTGTCCAAGGGCATTCCCCTGTGGAAGGGGGACACCCAGATGGTTTTTCTGGATCCAGCCGACGGTCATGAGCTGCGGGCCGCAGACGCGAGACCTTACCTGGAGATGGGGATGGAGTACCCCTGGCAGCTTCTGTCCAATCTCCGGGTGGAGGAACGATATGCCCCCTTTGAAATTACTGCAGAGGACGGCACACCGCGATTCGGCATTGCCGATCTGGATGCCGGAACACATATTCTCCTCGATTCCGATATTCTCTATCTCTCTCCCTTTTCCCAGGGTCTCTGTCAGGCCCAGACCGTCAGCGGATCCGGCTATTTGGACGGGAACGGCCAATGGGTTATCGATCCGATATACGGCCAAGCGGGAGATTTTTTCAGTGGAGCTGCATCTGTTCGGAACTGGGAAGGTCATTTCCTCTTTCTCAGTCCAGATGGCAGCGTCCTGCTTCAGGCCCCGGAATGGTGCACCGAAGTTGACCTCTTTCCCGGCAGTTTTCCACTCTGGCGGTGCCAAGGGGACAGCCAGAGCCTCTATTTGGACGCCGATTTAACCCCTATTGAGCTGCCGAAAGATACCCAGCGCTCACAAGTCCTGAACGACGGCTGGATCGCCTGTATGCGCTCCGACGGGGGGTGGACACTTTTTCGGCAGGGAGAGACTTGTCTATTTTCCAGTGAACTGGGCCAGCCCCAGACCGTACAGGACGGGTATGCTCTTTTGCAAGTCCCAGACGGCGGGGCCTGGTCGCTGGTGTGCCTGAAAACCGGAGACAGCGTTTCCCTCCCCCACAGCACTTTTGCCGACTTTCAGCGGGACGCAATCACCGGGCAGAGCTATATCCAGACCGGCTCCGAGGAATTACAGCAGTGGACCCTCTTCCGGCTGGATGGGGAGACCATCTCCACATGCCCCTATGGTGCTTCCGACCGGGACTCACTGGAAGGTGGTCTGATTCTGCGTGAGCGTGAGGACTTTTCCACCCTTCTTACCCAAGAGAGCGAGACTGTGTTTTGCTGGAGCATTCCCACCCCATGGGACTAAATGTGCATCGGTCACCAGCGGAGCGGGCAGTGCTGTGACCGCTTTTAATGACTGTACAAAGCAAGAAAATTGTGCTACCATGCCAGGGGCGCCCGCTCGCCGGGCGTCCCTTCTTCTCTGTTTGGTACAGGCTGTTTTTTTGCCGCCGCACTTCCTTTGATCTGAAATTATTTCGCTGAGTCGGGGGTGTCCCATGGTCTTTTCCAGTGTTTTTTTTCTCTTTACTTATCTCCCTATTGTATTATTTCTCTATTATATTACACCACTAAAATTACGCAATCTGATGCTGCTGGTGCTGAATCTGGTCTTTTATGCCTGGGGAGAACCGGTGTATATCCTCATCATGTTTCTCTCCATTGCCATCGACTATACCCACGGTCTGCTGGTGGAGAAGTTCAAGGGGCGGGACGAGGACAGGAAGGCCCGGTGGGTAGTGGCCTCCTCGGTCTTTTTCAATCTGGCTTTGCTCTTCTTTTTTAAATACTGGGACTTTATCGCCAACTCTCTGGCGGGGATCGGCCTCACCTTCATGCCCAGGCTGGGGCTGAGCCTGCCCATTGGCATCTCCTTCTACACCTTCCAGACCATGAGCTACACCATTGATGTCTACCGGGGAGACGCCCGGGCCCAGCGGAGCATCATCAACTTCGGTACCTTTGTCACCCTCTTCCCTCAGCTCATCGCCGGGCCCATCATCAAGTACAAGGATCTGGGAGACCAGATCGACCACCGCACCCACACCGCCGAGCGCTTTGCTTCCGGCGTGCAGGTCTTTGTGGTGGGGCTGGCCAAAAAGGTTCTGCTGGCCAATAACCTCGGAATGCTCTGGGACACCTACAAGGCCCTGCCCACGGGAAGTCTTACCACCGCAGGGGCCTGGCTGGGCGTCACTGCCTTCTCCCTCCAGCTCTATTTTGACTTCTCCGGCTACTCCGACATGGCTGTGGGCCTGGGGCGGATGCTGGGTTTTGAGTTTGCCCCCAACTTCAACTACCCCTATATCTCCCGCTCCCTCACGGAGTTCTGGCGGCGGTGGCACATCTCCCTGGGCTCCTGGTTTCGGGAATATCTCTACATTCCTCTGGGGGGCAATCGGGTAAGCCGGGGACGGCTCTTTCTAAATCTCATGGTAGTTTGGGCCGCCACGGGCATCTGGCACGGAGCCAGTTGGAACTTCCTGCTGTGGGGTCTCTACTACGGGCTGCTGCTGGTGGCGGAAAAGTTCTTCCTTGGCCGGTGGCTGAAGCTGCGGCCGGTGTGGTTTCAGCACGTTTACGCCCTCTTTTTTATCCTGCTGGGCTGGGCCATCTTTGCCCTGGAGGATTTTGCCCAGATGGGGCCCTATCTGGCTGCCATGTTCGGCTTTGCCCGAGGCGGTCTGTGGGACGGCGAGTTCCTCTACTGCTTCCGCGCCTATCTTCCCATGCTGCTGGTGTCCGTCCTGGCTGCCACCCCCGCAGGCAAGGGCGTATGGGCCCGGCTGGGGGAGACGCCCAAAAAGCTGGTCCTCCCGGCGCTGCTGCTCATGGGCCTGCTGATCTCCACCTGCTATTTGGTGGACGCCACCTACAACCCCTTCCTCTATTTCCGCTTTTAAGGAGGCATCCGTATGTCCCGAACCTACTCCAAATTTGTCACCACACTTTTCTGCGGCTTTTTGGGGGTCGTGGTGGCGGCAAATGCTCTGACCCCGGACAAGTTCTTCTCTGAACTGGAAAACCGGAATTTGGCACAGAAGCCCGCGGTCTCCCTCCAGGGTCTGCTCACCGGCAAGTACATGTCGGAGTATGAGAGCTACGTCACCGACCAATTTGCCGGCCGGGACGGCTGGACGGCAGCCAAGGCGGCTGTTGAGCTGGCCTCGGGCAAGCAGGAAAACAACGGGGTCTATTTCTGCGCCGACTCCACCCTCATTTCCCGCTTCGACACCCCGGACGCTGAAAAGGTGAAGAAGAATCTCAGCTATGTCAACAAGTTTGCGGCGCTCTCCTCCGTTCCCGTGTACTTCGGCCTTATCCCCGGTGCGGCCACAGTGTGGGCGGACCGACTGCCCGAGGGGGCGCCCAACTATGACCAGAAGCTGGTGATCGATCAGGCCGCCCAGTCCACAGCCGCCCAGTTCATCGACCTCTACACGCCTTTGATGGAGCACAAGGGCGAGGACATTTTCTACCGTACCGACCACCACTGGACCAGCCTGGGGGCCTACTACGGCTACACGGGCGTAGCCGGGGCCCTGGGCTTGGCCGCCGTACCTCTTACCGACTACGTCAAGACCACAGTGAGCACCGACTTCTACGGCACGGTGTTTTCCTCCTCCGGCGTGCGGTGGATCCGTCCCGACGCGATCGATACCTACGTTCCCGAGGATGATGTTACCGTTACCTCTTACACCTATGATGCCCAGGGCAAACCGGTGGAAGTGGCCCGGCAGCTCTACGATAAGAGTTTTTTGGCCAAAAAGGATAAGTACGCCATGTTCCTGGGCGGCCAGCAGGCGCTGGGAATCGTGCGCACTGGAAACACCGACAAGCCCAAGCTTCTCCTCATCCGGGACAGCTACTCCGACTCTCTGGTGCCTTTTCTCACCCCCCATTTCTCCGAGATCCACCTCATGGACCTCAGGTACTACAAGCAGTCTGCCGCACAGTATATCAAGGACAACGGCATCGACACCGCCCTGGTACTCTACTCGGTTCCCAACTTTGTCAGTGACACCAACCTGGTCTGGCTGGGGCAGTAATCCCGTACCGTCTAGCCAGAAGAAAACCCGGGCCGCAAAAGCGGTCCGGGGTTTCTTTTTTGCTCAGACCCCTGCCAGATCCGTGACGATCCGCACCAAAAGGAGGGTCAAAACCACGAAAAACATGGGGCGAATGACCTTGCTTCCCTTCTTAAGGGCCAGCGTGGAGCCTACATAATGCCCCGCAATGGAGAAGCAGGCCGCAGGCAGCCCAACAGCCCAGACGATTTTCCCCGCTGCGGCAAACGTGACAAAAGCAGCCAGGTTGGAGCAGAGATTGACCACCTTGGCATTGCCTGAGGCAGTGACCAAATCAAACCCACATAGGGCGGTAAAGGCCAGAATCAGGAAGGTCCCGGAGCCGGGTCCAAAAAAGCCGTCATAGGCCCCCAGCACCAGCCCAACCCCCCCGGATAAAATGAGCAGTGCCTTGGGAGAGAGCTGATCCACCCGGCTTTTCAATCCAAAGTCCCGGTGAAGCAGCAAAAAAACCGCAATGACAGGCAGCAGGATCACCAGCACATAGTGGAGAATGGCCTCGGACAGCAGGAGGTTGAGCTGGGTCCCCAGCGCAGAGCCCAGAAGGGCAGTGACCGCCGAGACAGCGGCCGCCTGCCGATGAAAGCGCCCCTCTTTTAAAAACCGGAACGTGGAAACGGCAGTTCCAAATACCGACCCGCACTTGTTGGTGGCAGAGGCAAAGTGGGGGGGCAGTCCGACCACCAGATAGGCGGGCAGAGAAATGAGGCCCCCACCGCCCGCCACCGCATCTACCAGGCCGGAAAGGAAAACCATGGGGCAAACAATAAAAAGCATCTTTGCTGTGACTTCCATAAAAACCTCCAAAAGCAAAAATTTATCTTTGTATCCCGAGGGAAAAATGGTACAATAGCAAAGAATGTATTGAAGGAAGGGGACCATCAAAGACGATGAGATTAGGCTTTGACAATGAAAAATACTTGGAGACGCAGTCCCTCCATATTCGGGAGCGCATCGCCCAGTTCGGCGGAAAGCTCTATTTGGAATTCGGCGGAAAGCTCTTTGACGACCACCACGCAGCCCGGGTGCTGCCCGGCTTCGCGCCCGACAGCAAGATTCGTATGCTTACCCAGCTCAAGGACTCTGCGGAGATCGTCATCGCTATCAACGCATCCGATATTGAAAAAAACAAAGTCCGGGGCGACTTGGGCATCACCTATGATGTGGACGTTTTGCGCCTCATTGACGCCTTCCGGGGTATGGGGCTGCTGGTGGGCAGCGTAGTCATCACCCGCTACGCCGGCCAGTCCACTGCCGACGCTTTTCAACGCCGGCTGGAGGATCTGGGAGTCAAGGTCTACCGCCACTATCCCATTCAGGGCTATCCCCACAACATCCCCCTCATCGTCAGTGACGAGGGCTATGGCAAAAACCAGTTCATCGAGACAGAACGTCCTCTTGTGGTGGTCACTGCCCCCGGCCCGGGCAGCGGCAAAATGGCAGTATGTCTCTCTCAGCTCTATCACGAGTACCACCGGGGCGTCCAGGCGGGCTACGCCAAGTTTGAGACCTTCCCTATCTGGAATCTGCCCCTGAACCACCCGGTGAACCTGGCTTACGAGGCAGCCACCGCCGATCTCAACGACGTAAATATGATCGATCCCTTCCACCTGTCCGCCTATGGGGTGACCACAGTGAACTACAACCGGGACGTGGAGGTTTTTCCCGTCCTCTCCGCCCTGTTTGAGAATATCATCGGCACCTGCCCCTACAAGTCCCCCACCGACATGGGGGTGAACATGGCCGGCAACTGCATTTTGGATGACAGCGCCGTTCAGGAGGCAGCCCGGCAGGAGATTGTCCGCCGGTACTACGAAGGCCTCTGCGAACGCCGGGAAGGCCGGGGAACCGACGAGGCCGTGTACAAGTTGGAGCTTCTCATGAAGCAGGCCAAGGTAGATGCTTCCATCCGCCCTGTGGTGGCGGCCTCTCTGGCAGTGGCCGAGTCCACCGGCCTGCCCGCCGCGGCCATTGAGCTGTGTGACGGCCGGGTAGTCACCGGGAAAAACACAGACCTGATGGGTCCCTCATCAGGTGCACTTCTCAACGCCCTGAAGGCTCTGGCGGGCATTGAGAAAAAGGTCCACCTCATCTCCCCCGAGGCTATTGCCCCCATTCAGCGAGTCAAGGTAGACCATCTGGGCAGCGTCAATCCCCGTCTCCACAGCGATGAGATTCTCATCGCTCTGGCAATCAGCGCCACTACAAACCCCATGGCCGCCAAGGCACTGGACAAGCTGGCTGAGCTGCGGGACTGTCAGGCCCACTCCACCGTCATCCTCTCCGCCGCCGACGCCGGCATCTACAAAAAACTGGGCCTGCAGATGACCTGCGAGGCCCAGTATGAAACCAACAAGCTCTATCATGGCTGATCCAAAAGCCCGAGAAAATAGGGGGATCAATTTTATTTTACCACATTGATTTTCGGGGCGCCAGACACAAACTACCGAAATTTCCCCCTCTATTTTAATCCGTTTTGTCTTATTTGTAGGAAATGGGACAAAACGGATTTTTATGGAATTGAATGGTTGACGAGTTGGGTTGACCCGAGTAAAATCCATCTGTTAAAGTGGTAAAATAAATGAAAAGCGTTGGCGATGATGTCGCGCGGGAGGGAGAAGGTATGGCAACCAAGTATGTTTTCGTCACCGGCGGTGTGGTCTCAGGCCTGGGCAAGGGGATCGCGGCGGCTTCACTGGGCCGTCTGCTGAAGGCTCGGGGGTACCGGGTAACCATTCAAAAATTCGATCCGTATCTGAATGTAGACCCCGGCACCATGAGTCCGTATCAGCATGGGGAGGTTTTTGTCACTGAGGACGGAGCCGAGACTGATCTGGATCTGGGGCACTATGAGCGTTTCATTGATGAAAATCTCACGGGCCACTCCTCGGTAACTTCGGGCAAGGTCTACTGGACCGTCCTCAGCCGGGAGCGCAGCGGCGACTACCTGGGAGGCACCGTCCAGGTCATCCCACACATCACAGACGAGATCAAGCATCGAGTTTATCAGATGGGACAGGACGGCTCCGCTGACGTGGTCATCACAGAGGTGGGAGGTACTGTGGGCGACATCGAATCCCAGCCCTTCCTGGAGGCTATCCGACAAGCCGCCGTGGAACTGGGGCGGGAAAACTGTATGTTCCTCCATGTCTCCTTAATCGTAGCCATTCCCGGCTCCGGGGAACTGAAATCCAAGCCTACTCAGCACTCCGCCAAAGAGCTGCTGTCCCTGGGCATCCAGCCCGACGTCATTCTCTGCCGGTCGGACAGCTCGGTTCCCCAGGACATCCTGGACAAGATCTCCCTCTTCTGCAACATCCCTCCGGAAAATGTCATTCCCAATCTCACCGCCCCCATTCTCTATGAAGTCCCTCTCATGCTGGAGGAGGCCGGGCTGGCCCGAGTGGCGTGTAAACGCCTGGGGCTGGCGGATTGCTCCCCCGATTTGGGCGACTGGCGGGAGATGGTGCGCCGTGCCAAGAACGCCAGAAGCCATGTGAAGATCGCCATGGTGGGCAAGTATATGGGCCTTCACGACGCCTATCTCTCAGTGGCCGAGGCCCTTACCCACGGCGGCATTGAAAACGACGTGACCGTAGACATTGACTGGGTGGACTCCGAGCAGGTCACCGATGGCAATGCGGCGGATCGTCTGGCCGACTGTGACGGCGTTCTGGTCCCCGGCGGCTTTGGGGAGCGTGGGATTGAGGGCATGATCTCCGCCGTCCGCTGGGCCAGAGAGCACCGGGTGCCCTATTTCGGCATCTGTCTGGGGATGCAAATGGCAGTGGTGGAGTTTGCCCGCCATGTGGCTGGGCTGCCCGATGCCCACTCCAGCGAGCTCTCCGAAACCACCACCCACCCGGTCATCGATCTGATGCCCGACCAGCGAAACATTACGGACAAAGGCGGCACCATGCGGCTGGGGGCGTATCCCTGCCATCTGGCCGACCCTGCTTCTAAGATCCGCACCGCTTACGCCGCAGAGGTCATCCAGGAGCGTCACCGTCACCGCTATGAGTTTTCCAACGACTACCGGCAGATTCTCACCAGCGCCGGTCTGAAGCTCACCGGTCTCTCCCCCGACGGGCGGCTGGTGGAGACCGTGGAGCTGGCTGACCACCCTTGGTTCGTAGGCGTGCAGTTCCACCCGGAATTCAAGAGCCGCCCCAACAAGGCCCACCCCCTCTTCCGGGACTTTATTGCCGCCGCCAAAACCCATCGGGGCAAATAATCCCTGCCTTTTTCCCGACAGCAAAGCCGCGGAGCCGCTTTTCAAACGCGGCCCCGCGGCTCTTCTTTTTTAATCTGTTGGCAGATCAGCCCTTCAGATTAGCCTTCAGTGCGGCTAGATCCTCGGCCTTCATCCCGTGGGCAGTGAGATAGGTCTCGGCGGCCTTAGCCAGATCCGTCTTGGACAGATCTGCCCCCTTGCCCAGACCGGCCACGACCCGAAGCATCTCCATCACATTGCCCTGGGCAATGAGGTCATACTTGCTGTCGGCAGGGGTAATGTTGTAGTAGTTAAAGTAGCTGGTCATGTAATCGGCCACGATCTCATCCTGGGAAGCCCCCATCAGGGCCTCCAACAGGGCGGAAGTAAAACCGGCCCGGTCCTTGCCCTCGGTGCAGTGGATCAGATAGGGCCCCTTGTGCTGGGCCAGGAAGGTCAACCCTTTCACAATACCGGCGGCAAACTCGTCGGAGGCGTAGTTCACGGGCATTCCCAGCGCAATGACGCTCTTGGCATCCACAAGGCTCTTGTAGTATGGGCTGGCAAAATCCTCGGCGGCGATCATTTTCGCAATCTCCTCATCGGTGTCAGCCAGATTCAGCACAGTCTTGACCCCAGCGGCCTCAATGAGCTTGTCTGCGATAGCAGCCCGGCCAATTTCGTTGCTGATGGGAGACGCGGATCGATAGAGCTTTCCCTCGGCTATGTCCCCCGCCGTCACGGCGCGGAAGTTGGCGAAGATCTCATCGCTGGCGTAGTCGGCCCGATCATTGGTATACTTCAAAGAGTAGGTAGCCTGGAGAGCGGCAGCCCCGCCCTTCTCCTTCAGGGTGATGGTAACAGGGCTGCCCGCGGCCACTCCGGCCACCTCGTTGAACTTGCCGTAGTTGATGCATATCGCCAGATACTCCTTCCCGGGGTAGGCCCGGAGCATCAGCTCGCCGGAGTTCACATAATACCCGTCCAAATAGGGCATGTCGGCAGAATAGTTTCCGGCGGTGACAGTGACGATATCTCCCAGTTCAAAGCCTTTGGCGTTGAAACCGGCAATGGTCTCGTCCAGCACAGCGTGACCGTACTTTTCGATCCCGGTCACAGCGGCGGAAACCGTCAGGCTGTCGGAAAGGTTCCGGCTGAAGAAGCGGCAGATGCTCCCCTCCACTGTGGCGGTAACGCTGGGCTGGTCGGAGTAGAAACCGTAGCCGTGGTCGGCATCCGGAACAATGATCTCCTGAGCGGCGGGATCAGCCTTTAGAATGGCCTTGTTCATCTCGTCGGTGATCATGGTGTCCTTGTCGCCGTGGAGCACCAGCACAGGGCCGGTAAACTTGGCTAAAGATTCCAGAGGCTTTCCGCTCTCCATATTCTCAAACCACGCCTTGGAAAGTTCCTGTGTCTGGCCATAGATAGTGGTAAAGGTGGCATAGCCGTCCTTCTGGGCGGTCGCTTTCAAGGTATTGTAAGTCTCCACACTGCCGAAGAGGTTGACAGCCATATCCCCAATGGACACATCGGCGGCGGAGAGAAGCACCGCGGCCTGATAGGGGTTGTCCTTGGCACCCACGATCTCACTGGCGATCCGGCCACCCATGGAGTAGCCCAGGATACCCAGGTGGTCTGTGTCGATCTGGTAATTGGCCAGCAGATAGGCCAGTCCGGCGTTGGAGTCGGCAATCATGTTGGTCATGGTGTTCTCCTGGAAGGAGACATCAGACTCTCCACAGCCGGGGAAGTCCATGCGAATGGATGCAAACCCAGCCTTGGCCAGGGCGCGGGCTATGCCGATAAAGCCCACGTTCTCGTCTTTGCTCCCGCCGTGGCCATGGTTCATAACCACTGCGGGGAACGGCCCCTCTCCGGTGGGAAGCGTCACTACGGCATGGACGGTGCGCTCACCGCTGCGGTAGGTAACGGCCTGCTCGCTGAAGGCAGGGGTCAGCTTGCCATAATTCCGGAGAATCACCGCAAGTTCGGCCCGGACGGCAGTGCCGTTGGGGTCCAGAAGGCTGCCGGGCTTTCCGGTAAGAATGCCGTTATAGTAACAAACGCTCATGCCTTCCAAGGCCCAAGCGGGCACCTGGTCATAATCGGCCATCTCCCGCATCGCCATGCCGCCGGCGGAAGTGTCCTGATTTTGATAGGCGGCAAAACGGGCAAAGATCGTGGCAATTTCAGCTCGGGTAATGGTTCGCTCGCCATAAAAAAGCTTCTCTGTCGGCACTTTAGCCAGCCCAACATCCACAGCCCAGTTGGCAGCGTTGGAGTACCAGGTCCCGGTGGTGTCGGTAAAGTAGGCACTGGCGGCGTCCACCGCCCAGCCTCCGTCGGTGAGCACGGCGGAATTCTTAGGTGCGGGCTTGCCCTCCATATTATAGAGCGTCTGGAACACCGTGGCGCGGGTAACCGCGGCATCAGGGGTAAACCCGGTATCCGTTCCGGTCATCAGGCCCTTTTCCATTACATAGGCCTGGGCCTCGGCGTACCAGGGCTTGGCCTCGTCGGCGGCCAGGGCAGGGGCTGCCAGGGACAGGCTCAGTGCTGCGGACAGTGCAAAGGAGAGCGGTCTCTTCCAGTTCATGCGCATTCACCTTTCCTCTTTATTATGTTTCCCCTTGGGGATACTTTTCAGTTTACCACTCCCCGGCCAAAACCACAAACTATTTTTACACTGTTTTCAGAGCGTCTTCCAGATCTCGGAGGATGTCCTCTGCGTCCTCAATGCCCACACTTAGCCGCACCAGATCTGGTGCGACCCCAGCGGCGGTCAGCTCTGCGTCGCTCATCTGACGGTGGGTCGTGGAAGCGGGATGGAGCACGCAGGTTTTGGCATCGGCCACATGGGTGGCAATGGAGGCCAACCGCAGCCCAGCCATAAATTTGGAGGCCGCTTCACGGCCGCCCTTCACCCCAAAAGAAACCACACCGCAGGTGCCGGACGGCATATACTTCTGCGCCAGGGGGTAGTGAGCATCCCCAGCCAGGCCCGGGTATTTCACCCAGGCCACCTTGGGATGGGCGGCCAGGAATTCCGCCGCCTTCCGGGCGTTGGCACAGTGCCGCTCCACCCGCAGGGACAGAGTCTCCAATCCAACATTCAGCAGATAGGCGTTCATGGGGGCAGGAGAGGCGCCGAAGTCCCGCATAAGCTGTGCGGTGGCCTTGGTAATAAAGGCTCCCGCCAAACCGAAGCGCTCCGTGTAGTTGACCCCGTGGTAGCTCTCGTCGGGAGTGGTGAGGCCAGGGAACTTGTCAGCGTGGGCCTGCCAATCAAAGCGGCCGGAATCTACGATAGCGCCTCCCACAGCGTTGGCGTGGCCGTCCATATACTTGGTGGTGGAGTGGGTGACGATGTCCGCGCCCCATTCAAAGGGGCGGCAGTTCACTGGGGTGGGAAAGGTGTTGTCCACAATGAGAGGCACCCCGTGGGCATGAGCTGCCCGGGCAAACTTCTCAATGTCCAGCACAGTGAGAGCAGGGTTGGCAATGGTCTCGCCAAACACCGCCTTGGTATTCGGCTGGAAGGCGGCCGCCAGTTCCTCTTCGGAGCAGTCGGGATCCACAAAGGTAAATTCGATCCCCATGCGGCGCATCGTGACAGAAAAAAGATTAAAGGTTCCTCCATAGATGGCGGTAGAGGCCACCACATGATCCCCTTGAGCAGCAATGTTAAACACGGCAAAGAAGTTGGCCGCCTGCCCCGAAGAGGTGAGCATCGCGGCGGTACCACCCTCCAGGGCGGCAATTTTGGCAGCTACCGCGTCACAAGTTGGGTTTGCCAGACGGGTGTAAAAGTAGCCTGCTGCCTCCAGATCAAAAAGGGCGCCCATGGCCTCGCCGGTGGCGTAGCGGAAGGTTGTGGACTGTACGATGGGAATGTTACGGGGTTCTCCGTTTGCGGGAGTATAGCCCGCGTGGATGCAGTTAGTATTCAATTTGTACTCTGACATGGGCGGTCATCCTTTCTTCTGGGAAATTTGGTTTATTGTAGACGGCGCTACCTGGATTGTCAAGAAAAACTTTCTCACTATAAGCAGAGACCGGCACAGGCGTTTCCGCCCTGCCGGTCTCCAGCTAGGAAGCCATATTCCCATCCTTAGGCAGATTCGAACTGAGAGGCTGAGACAGATCAATGCCCCCAAAGCGCTTCAGCACCTCACCTTCCACCTGAAACGTCACACCCGCCTCCGGCTCCAACTCAGAGAGCGTGTCCGCAACGGCATAGAGATACGCCGGGTCCTCCTTGCCCTCCAGCCACTGCCCACTCAGATTGACAGTGAACTGCGCCCCGTCCCGGTCCAGGGAAAGCAGCTTGGTTCCCTCGGGACATATTGCCCACAATCCGGAGGTTTCCGGTCCCGCCAAAAGGGCCTGCAGCGCAGCAATGGCCGGATCATCTCCCATGGCCAGATGGAGGGTTCTGGTTTCCTGCGCCAGTCCGGCTTCGCTGGGAAACCACAATGTGGCTTCCAGATCAGACGGTCCTTCCTGACTATTCTCCAAAAGCAGATCGGAGGCTCGAAGCACCCGATCCCGGAAGGGTCTGGGGCGGCCCTCCACGGTCAAATATACAGAGTGGACTCCCTCCAACTGGCACAAGGTGAGTGCAATACAACCGTCTGCCAGGGAAAGATCCACCCCAGACAAGCCCCCATATGACTCGGAGAGATCCGCCACTACCTGATCCCCGTCCACCCGCCAGCTGCGCAGAGTGGTTCCGCGGGGAAAGGGCGAGGTGAGGCTGCTGCTCGCCGGGCCAGCTAAAAGCAGCCGAAGCAGTCCCTCCACCGCCCCCTTGCCCGGAGGCAGTGTACGAAACTCATGCGCCAGCGCCCCGCTGGCCGGGCTGCCCTGACCCGAAATAAAATAGACGCTGTACTGCCCATCCGGCGGCACATCCGCAGTCTGGCTCCCTCCACAGCCGGTACACAGCAGCGCCACCGCCAGCGTCAGGGCTGCCAGCCAATTTTCCCGTCTCATTTCTCTCCCCCCTCTTGGTACAGGGGAAATGTCACAGTAAAGCGGGTTCCCTCGGTCTCCCTGCGTTCGGCCCGCACCGTGCCCCCATAGCGCCGCGCGGTATCCTGTACAATGGACAGCCCCAGTCCGGTTCCACCAGCTGCGCGGGAGCGCGCCTTGTCCACCCGATAGAATCGGTCAAACACCTTTGTAATGTCTTCCTGCGGGATCCCCACGCCGGTGTCCTCCACCGTAAGCACCCCCCGGTCCAATTCGGTATGGGCCGCAACCCAGACCGTTCCTCCGGGCAGGTTATACTTCACGCCGTTTTCCACCAGGTTAAACACGATCTGATAGAGGTCATCCCGGGTGCAGCGGATCGTCAGTCCCTCTTCCAGTTCCAGCGCGATAGATACATCCACCGCCTGCGCCAGCGGCTCCAGCATATGGGTCACCCGCCGGATTACCTCTCCCACATCGACCGGAACCGTAATCACCGAAGTCACGGCATCCAGTCGGGTGAGCGTGAGGAGTTTTTCCGTAATGCGCTGCAGGCGCTCTGCTTCCTCCCCGATGTCTCCCACAAATTCCCGGACCGTGCCCATATCAATGCTGTCAGTTTGCAGAATCGAGTCCGTGAGCAGCCGGATGGAGGCCAAGGGGGTCTTCAGCTCATGGGAGGCATCGGAAACAAAGCGCCGCCGAACCTCCTCCGTGGTCTGGAGGCGCCCGGTAAGGGCGTTAAATTCACCGGCCAGCTGGCTGAGCTCATCCCCGCCCCCCATTTGGATCCGGTGACTGTACTCGCCGGCCCGCACAATGCGGATCGCGCGCAGAAGCTTGTCAATCCGCTGGGCCAGCGCCCTGGAAAACACAAAGGAAAATACCAGCGCCACCAGTGCAATAACCACTGAGATGCTGCGCAGCGTCTTCTGGATTTCAATCAGCAGTTTCCCCTGTTCGGCATCATATTCATCCACATATACCGAGCCGGCCGTCATGCCGCGGTATACCACCGGTGTAGCCGCACGGCTGTGGAACGCCCCGCCTGCATAGTCCGAGCGAAACGCATCGTTTCCCCTCAAGGCAGACGCCACCTCCTGCAGCAACGCATAGCGCCCCACTGCCCCGGAGGCGGTGGAGCTGTCGTAGAGCACTACGCCGGTGGGGTCTGTGACCAAAACCCGGCTCATACCCGTGTCGCCCAGAACCTCCATAACCCGGGCCACACCGTCCCGATTCAATCCATCCGGTCCTGCCAAGGCAGAGGCAATCACAGTGGCTTGGCTCTGCAAGGAGGTCTGCTTGGACTGAAACACCAACTGCTGGGAGGCCATCACCGGATAGGTATTGAGCAAAACCAGCACCGCGGCAATGACCACAATATAGATGAGCGCATATCTGATCTGGAGAGACCGCCACAGCGGGACTTTTTTCAATTCTTCCGCCTCTATGGCTGTCACCTTCTTCTGTATCCCCGGCGCGCCGCACCAGGGCTTTGTATCAGCCGCCGCTCTTCAGATAATATCCCACGCCCCATTTGGTGAGAATATATTCCGGGTTGGCCGGATCCAGCTCCAGCTTCTCCCGTAGGCGCCGAACATGGACGTCCACCGTGCGGTAGTCTCCCGCATACTCATAGCCCCACACCACGTTGAGCAGGTTTTCCCGGCTATATACCCGACCGGGGTTGCGCATGAGCAGCTCCATGAGGTCGAATTCTTTTGCAGTAAGCTCCACCGGCTTGCCGTCCTTCCAGGCTGAGCGCTCGTCTGCGTCCAGAGAAATATGCCCTACGGACAGCCTGCCGCCCCCCCCCTGCTGATGGGCCATCCCGGCCCGGCGCAGCAAGGCCCGGATGCGGGCTTTCAGTTCCAGAATGTTGAAGGGCTTGGTAATATAGTCGTCCGCACCGCACTCAAAGCCCATCAGCTTGTCGGCGTCCTCCCCCTTGGCGGTAAGGATAATGATGGGTACATTGGAAAACTCCCGAATACGCATACAGGCCTGAAGTCCGTCAATGCGGGGCATCATCAGATCTAAAATAATGAGGTCAAAGGCTCCGCCCCGGGCAAGATCCACTGCAGTTTGCCCGTCATAGCCCACCTCCACCTGATAGCCTTCGCTCTCCAAGTTGAATTTGATGCCTTTTACCAGCACTCTCTCATCGTCTACCACCAGGATCTTCATTCGCTCTCCTCCCCCGTTGTGATCTGGTCGATCAGTCCGGCCAGCGTCTCTTCCCCGATTCCGCTCACCCTCGTAATATCCTCCGGGTAGCGGTAGAGGCCGTTGGCCTCCCGATCCGCTACAATGTCGGCCGCACGCTTTTCCCCAATGCCGGGCAGTCTTTGCAGTGTCTCAGCATCGGCGGTATTGATGTTTATCAGGTCATTCCCCGACGTGACCGCAGGCGCTGGCAGCGCAGTGACCGCTGCCTCCAATCTCCGCTGGGTCTCCACTCGCAAAGGCTCCGCCGCCTGCTCTCCCCGCAGAAACCAGCCGGCAGTAAAGGCCAGAAAAACGGCGGTCAGCAGCACCACGGCCATCTCCGCCCCGGAAAGTTTCAATTTCTTCCCTCGCTCCTCCATTGCATCCCACGGTCTCCTCTGCTATAATGTCATATGAGATAAGTATAACACACCGGACAGGAGTTTCCTATGAAAAAATACCGTTCTATTCCCGCTTTTTTTCTGCTGCTGAGCCTATTGGCTTCCCTTTTTACCCCGGCCCTGGCTACAGAGGTAAACGACGTTTTTACCGTCAACGCCGCTTCCGCCCTTTTGCTGAATGCCGACTACGACGAAGTGCTTTATGAGCAGAATGCAGACGAGCGCCGCTTTCCCGCCAGCATCACCAAGGTGATGACCGGCCTTCTGACTGTGGAGGCAGTGGATCGGGGTGAGCTCTCTCTGGATACTCAGATCACCTTGGGAGATGACCTCTACACCGGCATCGGAGAAGGTGGTTCCACGCAAGATTTGAAGCCGGGTGAGATACTTACAGTCCGAGATCTGCTCAACTGTGCTCTCATCCCCTCAGCCAATGAGGCCTGTAACGCCCTGGCTTCGGCCGTGGCAGGAAGCATTCCCGCCTTTGTGGACCTGATGAACCAGAGAGCCGCCGAACTGGGTATGACCGGAACCCATTTTGTCAACCCTCATGGTTATCATGACGATAACCACTACACCACCGCCCGAGATGTGGCCCGGATGTGTCTGGAAGCCATGAAGCACCCGGATTTCCGCAAAGTTGTCTCCTCGGTAAGTTACACCGTCCCCGCTACCAATCTTCACGCCGAGCGCGTCCTGCATGATACCAACGCTCTTGTGTCTAACTTCCGAGTGCGAGGCTTTCTCTACCAGTACGCCATGGGCATCAAAACAGGCTCCACTCCCGAGGCGGGCTACTGCTTGGCTTCTGCCGCCGAAAAGAACGGAAGCACACTGATCTCTGTCATTTTGGGTGGGGAAAATTGGAAGGACTCATCTGGAAATGCGGTGGAAAAAAACTATTTCCAAGAGAGCAAAAATTTGCTGGAATATGGCTTTAACCACTTTTCCCGCAAGACGATTCTCAGTGAGCTTGACCCCATCGGAACAATTCCCGTCAAGCTATGCGCCGATCAGGACTATGTCACTGTCCAGCCTGCCGGCAATCTGGATGCCTCCCTTCCCAATGATTTAGATCCCTCCGCGTTTCAGCGGCAGGTGAATCTGCCGGAGAGTTTGGATGCCCCCATCGAAAAGGGACAATCTCTGGGCAGTATTACTCTTTCCTACGAGGGAAAGGAATACGGCACAGTGGATTTGATCGCCACCTCTTCTCTAGAACGTTCGCAATTCCTCGCCCTTCTGGATCAGGTCCAGCGCTTCTTCAGCCACCTGTGGGTCAAACTTCTCCTGCTGGTTCTGGTTTTGCTTATTCTGATTTTTGTTATTCGCCGCCTGTTCTTCGGTTCTTCCCGCCGTAACCGCCGGGGTGGCAGCGCACCAAAAGTCTATCGCTCCAGCTATCGCGGCCGCAGACGATAAGCACGGCTGTACCGTTGGATGAGCTTTTTTGCAATAAAAAAGACCGGACCGCGGTTTCCCGCGGCCCGGTTACTTTTTGTTGAAAAACAGCTTACTTGGATGCCTTGAGCGCCTTAACGGCCTCGGTGAGCATGGGCGCCACCTTGAATACGTCGCCCACGATGCCGTAGCTCGCCACCTCAAAGATGGGGGCGTCACCGTTCTTGTTCACCGCGATGATGCACTCGGAATCCTGCATGCCGGCCTTGTGCTGGATGGCACCGGAAATGCCCAGAGCCACATAGATCCTGGGATGCACGGTCTTGCCGGTCTGGCCCACCTGATGGTCGGCGCTGATCCAGCCAGCGTCCACGCACGCACGGGAGGAGCCAACCACGCCGCCCAGGGCGTTGGCCAGATCCTGAGCCAGAGCGATGCCCTTCTGGGGGTCCTTGCTGATGCCGCGGCCCACGGAGACCACCACATCGGCGCCAATCAGGTCCACCATCTTCTTGGCGGCCTTCTTGATCTCCAGGATCTCCACATGGATGTCGTCCTTGCTCAGGCTGACAGCCACGTTCTCCACCACAGTCTTGGCGGCACCGGCCTCATCGTAGGGCTGGGTGGCCATCACGCCGGGGCGGACGGTGGACATCTGGGGACGGAACCGGGGGCAGATGATGGTGGCCATCAGGTGTCCGCCGAAGGCGGGACGGGTCATCTTCAGGTTGGTGTTAACCTCAAACGCAGTATTGTCCACATCGATGGTAGAGGTGGTCTTCAGGAAGTTCTTGTACTTCTCCACGTCCACATCCAGGTGGGTGCAGTCGGCGGTCAGTCCGGTGTGCAGCCGGGCCGCGCAGCGCGGGCCCAGGTCACGGCCGATGTTGGTCGCGCCGATCAGGAAGATCTCGGGCTTCTTAGCCTCTACCAAGTCGCAGATGACCTTGGTGTAGCCGTCAGTGGTATAATCCTTCAGCAGCTCGTGATCGCAGTAATACACCTTGTCCGCGCCGTAGCCGCCCAGGGCCTTGATATACTCTTCCTTTACCCCGCTGCCCAGAACCACGCCGCACAGCTCCACGCCCAGATCGTTGGCCAGCTTCCGGCCCTCGCTCAGCAGCTGATAGCTGATGGACATAATCACGCCTTCGCGCTGCTCACAAAATACCCATACGCCCTTAAAGGCGCCGGTGTCTTTACTATTAAATTCAGCCATTGTTTCCATCTCCTCTCAATTTAGATGATGTGCTTGCCGTCCAGAATGCCGACCAGCTGGTCCACGGTTGCCTTTTCGGCACCCTCCAGCATCATGCCGGCACCCTTGACCGGGGGAGAGAAGGACTTGTACACATTGGTGGGGGATCCCTTCAGGCCGATGGTGTCCAGATCAATGAGCTCGTCGTCCTTCAGCGTGTCGTAGTTAAACACGTCCAGGGGCTTGGAGTAGCACTCGAAGATCCCGGGCACGGACATATAGCGGGGAGTGTTCAGCTCCTTGACGCAGGTAATCAGGCACGGGGTCTGAACCTTCAGCGTCATGTAGCCGTCCTCCAGCAGCCGCTTGACGGTCAGGGCCTTGCCCTCCATCTTCACGTCCGCCGCGTAAGACACCTGGGGCAGATGCAGCTTCTCAGCGATCTGGGGACCCACCTGAGCGGTGTCGCCGTCGATGGCCTGACGGCCGCAGAACACCACGTCGTCCTTCTCCACGCCGATCTTCTTGATGGCAGCGGCCAGGATCTGAGAGGTGGCATAGGTATCGGATCCGCCGAACTCGCGGGCGGAGACCAGGACTGCCTTGTCGGCGCCCATAGCCAGCAGCTCACGCAGCATTCCCTCGGCGGGAGGGGGGCCCATGGACACGACAACGACTTCGCAGCCGGTGGCATCCTTCAATTCCAGAGCGGCCTCAACAGCCGCCAGATCGTCATGGTTGGTGATGGTGGCCATGGCCGCACGGTCCATGGTGCCGTCTTCCTTGACCGCCACGACCCCGGACGTATCCGGCACCTGCTTGACACATACGATTGCTTTCATGTTGCTTCTCCCTCCAGTTCCTTACTTTACGCCCAGGTGCGCAGAGATGACCATCCGCTGCACTTCGCTGGTGCCTTCGTAGATCTCGGTAATTTTGGCGTCCCGCATCATCCGCTCCATGGGATACTCACGGGTGTAGCCGTAGCCGCCGAAGAGCTGCACGCAGCGGCGGGTCACATCGGAAGCAGTCTCGGCCGCCACCAGCTTCGCCATCGCGGCGTCCACGCTGTACGGCTCATGGTTCTGCTTCTTCATGGCGGCAGAGTACACCAGCCACTTGGCCGCCTCGGTCTTGGCGTGCATGTCCGCCAGCTGGAACTGGGTGTTCTGGAACTGGGAGATGCGCTTGCCGAACTGCACGCGCTCCTTGGTGTAGGCGACGGTCTCCTCGATGGCGCCCTCCGCCAGACCCAGGGCCTGGGAGGCAATGCCGATCCGGCCGCCGTCCAGGGTCTGCATGGCAATCTTGAAGCCCTTGCCAATCTGGCCCAGCAGACGGTCCTTGGGAATGATGCAGTCCTCCATAATCAGCTCGCAGGTGGAGGAGCCCTTAATGCCCATCTTCTTCTCATGCTTGCCCACGGAGAAGCCGGGATCGGTCCGCTCCACGATGAATGCGGAAATATCCTTCACCTTCCGGCCCCGCTTGTCAGCGTGGCTGCCGGTGATGGCGATGATGATGAAAACATTGGCGAAGCCGGCGTTGGTGATAAAGATCTTGGAGCCGTTAAGCACCCAGTGATCCCCGGCATCCACCGCGGTGGTCTGCTGGCCCTGGGCGTCGGTGCCTGCGCCGGGCTCAGTCAGGCCGAATGCGCCGACCCACTCGCCGGAGCACAGCTTGGGCAGATAGTATTTCTTCTGCTCCTCGGTGCCGTGCTCATAGATGGGCGCGGCGCACAGGGAGGTGTGAGCGGAAATGATAACGCCGGTGGTGCCACAGACCTTGCTCATCTCCTCGACGGCCATGACGTAGGACAGAACGTCCGCGCCGGCTCCGCCGTATTCCTTCGGGAAATAGATGCCCATCATGCCCAGCTTGGCCATCTTTTTGACGGTCTCTTCGGGGAAGCGCTCCTCCTCGTCGACCTCTTCGGCCAGAGGCTTGACTTCATTCTGCGCAAAATCACGATACATCTTGCGCAGCATTTCTTGCTCTTTGGTCAGATGCAAATCCATATTGATACCTTCCTCCATTGATATTTTCACGGGATGCGCGAGAGAATCCCTCGTCCCCCCCATTGGGACTTCTTCTTCAGGGCGCTCCGGTCATTGGCGTGCGAACGCCTCCCAGACCCGCCGTATTGGGCCGGGCTTATTACTTCTTAGAATAGTCGTAGAAGCCCTTACCGGTCTTGCGGCCCAGATAGCCGGCCCGCACCATCTTCTTCATGAGAAGAGAGGGGCGGTATTTGGAATCACCGGTCTCGGTGTAGAGAGTATTCATAATGGCCAGACACACGTC
>JAYFPI010000039.1:0-50512 GCA_034927965.1 Pseudoflavonifractor sp.
ATCGGTGCAGCTCTATCATGTAGCGCAGCATATTTACAAGTTCAACTAAAAAAGCCCGTCGGACCAAAGGTCCGACGGGCTTTTGCCGTTTCCTCAGCAGACCTTCACAGTCCAGCCGTAGGGATCGGGGAGGGTCCCCCACTGAATTCCGGTGAGGGTGTCATAGAGCTTTTGGGTCAGAGCACCGATTTTTCCGCCGTTGACCACGGCATGGCGGTCCTCCCACCCCATCTCGCCAATGGGCGAAACTACGGCTGCAGTGCCGGTGCCCCATGCCTCGTTCAGTCGGCCTGCGACGGCAGCGTCAAAGAGTTCCTGGGCCGTAACCAGCCGCTCCTCACAGGGAATCCCCCAGGACTTGAGCAAATCCAGACAGGACTTGCGGGTAATGCCAGGAAGCACCGAGCCCGTAAGCTCGGGGGTAATCACCGTCCCGTCCACCTGGAACATGACGTTCATAGACCCCACTTCCTCGATGTATTTACGGTGGACGCCGTCCAGCCACAGCACCTGGGCATAACCCTGCCCCTCAGCCCGTTCGCCGGCCCGGATAGAAGCCGCATAATTGCCTCCGCACTTGGTGTAGCCGGTACCGCCTTTGACTGCCCGGACATCCTCGTCTTCCACATAAATTTTCACTGGGTTAATGCCTTCTGCGTAGTAAGCTCCCACAGGGCAGCAGATGACGCCAAAAATGTAGGTATGGGAAGCATGGACCCCCAGGGTGGGGTCAGTGGCGATGACAAAAGGACGGATATAGAGGGAAGTACCCGACTCATTGGGGACCCAGTCGGCCTCCACCTTCACCAGCTGAGTAATCGCATCCACGACGGTCTGGGGATCAATGGCTGGGATGCACATCCGCTCGCAGGAAGCGGCCAGCCGCTTGGCATTCTCCATGGGCCGAAACAGCTGTACGCCGCCGTCGGGAGTCCGATAGGCTTTCAGGCCCTCAAAGACCTCCTGTGCGTAATGAAAAACCATGGCACAGGGTTCCAGCACAAGGGGTCCATATGGAACGATGCGTCCGTCGTGCCAGCCCTTGCCGGTCGAGTAATTCATAAGGAACATGTGGTCGGTAAATGTCCGGCCGAACACCAGTGTCTTGGGGTCTGGTTTGGTCTTAAGGGCAGCAGCCCGGGTCACGGGAAATTCCTGCATCTTGAACAGCCTCCTTGCGGTTGGTTTATTAGGCCTATTATAAACCTGTCTTTTCCCAACCGCAAGTAGATAATTTACCAAATTGCATTGTAAAAGTATCTTTTCCCTTGCTTTTTTACCGAGAGCATGATATAGTATCCATAATTTCTATAACAAAAAGGATCGGTGAACCCGCGTGGACGAACCTCCGCCCAGTCCCAATTACATCAGGAAAGCGAATGTTGGACAGTCTTACTGGAGAGAGTAGGACTGTCTTTTTGCGCGTTTATCCCAAAATGTTTGAATTATGAAACGGAGTGTGATTTGCCCTTTATGGACAGTTCCAGTATCGCAATGATCTGTGCCATCGTCGTTTTAGTCGCTTTCAGCGCCTTCTTCTCCGCCACTGAGACCGCTTTCACTTCCCTCAACCGCGTCCGGTTGAAGGCAAAGGCTGACGGCGGTGACAGCCGAGCCCGACTGGCTCTGGATCTGGAGGAAGGCTATGACAAACTCCTCACCACCATCCTCATCGGCAACAACGTGGTCAACATTACGGCCACCACCGTCTCCGCAGCCCTCTTCATCAAACTGCTGGGCGCTTACGGACCCACGGTGTCCACCGTAGTGCTCACAGTGGTCATCCTAATCTTTGGCGAGGTCTCCCCCAAAAGTCTGGCTAAAGACCGCTCCGAGTCTTTTGCCATGTTTGCCGCCCCCATCATGCGGGTGCTGATGGTCCTCTTCACCCCTCTGGCCTGGTTGTTTGCCCAGTGGAAGAAGCTGCTGTCCAGGGTCTTCCACACCCCCACAGACGAAGGCATCACCGAAGAGGAACTGGTAACCATGGTTGATCAAGCCGAGAGTGAAGGCGGGCTCAACCGTCATGAGAGCGAGCTGATTCGCTCCGCCATTGAGTTTGGGGACATGGAAGTTCAGGAGATTCTCACCCCCCGAGTGGATATTGTGGCGGTGGAGGACAACGCCTCGACGGAGGAGATTGCCAAAGCCTTTGCCGAGAGCGGCTTTTCCCGCCTGCCGGTTTATCATGAGGACATCGACGATATTATTGGGGTCATTCACGAGAAGGATTTCCACGCTGCCCGCTACCACGGGCAGACCGACGTCTCCTCTCTTATCTCCCCCATTCTCTACACCACGGGAAATACCAAGATCTCCGATCTGATGCGCATTTTGCAGAAGAACAAGGCCCATATGGTGGTAGTGGTGGACGAATACGGCGGCACGGAGGGACTTTGCACCCTGGAAGACATTGTGGAGGAACTGGTTGGCGAGATCTGGGACGAACACGACGAAGTCATTGAGGAGTTCAAGAAGCAGCCCGACGGCAGCTATCTCATCTCCTGCAATGCTGCTCTTACCGACCTCTACGATCTCTTTACCCTTAAGGGCGAGTGCGAAGCCAACACGGTCTCCGGCTGGGTCATGGAGCAAATCGGCCGAGTCCCCGAGGAAGGCGACCGATTCCAGGCCGACGGGCTGGATGTAACGGTGACCAAGGTGGATCACCGCCGGATATTGGAAATCAAAGTAGTGGTACTGCCTGCACAAACGGATGAGACGCCTTAATTTGGCCGAGGCAGGCTTTTTCCTAAGATACATTCTCACTGACGTCTGGATATAGAAAGATTCCGCCCAACCTCACAGGGTTGAGCGGAATCTTTTTATCGATTTACTTAATTTCCTGGCTGTCCACTTCCGCCTTCAGCATTGCGGCAAAGGCATCCAGGCTCATAGCGCCCAGATCCTCTCCGGAGCGGTGACGCACGGAAACGGTCTTGTTCTCGATATCCCGGTCTCCCACCACCAGCATATAGGGAATCTTCTGGAGCTGGGCCTCCCGGATCTTCTTGCCGATCTTCTCGTTGCGATTGTCTACCTCGGACCGGAAGCCCTGGGCGTCCAGACCCGCAGCGATTTCCTTGGCGTAGTCGTCGGCCCGGTCGGTGACGGTGAGCACCTTCACCTGTACGGGAGAGAGCCAAGCCGGGAAAGCCCCGGCGAAGTGCTCGGTGATAACACCGATGAACCGTTCGATGGAGCCCAGCACCACCCGGTGGATCATGACGGGGCGGTGCTTCTGCCCGTCCTCACCCACATACTCCAGCTCGAAGCGCTCGGGCATCTGCATATCCAGCTGGATGGTGCCGCACTGCCAGGTACGGCCCAGAGAGTCGGCCAGATGGAAGTCCAGCTTGGGGCCGTAGAAGGCGCCGTCGCCCTCGTTGATGACATAGTCCTTGCCCATATGCTCGATGGCCCGTTTCAGGGTCTCGGTGGCAAAATCCCAAGTCTCCTTTTCTCCAATGTGATCCTCGGGCATGGTGGACACCTCGATCTGATAAGACAGACCAAACACGGAGTACACCTCGTCAAACAGGCGGACCACATTCTGGATTTCACCCTCCATCTGGTCCCAGGTCATAAAGATGTGGGCGTCGTCCTGGGTGAAGCAGCGCACCCGGAACAGGCCGTGCAGCGCGCCGGAGAGCTCGTGACGGTGGACCAGGCCCAGTTCAGCCATGCGCAGAGGCAGGTCCCGGTAGGAGTGGGGCTCGGTCTTATAAACCAACATACCGCCGGGGCAGTTCATGGGCTTGACAGCGTAGTCCTCCCCGTCAATAACGGTGGTGTACATATTGTTCTTGTAATGATCCCAATGGCCGGAGCGGTGCCACAGCTCCTGATTCAAAATGATCGGGGTAGAGATTTCCACATAGCCGTATTTTTTGTGGACCTGGCGCCAGTAGTCCAGCAGGGTGTTGCGGAGCACCATGCCCTTTGGCAGGAAGAAGGGAAAGCCGGGGCCCTCATCCAGCAGGGTAAACAGGCCCAGCTCCTTGCCCAGCTTCCGGTGATCCCGCTTCTTGGCCTCCTCGATGCGAGCCAGATAGGCGTCCAGCTCTTCTTTCTTGGGGAAGGCGATGCCGTAAATGCGCTGGAGGGTCTGGCGCTTGGAATCTCCACGCCAATAAGCGGCGTTGCAGGCGGTGAGCTTAATGCCGTTGCCCTTAATGCGGCCGGTAGAGTCCACATGAGGGCCGGCGCACAGGTCGGTGAACTCGCCCTGCTTGTAGAAAGAAATGACGGCGTCTTCAGGCAGGTCGTTGATGAGCTCCACCTTGTAGGGCTCACCCTTCTCCTCCATAAACCGAATGGCCTCGATCCGGGGCAGCTCAAAGCGCTCCAGCTTCAGCTTCTCCTTGCAGATCTTCCGCATTTCGCCCTCGATCTTCTCCAGAATCTCGGGAGTAAATGGGAAGGGAGAGTCCATATCGTAATAGAACCCTTCCTCAATGGCGGGACCGATGGCCAGCTTCACCTCGGGGTAAAGGCGCTTCACCGCCTGGGCCAGGACATGAGAGCAGGTATGCCAGTAGGTTTTCCGGTATTCCGGGCTTTCAAAAGTATACTCTTTGTTTTCTTCTGCCATGATAATTCCTCCTGTAATTTGGGGGCAAGACAAAAAATCCCACCCCTGAATCAATTCAGGGGTGGGATACGAAGTTGTATTCCACGGTTCCACCCTGCTTGCGGCCCTTTTTCAAAAGCGCCGCCGCTCGTTAAACAGCTGTAACGGGCTGACCCCGGCCTGCTTGTTTCACAGGCGGCTCTGGAGTGGTGTCGCCGCTGCGTCACGGAGAGCACTTACACCGAAGTGTGCCCCTCTCTGACCGCCGCCAACGGGTCGATCTCCGTCTTTGCCAATATACGGGCAAACTATACCACGAAAACGGAACGCTGTCAAGCGTCAGCCTTCGACCTCAATATTGGTTCACCCAGCCGGAAATCAGGAGGGTGGGCACCAGCCACATGATCAGAAATACCGTGAGATTTACCGGGGTCAGGGAATCATAAGCCGCTATAAAGGTGAGGTAAAATGCCAGCAGTGCGCCCGCCAGAGAGCCAAGACAGGTCAGCACTGCGGACAGCCGCACCGCAGCGCGAAGCCGCCGGCCCCCCACCACCGCCTCGGAATAGGGGCCTACTCCTTCCCGGCAGAGCACGGCGGCCAAAGTGTCAGAGTGCTCCTGATCCGGTTCAGACAGCTCCCGGCGTCGCTCCACCGAAGGAAACTCCATCCGCTCCACCGGCAGCTTGAAGCGCTGGCGGAGCATGGATGGGATCAGGTTAAAGTCCCTGGTGGCCAATACAGGGGCAATGTGGTTACGGATCAAGGCGTCCAGCGCCTCTGGTACCGCCCCCGGCAAGTGGTAATTAAGAGCGAAGATGCCCGCCAGATCCCCATCGATGGCACAAAAGGCAGCATTTTTTACGTTGAGTCCGGGCGGGAGAGCCACCTCCATCAGGGTCATGAAGGCCGCCGATCCCACCAGTACCTGCTGGCCCCGGATGGTCTCGGAAAAGCCTCCGCCTTCATAAGCGGTGAAGTCCTCACCCCGGCGGTAAGTCCCCCCTTGGGCACGGAGCAGGTCCCTGAACACCTTCTCCTGTCCGCACCCGCCATCCCGGAGGACGGTAGCCGTGTCGGCCACCACCTTCTCCACAGAAAACTCCCCATAGACCTTGACCCCATTCAGAGAAACCGCGCCCGGCGGAAAAAGATCCCCGTCTGTGAGCAGAATATTGGAGGTGCCTGTGGTGTTGACCACGCCCTCCCAGCCCGCCAGTGCCGCCCCGGACTTCGCAAGCCGGGTGGAGAGCTTCCGCCAGGGCAGGCCAAAGCATAAGGTGGCAGACAGTGATGCCGAGGCAGACAGGGTCGCCGACAGGCACCATAGGATGTCCTGGGGACGGTTGCGCCCCAAGGAGGAAATCAAGGAAAAGAGGACGCAGGCCAACAGAAGCAGTGGCGCAGCCGTGCGGTAGACCCGCTCGGCCCCGTCCTCTCCCTGGACCTGGCTGCCAAAGCCGACAACCGGTCCGGACCACTTCACATAGGTGTCCCGACCGTTCCACTTTCCCTCATCCCTGGTAACCAGATAAGGTTCGGAAGCAGAGGCTGCCGTACGACAGGCCATCCGCTGTCCCCGCCGCTTGTAAAAGTTCCCCAATGCAGCGCACCAGAGCGTCAAAACGGCCGCCAAGCAGAAGGGCTGACGGTGAAGCTCCCCTCCGGTCAGGGCGGGCAGGGTAAGGGCATCTGCAAAAACGGCCACATTGGCCAGCGCCGCCAGAGTGTCCATGCCCATCCGAAACTGGAAAGGCCGGGCCAGGCCTTTAATCAGAGCATCCGCCCCCAAAATCATGGCCGCGGCCTGAAACGCTGCCAGAGTATAGCAGCGCAGCACCCCGCTCGCCGCCAGAGGCGTGGGAATGGGCAGCGGAAAAGCCTCTGCCAGAGTGAGATAGAGGAGAGGGAAAAGGAGAAAAAAGAGCAGTGTGGTCCGGAACCGCATGGATTTAAGGCCCTTGGTATACCGCCGAGCCAAATCCGCAGGCGGAATATCCGGCGCAGGAGGCAGCGTCCGGCGGGGCTTCCGCCCCGGAGCCGGCGACTCTTCCTCTTCATCCACACCGGGGATGAGTTCCTCCGCCCGGCGGAGGCCCTCGTCGTCCTCGATCCCTTCCTCCTCATACATATGCCCTGCAAATTCATCGGCCTTGCGGCGCAGCTTGTCAATCCCGGCTGTCACCAGATTGTCCGGTTGGACAGTTGGAAACTCGAGCACCTTCGTCTCGTCCGAGACGCTTTCCCCCATCTCACCGTCTGGCTCCGGCGTGGGCTGTTCCTCTTTCGGCAGCACCGACACCCGTTCACCGTTAGACAGCGGAGCCAATTCCTCCCCTCCCGTGTCCTGGGCAGGACCTGGAAAAGTTGTCACCGCCCCGAGGGGGGATCCGGCTGGGGAAATATCCGGCTGTCTGGGGTGAACGGGAAATGGAATGGTGTCCTCCCGCCAATCCCGCCGCTCCGGTTTAGATTGGTCCTCCACCACCGGCGGAGCCTCTTCACCGCTTTCCGGCCTGTCCTTCCCGGAGCCAAATTCAGCCAATATCTCCTCCAGGGAATAGCCGCCGTCCTGATTCAGTTCGTCGTCGTCCCTGCGTTTTGACATGAGATCACCTGTGTTCGGAAAAAATAGAGCCGCAGTCCGGCTCAGCCCATGCGCTGACGCACCGCCTCGTAAAGGAGGATGGCCGCAGCCGCAGAGGCATTGAGAGAGTTGAGTTGTCCCTTCATGGGAATGGAGACCAAAAAGTCGCAGTTCTCTGCCACCAGGCGGCTCATCCCGTCCCCCTCGGAACCAATAATGATGGCCGCCGGCCCCTTCAGATCTGCGTCATAAATGGCCCGGTCAGCGTCGGCGGCGGTGCCGAAGACCCACACCCCAGCCTCCTTCAGCTCCTTGAGGCAGGTGGTGAGGTTGGCCACCCGGGCTACCGGCACATAAGACACCGCCCCCGCCGAGGTCTTGGCCACCACGGCAGTGAGTCCGGCGGAGCGCCGCTTGGGGATAATGATTCCGTGGGCTCCGGCACACTCCGCAGTCCGGATCACCGCGCCCAAATTATGGGGATCGGAAAGCTCGTCGCACACCACGATGAGGGGTGGCTCCCCCCGGTCGGCGGCCGCCTTCAGGATGTCCTCCACTTCGGCGTACTCCCGTACGGCGGCCACAGCGATGACCCCCTGATGGGAGTGGGTCACGCTCATGCTGTCCAGCTTCCGCCGGTCGCAGTCCACCACCGCGATCCCACGCTCCCGGGCCTTGGCGGCGATGTGGCCCAGAGCGGCGTCGGTCTCCCCCCGGGCAAGGTATACCTTGTCGATGGGCGTCCCGGCCCGGAGGGCCTCTGTCACCGCATTGCGTCCTTCGATGATGCCGTCGGACGCCTCCTGCCGCTCTTTCCAGTCCTGCCGTTTTTCCGCCATTTCCGTCCCGCCTTTCGCTTGTTTCCAATTGGAATTTAGTATAGCATATCAGCGGAAAAAGGGAAAGAGAAAGTTCCCCTTTTTACCCCTCGCTTTTTTGCCGGAAAACCGCAATTCATAGAAAGTTTACGGGCCGTTTCCTTGTAATTTCGCCCTTGGTATGTTATGATGCAAACTGAATTCTGAATAAAGGGGGCTTTTGTGTGCCCAATCAAAATAATTCCAACCACTCCGGCGGTTCGAAAAAAAATCCGAAGAACGTCATGGCTCTGTTTTCCATTGTCCTCTGGGCATTGGTCATTACCGTATTCTTTAACTATGCCACTTCTATGGCCAAGCAGGCTAATACCAAGGAAATCAGCTACGGTGAGTTTCGCCAGATGGTGGCTGACGACAAGGTCTCCCAGGTGGTGATGGCCTCTGACAAGTACGTTATCTATCCCAAGGTGGACAATGCCGGCAACGTAGCCTCGCCCGACAAGGACCCTGAGGGCGGCTGGGCCGAATCGGCCGAGTCCTCCGCCCCCACCACCCTCCCCCCCATTGATCAGGCCAAGGACTTTCTGAGTGGCGGATCGGATCAGAACACACAGCTGACTTACTACTGTGCCGTTCCCAACACTATTCTGGACGACGACTTGATTGATCTGCTGGAAGAGCACGGCGTCACCAACTACGGCCCTAAATATGAAGAGCCCCTTTCCCCCATCGTCTCTTTCCTGGCTGCCTATCTCCTTCCCACCGTGCTGATGGTGGGTCTGATGTACCTGCTGTTCCGCTCCATGTCCAGCAAGATGGGCGGAATGGGCGGTCTGGGCGGTGTGGGCAAAGCCAACGCCAAGGTGTATGTGGAAAAAACTACCGGTATCACTTTTAAGGATGTGGCCGGTCAGGACGAAGCCAAGGAGTCTCTGGAAGAGATCATTGATTTCCTCCACAATCCGCAAAAATACACCGAGATCGGCGCCAAACTTCCCAAAGGTGCACTGCTGGTAGGCTCCCCCGGCACCGGCAAGACCCTGCTGGCCAAAGCTGTGGCCGGCGAGGCCAGCGTTCCCTTCTTCTCCATCTCCGGCTCCGACTTTGTGGAGATGTTCGTGGGCGTGGGTGCCTCCCGGGTGCGAGACCTCTTTAAAGAGGCCGCCAAGATGGCCCCCTGCATCATCTTCATTGACGAGATCGACACCATCGGCAAGAGCCGTGATAACCGCATGGGCGGCAACGACGAACGCGAGCAGACTCTCAACCAGCTTCTGGCCGAGCTGGATGGCTTTGACCCCACCAAGGGTGTCATTGTCCTGGCCGCCACCAACCGCCCTGAGGTGTTGGACAAGGCCCTGCTGCGGCCCGGCCGCTTTGACCGGCGGATCACCGTGGATCGCCCCAATTTGGCCGGACGTCTGGCCACCCTTCAGGTCCACACCCGAAACATTCGCCTGAGCGACGATGTCAATTTGGAAAAAATTGCCCAGGCCACTGCCGGCTGTGTGGGCGCCGACTTGGCCAACCTGGTCAACGAAGCTGCCCTCCGGGCCGTGCGCAAAGGCCGCAAGGCGGTCAATCAGGAGGATCTGCTTGCCTCCTTTGAGATGGTCATCGCTGGCAGCGAGAAGAAGGGCACTGTCCTAACAGAACAGGAAAAGCGGATGACCGCTTACCACGAGGTGGGCCACGCTCTAGTGGCCGCTCGCCAAAAAAATGCTCAGCCCGTGAGTAAGATCACCATCGTTCCCCACACCATGGGGGCTCTTGGCTACACCATGCAGCTGCCGGAGGAGGAGAAGTTCCTCATGACCCGTGAGGACCTGCTCACCGAGATCCGCACTCTGCTGGGTGGCCGGAGCGCTGAAGAGATCGTCTTTGGCACTATGACCTCCGGCGCCTCCAACGACATTGAACGGGCCACCGATGTGGCTCGAAAGATGGTAACCATGTTTGGCATGAGCGACTCCTTCGGCGTCATGGGGCTAGCCACCGTGCAAAACCAGTTCTTGGATGGCTCTATGGGTCTCAACTGTGCCCAGGACACCGCCGCCATTGTAGATCGGGAAGTTAAGGAAATCCTGGAGCAGTGCCATGCCGAGGCCAAACAGATTCTTTTGGGTGACCGGGAGATGCTGGACAAAGTGGCCGGCTACCTGCTCCAGAAGGAGACCATTACTGGTCAGGAGATGATGGCTATTCTGGAGGGCAAAGACCCGGAGGCTGTGGATAACTACGGTCTGCCTTCCAAAACGGCAGCGCCGCAGATCCCCGCCGGAGATGAGCCTCCCGCCCAAAGCATCCATATGGTGAGTGAGCCGGTGGATTCCATTCGGCCCTCCGAAGACGGCAAAGAGCCCCCTGCCGACTCCCAGTAAAAGGCCAAAAAAACGCCCCCGGTTGTACAATCAATACAACCGGGGGCGTCTTTTATGTTGCTCCGCCACGCCTTTATTCTTGTGTCAATGCCGCCGTACAGCGGTCTGATTTGCCCCTGCGGCCATACCAAGCGCCATGAAAACTCCTGCAGTACCGACACCCAGAAACAGCGGGTCTATTGGGAGGGCAATTATCTTGCCAAAGAGCGTACACAACGGACCACAAATGGTTGCCAACAGTGCAAAACGCGGACTTGCCCGGCCGGGGAAAAACAGTGCACAGGTCAGTGGGGCAAAGACAACCGCTCCTCGAAGTCCCATTGAGAGAAATCCAAAATCGTTGATTGTAGCAGAGGGGACCAGGCAGGCAATGGCCGCTGAAATGGCCAGGACTCCAAGAATGGTCACGCGGGTGGAAAGCAACACAGCGGATGTGGGCTCCAGCTTTTTAGATACTTTTTTGTAAATGTCATTTACCATAATTGTTGCCACACCCAGGGAGAGCCCAGCTCCTCCTCCCACCACGGTAATGAGCAGCGTTCCCAAAATAATTCCGGAAAAGAGGACCGGCAGATGGTTTACCACGAAGGCAGGAAACACCTGAATCGTCGACGCCAGAATGCCCATCCCCTCCGGTAGACTTTTCCCTGCGGCGATCAGGGTCTCCGCCTCAGCCTGAGTAATATAATGCCCTCGCATAAAAATTCCAACGCAGATTCCGGCAATGCCAATGGGGGGAATGAGCCCTGCCGCCAGAAGCGCCCCTTTTTTTGCATCTGCGTCGCTCTGTCCGGACCAGATCGCCTGAGCATAGGTCTGCGTAGAGAGAACGCCCAACAAGAGAGAAACGCCCGATCCAATATCTTTTGCGGTTCCTCTGGCCGTTAGACTTGCATAGTGTGCGGACACATCCCCAACCGTTGCGATCCCCGACATTTGCCCCGGCAGCGTTCCAACCAGGGCACCATTCAAACTTGAAATCAATCCTTTCAACCCACCGGAGGCCTGCAGAACCGCCACCAGTCCTGCAATACATGCCACGTAGAGGAGAATGAGTTTTACGATACCGCCAATCCCAGCCCCCCAGGCTCCCCCGAACACCACATAGACCGCCATAAAAGCGGCAGAAAGCATCGCGGCGGCAGGCAATGGCATTGGAAAAATGACGGTAAGCAGTCCGGTACAGGCCACCATTTGGGCCAAAACCGAGATGAAGATTCCAATTGAGCTGAGGATAGAGCCGGCGTACTCCACTGTATGACCATATTCCCGGTCAATCACTCCCATCAATGTAGTATATCCGCTGCGGCGAAGCGGCTTAACATAAAAAATTGCTAAAATGAAACAGCCAATTCCGGAGCCAAGCGTAAACCACCAGGCTGCCGCGCCAAACTGAAAGGCAAGCTGTGCGGTGCCAATGGTGGCCTGGCTGGAGACCAGCGCGCCCATGATGGTCCCACAGATCATCCAAGGGCCGGACCGGCCGCCTCCTGTGGCAAAATCAGCTGCGGAGCTGACTTTACGTCCAGAGTAAATTCCAACGCCGATGATCAGGACAAGTACCATGATCACGCCAAGGTAATTAAAGGGCGACATGGCAATCCTCCTATATCATAATTCGCATGGGATCTACTTTGCGGATCAGAACATCCAGCACTTCCGCTTCAGGGGGAAGTGCCTGTGTCGCTCTGGATATATCCAGCTCAAAGCCGGTGTTCGCCTGAATGTGCTCCGGTGTAGTACCTGGAAAATACTCAGGCAAATACATACGCCGGGTTTCATCGTCAAAGCCCAGGATCCCAAGTTCGGTTACCACTGCCCTGGGCCCCTTATCGGAAGGCAGCCCAACCTTTTTTCTCCCATCCGGGCCGTCCACCCAGCCGGGACTGGTGATATAATCCACATGTTCGGTAAACCGTCTTTTTTGGTGCTTCATTATAATAATAGTATCACAATAGGTCGCAATTCCATTGGCACCGCCGGAGCCGGTGAATCGTGTTTGCGGATGATCATAGTCTCCAATACTGGTGGAATTCAGGTTCCCGTAGGGGTCGATCTGGGCGCCGCCCAAAAAACCGGCCGAGATTTTGCCGGTTCTGGCGGCCAGCGCCTGAAACCCGAAATAGCGGGTCTGCGGCCACAGTACAGAAGCCCCGTAGTTGATCCGCAAATCGGAGACACTGGTAGGAACCTCCTGGGGATTCCCCTCAAAAAGGGCCGTCTCAAAGATCAGGTGGGCGTTGGGCGCATGGGTGTTCTTGGCCAGTGCTGCCCCAATCAGGGGAAGGCCCGTACCAATAATATAGGTCTTCCCATCCTCAATCTGCCGGGCAAGCGCCACCGCCATCATTTGTTTTGCAGTCCATTCCATCACCCATTCCTCCTTATCGGCGCTTCAGGCCGGGCACATAGCCATATCCCGGCTTGACGTTTAAATTCAACAGGCGGGCTGCGCCGATCTTGTCCAGATAGTCGCTGTGGGTGGGGCAGTCAGCCACATACTCCTTGAGGAACCCGTCAAACTCCTCTTGGGTTCGGCTGCCCTGATCGTACATCCCATAAAACATGCCATCATAGTCGTAGCAGCCGAAACATTGAGATGGATGCGCCCCTCGCGGCGTCTCTACTACCGCTTCCACACACAGCCCTGTCAAAGAGTTGAGCTCCGGATGGCGGCGAATTTCTTCATTGCTCACGATCTCTTCGCAGGAAACAATGGTATGCTCCGCTGCCATAGCAATATCCAAATCCTGAAACGGTGCGCCCGAGATTCGGACCGTGCCGTCTGGGCTGGCCATCTGGGCATGAATCAGGGCAACATCAATCTTTGGGGTCGGCACACGCAAAGCAAGAAATCTTTTCATGAGGTCTCCTTTCAATTTGTGAGCAAGTTGGTGAAATCTCCTTGTTGTACGTAATTATGGTTGCCTCTCTCTTTTTTGCCTTCCTCCCTTTAGGGCACATATTATTTTTCTTGCATTCTGAACGATTTCCCTCTCTGTGTGTAGCCTGAGTATAGTCTAAACGCCGGTTTTTTTGCAATACTAAAAACAAGAATAGGCAAACACCGCTTATTTTATAGCAATATAAGTCAAAAACATGTAAAGTAAAAAGGCTCACCAGCTGTAAGTTACAGCCGGTGAGCCTTTTCGGTTGGTTCTCTTATAAAATTTACGCAGTTGCTTTTCCCGTTCCCTCGTCTCCTCCACTCGGCGAACGGTGCTCCAGAACTTATAGCCCCAACTTCTCCGCTACGGCGGATAAAAAGCTCAAATCATTTTTAAAGTCGGTGTGGCTGTCGTCACTCCACTGGACATATCCCTGCCAGGTAGCACTGAGTCTGGAAAGGATCACCAGCTCAAAAGTCAGGCGCGCTCCCAAAGCCTCCTGCACGGTCTCCCAGGACATGCCTCCCGCGGGGATCCCGTGATGTGCCGGCCGCTTTTCATCCTCCCGAAATGTGCGAATCATCTGGGCAGCTTGAGGATAGTCCTGGGCCTCCAAAACACGCTCCAATTTCAGCATCAGATCACCCAGGTCGGCAAAGAAAAAGGGGTCCTCCAGCCGGCAGCTGTATACCCGACCGCCGCTCTCCTGATCCACACAGATCCGAAACAGGCCATTTTGCTCTTTTTGTGTCATATCATTTTCCCCCCTTGAGACTGCGCTTCATACCATCCACGTTTACCGCATAGCGCAGCGCCGTCTCTTCCGAGATCAACCCATCCCGCATCAGCCTCAAGATGCTCTGGTCCATAGATATCATTCCCTGGGCGGAACCGCTGTCGATCACCGCTCCCAGCTGGAACGTCTTTCCCTCTCGAATCATGTTCCTCACCGCTCCGGTGACCGTCATCACTTCAAAAGCCGGGTACAGCGTACCGTCCAGGGCAGGCAGCAGCTGTTGAGACACCACGCCCTCTAAAACCATGGCCAGCTGAGTCCGAATCTGGTACTGCTGCTCCGGGGGAAAGGCATCCACAATGCGGTCCACCGTGTTCACCGCCCCCACCGTGTGGAGCGTAGAGATCACCAAATGTCCCGTCTCCGCAGCCGTAACAGCAGCCTGAATAGTCTCCACATCCCGCATCTCACCCAGCAGGATCACATTGGGAGCCTCCCGCAGTGCAGCCCGAAGAGCTGCGGAGTAGGATTGGGTATCGGTATGCAGCTCCCGCTGTGTCACCACGCTCTTTCGGTGCTGGTGAAGGTACTCAATTGGGTCTTCTATGGTAACAATGTGTGCCTGGCGCGTATTGTTGATAAGATCCACGATGCATGCCAGGGTAGTCGTCTTGCCGCAGCCGGCCGGCCCGGTAAAGAGAATCATTCCCCTGGGGCAGGCCGCAAAGCGCAGGACATTTTCAGGGATGTGCAGCTTCTCCCGCTGAGGCAGATGAAACGCCACCACCCGTATGACCGCGCCCATGGAATTGCGTTGGCGCAAAGCATTGACCCGGAAGCGGCTCAGCCCCGGAATCGCAAAGGAAAAGTCGTCGTCCCCCGTGTTCTGGAAGGGGCCGATATCCCGGTCAGCCAGCCGGTACAGGGCCTCGGTCAGCGCCCCGGTTTCCTGGGCGGGCAGCCGCTCCCCCTCCCGGCGAAGCTCCCCATTCACTTTATAGGTCACTGGCAAGCCGGCAATGAGAAGAATATCCGAGGCCTCTTCTCTCACCGCCCGTGCTAAAATTTCCGTCAGTTCCATTTTTTCCTCCCGTTTGGGGCCATTGGCCTTACTTCCCCGCGGGGCCTGCCGTACGGCACACCTTACGCACCCGGCAGTCCGGTACCGTTCCACACCGGCAGGGTATCGGTGTCCCCGGTCTTCTCCGCCCGCACGGTCCGCCACTCCAACCGTTCCACCGAGCCGTCCGGGGCTCGCCGTAGATGGATTCGAAGGGACTGGATCTCCGTCATGGGAATGGTCTCCACCCGCGCGGCCTCGCCGCTGATGGCAAAGTCCGCCTCAATCTGACAGGCTCGGGCGTCTGCGGCATAATATGCATTCACCGCGTCGGCATTGGCCCGACTGAGCCGTTCATCCGCCCGGGCTGTGAAGAGCGACAACGCGGTAAATACCGACAGCACCATTACCAGTAGCACGGTAAAGATGCTGGTAAGACCAATCCCAGCGCCGGCAAAAAATCTCTTTTCAGCTCTCACCCCGCCGAACCTCCCCAATGGTGTAGACCGTTTCCCCGTTCCAAGTTACGATGACCTCCGCCGATCCGTCTCCCGTCTCCCGGACCTCACCGATCAGCTCCGCATCCTTTGCCGTCCCGGGGTCAGATTCTCCCATCTTCCAGTCCTCAGCCAAAGTCTGTGCCAAATAGACCGCCCGGGTCAGGCGAGCGCTCTCCCCGCTCGTGGTTCCGGCCTGAACCAGCAGCAGAACGCAGATGAGGGCACATACCGCAAAGACACACAGATCCAGCACCAGCTCCAGCAGCCGGACCCGCCCGCCCCTCACCGTTCTCCCTCCTCACAGCGCAAAGACACACCAGTCTCCCACTCGTCACCGTCCGAGGAAGTAAACGTCAGGTCGATGCGGCTGCCCCGGGCGCTCACCGTCATAGTCTCCATTGGAAAGAGCGCTGTCCCGTCCGTGGGCTCCGCCCCGGAATCCGTCGCTGCGTAAAGCTCTCGAAACTGGCCGTTGTAACAATAGAGCAGCAACTCATAGCCCTCCTCCTGCTCCAGCCGCAAGGCGTCTCCGCCGCCAAAGGGCATCACCTCTACCGCCCCGGCCCGGTCGCTCCGGCGAAGCTGATTGGTCACGTAGGAAAGAGCGGTGCGGCCAGTGCTGTTCTGCTCAGCCTGAGCTGTACACTGTCGGTAAACCCCGCCGGCCAGCAAGGTCAGACCCAGGGCCAGTACAGCAAAAAGGGCGCATAGCGCCAGGCTGGGCAGCTCGGTTTGATCCCTGCTCACAGGACTCCCTCCCTCCGGTCACGATCTAGGCAGCACGGCAATGTCCGGCGACAAATTGTCCGCCAGATAGCGATAATCCACCATCCAACGCGTCTCATCCACCGACAGGCCATACCGATCCCGCAGATCCTGCAGAGAACGTGGGTAGGCCCCCTCGATCGCGTAGCACTCAACAGCCGAGCGGCGGACGGCAGTTTCCACCATCTTCCGGCTCTCACGCTCGGCCGCGGGAGCAATGGCCAATTCCACCGCTGCCCCCGCCGCCAAGGCTCCCGCCAACAGGACTGCCGCCGGAATCCACCGGCTTCTGCGGCCCGTCACGGCTCACCCCCCCAAGGCGGTGAGCATCTGCGCCAGGGGAAGCATCACCGTCAGCAAAAGAGCGGCCACCGCAACGCAGAGGAAAAGAACCAATCCATACTCAAACCGCCCCAAGTTATTTTCCAACCGCTCTTCTGCCTGCCGGGAACAGCGATTGGAAATTTCCGTCAGCGTCCCGGCAAAGTCTCCTGAACGAAAACCCGCTGCCAAAAGGCCGCTCTGAAAGGAATCCAAAAGGCCGGCGGCCTCCACCGCTTTCGGGAACTCCTCCCCCCGCTCCATCGCGGTTCGGCATCTTCCCATTGAGTCAGACAGAGGGCCGTCCTCTAAAAGGGCCGCACAGCGCTCCGCGCTCTCGTCCAGCGCCATACCGCTTTGCAGCATCAGTGCCATTGCAGAGGCAAACCGAGCCCGCGCGGCCGCCAATCCCACCTTTCCATGGCCAAAGAACCTCAGCCCCCCGCCCCGGCGGAACCATCCCAGAAGGAGCAGCGCCGTAGCGGCGCAGCTAACCGACAGGCCCATGAGAAGCACCCGTCCCCCCTCGCTTACTCCGGTTACACCCATCTGGGTAAAGGCCCGGAAAAAAATAGGAAGAATCCGCCAGGCCAGGAAAAAAAAGATTGCACCAATCAGGGCAATCATAGTCAACGGATAGGTCACTGTCCTCCGAAGGGCGGCGTGAGTTTCACCCTCCCGGCGGTCATAGTCCGCCAAGGCTGACAGCACCTGCTCCAGCCGCCCGGAAACCTGCCCCAACTCAATCTGCCGCAGATATTCCGGGGGAAAACGCCCGGTCTCGGCCATGGCTCCCGCCAGATCCGCTCCCTCGTTCAGCGCTCTCCCCAACTCCTGCAGCGTTTCGGTCAGTGCGATGCTGGACTTCTGTCCGGCCAACAGTGTTACGCTGTCCGGCCAACTCAGTCCGGCCCCGTACAGCCGAGACAGCTCCCAGCTCAGGGATGAGCGCTCCTCCTCTGTCAATCGTTTCGGCATGGGTCCGCTCTCCCCTCTCCCAAAAATGGGCACACAGGTGCCCCGGCTGTGGCATCCGCTCAATAGGCGTATTTCTGCTGATAGTTGGATGGATTGGTCACATAGTCCAAAATGGACTGACTGCGCTTTCCGCCGGAGGTAAAGGTGGGATCCATCATCGTCCAACTCACACCGTCAAAATAGATAATCCCCTCCATCCAGCCAGTCTCTTCAGAATAGGCGCTGATCCAAGCGTGATAGACTGTCCCGGCATAGCCCACCACAAGCTTGCAGGGAATTCCCTGACTGCGAAGCATGGCGGTCATCACGGCGGCATAGTCAAAGCAGATCCCCTTTTTCTCCGCCAGCACCTGATCCACATTGGGCAGATAGCCGCTTTGGACCGTGGCGGCCCGTTGGGAATCATAGGTGAAGTTGTCCACCACAAAGTTAAAAACCGCGCCCACTTTTCCCAGTGTGTCCTGCACTCCAGCCGTCAACTGTTCCGCCTTGACCGCTGTGGCCGAGTCGGCGGTATAGTTGACAAATTGATTGGAATAGAGAAACGGCGCCATGGGGTCCCGGAGTGTCAGCGACAGGGTACAGGCATAAGCCTGGGCATAACGGTTCTCTGTGGTGTTTTCCAGGATTTTCACCGTATAGTTTCCGTTCCCTTCGGTGAGCGGATAGGTCTCCCGCTGCCCGGCATTGTTCAAATCGTAAGTGTAGGTCACTCCGTTTTGCTTGATGATTTGGACCTTGATGCGCACGCTTTTTCCGCCGGTGTAGCGCAGGAACAGGTAGCCCTCGGACAGATTGGAAGCATCTACCTCTCCTTTACTGTTGGAATAGACGCTCACGCCCTGCTTGACCTCTGCCCGGGCAGGAAGCGTCCCAGCAGCAGTTCCGGTCACCGCCCAAGATAAAGACAGCGCCGTGGCCACAGCCAGAGCGGGAATCAAAATACTTCTCTTTTTCATGCAGGTTCCTCCTTTGTAGG
Source organism: Pseudoflavonifractor sp. (assembly GCA_034927965.1). GTDB lineage: Bacteria > Bacillota > Clostridia > Oscillospirales > Oscillospiraceae > Vermiculatibacterium. The sequence goes on from JAYFPI010000039.1 coordinate 18,587, forward strand.
CAATCCGGCGGTATCTTCTGTCGGCAGAATCTGATCCAGCACCCCCCGGATCACCAACCTGTGGTCAGCCACGCCGATGGGCGTGCAAGTGGTCAGGGTCAGGCAGCTGTTTCCGGTAGCTGCAATTACGCTCCACTCATTGGGCTTCACTACTGTGGCGCTGGAAAACAAATAGCGATACAAATGTTCTGAATCGGAGAGGTAGAGATAGTCCCCCGCTTCAAGAGTATCCAGATAGTAAAAGGGCATATTATCTGTGATGCGCCCGTTTTTTAGGCCGTTGCGGTGTCCGGCAATCGAGACGTTTCGATTTCCCTCCCCGGGCAGTTGGGCATATTCATAGAGTCCCACCCCCCGCAGCAGAGTGTCCGCGTCGGTTCCGTCCAATACCGGAATATCCACGTCCAGTGCCGGGATAATCAGGCGCAGCTCCTCATCCTTGTAGGCCTTTCTCTCCGCGGTAACCGTCCAGCTCCCCACCTTTATTCCATCCACAACTTCTCCGGGCTGATAGGTCTGTACGGCAGGCGTGGGCACCGGTGTCTCTTCCGGTGTTGGCGTGGCTGGAACAGGCGCAGGCGTCATCTCCAACGCGGGCGTCTCCACAGGCTCCTCTGGCGGGGCCTGCCGGGGCAGAACAACCGCCGCCAGCACCACAAGGAGTGCCGCCGCCAGCAGTCCCGCTGCTAGTTTCCATCTCACTTCAGTTTAGCTCCCTGACCTTATAAGACAATTTGAGACGAATCGTGCGGTACCGTGTCCGAAAATTAGATAAGATTCGCTCCATGACCATAATGCTGTCCTCAAAATTAGCGCCGGAGAGAAGAACCACATACTGGGCAGCGCTGTATCGGGACACCACATCCCCCTGGCGCAGGCTCTCAGTCAGGGTGGTCTGGAGCCGCTCCATGGTAGCATTTAGCGCCTCCAGCTGAGGGATGGAGCCGTCCGTATTGGTGACGGTAATAAGGGCTACATGAATGCAGATCCCGCTGCGAACACTGCGGCGAGATTCCAGCCGGTAGATTTCACGAAAAAAACCGTACTCGCAGGCAAAGGCGCCCGGCCGGCGGGCAGTCTCCCTCAGCTGCTCCTGAATAATCTCCAAATCGGTCTCCAGCGCCTGCTGGCTGGCCATGATCTCCCGATAGACCTCCTGGAGCTCCTCCGAAGGCCGAACCCCCAGGCTGCGGTAAAGCAGCTCGGTGGTTTTTTCATATTGGCTGAGGGCTGCGGAATCCTTTCCCTGCCGAACCAAGGCCCGCAGCAGCGCGCAGCAAACCCGATCATCCAGCGGATCCACCTGAATCGCTCTGGCGGTCAACTCCTCCATGCCGGTGTATTCCTTTTTCTCCTCTAGCAGCGCCGCGCAGGACAAAACAGTCTCCAGATACAGGTTATGCAGACGCACCGCTATTGGGATTACCCACATTTGGCGCCCCATCTTCGACATAAATTCCCCTCGGTAAAGTCCCAGAGCCTCTCTGCCGCTTTGCAGTCGAGACTCTGCCTCCAGTCTGGTATCCGCGCACCGGCTGCTGAGCGCCTCAAAGAAATCAATATCTACCCGGCATTCAATCTGGGCATTCCAGATGTATCCGCCGCGGTTGGAGAGGATTGGAGCAATCCCCTCCGGAAAGAGCGGCAGGAGCATCTGGCGAATTCGATAGAGAAGCGTTTTCAGTGCGTTGACGGGGTTGGCATCACTGTCATCATCCCAGAGAAGGTCGATCAGCTCGCTCTGGCTCACCCGGCGCTTCCGGTTGAGAATCAGATATCCCAGCACACCGAACAGCTTTCTGGAATGACTGTTTTCGTCGCCGATCCGCTCCTCTCCCCGGCAGACGGAAAAGCTGCCCAACATCGTCACATCCACATACAGCCGTTCAGACACCTGTGTACTCTGTCCCGACATGCTCAGCTTCATCTCATTCCATCTCTTTTCCCATCAGTATGTGATGTTTATGTTTTTTTACATTATATAACATCTTTTCAACTTTGAACAGGTTATTGTAGAATTTTTTACGTATATTTTCCAAACAGCTCCTGGCACAAAAAAGGCCCCGCCGAAAATCGGCGGGGCCTTGCTGATTATTTCCTTAGTACATGCCGCCCATATCGGGAGCAGCGGGTGCGGGCGCGGGAGGCTCGGGCTTGTCGGCCACCAGGGCCTCGGTGGTCAACAGCACAGCCGCAATGGAAGCGGCGTTCTCCAGTGCGGAACGGGTCACCTTGGTCGGGTCCACAATGCCGGACTTGACCATGTCGCAGTAGGTCTCGGTATAGGCGTCATAGCCATAGCCGGACTTGCCAGACTCCTTGATCTTCTCCAGTACCACAGAGCCGTCCACACCAGCATTGGCGGCGATCTGACGGGCGGGTTCGGTCAGGGCTGCGATAACAATCTGCACGCCGGTCTTTTCATCACCCTCGCTGGTCTTGAGCAGCTTTTCCACGGCGGGGATTGCATTGACGTAGGCGGTGCCGCCGCCGGCCACGATGCCTTCCTCAACGGCGGCACGGGTGGCGTTCAGGGCGTCCTCAATGCGGAGCTTCTTCTCCTTCATCTCGGTCTCCGTGGCAGCGCCTACGCGAAGGACGGCCACGCCGCCGGCCATCTTGGCCAGCCGCTCCTGCAGCTTCTCACGATCATAGTCGGAAGTGGTCTCCGCCACCTGGGCCTTGATCTGACCCACCCGAGCCTTGATGTCGTCAGGCTTGCCGGCGCCGCCGACAATAATGGTGTTCTCGTTGGTGACCTTCACCTGCTTGGCACGGCCCAGCACCTCCATGGTGGCGGCCTTCAGCTCCAGCCCGACCTCCTCGCTGACAACAGTGCCGCCGGTGAGGATGGCGATATCCTGCAGCATCTCCTTGCGGCGATCCCCGTAGCCGGGTGCCTTCACGCACACCACATTCAAGGTACCGCGGAGTTTGTTGACGATGAGGGTGTTCAGGGCCTCGCCCTCTACATCCTCAGCGATGACCAGCAATTTCTTGCCGGACTGCACCACCTGCTCCAGCAGGGGCAGCAGATCCTGGACGGAGGTGATCTTCTTGTCGGTGATGAGGATAATGGGGTCGTCCAAAACGGCCTCCATCTTCTCGGTGTCGGTGACCATATAGGGGGTGACATAGCCCCGGTCAAACTGCATGCCTTCGACAACCTCGGAGTAGGTATCGGCGGTCTTGGACTCTTCCACGGTGATGACGCCGTCAGCGCCCACTTTGTCCATGGCCTCGGCAATGAGCTTGCCGATGGTCTCGTCGCTGGAGGAGATTGCACCCACGCGGGCAATATCCTCAGAGCCCTTGACCTTCTTGGAGTTCCTCTTGATCTCGGCGATGGCGGCGTCGGCAGCGGCCTTGATACCCTTCTTCATGACCATGGGATTGGCTCCGGCGGCCAGATTCCGCAGGCCCTCCCGGACAATAGCCTGGGTGAGCAGGGTGGCGGTGGTGGTACCGTCGCCGGCCACGTCGTTGGTCTTGGTGGCGACTTCCTTCACCAGCTGAGCGCCCATGTTCTCCATGGGGTCGGCCAGCTCAATCTCCTTGGCGATGGTCACACCGTCATTGGTGATGAGGGGAGAGCCGTACTTCTTATCCAGCACCACATTGCGGCCCTTGGGGCCCATGGTGATTTTGACTGTGTTGGCCAGCTGATCCACACCGCGCTGCAGGGCGCGGCGGGCATCCTCGCCGTAAGAAATGATCTTAGACATAATGGCATTACCTCCAAATAATTCAAATCATAGTCGTGGAATGCGGAGACGCTCTTACTCGACGACGGCCAGGATGTCGCCCTGGCGGACGATGGTATACTCCTCACCATCTACCTTGACCTCAGTACCGGAATACTTGCTGGTGATGACCTTCTGGCCCTTCTTCACCGTCATCTTTACTTCCTTGCCGTCCACCAGTCCGCCGGGGCCCACTTCAATGATCTCGGCCACTTCCGGCTTCTCCTTGGCGCTGCCGGTCAGGATCAAACCGCTCTTGGTCTTCTCCTCGGCTTCCATCATCTTGATGATCACGCGATCTCCCAAAGGCATGAGTTTCATTTTGAGATTCCTCCTTATATGATTTTTCAATTAACAGATTCAGCGTGTTAGCACTCATTTAATTGGAGTGCTAACACGCTTATAATAATAGCCTCGCCCGCCCAATTTGGCAAGTCTTGTTTTTTTAATTTTCCATCATTATACTCTGTTTTTTGCTTTTACGAGAAGATATCTCTCTCAAAATCTTCCATTCTTTTATTTTCTCATTTTTTCTCTACTTTTTAAAAATAGCTCCAATTAAATTGTTAGCAGTCTGTGAACTTTCACGCCAATATGTTTCTGCGGGATAGAAGAAATTTACTTTCCGCTCCGAAAGGGCGATCGTAAAGCTCCGGCCGCGGAGGACTTCTCCGTCCACCACCGCCACCAGTTCTTCCTCCGCGGTAAATGTAACCCGATCCCCGTGCCAGGCTTGAATCAGCTCGGGGCACTCCCGATAGCGGCCTGTGGCATACCGCCTCACATAGCGGGCAAAGGTACGTCGGTTTACCTCTCCCACCAACAGCATGTCCAATACACCGTCGTCGGGCTGGGCCTCCGGCACCGGGCAAAAACCGCCGCCATAGTGGCGGCCGTTGCAGACGCAGAGAAGTGCTGTCGGGCCGCTGTGCCGGATGGGCCCCATCTCCACTGTCATAGGCCGGGTAATCCCCCGCAGGACGTTGCTGGCCAGGGAGAGAATATACGCCCCTCCGCCGGTAATAAAGGGCAGCCGCTTGTAACGGTGAACCTCAGCGGCCACTCGGGCATCAATCCCAGCACAAGCTATATCCAAACCCAGCAGTCCATTACAGTCCATAAGATCCATGGCGGCCTGGGGCCCGTCCCGCAGAGCGGCGACGTCGGCAAACCGGCGTCTCCCCTCTTTCCCAAAAATTCGCAGGAAGTCGTTTCCAGTCCCCACCGGCACATTCGTCACCGCCGCCCACGGCCGACCAGCAGCGGCATTCACCACCTCGTTGAGCGTCCCGTCCCCGCCGCAGGCGTAGATCCGCACCGGCTCACCCCGCGCCACGGCCTCCTCCGCCAGGCGGCGGGCATCCCCTGCCCCTGCGGTAAACGCCACCTGACACTCCCCCGCCGGAAAAGCGGCGTCAATCCGCTCTAAAAGCCTGCGCTCACTGCTGCGCTTTCCCGCCACTGGGTTAATGATAAATACATGCCGCACCATCAAAATAAATCCACCCGCTGCTCCGGCCGGGCCAGCCGGGCAGCCAGCGCGGCGGCTTCGGCACGGGTAACATCGTCGTCCGGGCAGAAGGTGAGCGACTCGTCCACACCGGTGAGAATTCCTTTGCTGTACAGCCCCAAAATGGCTCCGGCAGCCGGGTCCGAGAAGGAGACATCATTTACAGCGGCCCGCACCAAAATAGCACTGTTGCGCTGCGGCAGGCTTTTGGCAAGACCGGTAGCAGCAAAGACCTGAGCCAGTTCCCGACGGGTAATGGGGCGGGTATAGCTGTCAAACTGTCCCGCCTGAACGATCCCGCTGGCCTCGCAGTAGCTTACTGCCGCGCTGTACCAGAGCTTGCCCGTATGAACGGTGGTATGGAAATCATCCCCCAGAAAGCGGCTGTCCATGTTGGCCGCCATCTGGATGGCCTCGGCCACGGTAACGGCCCGCCCCGGCTCAAAGGTCCCGCCACCAGGGCCAGACATAATCCCTGTGTTGTAGGCCAAATCCACCCAGAGAGAGAACCAGTCCTTTCCCTGTACGTCACTAAAACTGGGTACCTTTCCCCGCGTCAGGGGAAACTGACTCCCCTCCACCCCCAGCTCGGACAGATAAGCAGAAAGCTGAAATACCGGTACTGTGGTCCGCTTTCCATCCTGCCCCGTGAGCTGAAGTACCGCCACGCCTCCGCTGTAGCCCAGCTCCGCGCTGGCGTAGACCAGGGGATAGACCTCATTGGTCTTTTTCCCCGTAGAGTCTTTGTAGGGCAAGACGCTCACCACGCCCCAGGAGCCCCCCTTTTGGGCAATGTACAGCCCGCAGTCCACGGGCATCAGGGTGTCGTACTCCGGCTGGATCAGATACTGCCCATCGGTGCGAATGACGCCCAGTTTTCCACCCAGATTTACCGCCGCCATCCCCAGAGAAAAGGAAACCACCGAATCATATTGCAGGGGAATGGCCACACTACCGTCTGCGCCGGCAAAACCCCACTTGCCGTTTTCTTCCGCCTGGGTCAGGCCCTCGCTGTATCCGTGAATTTGGAGGGCGGCTGCACCGGGTAGGCAGGACAGCATCAGGCCTGCGCACAGCGCCAGAGCCGCCAGCTGTCTCTTCATCTTCTCTCCCCCCGCTTTCCCAGATATTGAAACAGATCGCATTTGAGCATTCCGTTGTAGAGCTTACGCTTTTTGTCTGCCTGGGCCCCAAAGGTCCGCTCAAATTCGGTATGGGAAGAGAGAAGATAGAGGCTCCAGCCCTGCGGCATCCCGCGCCAAGCCTTTCCGAAGCCCGCATAGAGATCCTCAGCCTCTCCCTTGTCCATAATACGTTCGCCGTAGGGTGGGTTGGTCACCACCCGCCCAGCGGGGACATCCCGATGGAAGGTCAGGGCATCGGCCACCTCGAAGCGAACCAGATCCTCCACCCCGGCCAGCTGGGCGTTGTGCCGGGCAATGGACACCGCCTGGGGATCCACGTCGCCCCCCCAGATGTCGTACTCTCCGTGATACTCCGCGGACATGGCCCGGTCTGCCTCGTCCAGCCAGATCTCCTGAGGCAGGAATGCCCACTTCTGCGCCGAGAAGCTCCGGTCCAGACCGGGGGCCTGATTCTTGGCAATGAGAGCCGCCACAATGGCGATGGTGCCCGAGCCGCAGAAGGGATCACAGAAAGGGTCCCGCCCCCGGTAGCGGGAGAGTATCACCATGGCGGCGGCCAGGGTCTCCCGCAGTGGGGCTACCACCCCCACCGCACGGTAGCCGCGCTTATGGAGTCCCGGGCCGGTGGTATCCAAATAGAGTTCGGCCACATCCTTCATTACCGAGAACTGAAGCTGATAGATCTCCCCAGTCTCGGGGAGCGTCTCCAGGCCGTAGTGCTCTCCCAGCCTCTTTGCCACCGCCTTTTTGATAATGGACTGACATGCGGACATGGCAAAGAGCTTGGAATCCAGGCAGAAGCCCTTTACAGGGAAAGCTCCATCCCGGGGAACAAACCGCTCCCACGGAAGGGCTCTGGTCCCCTCAAAAAGTTCGTCAAAGGTCTCCGCCTGAAAGCGGCCCACCCGAAGAAGCACCCGCTCGCCGGTGCGCAGGTTTAAATTGGCCCTGGCCAGCCCCTCCGGCCCGGCCTCAAAAAGTACCCGGCCGTTCTCCGCCCGGACGTTCCCCAGATCCAGCCGGCGCAGCTCGTCGGCGCACAATCCCTCCAGGCCGAATACGGTAGGGACTGAAAAAGTATACTGTTCCACGGATTTTCCTCCTCCGACTCCGGCGCGTCTGCGCGCCAAAGTCTTTTCGCCTGGGCAGACCCGGCGGTCCTTTGCTTCCAAACTGTTTCCCGTTTTTCCCATTATACCGAACAAAATGGTGTTTGGCAAACGCTTCCTGATTATTTTGCTTTTCTTTCTCACAAGGTTATGATAGACTATAGGGACAGGAAAGGAGCTGATCTCTATGCCCTGGCTTCCCAGCGTCATCTGGCTGGCTCTGCTTATCATGTTCGCCCTTGCGGAGGCGGCCACCGTGGGGCTGGTCTCCATCTGGTTTGCCGCCGGTTCCCTGGTTGCGCTGCTGTCTACCTTTTTTACGGACAGCATCTGGGTCCAGATCACCATCTTTCTGGCGGTTTCAGCAGCCACGCTGGCCGTGGCGCGCCCTTTGGCCCGCAAATACCTTACCCCCGAGCAGGTGGCCACTAACGCCGACCGGGTTATCGGCCGGGAGGCCGTGGTCACCGAGGAGATTGACAACCTTAAGGGCTGCGGCGCAGTGTCCGTCGGCGGCATCACCTGGACCGCTCGGTCCGACTCCGGTGACGTAATTTCCGTCGGCAAAACCGTCAAAGCTCTGCGGATCGAGGGGGTCAAACTTTTTGTGACCCCCGTTCCCACTGGAAAGGAGTAAACCATGCTGAAAAACATTATTTCCGCCGCCGTAATCGTCCTGATTCTGCTTTTGTTTGCGACCAACATCCGAGTGGTTCAGCAGTCCCGTGCCTACGTCATCGAGCGCCTGGGTGCCTTCCACAGCGTATGGGGCGTGGGCCTCCACTTCAAGATTCCGTTCTTGGAGCGGGTGGCCAAGGCCGTCTCCCTTAAAGAGCAGGTGGTGGACTTTGCCCCTCAGCCCGTTATCACTAAGGACAACGTCACCATGCAGATCGACACAGTGCTCTACTTCTCTATTACCGACCCTAAGCTCTACACCTACGGCGTGGAGCAGCCCATGTCCGCTATTGAGAACCTCACCGCCACCACCCTGCGCAACATTATCGGTGATCTGGAACTGGACCAGACCCTCACCAGTCGGGACATTATTAACTCCAAGATGCGCGCCCTGCTGGATGAGGCCACCGACCCCTGGGGCATCAAGGTCAACCGCGTGGAGCTGAAAAACATTATCCCGCCCCGGGAGATTCAGGACGCCATGGAGCGCCAGATGAAGGCCGAGCGGGAGCGCCGGGAGTCCATTCTTCAGGCTGAGGGCCAGAAGGCCAGCCAGATCCTGGTGGCCGAGGGCGAGAAACAGTCCGCCATTCTCCGGGCCGAAGCCGCCAAGGAGGCCGCCATCAAGAAAGCCGAGGGAGATCGGGAGGCCCGCATCATGGCCGCCGAGGCCGAGGCCAAGGCGATTCTCCAGGTCCAGGAGGCCACCGCTCAGTCTCTGAAACTCCTCAACGAAGCTGCCCCCTCCGACCAGGTAGTCAAGCTCAAGGCTCTGGAGGCATTTGCCGCCGCCGCCGACGGCAAAGCCACCAAGCTCATCATTCCGTCCGAGATCCAGGGGCTGGCCGGTCTGGCCGCCAGCGCCAAAGATGTCTTTACCGACCTGCCCAAGGCGCCGTAAATGAAAAACAACTGCCCGGGGCACCCTGACAATAGGATGCACCGGGCAGTTTTCTTTGATCACCTATCTCCATAAAAAACACCCTCGGCCACCCGCCTTGCGCTTCCTCCCGCTCTTGTTTTTTATGCTCGGGTCTGATATAATAATTTCTCTATCCAATTCAGTTTTAACCCCCAGGGAGGTGTCCGCCATGCATAAAAAGGGTCTTTCCCATATACTGGAGCCCAGCTTTCGGCTGTATTTCATCTTCCTGGTCGCCTTTGCCCTTGCCACCGCCCTGTCGGGCAACTTTGGTCTGGCGGCTGTAGAGGGCATCGTGGTATTCCTTCTGTTCCTCTATTTCCGCCGGAGCAGCAGTCTGCGCCGCCGGGAAATTTTGGGCTACATTGAAAATATCACCTGTAATATGGATGTAGCCGCCAAGGATACCATGGTTAACGCCCCCCTCCCCATGGTCATTTTTCGCCCCGACACCGAGGAGGTCATCTGGTCCAACGACCGCTTCCTCCAAATCAGCGGGGAACGGGACCACCTGTTTGACCGGAAGATCACTGACGCGGTGCCTGATTTTGATCCCCGTTGGCTTATGGAAGGTAAGACCCAATGTCCCACCGAAGTGCGGGTGGACGACCATCGGTTCCTGGTTTATGGCCATCTGGTGCGTACCGACGGAAATGATGAGCGGCGCTATCTGGCCACCACCTACTGGGTGGATGTCACCGCTTTCTCCGATCTGCGGGACGAGTTCTATGCCACTCGTCCCATAGTGGGCATTCTCACTCTGGACAACTACGAGGAGGTCTTTAAGGGGGTCAACGATAATGTCAAGACCGCCATGCTCTCCGATATCAACCGGCGGCTGGACGAGTGGGCCGCTCCCACCGAGGGGCTTCTGTGCCGCTACGACCGGGATCACTACCTCTTCCTCTTTGACGAGCGCTATCTGCCCGCCTTTTTGGAAAAGAAATTTGATGTGCTGGACCAAATCCACGAAGTAGTCAACCCCAACGGGCTGCCCGCCACCCTTTCCATTGGCGTTGGACGGGACGCCGACACATACGCTGGGCTCTTCCAATACGCCTCCCTGGCGGTGGAGATGGCTCTCTCCCGAGGGGGCGATCAGGCGGTGGTGAAGAATCGTTTCAACTTTGACTTCTACGGGGGTAGGGCCAAGGAGACAGAAAAGCACACCAAGGTGAAGAGCCGCGTCATGGCCAACGCCCTGGCCGAACTCATCGGGGATGCTTCCCAGGTCTTCGTCATGGGCCACAAGTTCCCCGATCTGGACTGTATGGGTCCCGCCGTGGGTATTTTGGCCATCGCCCGCAAGCGGGGGGTTCCCGCCCATATTGTTCGGGACCCGGATCCCAATCCGGCAGACAAGCTGGTGGCTGAATTGACTCAGCTCCCCGAATATGAAAACGCCTTCCTGTCACCGGCCGACGCTCTGATCCAGGCCGATGCCAGCTCCCTGCTGGTGGTGGTGGACACCAACCGCCCCGAGCAGGTTCTTTCCCGTGATCTTCTTGAATCGGTCAACAAGGTGGCGGTGATTGACCACCACCGCCGGGCGGCCAGCTACATCGAAGGGGCCGCGCTCAACTTCCACGAGCCCTACGCCTCCTCCGCCTCCGAGCTGGTGACTGAGCTGCTCCAGTATATCATGGAGCCGTCCGATCTCCTTCGGGGCGAGGCCGAGGCTCTGATGGCAGGTATCGTGCTGGACAGCAAGAACTTTACCATTCGCACCGGTAGCCGCACCTTTGACGCGGCCGCCTTTCTCCGCCGGGCGGGGGCCGACACTACCGAGGTTCGCCGCTTCTTTAAGAGCGACCTGTCCCACACGATTTCCCGCTACGGCATTCTCAAAGAGGTCAAGATGTACCGGGGTGACATGGCTATCGCGGCCCTGGACCACCCGGTGGATCGAGTCACCGCCGCCCAGGCCGCGGACGAGCTTCTCAGCGTCTCGGGAGTCTCTGCCTCCTTCGTTCTCTTCCCCGCCGCCGACCGGGTCATCCTGTCGGCCCGCAGTCTGGGCAACACCAATGTGCAGGTCATTTTGGAACCCCTGGGAGGAGGCGGCAACGCCGCCGTAGCCGGGGCGCAGATCCCCAAAAAGTCGGTGGCGGAGGTGCAGGATGCCCTGCTGGCCTCCATCGACAAATACTGTGAGGACGAGTGAGCGGACCATTCCGCCAATCTCTCCGTTCATTATGAGATTATATCAGCAAAGGAGTACAACACCATGAAAGTGATTCTTCAGCAGGATGTCAAGGGTCAGGGCAAGAAGGGCCAGCTCATCGAGGCCAGTGACGGCTACGCCCGCAACTTCCTTCTTCCCAGAAAGCTGGCAGTGGCCGCCACCAACGAAAACCTAAACACCATGAAGCAGCAGGAGAAGGCCAAGCGCGCCCAGGAGGCCGCCGAGCGGGCCGCCGCACTGGAGATTGCCGAGCAGCTCAAGGGCTGCATGGTTAAGATTCCCGCTAAGGCCGGAAACGGCGGTCGTCTGTTCGGCTCCGTGACCTCCAAGGAGGTCTCCGAGACTCTGAAGGCCCAGTGCGGCATCGACATTGCCAAAACTAAGATTGTAATGGACGAGCCCATCAAGGCCTTCGGCACATACCAGCTCAAATGCAAGCTGGGCTATGAGGTTTCCGGCGCCGTCAACGTGGTGGTCACCGAGAGCAACTGAGCAATCACGGAGGAAACGGAGGTATTCCTATGGATGAGCTGCTCTCCCGCCAGATGCCCCACTCGGTGGAGGCGGAGCAGGCGGTGTTGGGCTCCATTCTCATTGATGAGCGCTGTGTGCCACAGGTCATCGAGGCGCTGAAGCCGGAGGACTTCTATCTGCGGCAGAACCGGGAGATCTATGAGACGGTCTGCTCCATGTTCAACTACTCTGAGACCATCGACCCGGTAACCGTGCTGGACAAGATGAAGCAAAGCGGCGTCTACGACGAGAACACCTCTTATGACTATATCCGCCAGCTTATGGTCATCACTCCCACCTCGGCCAACGTCAACGAGTATGTGAGCATCGTCAAAGACAAATCTCTGCTCCGCCGGGTGGCCGAGACCGCCGGGGCCATCACTGCTCTGATCCAGGAAGGTACCACCACCGCCCAAGAGGCCCTGGAGGCCGCTGAACAGCGCATCTACGCCATCCGGCAGGGCCGCTCCGCCCAGGGACTGGAGCACATTTCCTCGGTGCTGCTTGGGGTATATGACCGACTCAACGAGCTGGCCGCCAGCGGTGCCGCGGTCCCCGGCCTGTCCACCGGTCTTCCTGACGTGGACGCCGCTATCTCCGGGCTCAACAAGTCCGATCTGATTCTTCTGGCCGCCCGGCCGGGCATGGGCAAGACCTCCATGGCCCTGAACATCCTCCTCCACGCCGGAAAATTCTCCGGCAAGTCGGTGGTGTTCTTTTCCCTGGAGATGAGCCGGGAGCAGCTGGCCATGCGTCTCATCTCCGGAGAGTCCTTTGTCGACAACAAAAAGCTGGTTACCGGCCAGTTGGCCGAGGACGACTGGAGCAAAATTGCCGCCGCTTCGGCGGCTCTCAACCAGACTCAGATCCTCATCGACGACAACCCCATGCTGTCGGTCGCCGATATGAATGCCAAGTGCCGCCGGGTGGATAACTTGGGGCTGGTGGTCATAGACTATCTCCAGCTTATGACCTCTGCCGGCGGGCCCACCCGTATGAGCGACAACCGCCAGCAGGTGGTCTCGGACATCTCCCGTAGCCTAAAGATCATGGCCAAGGAACTCAACGTCCCCGTTTTGTGCCTGAGTCAGCTCTCCCGTGCCAACGAGTCCCGGGCCAACAAGCGGCCCATGCTCTCCGACCTGCGGGAATCGGGCGCCATTGAGCAGGACGCCGACATCGTTATGTTCCTCTACCGGGAGGGCTACTACGACGAGGACACGGAGGACCACAATCTGGCCGAGTGCATCATCGCCAAAAACCGGCACGGCGAGACGGGTACGGTGGAACTGCAGTGGCTGCCTGAATACACCACGTTTGCTTCCATTGACCGAAGACATACTGAATATTGATGGGCGGGGTGGACTCAGGTCTGCCTCCCGCCGCTTTCTTTTGTTAAGGAGCACCTATGCTGGAAGAAGCCGCCAAGCTTACAACAGAATACGCCATGCTCCCCCCCGGCGGAACGGTGCTCTGTGCCGTCTCCGGCGGGGCGGATTCCATGTGCCTGCTCCACTGGCTGTCCCGTCAGGACGGCATTATTCTGCACGCCGCTCACTTTGACCACCAGCTGCGGGGAGCAGAATCCGAGGGTGACGCCGCCTTTGTCCGAAGTTGGTGCGGACAGGTGGGCATTCCCTTTCATCTGGGGCACGCCGATGTTGCTGCCGAGGCCGCGCGCCGTGGCAGGGGCATTGAGGAGACCGCCCGGGAACTCCGGTACGCTTTTTTGGAGGAGACGGCGGTGGAGCTGGGGGCGGAGATCATTGCCACTGCCCACAACGCCGACGACAACGCCGAGACCCTCCTGCTCCGTCTGGCCCGGGGGGCCGGACTTCAGGGTCTCACCGGCATTCCGCCCCGCCGGGGCAAGGTGGTCCGCCCTCTGCTCACCACCCCCCGGGCGGAAATTCTGGCTTATTTGAAGACGGAGCACCTTCCCCACCGTGAGGACTCTTCCAACACCGACGAATCATACGCCCGCAACCGCATCCGCGCTCAGGTTATGCCGGTTCTCCGGTCCCTTAACCCCCGGTTTGCCGAAACCTGCGCAGCTTCTTTGCGCTCTTTGCGGGCAGACAACGACTATTTGAACGCCCAGGCGGCTATGATGGATCAGTACGCCCGCTGGGCAGAGGACGACCTGGTCATTGAGGCTCACTACATTGCCGACCTCCCCGCTGCTCTGGCCCCCCGAGCTGTCCGGCGGCTTCTGGAGCAGATAGGGGACGGCGCGGTGGACTGCTCAGCCGCCCACCTTAACGGCATCGTGGAGCTCTGCCGGGGGAACGATCCCTCCGCGGTTCTCTGTCTGCCCCACGGGCGGCTGGCCCAGCGGGTCTACCGGGAGCTGCTTCTCACCACCCAGACCGACCCCCTGCCACCGCTGAAACCGACCCCCCTGAACTTCCACGGAGACACCGCTCCGGAGAACAGCCGGTACACCTGCCGGTGCAAAAAAACGGTGTGTCCGGGAGCCCCGTCGCCGGGGGTGTGGTATCTTCGTGCCGACGCCCTGGGCCCCGACGCCCTTCTCCGCCCCCGTCAGGCCGGGGACGCCCTCTCTCTCCCCGGCAGGGGCGGGACAAAGACTGTAAAAAAGTGGCTCATTGACGCCAAGATCCCCCGGCGCTTCCGGGAACAGCTTCCGGTGCTGGCCGATAGGAACGGCCCGGCCGTTCTGGCCGGGTTTGGTCCGGAGGAAGACCGCCTGGCCCAGCCGGGCAAAGATGCCTGGGCAATTACATTTTTCCAAACAAAGACAGAAAAGGATGACGAGTTATGCTGAAAGACGACATCGAGCGGGTCCTCATTTCCGAGGAAGCTCTGCAAAAGCGGGTGGCAGAGCTAGGCGCGCAGATCAGCGCCGACTACACCGGAAAGGAGCCCATTCTGGTCAGCGTGCTGCGTGGCTCCTACATCTTTATGGCCGACCTCACCCGGCGCATTGAAACCTTCTGCCGCGTGGACTTTATGGCGGTCTCCTCCTACGGTGCTGGTACTGTCTCCTCCGGTCAGGTGAACATCATCAAGGATCTCTCCGACTCCATTGATGGCAAGGATGTCATCGTGGTAGAGGATATTCTGGACAGCGGCAACACCCTCCACTACCTTTTTCAGCTTCTCCAGGCCCGGCATCCGGCCTCCATTCGGCTGGCCACCCTGTTAGATAAGCCCTCTCGCCGCACCAAGCCCATCACTGCCGACTATGTGGGCTTTGAGGTTCCTGACGAATTCGTGGTGGGCTACGGCTTGGACTACGACGAACTCTACCGCAATCTTCCCTACATCGGGGTACTGAAGCCCCGGGTGTATGAGGAAACTCTGGTCTCCGACTGATCTCAGAATTGCTTCCGGAAAGGACGTGGCTCCCTCTTGAACAAAAAAATCAGCACCAGGGACGTGGGCTTTCTCAGCCTCATCCTCGTCATCCTCATTGTGACCGTCTTTGCCCTCAAGGGCATGGACTCTCCCCCCACGCCCTCCTCCGCTGAGATCCGCACGCTCATCGAGCATCAGCAGGTGGAGACGGTCAAGGTCAAGGATAACACCCTCACCATGACGCTTAAAGAGCCATGGAACGGCTCCACGACAGTCACGGCTCATCTTTACAGCGCCGAGATGTTCCACGACGAGTTTAACGACATGCTGGTAGCTCAGCAGAGGGCCGGCATTTTGGCCGATTACGATTATCAGCAGAATACCGTGCTGCCGTGGTGGATCTCTTTTTTGCCCTGGCTGGTCATTTTGGGTCTGTTCGCGCTGCTGTGGTACAACATGATGGTGCGTCAGATGGGAGGCGGGGCCGGCGGCGAGAAGCCGGGCCGGTTCAGCCACGCCCGAACCAAGACCGTGGAGGCCGAGGGAAAGAAGATTACTTTCACCGATGTGGCGGGAGCGGACGAGGAGAAGGCTGAGCTCCAGGAGGTGGTAGACTTCCTGCGGGAGCCTAAGCGCTACCTGGATCTGGGCGCCCGCATCCCCAAGGGCATCCTTCTGGTGGGTCCTCCCGGCACCGGCAAAACTCTGCTGGCCAAGGCCGTAGCCGGGGAGGCGGGGGTCAACTTTCTCTCCATCTCCGGATCTGACTTCGTGGAGCTCTATGTGGGCGTGGGCGCCAGCCGAGTGCGCGACCTCTTTGACCAGGCTAAAAAGGATTCTCCCGCCATTGTCTTTATCGACGAGATTGACGCCGTAGGCCGCCAGAGAGGCGCCGGTTTGGGTGGCGGCCACGATGAACGGGAGCAGACCCTCAACCAGCTTCTGGTAGAGATGGACGGCTTTGGCTCCAATGAAGGAGTCGTGGTTCTGGCTGCCACCAACCGCGTGGACATTCTGGACCCAGCTCTCCTGCGCCCCGGCCGTTTTGACCGGCAGGTCTATGTAGGCGTCCCCGACATAAAGGGTCGGGAGGAAATTTTGAAAATTCACGCCCGAAACAAACCTTTGGCTGAGGACGCAGATCTGGGCACCCTGGCCAAGGCCACCGCCAGCTTTACCGGCGCGGATCTGGAAAACCTGATGAACGAGGCTGCCCTCCGGGCCGCCCGCCTTCATCAGCCTTTTATCACCATGTCCGACCTTCAAGAGTCCGTCATTAAGGTACTGGCCGGGCCGGAGAAGAAGAGCCGGGTGGTCATCCAGCGGGAGCGGGAGCTCACTGCTTACCATGAGGCCGGCCACGCTCTGGTCATCCACGCTCTGGACACCCAGGACCCGGTGCATCAGATTACCATTGTCCCCCGGGGCATGGCGGGCGGCATGACTATCCACCTTCCTAAGGAGGACAAGAGTTTTCAGTCCAAGCGGGAGCTCACCGATCGCATTGCCGTGTGCTTGGGCGGTCGGTGTGCCGAGCAGCTGGTGCTGGGTGATATTTCCACCGGCGCGGGAAACGATCTCCAGCAGGCCAGCTCCATCGCCCGGAAAATGATCATGCGATAAGGCATGAGCGACCGGCTGGGCAATGTGGTCTTTGACTCGGGCCACGATGAGGTCTTTATCGGCCGCAATATGGCTCAGGCCAAGAGCTACTCCGAGGAGGTGGCTGCCGTCATCGACGAGGAGGTTAAGCGCATGCTGGATGCGGCCTATGCCACCTGCGAAACCATTCTCACCCGGGACCGTGCCTACCTGGAGCAGGTAGCTCAATATCTGCTGGAACATGAGAACATGGACGCTGCAACCTTTGAGGCCCTGTTTACCCCGGCAGAGAGCTGATTCTCTCTGTTTTGTCCACCGGAAAGGAGGTTCTCTCTTGAAAAAGCGCCTGGCTGCACTGCTGTGCGCCGCGGTGGTTTTGTGTGCCGCCGTGCTTCCCAGGGCGGCGGCTTCCACTCCCACCATCTATCTGTTGGCCGCCAACGACAAGATGTGCGACCTCCCTGGCGGGCTTCTCCCCGTATCGGTAAACGGTGTTATCTATGTGCCATACAGCCTCTTTGACAAGTCGTCCACCGGAGTAGATCTTGGCGTCTACTACGGTTTAGCCCCCGAACGGGGGCCCATTCTCTCCCTCTATTCCTTCACAGGCCGGCTCACTTTTACCGTGAACATGGGCCAGTGTGTGGATGGGCAGGACAATCCTATGAATTTCCGCGCCGTCATGCGCAGCGGGGCGGTCTACGTTCCCGCCGCCGCCGTATGCAATTTCTTTGGCCTGCAATATTCTTTTCTGTCCACTGCGGATCGAGGCACTCTTATCCGGATCACCAACGGCTCCCAGTCCCTCACCGACAGCGTGTTCCTCAGCTCCGCCACCCTGAGTATGACCTATCGCTACAACAACATTCTCAAAAGCATGGAAACTGCCACGGAGGCCACTTCCACCCCCGTATCCACTCCTTCTATCCCCGCATCCACCGCCGGGCCCGGCGAAGAGGACAACAAATCCGGGGTGTGGCTCTATCTGGCGGTGGATGCCTCTCAGGCCGAGGACAGCCTGCTCGCCGCCCTCTCCGGTCTCTCTGGCCGTGGCCTGCTGCTCTTCTCCTCTGACAGGCTCTCCGCTCAGAGCGAGCTAATCCGTCAGGCGGTTGCCGCCGGTTTCTCCATCGGCCTGAAGGTGGATGGTACCGCAGAGGAAGTACAGGAACAGCTGGAGGTGGGCAACGATCTGCTCACCCATATCGCCCGCATCCGCACCCGCATTGTCTCCGCACCCACCAACCTTTCCAAATCTCTGGAAGCGGCAGGCTGGACCTGCTGGACAGCAAACGTCACCGGTTCCAGCGCCTCCGCCCTCCTGCGGAACCTGGACAGCAAACGTACCGTGGCCCGGCTTCCTCTGCCCCCCACCCCCTCGGTGATCTCCCGGGTTCTTGCCCAGGTGAAAGCCGACGGGTACACCATACGTCAACCTTTGGAGACTGAACTGTGAAACGAGACTATTATCTGGACAATGCTGCCACTTCCTTTCCGAAGGCTCCCGGCGTAGGAAAGGCCATGGCAGACTACATCGATACCGTGGGCCGAAATGTGGGGCGGGGGAGCTATACCTCCGCTCAGGCTGCGGCCGGAGTGGTTTGGGAGACCAGGGAGCAGCTCTGCCGGCTGATGGGCGCCCCCGCGCCTCAAAATGTAGTCTTTACTTCCGGCGCCACCTGCGGACTGAATCTGCTTTTGAAGGGACTTCTCCGCCCTGGAGATCGGGTCCTCACTTCCCCTATGGAGCACAACGCCGTTTTGCGTCCCCTCCGCCAGTTGGAGGCCCATGGTGTAATCGTAGAGGAGCTGCCCTGCAACGAGGCTGGGCAGCTTTTAACGGAAGAACTCTCCGTTCTCCTTCCGGGAACCCGGGTGCTGGCGCTCACCCACGCTTCCAACCTCACCGGAGGGCTGATGCCCCTGGCCCAGGTGGGGGCTCTCTGTCAGGCGGCAGGGGTCTTTTTCCTGGTGGATGCCGCCCAGAGCGCCGGGCATGTGCCTATCGATATGGCATCCATGGGCATTGACGGGTTGGCCCTTCCCGGCCACAAGGGGTTGCTCGGCCCCCAGGGGATTGGGGCGGTACTGCTCACCGATGCCCTTGCTCAAGCGCTGGAGCCTCTGATCGCAGGGGGCACCGGGAGTCTCTCCGAATCCCTGGAAATGCCCCCTTTCCTTCCAGACCGGCTGGAGGCAGGTACCCTGAACCTGCCCGGCATTTACGGACTCCACGCCGCCTTGGCCTATTTTGAACCCCGGGCCGACGCCATTATGGACCGGCAGAGACGCCTGGGGGGACACCTCTGGGCTCGTCTCACCGAGCTGGCGGGAGACGGCCTTGTCATCCCAGGCCCCGGGTTCCGGGACCGGGTGGGAGTGGTTTCGGTGGATTTTCAGAACCGGGACAACGGGGAAATGGCCTTCCTGCTGGAGCAGAATTACGGCATTCAGACCCGCAGCGGCCTCCACTGCGCCCCATCGGCTCATCGGCACCTTGGCACCTTCCCACGAGGAATGGTCCGCTTTTCTGTGGGGCCGGAAACAACCTTTGAAGGGATCGACTATGTGCAGGGAGCAGTTTATGAACTGCTTACCTCAAATTGAGAGAGACAGGAGAGATTGCTATGCCAAACTCGGTCAAACGCACCCTCAACCCCCAGAAACGCATTGCTCTCATTGCTCATGACAATATGAAGGGAGAAATCATGGAGTGGTGTGAGAAAAATAAAGAGGTTCTCAGCCGTCACTTTCTCTGCGGAACCGGCACCACCGCCCGGATGATTGCCCAGCGCACCGGCCTGCCGGTGTTCGGCTACAACTCCGGCCCCCTGGGCGGCGACCAGGAGGTGGGCGCCCAAATCGTAGGAGGCAAGATCGATATGGTGATTTTTTTCTCCGATCCTCTTACCGCTCAGCCTCACGACCCGGATGTGAAAGCTCTGCTGCGCATTGCTCAGGTCTACGACATTCCCATGGCCAATAACCGTTCCACGGCGGACTTTCTTATCTCCTCCCCCTACCTAAACACGGAGTACACCCACTATGTCTCTGATTTCAAGGAGGCTGTCAAGGAGCGGGCGGCTATCCTGTAAGCTGCTCCGGGTGTCTTTTCCGTTCCATACTACACAAAAAAGGCGCGCATCCCCTCAGGGGATGCGCGCCGTTTTTGTGTGCGCCCGCTCTTCAGTGTTTCACCGCAGGCAGGCTTACCCGAATGACCAGCCCTCCGTCAGAGGCATTGTCCGCCGAGATGCTCCCTCCATGGGCCTTGGTAATGCTTTTGCAGATTGACAGCCCCAAACCGGAAACCTTTCGTCCCTGATCTGAGGTATAGAGAGGCTCAAAGATCTGCCCGAGCAGCTCTGGAGCCACGCCCTTCCCATTGTCCCGGAAAAAAAACACAACCCGGTCCTCCTCCCTCTGGCACTCAAGGGAGAGCTCCAGGCGCTCCGCCCCGGCGTGCTGAAAAGCGTTACTGATCAGGTTGCCGAAGAGCCTGCGCATGTGCTCCCAGTTACAGATCAACTGGTCCTCAGGACAGCGGCACTCCACCCGGAACTCCACCCCCGCATCCTCCAGCTCTGCGGCGTACTCCGCCTTGAGCCGGGCGCACAGCTCTCCTGCCGAGGTCAGCACCATGGGGGCACTGTCTCGGAGTCCGGCGTCCAGGTAGTCGTCAAATTCATCTACCACCGCTTTAATCCGCAGGGCCTTCTCGTAGACCAGCTCCAGATACCGCTGCTTCTTCTCCTCGGTCAGCTCTACCGCCCGCAGCCGCTCGGAGTAGCCCAGCACGGAGGTAAGCGGGGTCTTAATGTCATGGGAAATCGAGGCAATGAGCTGGTGCTCCGCCTTCTCCTTGCAGTCCAGCACTCCAGCCAGGTCGGCAAAGGCATTCTGAAGCTTTCCCACTTCATCTATACGCTGGCTGCGCTCCGGCCGCCCCCCCTTCTCGTAATAGCGGCGCATGGTCTGCCGCAACCGGACGATGGGGCTAACCAGCACCAGATACATCACCAGTGCCACCACCACAAATGTTCCCAAGTTGATGGCGAGCAGGCCAATAAGGGCCTTTCTACGCAGAGACTGTGTGATTTCACTGCGCTGAAGGGACCGACCCCACACCGTCAGGCTGGCTTGCCGGCCGCCGGGGAGCACGACATTCACCGTTCCGGAGGATGCCAACACCTCCGGCGCACCATTCGAGGCACGCCCGTAGAAGAACTCTCCGTCAGCGTCTCTCACCACACAAGCCAGATCCCGCCGAGTCAGATACTCCTTCATGGCCGCAGTCTCGCCGCCGCAGCCCTCCCAAAAGGCCCCTGCCTGACGGGCTTCCTCTTCCGCCTGATCCAGCACCTCGTCATAAGTGCTGTCGGAAAAGTCACCCAAATAGCTCAAAAAGCAGGCCCAAAGGGCCAGACAGCTTACCACAGCCAGAGCCACCACCGCCAGAATCATCTTCCGGGACAGGTGAGCACTCAGCCAATCCGCCCCCGGAAAATGCCGGGCCTCACTTGTCTGAGCCATGTTCTTCCTCCTCGGCAAACCCGCTTCTGGTTACAAAGCGATAGCCTGAACCCCATACTGTCTTGATATAGCGCCAGTCCGGATCAAGCTTGCTGCGCAGGTTCTTGATGTTGATCGCTACCGTACTCATATCACCGTAATCCGTACGCCACACATCCCGAAAAATGCGCTCTCGGGAGAGGGTCTGTCCGGCATGCTCCATCAGATAAGCCAGAAGCTGCAGTTCCCGGGTAGAGAGCGCCACCGGTGTTCCTGCCTTCATCACAGTCATCTGTGTGGGATCCAACCGAATCTCTCCAATTTCCAACGCCCCGCCTGCAGGGGCATCCGGCTTGAGCCTGGACTGCTGCCGCAGGTGTGCCTGAACGCGGGCAGCCAATTCCTCCAAAGCAAAGGGCTTGGTGAGGTAATCGTCCGCCCCAAGGTCCAGACCCTTCACAATGTCCTCCACCGCATCCTTGGCACTCAGAAACAAGATGGGACACTCCACCCTTCCTCGAATCCGGCGGCAAACCTCCAATCCTCCGATCCCCTTCATCATAATGTCCAGCAGAATGAGGTCAAAAGACTTTTCCTCTAAAATGGCGAGAGCTTCTTCCCCGGAACGGGCGGTGGTCACATCGAGGCCCTTCTCCTCCAGCACATCAGAGACCAGCAGCAGAATGGACACGTCGTCGTCCACCAGTAAAATCGTTCCCTCCATGGTCAGCACCTCCCTTTTTTTAGATGATAGCACACTTTTACCCGGCATACTATGAAGAATGATGAAAAATGATTTTGCCTTGTTCTGGCTTGTCCGTTTATTAAGAATTATGAGAGTTTGCTCCGTTTGATTGACTTTCTTCCTTGTGGACAGCTAAGATAGGCGAGACGCGAAAGCCCGAAAATCCTTTGAGAAGGTGACTGCCTTGCTAGAAAAAATTGCCCGGGGTCTAACCCGGAAGCCAAAATTAGTGGTATTGATTGCCGTCTTGCTCCTCATCCCAAGTCTGATTGGAACGGCCGCCACTCGCATTAACTACGACATCCTCACCTATCTGCCCCCTGATTTGGACTCCTCGAAAGGCGAGGCTCTGCTGGAGGAACCCTTCCACATGGCGGCCACCACCATGCTCATTGTGGACGGAATGCCGCCGGAGTACACCAACCAGCTCCGCCGAGACATTGAACAGGTTCCCGGCGTCAGCAGCGCCGTGTGGGTTTCCTCCTTGGTGGGCATCCAGATTCCCCAGGAGATGATCCCCGAGGACCTGCGAAAGGCCTTCTTCTCCGGCGACTCCACCATGATGATCGTCCAGTACGACATGCCGGGTGCTTCGGAACAGACCATGGATGCCATCTCCCAGGTACGCAGCCTCTGCAATCAGCGCTGCTTCCTGGCCGGGTTCTCCGTCCTCATTAAGGACACCAAGGACCTGGTGGACCAGGAGCTGCCCCTCTACATTATCTTGGCCGTGGTCCTCTCCTTTATCGCCATGTCCCTCACCATGGACTCCTGGTTACTCCCCCTGGCCTTCCTTATGAGCATCGGTCTGGCCATTCTCTACAACTTCGGCACCAACATTTTTATGGGCCAGATCTCTTACATCACCAAGGCCATTGCCGCTGTGCTCCAACTGGGCGTGACCATGGACTACTCCATCTTCCTCTACCACCGCTACGAAGAGGAGCGAGCCAACTATGATGACAACCGGGATGCCATGGCAAAGTCCATCGTGGCCGCCTTTACTTCGCTGTCAGGCAGCTCCCTGACCACCATTGCCGGTTTCCTGGCCTTGTGCGGTATGCGTTTGCTACTGGGTAAGGACATCGGCATTGTCATGGCCAAGGGCGTGGTACTGGGAGTGGCCACCGTAATACTGATCCTTCCCGCCATTCTTCTGGTGCTGGATAAGGGAATTTGCAAGTATCACCACAAGACCCTCAACCTGGACTTTAACCGGGTCAACCGTTTTATGGTCCGCCACCGCAAGGCCTTTGTAGCGCTTTTCCTGGTTCTCTTCCTCCCTGCGGTCTATGCTCAGAACCATGCCCCAGTTTACTATAAACTGGACGAAGCCCTGCCCCAGGATCTGCCTTCCATCGTAGCCACCAATAAGCTGAAGGACGATTACGCCATGGCCACCTCCCATTTTATCGTCTTTCGGGACGATCTCAGCCACAATGCACTGAAAAAAATGGAAGAGCAAGTGGACGCCGTGCCCGGCGTTACTTCGACTTTGGCTTACGACAAGCTCATGAGCGCCGCTGTCCCGGATTTCTTTGTCCCCCAGGAGCTGAAGGATCTGTGTAAAAAAGGCGGACTCCAGCTCATGATGGTCAACTCCGCCTACCCGGCCGCTTCCGATGAAGTGGCCCAGCAGTTGGATACCATTGACGGCATTGTCAAGGCCCTGGATCCAGAGGCTTACATCACCGGTGAGGCCGCTCTCACCAAAGACCTCATCTCCACCGCTGCCGTGGACTTCAAAGTCACCAACTACATTTCGGTGGCCGCCATTTTCCTGATTGTGGCCATCCTCTTCCAGTCCCTCTCGGTTCCTCTGCTTCTGGTGGCAGCCATTGAGCTAGCCATCTTCATTAACCAGGGCATATCCTACTTTACCGGCACGGCCGTCCCATTTGTTGCCCCCACCATTATTGGCTGCGTCCAGCTGGGTGCCACGGTGGATTACGCCATCCTCATGACCACCCGCTTCCGGGAGGAGATTCAGAGTGGGCGGGATCGGAAAGAGGCAATCTATGTGGCCGCCGCCGCCTCGGACAACTCCATCCTCACCAGCGCCCTGGTCCTCTTTTGCGCCACCCTGGGCGTGGGCACCATCTCCAAGATCGAAATCATCAGCAGCCTGTGCCTGATGCTGGCTCGGGGCGCTATTATCTCCGCCGTGGTGAGTGTGTTCATTCTCCCTTCTCTGTTGGTGGTCTGCGAGCCTATTATTGCCCGCACCAGCCGCTGGTGGCGGATTCCCAAGCCCATCAAGGTTTCTAAGATTCAGAAGATGCTAGCTGCCAAGGTGGCCCAGCGCTCTACCCAGACCGAGGCTCTGCCGGAGACTCCCGCCGCTCAGCCCACGCCGGAGTCCCCCGAAAAAGAACCCGCCGCCGCAGAAAAACACTGAAAGGAGTCCGCAAGGATGAAACACAATACAAAACGGTTCCTGGCACTGACCCTCACAACAGCACTGAGCGCCGCCCTTCTCTCCCCCGCCGCCCTGGCTGCCGACGCAGCTCTCTCCCCTTCCTTTGACGAGTCCTACTACGCCACTTTGGACTACTATGGCAGACTGATGGACTCCAGCGTGGTTAAGAGTTTCCAGACCCGGGGCCAGAGCAAACTTACCGATTACGGCGTCTATGACGAGGTTATCAACCTCACCGACGACCGCACTCCCACTATCTCGGACGGGACAGTCACATTTGACCTGGGGGAAGACACCCCCAATCGCTTTTACTTTGAAGGCAAGACCGAACAGCCCTTCCGAGAGCTTCCATGGACCATCTCAGTCTCTTATCTGCTCAACGGGGCCCCCGCTCAGGCCGAGGATTTGGCGGGCAAAACCGGACTGGTGGAGATCGACCTGGATGTGGTACCCAACCCCGCCGCCTCAGAGTACAGCCGGAACAACCTGGTTCTCACCGCCGCCACCGCCTTTAACGATGAAGACATTCTCTCTCTGGAGGCTCCCGGGGCCCAAGTTCAGTTGCTGGGCAACCTGAGGGCGGTGCTTTTTGCCGTTCTTCCCGGCGAGGAACAGCACTTCGCCATTCGGGTAGGCAGTGACAGCTTTACCTTCCCTGGGCTGGCCCTTTTGGCTGTGCCTGCCACTCTCCAGCAGCTGGACCAGGTGGCCGACCTCCGGGACGCCAAAGAAAAAGTGCAGGACTCCTACAACGCCATCAACGACAGCCTGGACGTAATCCTGAACTCTCTGGACGGCATGAGCGGCAGCCTCAACGCCACCGCCAACGGCCTGGATCAGCTCAACAGCGCCCGGAGAACCATCTCCGTGGGCAAGGATTCCGTCTATGAC
Source organism: Pseudoflavonifractor sp. (assembly GCA_034927965.1). Lineage (GTDB taxonomy): Bacteria > Bacillota > Clostridia > Oscillospirales > Oscillospiraceae > Vermiculatibacterium. The sequence continues at coordinate 43,882 of JAYFPI010000039.1, forward strand.
AAGTCCGAGCTTGCCATCGCCGATCTGGACGGCCTGGCAGGCGCTCTGGGCAGCATGGACGGCTATCTGGACACCGCCTCCCAGGCCCTCACGGATACCACCGACACGCTCAACCAGCTCAACGATTCCGTCCAATCCCTAAAACCGGAGCTGGAAAATGTCCGAGGCACCATCGCTGACATTCAGAATGACACCAAGGCCCTGAGCCAACTTCTCACCGATGTAGAGGGCTACAACAAGAAAGCCACCGCCATTGCCACCAGCCTGGCTGACGAGATAGATGATCTGGACGATGAGATGGATGCTCTGCAGCTGCGTCTGAACAGTTTGGAAAGTGCACTGAAAAATCCCGGAAAAATTTCTACTGTCAGTGCAGAAGAACTTACTAGTAAGCTCACGGTGGCCGGTACTACTGACCCGGATACCGGCAAGGATATAACCGTAGCCAAGCTGCTGTCCAACATTGAAAACGCTAAAAAACTCCAGACTGCCTATGAGGGGAAAATTCAGGAGTTGATGGCTGCCTACTCCCTTACCGAAGAGCAGGCCAAAGCTCAGCTCTCGTTCGACAGCTTCTTGAAAGCTTATTTTGTTCAGGCCGGATATGACGATTCCACCGCCGCCGACAAATCCACGGCGGTCCAGCAACTTCTCTACGCCGTGGAAAATGATGCCTCTACTAAGGCCACCCTGGCCGAGCTCAGCCAAACACTCAACACTGCCGGTGCGGGTTTGGATGCCCTTAACACCCGCATCCGGGAGGCCAACGGTATCATTACTAACCTCACCGATTCCACCGCCTGGTTGGTTAAAACCCTGTCCGATCTATGCGGGACGGTGGGCGCTAGCGGTATGACCAGCGATCTTACCGCTCTGGCCCAGATGTGCCGGGATCTGTTAAAGACCATGAAAACCCATGAGGGCGAAGGTGCCTCGCTTCTTGGTCATGTTGACGAGTTGGGTTCTCTGGCCAGCCGGGTTTCCCAGACTGCCGAGGATTCCCTGGACCATCTGAACACTTTGAACGGCGTGCTCAACACCTATGAGCCACAGCTTCAGCAGGCCCTCAGCGACGCCAAGCCCCTTTCCGGCTCGGCCCAGTCCACCCTCCACGACACAGGCAGCGCCCTCTCCTCTGCCGAAGCCCTGATGCGTCAAAGCAGTCAAGGGCTGGACAACGGCACTCGCCAGACTCTCTCTGGCCTGTCCGACGCCCTGCGCCGCTCCACCACCGGGCTGAGCCAGACCGGCACCATCCGCAATGCCAAGGGCACCATCACTGACCTCATTGATGACGAGTGGGACACCCACACCGGTGGGGATAACAACCTCCTGCTCATGGATGCCGGGGCCGCTCCACTGTCCATGACGGATACCCGCAACCCCTCTCCCAACAATATCCAGTACATCATGCGCACCCAGGAAATCAAACTTCCAGATGATACCTCCGAAGCCTCCGACAGCCAGGAAGCAGCGGACAACGGTACCTTCCTCGGCCGGGTGGCCGGCCTTTTCAAAGGCCTCTGGAACGATTTTACCGGGCTCTTCCATAAGGGATAAAACAAGAACTGCCCGGGATCCGTATAAGGGATCCCGGGCAGTTCTTGTTTCTCATTTAAGCGCTTTCCAGTGGGAAAAGGTTACTCGCTTCTGCGGTTTCCCCCTTCCCGCACGGCCCGCATGGCCCCCAGACAGGTGGCAACAAAATAGCCTCCGTAGATGACCAGCAGGAACAGGGCGGTAATCGCGCTGGAACGGACGGAGTCCACATGGCCCACTTCGGCAATGACGGCGTTGGCCGCCGTCATTCCCACCACCGCATGGATGATTCCAAGGACCAGGGGCAGAAGAAAGGCCAGCGCCACCTGAGCGGTCAAGGCCCGTTGGCGCATCCCTTTAGAGGCCCCCAAGCGGGAGAGAATCTGGTAGCGGACGGCGTTGTCAGATGCCTGGGAGAGTTGTTGAAGTGCCAGCACTGCCGCCGCGGTCAGTAAAAAGGTCAACCCCAGATAGAGCCCCATATAGAGCGTCAAAATTTTGCTCCCCATGATATCATAGTAAAGATCCATACGATAGTTGCCCTGGATCTCCAGCCCGTGGCCAAAATCACCCCGCTGCATGGCCTCTCGCACGGCTGCATCCACTTGGGCGGCGTCTCCGCGATAGTCAATGTTCACCATCTGCCGCCGAGGCTTCAGTCCGGAGGCCATGTCGTCCGGTACCACGATCACCCCCTGGGCGGCAGGACCGTTGGCCAGCGGATACTCCGTTTCTATGGGAACGGTCATTTCCGCCATCCCGGGCAGCCCTCGCTCCGCCATAACAGCATTGTAGTCGCTCATGGAAACGGCGGCATAGGCTGCATCCTCCCCCACGCCGGTCACAGCCGGGTCATTGTAGTAGACGGTTACGCTCTCCACACGGGAAAATGCGGTATCCGGATCAATTCCTGCTTCACGGAAGAGTTTCGTCAGGTCAGCCTGCTCATAGACTGCGCCCCGTCCGTAATTGAGCACCGTGAGGTCATAGGGGGCATTCTCCCCCACAGTAACGGAGATGGTGTCGTTGAGCCCCACAGAGCAAGCGGTAACTCCAATGGACAAGAGCAGGAGCAAACACACCGCCGTATTGGACAGGCAGTTGGTATGAACTTTGGAACTCCACTGCCGGAGGACAAACATGTTCAGTCCACGATAGTACCCCGGATGCCCCCGGGTCAGCCGCAGCAGAAAGCCGGAGAGAGACCGAAACAGAAGGAAAGTTCCCGCCGTGCCCATGGCCAGCATGAGAAGAAAAATCCAATCCACCCGGAGCAGACCCCGAACCAGCAATAGGGTGTATGCCGCCCCCAAAAGTGCACAGCCCAGAAGGAAGAGAACTACCGACTCTCCCAGCGGCCGCCGGGCTTGCTCTTCGTTCTTCCGTCCGCCCCAAATAAGATCAATGAGCCGGGCACGGGAAACGGACACCCCTGTAAGGAGCATCACCAAGAGAAAAATACCCCCGAAGTAAAGCGCCGTCCGCCCCACCGCAGGCATGGACAGGTGAAAAGTGGCCAAGCTGTCCGGCACCGCCAGAAACATGGATAAGGTCAGCCGGTCCAGCGCCCAGGAAGCCAGCATACCAAGAGCAATTCCCGATACCAGAGCGGCTATTCCAATCAGAAGTGTCTCTCCTACCAGCAGTTTGGCCACCGATCCGGGCGGCATTCCCAGCAGATAGTAGGTTCCCAGCTCCCGTTTCCGCCGGCGGATCATAAAGCGGTCGGCATAGAGAATCAACCCCGCCAGCACTGCCGCCACAAAAACGGAAAATACCTCCACCAGCCTGAAAATGCTTTCCACCATACCGTTTTGCCTCCCGGCACGGAGAAATTCCATGGCGCTTTGGCCGTCCAGCGCGTTGAATACATAGAAAAGGCACACCCCCAGGGTGAGGGTCAAAAAATAGACAGCGTAGTCTCGAAAACTCCTCCGCACGTTTCGGATTGCCAGCTCATAGAACATCGGTCCCGTCTCCTCCCAGTTCACTCACCACGGCCAGGATCTCCCGGAAGAAGCTCCTCCGGTCCTCCCCCTCCCGGCAAAGCTCCCGATAGAGCTCTCCGTCCCGCAGGAAAAGGATTCGTTTGCACCAGGAAGCGGCAAAGGCGTCGTGGGTCACCATCAGAATGGTTGCCCCCTGCTCCCGGTTGAGGGTGGAAAGCTGCTCCAGCAGCAGCTTGGCCGACCTGGAGTCCAATGCTCCGGTGGGTTCGTCGGCCAGGATAAGGGCGGGAGCCGTCACCAAGGCTCGGGCCGCCGCCACCCGCTGCTGCTGGCCGCCGGACATCTGGTAGGGGAATTGCTCCAGAGTCTCCTCTACACCCAAAAGCCGCGCCGCCTGACGGGCCCTGGGTTCTACCTCCCGTGCGGGCACTCCGCCGATGGTCAGGGCCAGGGCAATATTCTCCAACCCTGTAAGCGTGTCCAGCAGATTGCAGTCTTGGAAGATAAATCCCAGCCGCTCCCGCCGAAACCGGGCTAGTTCCTTCCCCTGCAGCGCGCTGAGTTCTTTTCCCTCCACGGTCACGGTTCCGGATGAGGGGATGTCAATTGTGGAGATACAGTTGAGAAGAGTGGTCTTCCCACTGCCTGAGGGACCCATGACCCCCACAAATTCCCCGGGTAGGACGGAGAGATCCAGCCCGCGGAGGGCGTCGGTGCGGCTGGCTCCCTTGCCGTAAGTCTTGGTCAATTGTTCCACCGTTAAAATCGCTTTCATTTTCTGGCCTGCCCTTCTCTGTAAAAAATGCGCCGCGCCCGTTCCCGGGGCGGTCCAATGGTTTTCTTTAAAGACAGTATACCAGCTATCTCTGTAGGCTTTCTTTCGTGAGCATGAAGAAAGCATAAAGGTTTTGAGTCTAGCATTTTCCAAAAACAGCATTTTATAAAAAAATAGCCTCCCGTATCGGGAGGCTATTTTTGATATTTTAAAATGTGGGCGGAGTGACGGCAAAAATCACGCGGACCGTCTCATCCGTGGGATTATGCCAGGCGTGGCGGGCCTTGGCCGGAATTCTCACACTGTCCCCGGGTGTCAGGAAAACACTCCTCCCCTCCAGTTCCAGCTCCACTCGCTCTCCGGAATACATAAAGGCCACTTCTTCCCCATCGTGGCTGCGGATATCTCGATACGATCTCAGCCTGGGCGGAATGACCATCATACAAAATTCAATATCGCCCTTCGTATCCGGGGTGAGTAATTCATACTGTACATCAGGCTCACTCTTGGATCCAATGGTTCTGCGCTCTTCGGGGTGCACCACCGGATCCTCTGTGGGGTCCTCCTGAAAAAACGCATAGAGAGGTGTCTCCAGCACTTGAGCAATCGAGCGAAGCGTGTTAATGGAGGGGTTGACCTGTCCGCTCTCAATCTGGCTGAGCATGGAGGGGGTAACCCCCGCCAAACCTGCCAGCTTGCGGATAGACAGCCCCTTTCCGGCACGAACGGTCTGCATCTTTTTTCCCAAATTGAGCTCTTCCACTGGACTTCCTGCCTTCCCAAGGCGTGCCAAGACCGCCTCATTGCGATGTTGATGTTAAAATATTATATCACGAAGTTTCTGAAATGAAAAGCCCCTTCCCGGACAGAAAAACCGCCGGAGCAGAACTGCTCCGACGGTTTTTGCCTGCAGGTTTTTTACTTCAGCAGGGCTTTCCCCGTCTGGTAATAGTGCTCCATCTCCTGCGGTGGAACCATATTGCCCCCGGTGGCCCACACCAGCTGGGTTCCATTTACCGCGGCCTGCGGTGTCAGACCCGCCCGGACGGAGTAGGCGGCCAATTCTGGATCAGCGGCCATCAGAACAGGGCCGTACATGCCTGCCAAAGCGCTGGGTTCCAGGCGCAGGCCCTGGGTATCCGCCAGCTGGGCAAGCATCCGGTACAGCTTCTCGTCCTGCATCGAGTAACACCCGCTCAGAAAGGGCGCCATGACCTTCCCGACAAAGCTGGACGCTCTGCCTACGGCCAATCCGTCTGCGGCTGTAAGGTTATCTACCCCCAGATCCTGGACGCAAATCGCACTGTTGAGTCCGGTGGCCATCCCCAGAAGCATACAGCAGGAATGGGTCGGCTCGGCAAAAAAGCAATGGACTGCGTCGCCAAAGACCATTTTCAATCCAAAAGCCACGCCTCCCGGGCCACCGCCCACGCCACACGGCAGGTATACAAAAAGCGGATGATCTTGATCCACCGCTCTGCCCAGTTTTTGGAGCTGCTCCTTTAACCGGAGTGCCGCTACAGAGTAGCCCAAAAACAGCGTGCTGGAGTTTTCATCGTCTACAAAGTGACAGGTAGGGTCACCTTCGGCCTCTTTTCTGCCCTGAGCTACGGCCACAGAGTAGTCCGAAGCATACTCCATCACCGTAACGCCCCTGCTGCGCAGCAGATCTTTTTTCCACTGCCGGGCGTCGGCGGACATATGTACCGTAACCTGAAACCCCAGTCTGGCACTCATAATACCAATGGACAGCCCGAGATTGCCGGTAGATCCCACGGCAATGGAGTAACGAGAGAAGAGGTCCCGGAAGGGGGGCGTATCAAAGACCCGGTAGGGGTCTCCGGGGTGGAGCAGCCCCTGTGCCAGCGCAATGTCCTCCGCCGTTTTGAGCACCTCATAGATCCCTCCCCGAGCCTTGATGGAGCCGGAGATCGGCAGATGGCTGTCCAGTTTGATCCAGAGCTGGCCGGGAATGGACACCTTGTAATCCTCCTCCAGGCACTTCTGCATGGTTGGAATAGCCTGAAGCGGTGATTCCAAAATGCCGCCGGAGGCCCGCGTTTCGGGAAACGCCGCCTGAAAGTAATCTGCAAAGCGATCTAGCCGAGCGCTGGCATCCAGCACATCTTCCAGCGACAGCGGGCAGGCCCGGGCAGCGCTGTCAAAAGGGAGCCGGCCCGGGTTGACCCAAACAGCCTCCTCCAGAGCGCGTATGCGCTCCATTATGGGGAACCGGGCCTCCCATTGAGAGATGGGCTTGCCCTGAATTATGTTATCCGAAGTCATTTTAACAATTCCTTTTCAACTGAATTCTTGCGGTGCGGGGAAATGCTCAGAACAGACCGGGAAGCACCCCGGAAAATGCGTT
>JAYFPI010000059.1:0-1953 GCA_034927965.1 Pseudoflavonifractor sp.
GGGCGGCAGCAATGCCACCCTATTTCTTTTTTTCCCTGCTCTTGTAGACGTTGTGCTGGTTTTTGCAGCGCGGGGAGCAAAACACGGCGTTGGGACGCTCCGCCACAAAAGCCTTACCGCAGTGCTTGCAGATACGAAGCGGCCTTGTCTCATCCGTTATCATAAAAGAAAGCATCATATGTATGCCGAGCAGTAGAGAATGAAAGTCCCAAACAATTGTCGGCTTGTCTAACAGGGCGATATGATAGGTGGGCGCAATACCACCAAAGGCCGCCATCCCCTGCCGGTATAGGTTGCGGGTATCCTCGTCCAAGCTATCATAATCCACATAAAACAAATAGCTGGAAACGAACGTGAAAGCCAAATCCTTGAGCTGCGTGAGCAGCCAGTCGTACCGTTCGGCATATTCCCGCTGAAAGCACAGGTTCAGCGCCATCGGTTTGTCGCTCATCGCCAGCGCCAGCGCCATCATATCCCTGTCGCCCGAAATATCCCATTGCACGCCGCTTTCCATGAACAGCATGTCCGGCTGGTCAAATGGAAAGAACAGCGCGGTATAGTCCTCCACGGGCATGGATTCGTCCCGGATAAAATGGTTTTTCAGAAGGTATACGGATTCGTAATCCAGAAAACGCGGCGTGGTGGGCAGCGCGGTCATAAACCCAAGCAAACCATACTTTAAAATGAAATCCATCAAGGCTTCACGGATGACCGCGTCCTTGCTGCGGTTCATCATCAGCAAACCGACATTGAGCGCGTCCAGTACCATCGTGTCCGCATCCTCAAGCGGATCGGTAATCACCGGCTTTGCTTGGGGCGCGGGCATGACATACATAATTCCGTTCTTTTCCCTGCACTCATATTCACTGTATTTCACCCAATGGGAACTTGTCTTTTGAAACAGGCTGTTCATATCATGCCTCCAAAATGTAACCTAATATCAGGCTAATCATATAACTAACATTTAGTACTGTCAAGCGCCTTATGCTCCTTGAGAAAATCCAACTGCGCCAGCGTGAGGGGCGGGCCGCTGTCTACCCTTTGCGCAAGGCGTGGAATCAGCTTTTTGTGTATCTTTTTCAGCATTAAAACGCGCGTCTTTCGGATATTGCGGTCGGTTTGCTTCCGCAGGGCGGCAAGCCGGGCGCTGCTGTACAGGCGTATGCCGCTGAAATACAGTATCTCCCGGTGGTTTTCGGATAAGTCGTGAAGCACTGCGGATATGTCCATATCCTCCACAAGCTCGTGCAGCTCATACGGGCAGTCAAAGATCACGTCGAGGAACTCCCCGCGCATAAGCTGCCGCCAGAACACATGCCCCGCCGGGTTGGGAAGAATTTCGCCATCGCTGTATCCGAGCGTCAGTATATCCTGCGCGCGGCCAATCTCGTGCCACTGCTCCCGCCGCTCGCGGTTAACATCCAGCCTGTCCCATTCCGCCGTGACCTTTTGAAAATCCACCGCAGTCCTTGCCGCGTCCTCCATGCGGGCAAGGGCTTCCCGCTCGATTTCCCGTTTCAGTTTTTTGCGTTCCACTCCTGCCTTCACCCCGCACCCGCCGAAAAAAATATTTTAAAGTTTATTTTGAAAAAGGTTCCGCTAACCCCCTGTTTTTTCTCGTATTAGTGAGGGGATGTAATTTGTTCATATGAACAATAGATTACAATGACCCCGGAAAGGAGGAAGGCCGTGAGCAATCTATACCGGGAACTGACCGCCAGAGAGAAGCAGGCGATACGCAGGCTGGTCATATCCGAGTGCGCCAACTGTGACCATGAGTACAGATGCCTGCCATTGGACGGAGCCTGTTATATGTTCACCATCGCTTTTGCGGGCAGTTCTTTGTGCAAATGGTTCCAAAACGCGGTATTGCCGCTCGATCCGGCACTGGAAGCTATATTCAGCCGCAAACCGCTCAAAGCCTGCAAGCGCTGCGGCAGGAAATTTCCTGTC
>JAYFPI010000084.1:0-33349 GCA_034927965.1 Pseudoflavonifractor sp.
ATGAAAGCCCCGCTGGAGGAAATACTGAAACCAGTATTTAAGGCGGGAGGGATCACAATTGCAGGGAAAAGTGGAGATCTGCGGGGTCAATACCTCCAAACTGAAGGTGCTGAAAAACGAGGAAACCATGGAACTGCTCCGGCGCACGAAGGAGGGTGATATGAACGCCAGAGAGCAGCTCATTGCAGGGAATTTGCGACTGGTACTGTCAGTCATCCAGAAATTTGATCGCCGGGGAGAAAATGCAGACGATCTCTTCCAGGTGGGCTGCATCGGTCTCATCAAGGCCATTGACAATTTCAATGTGGATCTGGACGTGCGTTTTTCCACTTATGGCGTGCCGACAGGAGTCCTTTGGGGAAAAAACACTTTTTGAGATGGCGGGCAGAGGCCGCAGCCGTCAGGCTGCCAACGTTTGCTCACCAGTTTTCTTAAATGTGTAGTATATTTCTACTTTTGTTCCAGAAATGACTATTTTTTCCACGCAGTCGCGGATCAAGACCTGCCGCTCCTGATCCGATAGAAGCGGCCATGTTTCCGCAATACCGGCAACCTGGCAGCGGATGAGATCAAGCTGTCGGGAGGCGGTTTGATTGGACTCTTCGTCCGCATAGGAATCTCGGAGAGAGAGAAGAAGTTTTTTTGCCTCTTCAATCGCATCCCGTAAAACCTCGTCCTCGCTTTCGGCATAGAGGTTGTACAGACGCTTGAGCTTGTTCTCTGTCTGTGTGATGCGTGATTTCAATTCTGCGAGGGGGTTTATAAAAAGGTCGTTTTGGGGTTCCTGGTTGTCCCCCATATCTGCGGAGAGCTGGAACAGATCGTTTAGAACCACCTCTTCAATCTGATCTGCCCAAACTGCGTCGGCATCACAGTGATCCGTTTTTCGCATATACGATTTCGAGGGATCCCTGGAGTAGCATCGAAGCTTATACCCGGCCTTGCCCCATTTGATATAGCGCATCCTCGCGCCGCAGAGACCGCAATAGACCAAACCGGTCAGGAGGTGGTGGCTGGACGCAGTTGCTCTTGCCGAAGACCCGCGCTCCCGCATTTTACGCATAGCCAAATCAAAGGTTTCCTCCGTGACGATCGGCTGGTGTAAGCCTTGATACTCCTGACCTTTATAAGAGATCAGGCCGAGATTGCTCCTTCTAGTGAGAATTTGTGTCACCAGCTTGTCATATTTCAGGTTCAGCATATTTGCAATTTTCTGTGCGGAATACCCTTTAATATACAGCTCATAAATTTTTTGGACAACAACGGCATCTTCGTTGGGAACCAGAATCCCCTTGGCGCTGTCATAATCGTATCCAAAGGGTGTGCCGCCACCCCCCATCCATAAGCCTTGCTTCACGCGCTCCAACATGCCCATGCGCGTACGCAGGTAGATATTTTCTCTCTCCAGCTGTGCAAAGGCAGAAAGGATTCCAATCATGGCTCTGCCGTAAGGAGTAGAAGTGTCGATGTTTTCATTCAGGGAAATAAAGTCGACATTTTTGGGGAGAAAAACATCTTCAATGAGAAAAAGGGTGTCTTTCTGACTGCGGGAGAGACGGTCAAGCTTGTAAACGGCGACGGAACTGATTTTTCCAGTCTCCACATCCGCGATCAGACGCTGCACTGCAGGCCTGTTGAGATTGCTGCCGCTGAACCCCGCGTCGGTATAGAGCGCGTAGTCATCCCAGCCTTTCATTTTGCAATAGGCTTCCAGCCGCTCCGTTTGGGCAGGAACTGAATATCCCTCCTCTGCCTGCGCCTCAGTGGAGACCCGGACGTAGAGGGCGTGGGAAGATGGCTGCTGATTTGATTTGCTCATGATACTCCTTTCCCAGGATTACACCTCTGCAAAGGCTGCCTTTATTTTAGCAGTTTGTTCAAGCCCACGCAACTGTACAGCATTACATGGGAGAAGTTCCCTCGCCTGAGCCAGATTCCTTTAAAAGCAGTTTCAGCTGCACATCCCGGAGAAGTTTGACCAGGCCGGGATTGGAGATTTTTACAGGGGTGAGCGCACCTTCCACGGGGACATGATTGATATAACGAATAATTTCCAACAAAACACCTCCCTTATGTTCCAAGTATTGCCAAAAAGAAAGGACAATAACCCAGCAACAGATCGGGAGAGAGAGCAGACCCCACCTCTGGGCGGGGAGAAAAAAGCCTTCAATCGTATTTTATCCTACGATTGAAGGCTTTTGTATGGGGGAGCGGCTGCATCTCGTGCATAAAATGCTTCACACTAAATGAAATTCACGCAGTCCAGTCAGAACTTCTTCCGCCAAGATCTCCTGTCCGATGGCATTGAGATGGTGGGATGGACTGTCATGGTACCACTCTGTCCGTTCCTGAAAACGCGGTGTGGTGTCCCGGAACGGAACATCATACCGGCGGCACAGCGAGGCCAAAGCGCCGTTCCACTCCGGCAGCCTGGACTGAGAACCGGAGAAGCCGTAGCCATAGTCAAACCACAGGATAGACAGCACCAAAAGAGGGCGTCCCCCATTTTTTTGAAGGATGGACTCTATGTGCCCTAAATATTCCGTCAACGTGGCATCGGGAAGTTTGATATCATTTGTGCCAAAAGCCAGAACAGTCCCGCCCGAGTCAGCCGTAAGACGGAGAAATTCCCGGCAGGCAAAGGAGGTATCCCCGCCGGGCCGGCCCTCGTTGCGAAATGAAATGTCTTTCCCCGCCCGCCGGAGCAGCTGCTCCAGCTGGGCAGGCCAGGCCAAGGAGAGGGGGCCAGGGCCGCTCAGCGGTCCCAGCCAGTATCGGGTGTTGGAGTCCCCGAAGGCGGTGAAAATCATCCGTCGCACTCCTCGCAGTAGCCATAGAAGGGGGCTTTCCCTGTCCGAACGGCCCATTGACGCTCACCATAAGCGTAATGCCACCACTCGCAGGGATAATTTACTAGGCCCACAGAGGTCATCAGGTTGTACAGCATCCGCCGGGCGTTCCGGCACTCCTCTTGGCCGGGAGGACAGGAGTGTTCCAGCCAGTCGGTATGGGCCATGGAGGTCAGGTCGTCAAAACCAGTGCCCATGTCCAGCGTCGCGCCGTTCCGATACAGGGTCAAGTCCACCGCCCCGCCGGTTGTGTGTGGGGCGGGCCGGTTCCGGCGTTTCACGGGTTTGGCCACAAAGGTTTCCAGCACCATCTCCACCTCAGCCGGACTGGCCTGCGGGCGTTCTCGGGTCACGATCTCCCGGAACTGATCGTAAAGAGCCTGCTGAAGCCGCAGTGGCCGCAGCCCGTCAAAGATAAGAAGGGACCAGCCCTCCGGAAGCTTCTCAGCCGCCTGGACCAGACGCAAAGCCAGTCCCTGCCGGACGAGACAGTGGTCCAGTGCTCCGGGCAGGCCCTGGCAGACATAGGCCGCGCCATAAAGAATGTGAGGGGAGAGGGTAGTGGGGTCGACCAAAAGTTCTCCGCTCTCTGCCAGAGGTTGAACCCGATCCCAATTTTCCGCCGGGGAGGGGGGGATGGGGGTCAAAAAATCAAGGGGGAAGCTCATCAAACCACCTCAAACCAACTGGAGAGCACGCCGGTCTGAATAAAACCAACGCTCTCATAGAGACTGACGGCGGCCAAATTGGCGGTGGAGACCGTCAGAGAGCAGGCGGGAACCTTGGGAAGACCGTCCAGAACCGTGAGAAGTAAGATTCGGCCAAGACCCTGCCGCCACAGCTCGGGGTCAACGGCCAGAGTGGCCAACTGGGGGATCTTCTCTGTGAGGTCCAGCTCGTAGACACCCACAACCTGATCTCCCCGCAGAGCCAGCCCACAGCGGTGGTTCTGTATTTTTAAATCGGTAGGGCCGCAAGTCCGGGCGTTGGGGACATTTTGAAAGGCGCGGTTGACCAGATCCAAGTACGTTTTCTCATCCTGGGGCTTTTTTACTGGCCGTAGGTTGAGCCGATCCTCGGTCCGGGGTCGGTCAGGGCCCAGGGTGCAGGACATGGTCACCATATCGTGAATGTGAGTGAGTCTCCATACCCCAACAGGGCCCGGATGGAGAGGTTCTCCCTCGGGAAGGGAGGTGGCCAGAACCTGTTTGGCTCCCACCTTTTTTAGCTTTTCCATGCCTCGGCCCAAAGCTTCGCCTAGCCGCTCCTCAGGGCAGTCCCGAAGAATAAGGTAACCGATGCCCCGAGTGGGCACCTCTTTTTGAATGACTTCCAGTACCATGCAGGGCCTCCTTACAAAATGATGAGCTCCTTGGGGGATCTGGTGATATCGGTGCAGCCGCATTCGTCCATGCGGACTACGTCCTCAATACGTACACCGAACTGGCCGGGGAGATAAATGCCCGGCTCAGCGGAGACCATGGCACCCACAGGCATGGGAGTAGTGTCCCGTGTGTTGGCGTTTGGGCTTTCGTGAATTTCAATACCCACGCTGTGGCCGTAACCGTGGCCGAAGTAGGGGCCGTAGCCTGCGTCCTGGATGACTTGAGCGGCAGCACCGTGGATAACGGTACCGGGGACTCCGGCCCGGGAAGCGGCAATGCCTGCCTGTTGGGCGGCCAGCACGGTCTCATAGACCTTTCGCTTGTCGTCGTTGATCTCTCCGAGAGCCACGGTGCGGGTCATGTCGGAGCAGTAGCCCTGATAGACACAGCCAAAGTCCATGGTAATGAATTCCCCATTCTGCACCTGCCGGGGGCCGGGAATGGCGTGGGGGCGGCTGCCGTTGGGGCCGGAGGCTACAATGGGGTCAAAGCTCATCCGCTGGGCGCCAAAGCGAAGCATATCGTAGGTGAGTTTGGCGGCGATCTCGGACTCGGTAATGCCGGGCTTGATAAAGTTCAAAATTTCGGTAAAGGCACGGTCGGTGATGCGCTGGGCCTCCACCATCCGGGAAAATTCCTCTCCATCCTTGGACGCGCGTAAGCCCACCACAAGGCCGTTGGCGGGGATGAGCTCGGCGTGAAGAGATGCCTTCAGACTGTTGTACTGGGCCAGAGACATGTAACCGTCCTCGATGCCCAGTTTTTTAACGCCGTTGGCATCCAAAAACTCGTTGACCAGAGCTGCGTAGTTCCGAGCGTGATCCACCATTACCACATCTGTACCGTTGACACTTTCGCGGGCCACCTCGATATAACGGGAGTCGGTAATGTAGCGGGCGGCGTTGGGGGTGACCACGGCCATACCCTCGCCGTGCAGCCCCACCGCATAGAATTCGCCCGGTTCAGAGTTGACAAGCATGGCGTCGATGTGATATTCCGCCAGTTTGGCGGCAATTTGCTTGAGATGGTTCATGGTAATGACTTCCTTTCTAATATTGCGGTCGGTATGCTCACTTATAGTGCCGAACAGTACAACGCTTTCATGGTTAGTGCGTCCAGTTCCTGAGTTCCGGCGCTCTCACAAATAAATGTGGGCGTCCACCCCCGGCGGGCCACGGCGTCCATCAGTGGAGCGGGATCGGGGCCAAAGCCGCCGTTGTCGGCAAAGGTGCGGTGACGTTTTTCCCCACCATTGGGGGTGAACTCGATCTGAGAGAAGTGGCTGTGGAACTGACTAGCCCTTTGGGGGCCAAGGGCGGCCTCCATCTCGTCCAGCAAAGCCTCGCAGGCCGCCGGGCCGGTGAGCGCACCCATCGTGCGGGCGTAGAGGTGCCCAAAATCCACACAGGGAATGAGTCGTACATCTGTCTGACACAACTCCAAAACTTCGGTAAGGTCGCCCAATTGGTTGATTTTTCCCATCGTTTCGGGGCAGAGAGAAATATGAGAATACCCTTCGCTCTCCCAGACTTTCAGCACCTCGGCCATGGAAGCAATGGCAATGTCCAGGGCCTCTCGTCGGCTGCGCTTCATCAGTGTCCCGGTGTGGACGACCACCCTGCGGGCCCCCATCCAGTCGGCGGCCTGACAGGCGGCTAAGATATAGCCAATGGTCTTTTTCAGACTGTCCGGGTCGGGGTTGGCTAGATTGATAAAATAGGGGGCGTGGATGGAGAGGGCGATCCCCGCCTCCGTCGCCGCATTGCCCAGCTTTCGGGCGGTGGCCTCCCCTACATGGACACCCTTGCCGCACTGGTATTCATAGCAGTCCAGCCCCAGTTCCGCCAGCCAGCGGGGGGCGTCTACCGAAGACTTATAAGGGAAGGCATCAGCGTTGCCTGCCGGGCCAAATTTTGCAGTTAAAATAAAATCCCTTCTTTCTGCGGAGAAAAAGTCAGTGCCGGAGTTTTCCGGCCAGACGGAAAGGAGTCTCCACCGCGTATCGAACCGCCCGAAGAGGATTCTTCCCAATGGCAATGGGTTTTACCAAAACAGTCCGGATTCCGGCCCGGTTGGCTCCCCAGACGTCGGTAAAAATCTGGTCTCCCACCATGATCGCCGCCTCGGGCGGCACGCCGGTCTCCTCCAACGCGCGGTGAAAGCCGGAAGTCCCGGGCTTTCCAGCGTGGCGAACACAGGGGATGTCCAGCGCGGCGCAGAAATCGGGACAGCGGCGGCTCTTGCGGCTGTTGGAGACCACAAAAAGCCGAATGCCGCTCGCGTCCAAACCTTCTTTCCACTGTCGAAGGGCAGGAGAGGGGAGGTGCTCCTCATAGGACACCAGAGTGTTATCCAGATCGGCCAGCACCAGCCGAATGCCGGCGGCCTGAAGGGCTTCCGGGTTCAGATCATAAATGCTGCCCACCACGCGGGCTGGGACCAGGGGAAAGGTCAAGGGATCACCTCTTTTATCGCTGTGGGGCGTTCTGTTTCTCGCAGTCCATACATATGAAAGATTATAGCACTTTCTATGCTGTTTGGACAAGGGGGAAATGGAATGACGCAAACGCTGATCCTAGCCGCTGCGCCCGGGCAGGCTGCCGCCGCGGGCGGGTGGGGCCTGACCCTGGCCCACTTGGCCTATCGGGTGGGGGGCGGCCCCCATCTATTTCGGGCCAACGCGCCGGTGGCTCCCAGGGGCGGCCTGCTGGTCATGGAAGCCGACCGCTTCGACGGCGCGGGGGAGAGTGAGCCCTTTTGCAACGAGGTGCTCCGGGAGTGCGCTGCCCGGAAGTTCACTGGGGTTGTCTGCCGATTCCGCGGTCGAGCGCTTCCGCTGCTGGGGGAGATCGCGGGAAAGCTGGGAGAGCTGTGTGGAGGGCGGGGCCTTTCTTGCTATGTCACCGAGACCTATGGGGCGGCAGCTCCGGGAGCAAAGGTCCTCATCCCCACTGCACTCTCCGGTGGTTCTCTCCAAAATCGTCTGGAAGAGGCCCAGGGACGGTTTGGCCCAGGGAGAGTGGCACTTTGGGTGGAGAGGGCAGCGGAGGACTTCTTGCTGCCCTCTCCAGGCGGGGCGGGGGCACCCCTGACTCCGGAAGAACTGGCCCGCCGACGGGCAGAGCATGGCCCCAGCGTCTTTTTCTCTGATGAGCTGTGTGCCCACTACTTTACCTATATGGCAGGAGAGAAAGGACACTTCGTCCTCTTTGACGACGCGGGGAGCATTCGCAAAAAGCTCCATATTGCAGGTCGTCTGGGCATTCAAACCGCCTTCCTGCCCTACGAGAGCACGGCGGATCTTCTGCCTGAGCTGTTGGAAAAGAAGGCACCGCAGTGACAAAGTGCATACATGCCCGAGCGGGAAAAAAGCCCCGTGTCCATCTGGACACGGGGCTTTTGACGCTTTTAGTAGAACTTTTTCTTGTTCTTCCGGGCGGCCTCAGACTTTTTGCGGCGCTTGACGCTTGGACTCTCGTAGTGCTCGCGCTTGCGCACTTCGGCCAGGACTCCGGACTTGGCGCAGCTACGCTTAAAACGCTTCAGCGCGTTGTCCAGGGACTCGCCCTCTTTTACGTGGATTTCCGACATTGACTTCCCCTCCCTCCGAAGCGGCGGCAGGTTGTCCGCCGCGAAAGGGCCACATAGAGCTATGGCTTTAACAGTAGTATTATATGAAAAAAAGATCCTTCTGTCAAGCTGGAATTTTTGATTCCGTTACCGTTCCTGAAAGAATTCAATTTCTTCTCCCACGGGGCCGGTGCAAAAGGCAATGCGGATGGGGTAATTTTCACCCAGATCTTTGTCCGTGGGAGGAAGAAAGACGGGAAAACCAGCCCGACGTACCGCCTCCACCGCGCCGGGAACGTCATCGGTGGCAAAGGCGATATGTCCGAAGTGCCCCTTACTTAAACCGGGGGAAGCGTTGGCAGTGACCTCCAGCAGGACATTACCCAATTCCAGCATGGCGCCCTGAGCAACTCCGGCGCCCCATTGGCGGCGCACTGGACAGCCCAGAACCCGGCTGTAAAAATCCAGAACCTGCAAAAACTGTGCCTCCCCCTCTGCCTTGAGGGAGATGTGATGAATTCCGCGCAGCGTCATGCCTGAGGTTTGACGATAAAGTTGACCAGCTTGCCGGGGACGTGGATAATTTTGACCACGTCCATGCCGCCCAGAAATTTGGCTACCTTTGGCTCGGCCTTGGCGGCGGTGACGATGGTATCCTGGTCGCTGCCGGCCGGAACATTCACCGTACCCCGGAGTTTGCCGCCCACCTGGACGGCAATGGTGAGGACGCTGGCCACGGTCTTGCTCTCATCATAAGCGGGCCAGCTCTGCTGACAGGCCATACCGCCCCGGGCGGCGGCAAAGCCCAGGCTCTCCCAGAGCTCTTCCACCATGTGGGGAGCAAAGGGGGAGAGCATCAGCAGCAGCGCACCGAAATCGCCCTTTGAGCAGCCGTTGGCGTAGAAGTCGTTGACCAGAGCCATGAGAGTGGCAATGGCGGTGTTGAACTTCATGGCCTCGATGTCGTCGGAGACCTTCTTAATGGCCTTGTGGACAGCAGAGACATTGGCGGGGGAGTAGTCCGGGCTGTCGATGAGTTGCTCGGAGAGGTTCCACACCCGGTCCAGGAAACGCTTGCAGCCCTTGACGGCGTTGTCACTCCAGGCAGCGGCCTTCTCAAAGTCACCGATGAACATGATATACATACGCATGGTGTCCGCACCATAGAGGGCCACCACGTCGTTGGGGTTGACTACGTTGCCCCGGGACTTGGACATCTTCTCGCCGCCCTCACCCAGGATCATGCCGTGGCTGGTGCGCTTGGCGTAGGGCTCCTTGGTTGGAACTACGCCAAGATCGTAAAGGAACTTGTGCCAGAAGCGGCTGGACAGCAGGTGGAGGGTAGTGTGCTCCATGCCCCCGTTGTACCAGTCCACCGGGGACCAGTAATCCATGGCTTCCCTGGAGCAGAGCGCTTCGTTGTTCTGGGGGTCCATATACCGAAGAAAATACCAGGAGGAGCCGGCCCACTGAGGCATAGTGTCGGTCTCCCGCCGGGCCTTGCCGCCGCAATGGGGACAGGTGGTGTTGACCCAGTCGGTCATCTTGCTGAGGGGGGACTCGCCGTCGTCGGTAGGTTCATAGCTCTCCACATCGGGCAGCAGCAGGGGGAGCTGGTCCTCGGGGAGGGGCACCCAGCCGCAGTGGTCGCACCATACCATGGGAATGGGTTCACCCCAGTAGCGCTGGCGGGAAAACACCCAGTCCCGGAGCTTGTAGTTGACCTTCTCATGGCCGATGCCCTGCTCACCCAGCCACTTGGTCATGGCGGGGATGGCCTCCTTGACGGTGAGGCCGTCCAGGAAGCCGGAGTTGACCATGATACCGGTGTCGTCCTTGAGGGTAAAAGCTGCCTCCTGAACGTTGCCGCCCTTGACCACCTCTACGATAGGCAGATCGAACTTCTTGGCAAAGGACCAGTCGCGGCTGTCGTGGGCAGGGACGGCCAGAATGGCGCCGGTGCCGTAGGAGGCCAAAACGTAGTCGGAGATAAAGATGGGAATTTCCTTGCCCGTGACGGGGTTCACGGCGCGGACGCCCTGGAGCTGCACGCCGGTCTTTTCCTTGTCGGCGGTAAGTTCGGTACGCTCAAAGTCGCTCTTCCGGGCGGCTTCGGCCACATAGGCATCCACCTCGGCACGGTTGCTCAGCTTGTCCGCCCACTTCTTCACGCAGGCGTGTTCCGGAGAGATGACCATGTAGGTGGCGCCAAAGAGGGTGTCAGGCCGGGTGGTAAAGACGGTGAGGGTATCCCCCTCGGTGGTCTGGAAGTCTACCTCCGCACCGGTGGAGCGGCCGATCCAGTTCTTCTGCTGGATCTTGACCCGGTCAATAAAATCCACCTCGTCCAAATCGTCAATGAGCCGCTGGGCGTACTCGGTGATCTTCAGCATCCACTGGCTCTTCTCTTTGCGAATGACAGGCGAGCCGCAGCGCTCACATACGCCCTCCACCACTTCTTCGTTGGCCAGCACGCACTTGCAGGAGGTGCACCAGTTCACGGGCATGGTGGTTTTGTAGGCCAAGCCCTTCTGATAGAGCTGGAGGAAGATCCACTGGGTCCACTTGTAGTAATCGGGGTCGGTGGTGTTGATCTCCCGGTCATAGTCAAAGGAGTAACCCAGCATGTGGAGCTGGGAGCGGAAATTCTGGATGTTGTCGTGGGTCACCTGAGCGGGGTGAATGTGGTTTTTGATGGCGTAGTTCTCGGTGGGCAGGCCAAAGGCGTCATAGCCGATGGGGAAGAGAACGTTACAGCCGTCCATGCGCTTCTTCCGGGCCACCACGTCCATAGCGGTGTAGGGGCGGGCGTGGCCCACATGGAGTCCCTGACCGGAGGGATAGGGAAACTCCACCAGAGCGTAAAATTTAGGCTTTGGGCTGCCGGTGACGGCCGAGAAAGCTTTTTCCTCCAGCCACTTCTTCTGCCACTTTGGCTCGATACGGGCAAAATCGTACTTCAAATCCAATCACGCTTTCCTATCGTTCTGCCGGGCAGGGCCGCAGCCCTCCGGTTTTTGATACAAATTCCAAAACATTATATCCGAAAATATGGCTCTTTGCAAGGCCCGCCGCCGTGGAGAGCATAATTTTCACAAAACAAGGACATCCTTTTTGTGAAAATGGGATATTCGTCCGAAAACCTGGAAAAACAACTTGACAAAAAATATCCACATTGATAAAATAGAGGCAGAATCAGAAAGGGGTGAGGGCTTGCTTATTACCAGAGAGACGGATTACGCGCTTCGAATTTTGCGGGCTCTGTCCGGCGGGGAACTTTTGACCGCCAAGATGATCACCCAAAGGGAGGCAGTGCCACAGCAGTTTGCTTATAAGATTCTGAAAAAGCTGGAGGGCGCCGGACTGGTCCGGATTACCCGTGGGGCGGAGGGAGGCTGCTGCCTGGCTGCCGATCTTCGCCAGGTCACACTATATGATCTGATGGAAACGGTGGGGGAGGATACGTTGCTTATCTCCTGCATGATGCCCAGTTACCAGTGTACCCGCCCTCAGGAAAACCCCCGCTGCGCCACGCACTACAGGCTCTGTGACATTCAGAAGGCCATGGACCGTGAGTTGCAGTCTCACACCATCCACAGGCTCTTATTTGGCTCAGAGCAGGAGTGATCTTTTTTTACGGCAAAACTGGATAAAATTTATCTAGCATAAAGTTAGAAGGAGGTACCGGTATGTTATTCCAAACCACACAGGCTCATGAGGAGCTGCGGAAAAGGGTCCGGGAGTTCGCGGAGGCGGAGGTGAAGCCCCTGGCGTTCACCCTGGATCAGAACAATGAATTCCCTGCCGAGGCAGTCAAAAAGATGGGGGAGATGGGCCTGATGGGCCTGCCCTATCCAAAGGAGTACGGCGGAGCCGGGTTGGATGTACTTAGCTACGCCATCGCCGTGGAGGAGCTCTCCAGGGTGGATGGGGGCACCGGCGTCATTCTCTCTGCTCATACCAGTCTGGGAACCTGGCCCATTGCAGCTTTCGGCAACGAGGCGCAGAAGAAGAAATATCTGGTGCCTCTCTGTAAGGGAGAGAAGCTTGGCGCCTTCGGGCTCACCGAGCCCAACGCCGGTTCCGACGCGGGCGGTACCGAGACTACTGCTGTCCTCAAGGGTGACCACTACATTCTCAACGGGGGTAAGATCTTCATCACCAACGCACCCAAGGCTGACACCTATGTGGTCTTTGCCGTCACCACGCCCGACATCGGCACTCGGGGGATTTCGGCCTTCATCGTGGAGAAGGGCTGGAAGGGGTTTGACTTCGGCGACCACTACGATAAGATGGGTATCCGCTCCTCCTCCACCGCCGAGCTGATCTTTAACGACGTAAAAGTGCCGGCGGAGAACCTTCTGGGCAAGGAGGGTGACGGCTTTAAAATCGCCATGGCCACTCTGGACGGCGGACGCATCGGGATTGCCTCTCAGGCGTTGGGGATTGCCCAGGGGGCCTATGAGGCTGCCGTGGACTATGCCAAGGAGCGGGTGCAGTTTGGCAAGCCCATCGGATTCCAGCAGGCCATCGGTTTTAAGCTGGCCGACATGGCTACCAAGCTCCGCTGTGCCAGACTGCTGGTCTACTCTGCCGCCGATCTGAAGGAACACCACGTCCCCTACGGCATGGAGTCCGCCATGGCCAAGCAGTATGCCTCCGACATTGCCCTGGAGGTCACCAACGACGCCCTCCAAATCTTCGGCGGCACCGGCTATCTCAAGGGCATGGATGTGGAACGGATGTATCGTGACGCCAAGATCACCACCATTTATGAAGGTACCAATGAGATTCAGCGGGTGGTCATTGCCTCTCACATCATGGGTAAGCCGCCTAAGAGTGAGGGAGGCTCCTCCAGCCAGCCCAAGAAGCCCGCCCCCATTACCGGCGTGCGGAAAAAGCACATCCTCAAGGAGGGGAGCGCTGCCGAGAAGGTGGCGGAGCTGGTGGAGCACCTGAAGAAGGACGGGCACGACTTTACCGTGGGGATTCCCATGGACACCCCCATTATCCAGGCAGAACGGGTGGTCTCCGCAGGTAAGGGAATCGGAGACAAGAAGAACATGAAGCTCATTGAGGACCTGGCCAAGGCTGCCGGAGCTGCCATCGGCTCTTCTCGCCCGGTGGCTGAGACGCTTAAGTATGTGCCCCTCAACCGCTACGTGGGCATGTCCGGCCAAAAGTTCACCGGTAATCTGTACATCGCCTGCGGTATTTCGGGCGCCATCCAGCACCTCAAGGGCATCAAGGACGCCTCCACCATTGTGGCCATCAACAAGAATGGAAACGCCCCCATCTTCAAAAACTGTGACTACGGTATTGTAGGCGACGTCAACGAGATTCTGCCTCTCCTCACCGCCGCCCTGAACACCGGAGCCAAGCAGCCCGCGCCTCCCATGGTGAAAATGAAGCGGCCCATTGTCCCTAAGCCTGAACCCCTGGGCAAGCGCTACGTCTGCGGCGGCTGCGGCTATGAGTATATCCCCGAGCTGGGCGACGAGGACGCCGAGATTGCCCCGGGCACCCTGTTCGAAAAGCTCCCTGAAGACTGGGTCTGCCCCGAGTGCGCCGAGTCCAAAGATATGTTTATCGAGGCCTGAGCGCCCCACTAAAAAGGAGGAATCACGATGTATTGTGTAAGAAATGTGACCGAGGACCTTTACTGGGTGGGCGCTAACGACCATCGACTCCACCTCTTTGAAAACATTCACCCCATTCCCAAGGGGGTGAGCTACAACGCCTATCTGCTGCTGGATGAAAAGAGCGTCCTCTTTGACACTGTGGACTGGTCTGCCTGCCGCCAGCTTCTGGAGAACATCGAGCATCTGCTGGCGGGCAAGCCCCTGGACTATCTGGTCATCAACCACATGGAGCCTGACCACGGCGCCTCTATTGAGGAGGTCCTCATCCGCTACCCGGCCGTGAAGATTATTTCCACTGAAAAGTCCTTTATGCTTATGCGCCAGTTTGGCTTTCATGTCGACGGCCATGAGTGCATTGAGGTGAAAGAAGGAGATACCCAGACCTTCGGCAAGCATACCGTTACCTTTGTGGCGGCCCCCATGGTCCACTGGCCTGAGGCTATGGTCACCTTTGATGTGACCAACGGAGCTCTCTTTTCCGCCGATGCCTTTGGCACCTTCGGTGCTCTGGACGGAAAGCTCTTCGCCGATGAAGTGAACTTCGACCGGGATTGGATTGACGAGGCCCGCCGTTACCTGACCAATATCGTGGGCAAATACGGCCCCCACATCCAGCTTCTGCTGAAAAAGGCGGGAGGGATTCTGAATCAGATCAAGTTTATCTGTCCCCTCCACGGGCCGGTATGGCGCAAGGATCTGATGTACTTCATCGATAAGTACGACAAGTGGAGCCGCTACGAACCCGAGGAAAAGGGCGTGATGATCGCCTATGCATCCATGTACGGCAACACCGAGGCCGCTGCCCAGGCCCTGGCCTCTAAGCTCTGTGAGCGGGGCATGACCAACGTATGGGTCTATGATGTATCAAACACTCACGTTTCCTATCTCATTTCCGAGACCTTCCGCCTGTCCCATGTGGTGCTGGCCAGCGTTACTTACAACTTGGGCATCTACCCGGTGATGTACGACTACCTGATGCATATGAAGGGGCTGAACCTCCAGAACCGCACCTTCGCCCTGGTGGAGAACGGCTCCTGGGCCTGTAAATCGGGGGATCTGATGCAGAAATTTATCGATGAAGAACTGAAAAACATGACGGTTCTCAATGAGCGGCTGAGTTTGGCTTCTGCTTTAAATGACGGTAAGGCTGCCGAACTGGACACTCTGGCCGACGCTATCCTGGAATCCATGAAATAAGACGTTCCGGAGCACTTCCTGAGCAAAAAAGAACCCGCCCCTGGGGACTGTTCCCCAGGGGCGGGTTTTCACACATAACCCGTTGTTGGGTAGCGTGTTGCTAAATAATCGAATATGATGGTGTGGAGGTGCTACTTTTGTTTGAATATATAGTTCAGCCGGGAGACTATCTTTATCGAATTGCGGACTATTTTGATGTTAGTGTGCAAGCGATCCTGTTAGCCAACCCAGGATTAAATCCAGATTTTTTATATGTTGGGCAGCGAATTCGAATTCCGGTCAGTAGGAATCTGTATCAATCATATCCTTGGTATTATCTTTTCCCCTATATGTTTATTCGTTATCCAAGGCATTACTGGAATGATAGACGGCATTGGCCGGATAGATGGCGCGGTGACGGCAGAGGCCGCGGTGACGGTAGAGGCAGAGGCCAAAGACGTGGTGGTGGTGCTTGGCCCGTCATGGCCAGTTTGGAAAGCCTGGATGATTTATTTGACCTGGACAATATGGACTACGATCAAGACCCAATGATGGGCAGGAAGTATATGGATCAAGAAATGATTGATCTGCCAGAGCAGGAGATGAAAATACAAGAACCTGACGATTGGCTCTTTAACCCATAAGAATAATTTTATTATTGGAATATAGGCAAATATAGCCGGGGACCGCCTGTGATAGGGAAGTCCCCGGCCGATATTTTAGGCCCATAGGAGTGGAATATTCATCTTGCTTCCGCTACCAAGGCACGGGAGTGTAGATCAATGGGATGAAATTCACAATTCATGGTCAAGCTCTATTTCTTGCCGGGCGGTCTGTGCTCTCCAGTAGCGGGAACCGTCCCGTTCACGGCACAGAAGGTTGTGATCGACGAGTTCCCGCCGCAGAAGAAAGTAATCCCCAAACGTATGCCACTGGCTGCAGATGCCATTGATTTCTCGTTCGGAATACGTGCGGTCCGAATCAAATTTTTCGATCAGATATTCCAACAGGGCGTGCCGCACTTTCTGTTTTTGTGGCAGCTGCGTGATTTTTCCGGAACTGTCAAGAAACTGTTTGATTTTAATGATCTGTTCCATGTGAAATTCCTTCCTGCCGATATTTTTCCAGCCATATTTCAAGGAGAGTTTTCATATCCTCCGAAAATTCACGGTCCGTTTGGGTTTCCTCCTGTTTCAGCTCCTCAAGAATAGCAAAAGAAAACGATTGTGATCCGTATTTCATCCACTCTGTCTGCATGGTCGGTTCCGGACAGGAATTGATCGAAACGGAAAATGTGAACTTGTTTTTCTGGCCCGCCAGATTTGTTGTTGATTTTATCCATGTGCGGCCGTTTCCTCTGCACTGAATGCGGTAGATACCACCGATGGCAGCTTTATCTTTATAGGCGTTTTTCAGTTCCTTCCGTTTCACAGAATCCATGGGGTGACACCTCTTTTCCTTCCTTTTTTATTTTGTGATGAAAACGTAACATAGGATCCCTTTCCGCAAATGTTGGGTGCCTACGTTGCTGCAATCCAATTTTGATTCTCCCACCAGATATAGTGTAATCGGTTGCCGGAGAATAATCAATCAACGCTCCGTAGAGTTTTCGCCGAGCGTTTAGCAAATTCCGTCACTCGATTTTGCTTCGTTTTTGAATTGGCAATATTAACTCAGCTTATCTCTGCCCTTGAAAAAGTTCGAATATATGTTATAATATTCAACTGGCATATTATAACATACAGAGGTGAAGAGAATCCATGATTCCACCAGTATCTACTATAGGAGAAAAGCTGAGAGAAATCCGCTCAAATAGGAATCTCAGTTTGGATGAAGTGGCAAGGCTGACAAAAGTTAGCAAGCCAATGCTTGGACAAATTGAGCGAGGTCAATCCATTCCAACCATAACGACGCTCTGGAAGATTGCAACCGGGCTGAAAACGCCGCTATCTTCCTTCTTGGAAGAACAGCAAGCGGAGTATTCTGTTGTGAGTATTGAGGAAAAGAATGTCATATTGGAGGATAGTGGCAGGATGAGAGCTTACCCATTATTCGCCTATGATCCGGTTCGCAATGTCGAAACCTTTTATATCGAATTTGATAAGGGCTGCTGCCATGCATCCGATAAGCATAACGACGGTGTGGAGGAATATGTTTTCGTTCTTGCCGGGAAATTGCTGCTTTCTTTAAATGGAAATGAAATTGTTGTGGACAAGAAGCAGGCAATCCGTTTTCGAGCAGACATTACCCATGGTTACAACAATCCTTTTGATGAAGTATGCATCATCTATAACACCATTTTTTATCCGGGCCATTGACGAAAGGAAACAGAAAAATGTATGAATTGATACAAGTTTCGGAAAAGAGTTATTATATACAAAGCCCCGCAAAAATCGGACTTGTCAGAATAAATGATACGGATGTATGTCTAATTGACAGCGGCAACGATAAAGACGCAGGGCGAAAGGTGCGTCAGATTTTGGACGCTAACGGCTGGCATCTAATCGCGATTTATAATACACATTCCAATGCAGACCACATCGGCGGCAACAGGTATTTGCAGAACCAGACAGGGTGCAAAATTTATGCACCGGGTATTGACTGTGATTTTACACGACACCCGATTTTAGAGCCGTCATTTCTGTATGGCGCATTTCCACCAAAAGATTTGAAGCATAAGTTTCTCATGGCCCAGGAAAGCGACGCAGAGTATTTGACTAAGGATAATCTGCCGGATGGCTTTGAATTCATTGATCTTCCGGGACATTACTTTAATATGGTAGGCTTCAGGACACCCGATGATGTGATCTACCTCGCCGATTGCCTTTCCAGTAGAGAAACGCTGGATAAGTATCAGATCGGTTTTATTTATGATATTGCCTCATACATAAAGACGCTTGAAGCGGTGAAATCGCTGCAAGCGAAAATATTTGTGCCAGCTCATGCGACGGCAACGGAAGATATTGCGTTTCTTGCACAGTACAACATTGATAAAGTGCTGGAAATCTCCGATAAGATTACCGAGCTATGCGGCGAGCCGCTTTGCTTTGAAGTAATTTTACAACGACTTTTTGCAGACTATAGTTTGACAATGAACTTTGAACAGTATGTTCTTGTCGGCAGTACCGTCCGGTCCTATCTTGCATGGTTAAAAGATACGGGAAAAGTTATTGCACACTTTGAAAACAATATGCTTCTTTGGCAGCAAGCATAAGGAAATTGCACTGTGGCAAACGAATTCAGCATTTTCCATACGAGAAAACTCTTGATATGAGTGTTCATAAGGGACAAACTTGGAAACCCGCATAGAATATTACGGCATACGGCAAGCGAATATTATCAAATTCAGTGCGGAAACTGTTTTATAAGTCCCTGCGTCATCACATCAGCCATCATTAACGCTTGCTCCTCAATATGATCAAAGGTGTTGATGCTGTCCTCATATTTTTGAGTCAGGATATCAACGGCTTCGGTTTTCGTCGTTGCAAGATGGTCGTACAGCATTTTCTGCCACTCCTGCGCCGACCAATACGGATTGATACTACTCAGGAAGGCTGCAATCAAATCCGCGTTTTTGTACCATCGCCTCTCAGCCTCGGCAGCTGTGGCATTATCGCCATCTTTTGCAGCCATAACAAGCTCGGCTGTAATTGTGAGATGGCTTGTGAATAGCTCTGCAAATTTTGCAGCATTATTTTCCCCATAAAACAGCCTCAATGCCGCTTCAAAATCTTTTGGATTACGTAGAAGGCGATTGGTTACGAATTTCGCGTCGGGCAATCCAAAAGCACTGCTGAGAATGAACAGTCTCGTCCAATAAACATGCTGTTCCCACAACAGCCGCATTTGACTGCTTAACGTTTGTTGCGTCTTGCTGATGCGCTCGGTAATGGGTTGTGAGGGCATAGTTCTGTAGTCCTTGGGAATACAGATAACCTGCCCAATGCGTAGGTTATTTTCATTAAGCATGGGATTTGCCGACATGATTGCCTCTGTGATTGTATGAAAGTGTTGCGCAATCAGCCACAAAGAATCTCCGGATCGGATTTTATATGAACATGTTGCAAATATATTGAAATATGACTGCTTCGTATTTTGCTCATATCGAGCAATTAAACCGGGTATACGATACAGGCAATTAGTGTTACTATCCATACCAATGAGAGGCAAATCGTTGCACACGACATTTGTTTTTCCCGCTGTGTGAGGTCATGTATGTATGTTGATTTTTTCCTTGTCTGAGTGATGCCGGGAAAAAGCAGCGGTATAAAGATTATTATAAATGAATAACCACCGACTGCCACGGCTGAAACAGTAAAAAGATAAGGTGGAAATATATTTAATATACATAGACAATTCCAAATAATTCCCGCTACTAATAACAGTAGCATTAGTATCCGCTTAGTTCTGATTTTCATTTGTTTTCTCCTGTTATAAATAATCCGAAGTTAAAAACTACCGATAAATTCCTTCGATAATCGATAAAATTATAGCAGATCGAGATGCAAAAGGAAATACATGCAAACAAAAACAGACTGGTTCATCCAGTCTGTTTTTGTCCTTATGAACACTCCAGGGTTTCTCGTAGTGGTAAGAGTGAAATTATAGGACTTGAAGAAATCTAGTAAAACCAAGGGTTATCACCCATAAGGACAGTAATTGAACCGAGGGGCAACCGGTACAGTACAGAAAGCAGATGTTCAAATGAACATCTGCTTTCTGTTTGTTCAAGTGCTAACTTTATAATGTCGTTATTCCTGAAGTCCGTTATATTTTTCCCTGTGTGATAATTTTCCATAGCAATATGTTAAACTTTATTTTGGCATTCTGATCTTCGCCATGTGTAATGAAGTAGTCATAGTATTTTAGTTCAAGTCTATTATTCCGGAATTGCTTCATATAATGCTCATATTGACTTTATCTTCAAACTCATGCATAACGTTGCTGCTTTTCAGATCGCCAACATTGTTATTTATTGATACTTGCATAAAGTATTTGTTCTCAATAATGCAATTACGTTTCATCTTAACAACATCATCAACTAATGATTGTTGTGTATTTGAATACAATTGTCCATTTTTATTAAATCCAGCCCATTTTAACTCTATAGCAACATCTGGCTCGATACAGCCATCCGAATCAGCTTCGCTAGCGTAATGTAACCCTATATCAAGACGTTGACTATTTTTATAAGCACCTACATATTCCGGCCATATTTTATAATATCTGTATAGGCTACTTGTTAATGATATATTGGATATCTCTTTCGCAAATTGAAAACAAACCCAAGCCTTTGTAATCTTTCTCATAAAAATCCGGATACTTTGAATTTCTCAGATTGTCTGAAATTATCACATCATTATGCTCAAGTACTTTCATTGTTTTCTACATTCCTTTTTATTTTTACGTTCATCTGGCGGCATAATTTTGATTTCCCTGCAGATATTTCGACAAAACATCTCTACACTTTTATGCGGAGGTGTTTTGTTTTGGATTATAGAGATTACCAAAATGCAAGAGATGCGGCGTGGAGGATACTTATTGATTGCCATATTTGCGATCTTCCAGTCAAAACAAGTGGCTTGTGCAAGCAACTTGGGATCAGGCTGGAACAGGGCGCAATTCAGCAAGACGGATATAGTACCATTGTAGATGGAACGCCGTACATAGCCGTTAAAGAAGGCTTGGATGTCCAGAGGAAACGTTTCACCGTGGCACACGAGATAGGCCATATCGTACTCGGCCATGTAGGCCGGTATCAGCTTGTTAACCGAGAACCGTCCCAATCCGACAGCCCCATCGAACGGTCGGCAAATGTGTTTGCGTCCCGCCTGCTGGCCCCGGCCTGCGTACTGTGGGGATGCGGGGTTAGTTCAGCGAATGATATTACACGGCTCTGTAATATCTCCAGCCAGGCCGCATTGTTCCGATGGGAACGAATGCGTTTGCTGTATGGGCGCGGAAAATTCTTAACGTCTCCTTTGGAGCGGGGGGTGTACGCACAATTCCGAGATTTTATATTGAGTCATCATCTACAGGTTTCATCTGATCCAGCATGGATTTGAAAATGGCTGCTTGTTCGTCCGTAACGTGCCGTTCCACAAAAGACCCGTCTCTTCCGGCAATCTTAATAATGTTGCGCCCACTCTCAGAAACAGGGGTGGGCGTTTCTTTTTGTCTGATCCCACGCACCCACTGTTCAGAGCATTTAAAATAGGCACATATTTTGTTTATCACGTCTTGTTCCGGCACTACATCTGTGCCAGACTCATACTTCTTTTTCCATACGCTTACTGTCCCTTTATTAAATCCTGCATTTATTGCTGCAGATGAAGGGGAAATACCTTTCTCTGCGCACAATTTAAGATAACGCTCGTAAAACACAACAATTCCTCCGTCTTGTTTTTGTGCAAACACAACAAGTTTAATTGAATAGACAAAACGGACTTGACTGGTTTAATAAAATAGACTATACTAAATCCAAAGGTTGAATGAATTAAACCAGAAACGTTTTGTGATATGTGGTTTTGACAAATAAATAGTATCACAATGGTTTAAGAAATTCAACATAAATGTGTTTAAGGAGGTGAACTTTGTTGTGCCTGCACAATGGACAGCGGATGTCATTGGTGAAATGCACCTAAAAAGGATGTCGAAAAAACAACTGGCAGAAAAACTGGACGTTACTCCAGAATACGTCAGCATGGTTCTCAATGGCCACAGAGAGCCGGAAGGAGCCGAACAGCGCTTTATAGCCGCAGTGGATGAGTTTATCCGAGAGCAAAAAAAGGACAGCGCCTGGAGGGACTATTAATATGGCAAACGCAAGCGGGAAAGATGCGTTTTATTTTCCGCATGATTCCAATGCTCGGCGCGACAACAAGATTCTTGCCATGACGTCCGTCTATGGGAACGAGAGGTATGGGTTGTACGGGAAAATCCTTGAACTGCTTCGGGATCAGCCCGCGCGTGTGCGAGGCTGGCTGCGCTGCTGTTTCTGATGATGATTTTGATCTATCTGCTGAATACGAAACTGCGGTTGGCAAGCTGACAGGAATTCAGAAAAGCAAACTGCTGGAGTACACTGGTGCCCTTGGCGTGGATGTGGTCAGGATGGCAATTGACCGGGCGATCCAAAATGGCGCTCGATCCTTTATGCGGGCGCAGAAGGATGGTGTGGATGATGCATAAAACCCATGCCTAAACCGAACGCCATGCTATCCCGTATTGAGGCGAAATACAACACCCTGTTTCGCGCGAAGATGGACGTGCTCCTCCAGATAAGAGGAAACCAACAGACAACCCGGAGCCACTCACCTGGTAGCCGTCTGCTGGAATTTCATATGGGCCCTGGAACAGGAGAATTTTGGAGGGAAGAATGATCAATTTCTCAAATCAGCTACGAAAACTTAGAGAGCGGAGACATATCAGTAGGCGGGTACTGTCAGAGCTATGCGGACTATCAAAGAATATGATTGCTATTTATGAGCGCGGCGATCTGGAGCCGACAGCAAGTGTTGTGATCCAAATTGCAAATTACTTTGATGTTTCAACCGACTATCTTCTTGGGCGTGAAGAAAATTTCTAGAGTGCCCATTATAATGGGCACCGGGTCATCCACGTATGCGAAAATGGGAGTATGGAGGGTCAATCTGAAGAAACTCATCAAGCACTGCGCCGAGCTAATAACCCAGCTTGACCGGATGGCTCAGACCTGCGAGACCGAGACCCGGGCTGTCAACGAGGAGAATCACCAAGCTGCCGTCGACATGAACACCGGGGACAACGGCGCGGTGTGGCGGCTGTATCTGGACATGGACGCCGCGTTAGCGCCCGGCACCTTGTGACGGTGGATGGGGAAGCGTGGGATGGACAAGTATAAGAACGAATACGAGGTGGTAAGGACGGTGGAGCTGTAATGCAGAGCATTTCCATTTCTGCGCAGGAAGCGCACTGGAAAGAATTGATTCAACAGGTGCCGGAGCTGAAGAGAGCCGTGTTTGAGGACATTGGTCCGAAAACATTATCCGGCAGGCTGTAGAACGATAGCGTTTAAAGGAGGCGGTGGAGGAGAATGACCCTTCGTGATATTGAGCTCGGCGTGGAGACTGCCCTCAACGGGCAGTGGCCGGACATGCCAGTTTACCGGAATCAGCGGCCCGAGGACTTTGTGCGCCCATCCTTCCTAGTGAAAGGCGGACCGGTTTCACAGGAAGAGATGGGCGGGGCGGTAGAACAGTTTACCGCCCAGGTGACGGTAACTGCTTTCCTGCCTGTAGATGCCTACAACAACAGCAACGCAGACGACCTCTTCCGGCGTATGAGCGAGGTCATGGCCCTCTTTGCGGGCGGCTATGTTCAGATTGGGGATCGCTGTCCCCATGTGACCGTCCTCACCGGGGACTACGGTCTCGATTACGCCGCGGTGGCCGCCACGCTGCGCTGGCACGAGGCGTGGGAAACGGGGGAGGAATACCCTCTCATGCGAGAACTCAAGATCAACACAAAATAGAAAGGACAGGTGAACCATGGGACTTCCCAATGTAGTCATCAACTTTAAAACGGCGGCAAGCGCCGCCATCCAGCGGGGGGACAAGGGCACAGTGGCAGTGGTGCTCCGGGACGCGAAGGCGCCCGGCGGCCACGTCATGACCTCCGCCGCACAGATCCCCGAAGAACTGGGCGCGGGAAACCAGGCATATCTCCGGCGGGCCTTCACAGGGTACGTCAATCCGCCCAAAAAGGTACTGGCCTATGTGCTGGGTACGGAGGCGGAACAGAGCCACATGACCGACGCTCTGGAGTGGCTCGGAACCCAAAACTGGGACTATCTGGCCGCACCACCCGAGGTGACGCAGCAGGAGTGTACTGCCATCGTCTCCTGGATCAAGGGGCGGCGGGAGAGCGACTACGCCGTCTACAAGGCGGTGCTTCCCAACACGGCGGCGGACAACGAGGCGGTGGTCAACTTCACCACGGCAGGAATCAAGGTGGGCAGCGATACTTATGACGCGGGAGACTACTGCTCCCGGATTGCCGGACTGATCGCCGGGACGCCCATGAATATCTCCTGCACCTACGCCACCCTGCCTGAAGTTTCCGACGTGATGCGCCTGACCCGGGAGGAAATGGACACGGCGGTGGAAGCTGGCAAGTTTATCCTCTTCCACGACGGGGAGAAGGTCAAGGTGGGCCGAGGTGTCAACTCGCTCACAACGACCACAGCGGACAAGGGAGACATCTTCAAAAAGCTGAAGATCGTGGAGACCCTGGACATGATCCGGCAGGACATTCGGCGCACGGCGGAGGACAGCTACATCGGCAAGTATTCTAATAGCTATGACAACAAGCTGGTGCTCTGCACGGCCATCAAGGCGTATCTCTCGGAGTTGGAGCGAGAGGGTATCCTCCAGACAGGATCGTCCTCCGTGTCCATTGACGTGGACGCCCAGGCCCTCTATCTTCAGGGGCAGGGGAGGGATACCTCTGCCATGAGCGAGCAGGAGATCAAGGAGGCTAACACCGGATCCGGCGTGTTTATTCGGGTCAGATGCAAGCCACTGGACGTGATCGAAGACATCACCATCCAGGTGAATTTGTAAGGAGGGAAAACCATGAGTTTGACGAAACTGGATTCTGCCCGCCGGGTGATGGCGGGTACCTGGGGACAGGTTTGGTTGGATGGAGAGCAGGTGGGCGAATGCTACGGCCTCCAGGCTAAGATGGCCTACGACAAGGAGGACGTGTCCCTGTGCGGGCAGATGGCCGGAGACAAGAAGGTCATGTCCATCACCGGCACCGGTAGTCTCAGGATGCACAAGGCCACCTCCCGGATGGGCCAGCTGCTGGGGGAGAAGATCCGCGCCGGGCAGGACCCCCGGTTCACCATTATTTCCAAGCTGTCCGACCCGGACGCCTATGGTTCCGAGCGGGTGGTGCTCTACAACGTGAGCTTCGACGACTTGACTCTGGCGGATTGGGAGGCCAAGAGTGTGGGCAAGGTGGAGGCCCCCTTCACGTTCACGGACTTTGAGTATCTGGACATGGTAAAAGTGTAAGGAGGAATGTGGGATGAGTAAACTGCTGGATCTGCTCCTGCGGCCGGAGCTGCCCAACGTGGCGAAGGAGCTGCCGGAAGCCCGCTGCAAGGTGAAACGCCTATCCAGACTGGCGGGGGAGGACGTAGTCTTTACCCTGCGGGCTCTGCCCTATGGGCGGGTGCAGGAGATCAAGGAACTCCAGGAGGACGCGGCGTTGACCATCCTGCTCTCCGGCCTTGCAGACCCGGACCCCAAGGCCCCTGAGCTGAAGGAGCGCTACGGCGGGGCCACCCCAGCGGAGACCCTGAAGGCCCTGCTGCTGCCCGGTGAGATCGAGGATCTGAGCCGGGAAGTAGAGAAGCTGTCCGGATACCGGGCGGACACCATCCAGAAGCTAAAAAACGCCTGAGGGACGGCGGCGACCGGGACCTGGAGCTGATGTTCTATCTGTTCCGGGAGAACAAGCCCTTCCCCCCGGCGGAGGTTTACCGCCTGTCGCCGGGGGAGAAGGACCTGCTCTGGGCGCTGGCGTCCTACGAAGCGGAAACAAGGCTGAGAACATAAAAACGCCCCGCCGGCGAGGGCGGGGCGCATAGAGGAAGATAAACCGGTCACAGGAAGACAAGGGCTAGAAAGTCGCAAAATAAAACCGAAAGCAATTTCTAATACGGTCTTGAGGCTTTGATCCATATCGACCGCGCCCTTCTTTTATTTTTACTATACAAGATTTTCCAGAAAGTCAAGCGAGGTGAGAGCAATGCCGGAGGCGTCCATTGTTATTACAGTCACAGACCGGTATTCCAACGCGGTCAAGAGCATGGCGTCCGTGACCAGAAATTTCTCCAAGGACGCAGAGCAGATGGAACGGACTCTCAGCAAACTCCAAAAGAATAGATACGACCTGAAAGTAAAAACCAAAGAGGCCCGCTCCGAGCTGAAGGCTCTGGAGAAGCAGTATGTCGCCACGGGGGACGGGGCGGACCGGCTCAAGGTAGAGATGGCCCAGGCAAAATTTACAACAGCCCAACAAAACCTTTCCCTGGTAACCAAGGGGGCGGCCGCCGCCCAGCGGCAGATGGAGAAAACGGGCGGGGCATTTCGAAAGCTGGATACCTCTGCGGGCGGCTCTTTCGGGATAAAAGGGACTCTCAGTAATGTGGCGGTCGGTATGAAGCCAATGATAGCCCAGGCAGCCCAGCAAGTTGGCAACACGGTGATCCAGAGCGCCTTCGGCTCAAGTGGGGGGACAGTGATTTCCTCTGCAATTTCTAGTGCCATTGCCGGCGGGAAGATCGGATCGATGACGGGAACGCCGATCGGCACCGCCATTGGTACGGTAATTGGAGGAGCCGTTGGGCTTGCGACAGGGGCATCTCAGGTGTTTTCCCAAAAGGACGATGCCTTCAAGAGCTACGTTCAGACTGCCGTGGAGGGTGAAATCTCCCAACGGGAGAGCGATATCACCAGCGGCTCATCCATCGCCGCCGAACGGGAAAAGGATCTTGTGTCCTTTTCCACCATGTTTAAAAGCAAGGATACAGCAAAAAAATACCTCGGCGACCTGGTGGACATGGCCAACACCACGCCCTTTCACTATGAAGACCTGGCTGCTATGTCTAAGACCCTTGGCACCTACGGTTATGACGAAAACAGCATTCTGCCGGTTTTGCGTACCATAGGCGATACCGGCGCGGCCAAAGGCATGTCCACCAGCGATATGACCATGATGTCCACCGCATTGGGCCGGATGAAGTCCGGCGACAAGACCACCCTGGAAGACCTCGATAACTTTAACGATCGGGGCATTGAAGCGGAGGAAATGCTCTCCGGTGCCTACGGTGTGGACCAGGAGACCATGCACAACATGATCTCCGACGGCAAAGTGTCCGGCACCAAGGCTGTGGAGATCATCCTAAATGCCCTGACCGAGAGCTATTCCGGGTCCATGGAGGAGCAGTCCCAAACCTTCGCGGGCCTGACCTCTAACCGAGAGAGCCTGGACCAGGAGATGCAAAATGCCTACGGCGAGGGGTACAACGAGGCCCGCAAGCCGGGCCTTGCAGACCAGATTGACTATCTCTCTGGCTCTAGCGGGGAGCAGATGCAGGTGGCCAACAAGGCTATCGGAGCCTGGTACGCTTCCATGGAAAACCAGAAGGAGCAGATGATCCGAGACGCCCAGGAGGAAGTGCTGAACAGCGCCGATTACCAGGAGGCCATTGGCGCGGGCACAGACGAGGGCAATGCCGAGGCTGGGCGGATGCTTATGGAAGCCAAGATCAAGGCGCAGAGTGAGTACAATGCAAGTGACGGGGCAAAGCTCCTTCGGGAGTCCGAGCTGACGCTGGCAGAGAATATCCGGGACGACACCGCCAGCAATGACGCCTTCTGGGACGCCGGTTACCGAAAAGGAGAGCAGTTTTCCAAGGGTATGGCGGCCAGCTGGGCAAATGAGCTTCCCAGGACGCTGAACAGTTCCACGTCCGGTGGCGCTCTCGGCGTGTACACCATCGGAGGCACGACATATGGCAATGACGGGCAGCCCATTGGCAGTAAAGATGCGTTTGGGCTGAATCGTGTTCCATACAACGATTTTCCGGCACTGCTGCATGAGGGTGAGCGGGTATTAACAGCTTCCCAGGCCCGGGCGGTGGACCGGCAGGGGGGCGGCGGCGCTGTGGTCCAGTTCAACGAGCCGGTCTATATTCGGGAGGATGCGGACATCGAGAGGCTGGCCAATGCTGTGGAGCGCCGGTGGGAGCGCCGTGCCTTCCTGGCGGTTCCACAGTAAAGGGGCGGTGAAATGATGCGGTTTATTTTTAAAGATACGGTGACCGGGGAGGAGCTGATCCTTCCCGTGACGCCCCAAATGTACGCCATCGAGCACGGAAGGCGGGTCAACTCCCTGACCCTGTTGGGGGCGGGAGAGGTGAATCTCCCAGGCTCCACTGCCCGCTTCAACGAGCAGCTGGAAGGGTTTTTCCCATGCAAAAGCTATCCGTTTCTGACGCCCGGCGCGGGGAC
Source organism: Pseudoflavonifractor sp. (assembly GCA_034927965.1). Taxonomy (GTDB): domain Bacteria; phylum Bacillota; class Clostridia; order Oscillospirales; family Oscillospiraceae; genus Vermiculatibacterium. The sequence continues at coordinate 27,687 of JAYFPI010000084.1, forward strand.
GGACCCGTGGGCCTATGTGGAGTGGTTTGAAAAAAGGGCGGACGCCGGGCGGGTGCTCCGGTTTATTGTCTCGGATACCCCTGTCAACGCCGCCGTGATCCTGGAGCCCATCCGCTATGAGCAGAGACCCGGCCCGGCGGACGTGTATTATACCCTCACCCTGCGGGGCTACACCTATCTGGAGGCCGAGCAGTACGAGGCCGCCGCCTCTGACACGGCCCGGACGGTGGAGACCGCCCCGGTCCACCAGGAGAGCTACACGGTGCGGGCGGGGGATACGCTCTCCTCCATTGCCCGAAGAGTGTACGGAGATGCCTCCCTCTATACCCGTCTGGCGGCGGCCAACGGGATTCAAAACCCGAATCTCATCTATTCCGGGCAAGTCCTCCGACTGCCGGATGTCGGGGCGCTTCCGGCGGCTGCGGTATCCATCCCACGGGCGGTAAAGGATGCACAAAGCACGAAAACCACATGGACAGCTACCGGGAATAACTCAGGGGCCTGGAAGGTGCAGTTGTCCAAGGAGGAGGCGATGGGGTTTTGAGCGTAATGCAGCTGCTGATCGCAACGCAGGACTGGTCAAGGTCCTTTGACGTGACGTCGCTGGCCGAGAGTGTGGCCTGGGCCGGGAGCTACGATACGGTGGGGCGGACGGTGGACTTCACCTTGCCGGTGGATGACGACGGGCTGCTGCCGGTGATCCCGTGCCCCATGGGATCCCATGTTCAGCTCCTGGCGGGCGGGTCGCTTCGCTTTGACGGGACGGTGTTTACCCGGGAGCGGACGGCGGGGGAAAACCTGCTGTCCGTGGGCGCGGTGGATCGGGGGATCAACCTGAAGTCCTGCCAGGGGAGCTATCAGTTCAAGGGGTGGACTCCGGAGGCCATTGCCGGGCGGGTCTGTACCGACTACGGCATTCCGGCGGGCAATCTGGCTCAGACCGGTGTTTCCGTTACCCGGAAATTTGCTGGGGCCTCGCTGTATCAGATCATCCAGACGGCCTACACTTTGGCAGCGGAGCAGAACGGGAAGCGGTATCAGCTCCGGTTCCGGGGCTCCGCTCTGGACGTGGTGGAGAAGGGCCTGGGCGCGGAGACTCTGGTGCTGAAACCGGGGAGCAATCTTTTGTCCGCCACCAGCCGGGAGAGCGCCGAGAGCCTGATTAACTCAGTGGCGGTCTACGACGACAACGGCCAGAAGGTGACCACCCGGCGGGACAGCGAGGCGGTAGGCCTCTACGGCCTGATGGAGTCCTATTTAACGAAGAGCAAGGACCGGGACACGGACAAGGAGGCTCGGAGGCTTCTGGTGGACAACTCTATGGTTCAAAAAGTGACGGTGGAGGCCGTGGGGAACCCGGACCTGATCTCCGGCAGCGGCGTCATCGTGCGGGAGCCGGTCACCGGGCTGTGGGGAAAGTTCTGGATTTTGTCCGACAGCCACACTTGGAAAAACGGGGTCTACCGGACCAAGCTGACCCTGGATTTCCGGAATTTGATGGACAAGGCGGATGCGGGGAGTGATGTGACATGATTTTAGGGACAGTAAAGGAAGCCAGGGTAAACGGCGTGGGTAAGCTGCGGATTCTGGCCGATGGGCTGGAGCAGGAAAAGGATGCGCTGCTGGTGAACGCCGTCCTGCTGCCGGAGGTGCTGCGCTCCGGGGATCGGGTGCTTCTGGCGCGGCTGGATGACGGGCAGCGGTATGCCGTCGTCTGCAAGCTGGAGGCGGCATTGTGAGCAGGGCGGTATTCCCACTGTCTCAGCCGGGAGCCGAGGCGGAGACGGCGGACCTGGCGCTGTGCCGGGACGCGGCCTGGGACTATGAGACGGACCGGCCGGTGTTCCGGGACGGGGAGCCGGTGGAGAGCACCGGGCGGGCGGCAGTGCTTGCCTGGGCTTGGAACGCCATCCACACGCCCCGGTTTCGGCATGAGATGTATTCCTGGGCCTACGGCTGCGAGGCGGAATCCCTCATGGGGACGGCCTATTCCGAGGCTCTGAAGCGCTCCGAAGCGGCCCGGTATGTCCGGGAGGCGCTGGAGGGAAACCCCTACATTAACGCGGTGACCGACGTTTCCACCTCCTTTGACGGGGAGACAGGGACGCTGAACATGACCTGCGGGATCGAGACCATTTATGGGAAAGAGGAGGTGACGTGGGATGTTTGACGACGTGACTCCGGAGAGCCTGCGCGCCGCGATTCTGGCCAATCTGGCGGACACCTGGCAGACCCGGGAGGGTAGCTTTGCCGCCAATCTGGCCGCCCCGGCGGCAATGGAGCTCTGGAAATTCTATCAGGCGCTGTCCGGCATGGTGGGAATGTTCTACGTGGACGAATCCAGCGGCGGGTATATCGACCTGGCGGCCGGGACCTTTGGCTTGACTCGGAAGGCCGGGGTCAATGCCGCCGCGTCTATGACCTTCACCGGAACGGCGGGGACGGTCATTCCGGCGGGGACCGCGTTTCTCACCGAGGGCGGCGTGGAGTTTGACCTTCTGGAGGCCGTGACGCTGGACGCTGCTGGGGCTGGAGCCGGGACCGCGCGGGCGGCCGAGGCGGGGGAGAGCGGCAACGTGTCCGCCGGGAGCCTGACGCGGATGATTGTGACCATCTCCGGCCTGAACAGTTGGACCAACGGCGCGGCCTCCGGCGGCGTGGACGCCGAGAGTGACGCAGACCTGTGCAGGCGCTACTATAACCGGCTTCAGACCCCTGCCACTTCCGGCAACGCCTACCACTACCGAAAGTGGGCGCTGGAGGTCTCCGGCGTGGGAGACGTGAAGGTGTTTCCCCTCTGGAACGGGGCCGGGACGGTGAAGGTGCTGCTAGTCGGCCCGGACAAGGCCCCGGTGGAGAGCGGCGTGGTGAGTGCGGCAAAAAACAACATTGAATCCCAGAGGCCCATCGGGGCCGACGTGACAGTAGCCAGTGCCCAGGGCGTGACAGTGGCCGTGGCCGCTGCGGTGACGCTGGACGGCTCTGTCTCCGCCGCCGGCGTGCAGACGGCGTTTGCCGCTGCGCTGGAGGAGTATTTGAAGAGCGTGGCCTTTTCTGGTGGGGCGGTGCTCTACAATCGGATTGCCTTCCTGCTGCTATCCGTCTCCGGCGTCACGGACTACACGGCCCTCACCGTCAACGGTGGGACGGCAAATGTAGCCCTTACTGACGACCAGGTGCCGGTGCTGGGGGCGGTGACGGTCACATGAAACTGATTGACATGCTGCCGGAGCGGCTGCGGCTGGTGCCGGAAATTTACGCTATGGAGGAGGCCCTGGGGGAACAGGCGGACCGGGCCGGGGCTGCCCTGGAGGACGCCAAGGCCCAGTTGGTGCTGGACACCGCCACTTGGGGGCTGGATTTGTGGGAGGCGGCCCTGGGGCTGACCACGGAGGCGGGGAAGAGCCTGGACTTCCGCCGGAGCCGGGTGCGCTCCAAGCTGCGGGGGCAGGGGACCACCACCGCCGCCATGCTGCAAAATGTGGCGGAGAGCTTTTCCAACGGGGCGGTGGAAATTATAGAGTATCCCGCAGAGGCCCGGTTTGAAGTGAAGTTCGTGGGGACGGTCGGCGTACCGCCCAACATGGACGACCTCACCGCTGCCATTGACGATATCAAACCGGCCCACCTGGCTTATACGTACCTCATCATCTACCGTACCTGGGACATGGTGGCGGAAATGACCTGGGATCAGGCCGGGGCCTACACCTGGGACCAGCTGAAAGAGGGGGACTTAAGTTGACGGAAACTACAAATTATCATCTGAAAAAGCCTGCGGGGAACGACTTTGTCGGACCCGGGGCGTTTAATGAAAACGCGGACCTCATTGACGCCGCGCTCCAGGCCCTGGAAGAGGGCAAACTTGCGGCGGACCCGGAGACCGGGAAGCTGCCGGAAGCCATGCTTCCGCCTGCTCCCACCGCCGCCAAGGCTACCCCCGTGGATGCGGACTGGGTAGAGCTGATCGACACGGCAGCGTCCAATGCCCGGAAGAAGCTCACTTGGGCGGGCGTCAAGGCCACGCTGAAAGGCTACTTTGATAACCTGTATGCAGCGGCGACCCACACCCACGCCTGGAGCGCGATCACTGGTAAGCCTGCCAGTTATCCGCCCAGCGCACATGAGCACGCCGCCGCAGACATCACCTCCGGCATTCTGCCTGTTGTGCGGGGCGGTACGGATGCGGCTGACGCGGCGGGGGCGAGGGCGAATCTGGGGGCGTGTGCGGATAGGCTGTCCGACGAGACATCCTCGGCGTTGGGGTTAACCGGTGATCCTACGGTGAATGATGCGCTCTTAAAACTATCGAAAGACCCGGTTTGGATGATGATAACAAAGAGCACCATTTTTAAAGTTGCGGACGGTATTACCCATATCAAGTACGTTATATGTGGCGCGGGTGGCGGCTCGTCTGTTGACTTTGGAGGTGGCGCAGGAGGAAGTGTTGTTGTTGGTGATGTGAGCGTTCCTGCTGGGCAAGAAATTACTTGTGTCGTGGGCGCTGGTGTCCAAGGCGGCAGCGGCGGGAATACGTCATTCTGGGATATTACTGCAACTGGAGGAGCGGCCGCTACTTCTGCGAATGGCGCATCCGGTGGCTGTGGCGGAGGTGGAGGAAATTATAACGGTTCCGGAGGAAATGGAGGAAATTATGGCGGCGGTGGCGGCGGCGGAGTAGGTGGTTCCGGAGGAAATGGAGGAATGTTTGGCGGCGGCGGTGGTGCTAGTGGAGGAAATTATGGCAGGTCTGGCGGAACTGGCGGAGTAGGAGGCGGAAGAGGCGGAGACAGCAAGTATTTTACAACTGGTGGTGTAGTAGGCAATAGTGGTACTGCCGGGACAATAACTAATGCTGGTCTTGAGTTGCTTTTGTCTCTAAGGAATTTACTCGGAACAGATATTGTAAAAAGTCCTGAAGCTTCGTCTGGGGGTACTCCAATAGTATCTACAAGCTCTTGGACAAAGATATACCTCAGCGGAAGTGGTGGCGGCGGTATGTTTTCCGCTGGTGGGAATGCATATCCGTCAATGCAAAATTCTAGTTCCTCTGGTGCCGGTGGGGGAGGGTGTCTTGGCCCAGGCGGCTCTGTCGCAGATAGTAACGCCACAAAAGGTTCTGGCGGCGGTGGCGTATTTGGCCCAGGCGGCTTTGGCAGTGCTGATTACCCTGGAGGTGGAGGTTCTATTGGCCGCGGAGGGGGCAGAAGTGGGAGCAATATAACCCAACCAGAATATGGCGGCGGCGGATACGGTAACGCTGGTACTGCCGGGGCCGACGGAGCTATCATTTTGCTCCTTTCATAAACGTTTTGGAGGAATAATATGAGCAGACGAGTGACCGTTACAAATAAAAGCGGAGAAACAAATGCGATAGTTGCAGATGATGAATTTATAGCGTTTCTTGTAAAAGCCGGAGCTACCGTTTCGGAACTGGAGCCTAGCACTATTTCACCACCAGCCCACACCGAAATGGAAAAGCTCCGCGCCGACGTAGATTTTCTAGCCGCAATGGGAGGGATTAACCTATGAGCGTGTACGAGATGGCAGAGAAGTATTATCCCCGGTTGTGGGACGCACCCCGAATCGAGGCGCTGGTGACGGCAGGGCGGCTGACCAGAGAAGAGGCAGACAGAATTATGGGGGAGGCGGCGGCGCAATGAGTA
>JAYFPI010000006.1:0-46420 GCA_034927965.1 Pseudoflavonifractor sp.
CATTCATCAAACGCCATAGCCACGTCGCTACCCAAATGGGACTGGATTTGCATAGACTCCTCGGGCCCCATAAATATCTTCCGCCCGTCGATGTGGGAGGAGAAATAGACCCCCTCCTCTTTGATCTTCCGCAGACTGGCCAGGGAAAAGACCTGAAACCCGCCGGAGTCGGTAAGAATGGGCCCACTCCAGTCCATGAATTTGTGGAGGCCGCCCATGGCGCGCACCACGTCGTCGCCGGGTCGGAGATGGAGGTGGTAGGTGTTGGACAGCTCAATCTGGCATCCGATGTCGACTAGGTCGTGGGCGGAAACGGCCCCCTTGATAGCCCCCTGGGTACCTACGTTCATGAACACCGGAGTCTGGGCGGTGCCGTGAGCACAGGTAAAAACGCCCCGTCTGGCCCGGCCTTCGGTCTTGGTCACTTTAAACACAAAAAAACTCCTTTGTCATTGGAATGGGATGCAGTGCTCAAGAGATGAACATGGCGTCACCAAAGGAGAAGAAGCGGTACCGCTCCTTCACCGCCTCGGCGTAGGCATTCAGCACATGCTCCCGGCCCGCTAAAGCGGAGACCAGCATAATGAGGGTGGACTCCGGCAGATGGAAGTTGGTGATGAGGCAGTCCAGCACCTTGAAGCGGTAGCCGGGGTAGATGTAGATGCTGGTCCACCCGGCACTCTCTTTCAATGTGCCGTCCTCCGCCGCCCAGCTCTCGATGGTGCGGCAGGAAGTGGTGCCCACGCAGATCACCCGCCCGCCGCTTCGCCGGGTGGCGTTAATGGACTCGGCGGTTTCCGCTGAGATCATACAGTACTCTGAGTGCATCTCATGCTCGGTGGGGTCGTCCTCCTTGACCGGTCGGAACGTGCCCAGCCCCACATGTAGGGTCACATAGCAGAGCTTGACGCCCATCGCCTCGACCTGTCCAAGCAGCTCTTTCGTGAAGTGGAGTCCGGCTGTGGGGGCGGCGGCGGAGCCCACTTCCCGGGAGTAGACGGTCTGATACCGCTCCGGGTCCTGGAGCTCAGCCTTGATGTATGGGGGCAGGGGCATACGGCCCAGCTGCTCCAAAATTTCCAGAAAAATACCCTCATAGTGAAAGGCAACGATCCTGTTGCCTCCAGGAAGCTCCTCTTCCACAGTGGCTGTGAGGAGGGTTCCGTCTCCAAAGACAATCTTCTGCCCGGCGTGCATCTTCCGGCCGGGCCGAACCAGGCACTCCCACTTTCCCTCCCCACGGTCGATCAGGAGGAGCACCTCCACCGCGCCGCCGGAGGGGGCCCGGTGGCCCAGCAGACGGGCGGGCAGCACACGGCTGTCGTTGAGGACCAGGCAGTCCCCTGGGCGGAGAAACTGGGGCAGATCATAGAAATGTCGATGTTCTACGGCGCCGGTCTCCTTGTTCAGCTGCATAAGCCGGGAACCGTCCCGGCGCTCCAATGGGGTCTGTGCAATAAGTTCCTGCGGCAGGTCGTAGTAAAAATCAGAGGTTTTCATCTTGTGCGTTTCCAACTTTCTCAGCGAATTTCAATGCCGGGGTAATAAAAAGTCAATATCTGGTCAAAGGTCTTGCCCTGTTGTGCCATGGCATAGGCACCCCACTGGCTCATGCCCACGCTGTGGCCCCAGCCGGAGCCGGTGACAGTGAATACGTTCTCCCCCACCGACGTGCCGCCTGACGGGGCAGGCAGGAACTGGGTACCAGAGCCTGTGATGACATAAGGGTTTCCGGTAATCTTCCCCGCCGAGCCGTTGCCGCCGATAGCGTAGACGCCGCTCATGGAGGTCAGGGTTCCGCCCCCGTCGGTATAGTATAACCCGCCGGAGGTCTTTTCCGACGCCGTGACCGTATAACGCATGGACTTGAGTCCCAGCAGATTCCGCACCCCACCCTCCTTGGTGAAGGGCCAGCTCTTACCGTTAGTATCAATAAAAGCGATGGACTTGACATTTCCGGTGGGGGTGGTGTCGGTGATCTGGAAATCCACAACGGCGGCGCAGTTGTAGCCCTTGGCCTGGAGCTTCTCCGTCAGCTCGGCCGCAGTAAAGGTCTGGCTCCAGCTCCAGTAGGAGATTTTGTCGGATATGGTGGCCTCATAGGGATCGGCCACACCAGAAAGGTACGGGATGGATTGGCTGCCCCAGACGTTGCGCACGTCTTCAGTGCCGCCGCCGCTGGAGGAGAAGTAGTAGGTCTGGGCGGGCTTTCCGCCGTACATGGCCCGCAGCCCCGCCGTCTCCGCCGCCGCCTGGGCAGTGCGGGAATCGGTCTCTCCCATGCCGTAGTAGGCCTGGCAATGGGTCGTGGAGCAAATATCGAAGCCGGAGGCGTCGTGGCGGCCCAAATTGACCTCATAGTAGGTCCGGGCGCACACCGCCTGGGCCTTCAACGCCTCCAAGGGCCAGCTCCGGCTCATTTCTCGGGAGACGACGCAATTGATGTAGTCCTCCAAAGGCAGGAGGTTGGAGACCGTCAGGTCTCCTCCGTTTACCCGGCGGTACTGAAACGCGCCGTAATATCGGTTTCCCCTAAACCAGGTGACGGGCTGGACGGTACCGTCCTGTCCCGGCTGGACGGTCAGCGCCTTTTCCGCCCCGCCGTCAAACTGGAAAAGGATCTTAGCCGTGCCCGTTTTCACCACGGACACACCGTAGGCACTGGTGCCCGCCACCGTGCCTCCAGCGGCAGCGGCGGCCGTTTGAGCCTCCTCCCGGGTGGCATAGGCCCCTGTGCGGACCTGGTAAGCTCCGTCGATCCAGGCAGGAAAGCCTCCCGCGGCGGCGGCGGCGGCCGTCTGGGCATCCTCAAAGGAGGAGAGGGACAAAGGAAGCTGCACATGCCAGCAGCCCACGCACACATCGGAAGTAACGGCATCGGAATAGCTGGTGTAGCCGTTGCAAGTGCCGTACCACACATTCTGGGTCTTGACCACGGACACGCCGGTCTCTCCAGTCTCCCCCACAGGACAGAAATTCCGGTCGGCGTCCAAATAACCGAAGCGGTAGCCGCTTCCCGTGTCGTTTTTCAGGTTGGCCCCATCCAGGGCGTCACTGCCATAGACCAGCCCAACCAGTACAGGGGTGGTCTCCGACCCGGCCGCCCGTGCGGCCGTGGGCAAAAGGGCGCTCAAAAGTGCGGCGGTACACAAAATTGGTAGCCATTTTTGTCTCATAGTCCACTCCTTTGTCTTGACACCGCGAGGCGGTTGTGATAGTATCAAAAAAATATTCTTCAGATAGAGGCGCGGCAGACCTAGTGTAGCGCGGCGAGGGCTCCGGAGCCCTGTGACCCGCGCGAAGGAGGCAGCCGCCGAAGAGAGTGTCCTCCGGAGGGACCTTTTCTGGTCGCAGAGAGAGACCTCTCCCGACTGTCACTGGGCATCCCAGTGGAGTGCTGTCTGATTTTGACTAACGTGAGGGATGGGTGACCATCTTTGACATTATAGTACAAAATCAGCCGCTGGTAAAGCCGCTGATTTTTCTTTTTATTTCGGTAGATTCAAAGCGCATCCATGTCATAGAATAAAAATATGGAGGTAGATGGAGATGGAGAAATTCAAAGTCGGGATCATTGGCTGCACGGGCATGGTGGGACAGCGGTTCATTACCCTCACCTGCGGCCACCCGTGGTTTGAGCTGACCGTTTTAGCGGCCAGTGCCCGGTCTGCCGGAAGGCCCTACGGCGAAGCCGTGGATGGCCGCTGGAAGCTGGACATTCCCATGCCGGAAGAAGTGCGGAATATGCCCGTTCTGGACGCTGAGGCTGATCTGGAGCAGATTTCCGCCCAGGTGGACTTTGTCTTCTCCGCTGTGGATATGAAGAAGGAGGAGATCCAGGCGCTGGAGGAGGCTTACGCCCGCCGCGAGTGCCCTGTGGTCTCCAACAACTCTGCCCACCGCTGGACCCCCGATGTGCCTATGGTGGTGCCAGAGCTCAACCCCGAGCATCTGGAGGTCATCCCCGCCCAGCGCAAGCGCCTGGGTACCCGGCGGGGCTTCATCGCGGTCAAATCCAACTGCTCCATCCAGAGCTACGCCCCTGCCCTCACACCTCTCAGGAAGTTTGGGCTGGAGAAGGTGCTGGCCTGCACCTATCAGGCCATTTCCGGTGCCGGTAAGACCTTTGAGTCCTGGCCCGAGATGGTGGATAACCTCATCCCCTACATCGGCGGCGAGGAGGAGAAGAGCGAGCTGGAGCCGCTTAAGGTATGGGGCAAGGTGGAAAACGGCGTCATCGTCAACGCTGCTAAGCCTGCTATCACGGCCCAGTGTCTGCGGGTGCCCGTATCCAACGGCCACACCGCCGCCGTCTTTGTCACCTTTGAAAACAAGCCATCCATGGAGGAGATGAAGCAGATCTGGGCCGAGTTCAAGGGCCTCCCCCAGGAGCTGAATCTCCCCACCGCTCCCAAACAATTGTTCCACTACCTTGAGGAGTCCGACCGGCCCCAGTGTAAACTGGACCGGATGTTGGAAGGCGGTATGGCCATCTCTATCGGCCGCCTCCGCCCCGACACCCAGTACGACTATAAGTTTGTCTGCCTGTCCCACAATACCCTGCGAGGGGCCGCCGGCGGCGCTGTGCTGCTGGCTGAGCTTCTTTGTGCCAAGGGGTATATCGATCATAGGTAAGAAAGGATGAATACCATGCGCGAACCTGTTTTCAGCGGCGCCTGCACCGCCATCGTTACTCCATTTGATGAAAACGGCGCGGTGAATTTTGATTCCTTTGGCGCCCTCATTGAAGAGCAGATCGCCGGAGGCGTAGACGCCATCTGCGTCTGCGGCACTACCGGAGAGAGTGCTACCATGTCCATTCGCGAGCACATCGCTGTGGTGGAGTACTGCGTCAAAAAGGTAAATCACCGGGTTAAGGTGGTGGCGGGCGCGGGCAGCAACGACACCTCCGCCGCCGTCTACCTTTCCCAGCACGCCCAGGACTCCGGGGCGGACGCGCTGCTGCTGGTCACCCCCTACTACAATAAGGCCACTCAGTTGGGGCTTATCAAGCACTATGAGTACATTGCCGACCGGGTGGAGTTGCCCATCATCCTTTATAACGTCCCCTCCCGCACCGGAGTGTCCTTCACCGCCGAGACCTATCAGGTCCTCTCCCAAAATTCCAAGATCAACGGCGTCAAGGAGGCCAGCGGCAACTTCTCCCTGCTGGCTCACACCCGTTTCCTCTGCGGAGACGACTTCTATATCTGGTCGGGCAACGACGACCAAGTGGTGCCTATGATGAGCCTTGGGGCAAAGGGTGTCATCTCAGTGGCGGCCAACATCGTCCCCGAGGTCATGGTAAAAATGAGTCACCTGTGCCTGGAGGGAGACTTCCAAGCCGCCGCCCGACTCCAGGTGGAGTATATGGACTTTATTGACGCCCTTTTTGTGGAGGTCAATCCCATCCCCATCAAGACCGCTCTCGAATTGGCAGGCAAACGGGCAGGCGGCCTGCGCCTTCCCCTGTGCGAAATGACCCCTCAGCATCTGGAGGTGCTTCGCTCCTCTATGGTCCGTATGGGCCTTTTGCAGTAACCGCCCCACGGAGAAAGGACGTTCAAATGCTTAAGGTGCTTATTTCCGGGTGCAATGGTCACATGGGTCAGGTGGTGGCTCAGGTCTGCCAGGAGGCCGGGGACGTAGAAATCGCCGCCGGTTTCGACCTGCTGGGTGCGGAGAACGGTGAGTTCCCGGTTTTCTCCTCCCCCGCCGCCTTTCCCGGGGAGGCCGACGTCCTCATTGACTTCTCTTCTCCCGCCGCCCTGCCAGCTCTGCTGGACTTCGGCCTCAGCCGCCGAATACCGCTGGTGCTGGCTACCACAGGTTATTCGGAGGAACAGCTCACCGCTGTGATCACGGCTTCGGAACAGATCCCCGTCTTTCGTTCCGGCAACATGTCTTTGGGAATCAATGTGCTCATGGCTCTGGTGACCAAGGCCGCCGCCGCGCTGGAAGGTTTCGACGTTGAGATTGTGGAGCGCCACCACAACCGGAAAGTGGACGCCCCCAGCGGCACCGCCCTCATGCTGGCGCAGGCCGCCGCGGAAGGGCTCCCCTATTTGCCGGACTACGTCTACGAGCGGGAGAGTGTCCGGAAACCCCGCGACAAACGTGAGATCGGTATCTCCTCCGTTCGGGGCGGAAACATTGTGGGAGATCACGAGGTCCTCTTTGCCGGGCGGGATGAGACCATCGAACTTCGGCATTCGGCCATGAGCCGCGAGGTCTTTGCCTCCGGGGCTTTACGGGCGGCCAGGTTCCTAGCCGCCACGCCCGGGCCGGAACTGTACTCTATGAAAGACCTGGTGGGGCAAATCATCTGAATCAAAAAAGAGCTGTGAACGGTCTCGTTCACAGCTCTTTTTATTGCCTGTCAATCCTCCGGTACGGTGTCCGGCTCCTGGCCATCAACCCGGGGCGGGGAGACAGGATCCCCGTTTGCGTCGATCCCCTTCTTGGCCAGACGAGCGTCTGCCCATTCCCGCATCAGGGAATAAAGTACCGCGAAAGTAGGTACGCCCAGCAGCATCCCCGGAAAACCGAACAGACCTCCGCCCACTACGATGGACACCAGGACCCAGATGGCCGACAGACCGGTGCTGTCTCCCAAAATCTTTGGCCCAAGCACATTGCCGTCGAATTGCTGGAGAGCCACCACCAGAATCCCAAACCGCAGTGCCGCCCACGGGTCAACCAGGATCAGGATCATCAGGCAAGGTACCGCACCAATGATTGGGCCAAAAAAGGGAATAATATTGGTCACGCCAATAATCACACTGAGCAAAACGGCATAGGGAGTACGAATGGCAGTGGAGAGCAAAAAGCAGAGCACGCCGATAATCGCCGAATCAATGAGCTTACCGTTGATAAAGCCCACGAAAACCTGGTTGGCCTTGCCGCACACCCGGAGGATGTTGCTGACACCGTTGGCAGGAAAGAGCGCATAAATGAGCTTCTTGAGCTGCCCGGTGAGCCGTGTCTTCCCCCCCAGCATGTAGATGGATGCAATTACAGCGGTGACACCGGTGATCACACCGTTGCCCACAGCCATACCAAAGTTAAGAATATTGGGCACGGCAGCCTTCAGAAAATCGGTAGCCTTCTGAAGGATTTCGTTGTAGGAGGACATCAGATCAGCCAAGCCCTTTCCCCCTAAATCAAAGCGCTGGACGATCTCCCGAATAATCTGATCCATATTTTCCATATAATAGGACATATTGTTCATTAGATTGAAAATGCTGTTGAACACCTGAGGCAGAACCAACTGCAGGAGGAAAACAATCACCGCTATGGTCAAAAGGAATACTGTGAGGATGGAGAGGGTCCGCCTGCACTTTAGACGGTGATACACCTTCCGCTCAAAAAAATTAGTTGGGGTATTGAGGAGGTAGGCGATCATAAAGCCAAAAATAAAGGGAGACAATACCGTTAAAAATGAATGAATTGCCGTACGGACCTGAGGCAGATGAGTCAGCCCCAAATAGAGCAGGATGCCCACGCAGACCACCACTAGATTGGACAGGCTTCTGCTGTCCAGGTGGTACCATTTTTGTTTGTGCAAGCCGCTCACCTGCCTTTCCGAGTTCATTGTATCATGCGCTTCTTATTCTGTCACGACCCGATGGAAAACTTTCTTCCCTTTTTTCAGCATCAGGCCATCCCCGCAGAAGACGGCTGCCTCAAACTGAGCGGCGGGGTTAGAGACTTTTTCCCCGGCAGCCTCTACTCCCCCCTGCTCCACCAGGCGGCGGGCTTCTTTCTTAGAGGCGGCCAGGCCACACTTTACCATCAGGTCCAGTACACCAATGGCACCGTCGGTAAAATCCCCGGTGGCCAGGGCAGTAGTAGGCATGTTTGCCTTGTCTCCACCGGTAGCGAAAAGCGCCCGTGCTGCATCCTGAGCCTTGCGGGCCTCCTCCTCCCCGTGGACCAGCTCGGTCAGCTCGAAAGCCAGAATCTCCTTGGCAGTATTGAGCTGAGCGCCCTCCCAGTGATCCATCTCATCAATCTGCTCCAAGGGTAGGAAGGTAAGCATACGCAGGCACTTTAAAACGTCGCCGTCGCCCACGTTGCGCCAGTATTGGTAGAACTCATAGGGAGTGGTCTTGTTGGGATCCAGCCACACTGCGCCCGAGGCGGTTTTACCCATCTTCTTTCCTTCCGCGTTCAGAAGCAGAGTAATCGTCATAGCGTAGGCATCCTTGCCCAACTTGCGGCGGATAAGCTCAGTGCCTCCCAGCATGTTGGACCACTGGTCGTCGCCGCCAAACTGCATGTTGCAGCCCACAGTCTGGAACATGTGGTAGAAGTCGTAGGACTGCATGATCATGTAGTTGAACTCCAGGAAGCTCAGGCCCTTCTCCATGCGCTGCTTGTAGCACTCGGCCCGGAGCATATTATTCACGGAGAAGCAGGCCCCTACCTCCCGCAGCAGATCCACATAGTTGAGCTTGAGTAGCCAGTCGGCGTTGTTAAGCATCATAGCCTTACCCTCGCCAAACTCGATGAAACGCTCCATCTGCTTTTTAAAGCAGTCGCAGTTGTGCTGGATGGTCTCTGGCGTCATCATGTTGCGCATGTCGGTGCGGCCGGATGGATCCCCGATATAGCCGGTGCCTCCGCCAATGAGAGCGATGGGCCGGTTGCCTGCCATCTGAAGCCGCTTCATCAAGCACAGCGCCATAAAGTGGCCCACATGGAGGGAATCTGCGGTGGGGTCGAAGCCAATATAAAATGTGGCCTTACCATGGTTGATAAGCTCTTTGATCTCTTCCTCGTCAGTGACCTGGGCAATAAGCCCCCGTGCCTTTAGTTCGTCGTAAACTGTCATTGTACGTTCTCCTTTTCTTCCTATGTTTTTCGCAGCAGGGGGCATACAAAAAGCCCCCTGTCCATTGGGACAGAGGGCGTTAAAACGCGGTACCACCTCTGGTTCGCCGCCTCCTCGCGGAAAAGCGGCCTTAGGCCGTGCTGCACACGGCTGCGCGCTAACGGGCGTATCCCGGCCTCCCCTACTGCAGCAAACCGGTTCAGGGGGCAGCTCCGAGGGGTATTCGTCCGGCTCCGCCCTCCCCCTTGCACCAAAACGGGGTCTCTCTGCCCGGCGAGAGCACAGCTTACTCTTCCTCATCATTACTTTGAATGTTATTATAATATGCCGTCTGAGGTTTGTCAACTCGGCGACTTTACAAAGAAGATACTTTTCTATAGGATAGAGAAGGAGCAGCAAAAGCCTATAAAGAGATTGCATTTTTTGACGGTGCAGGGTAAAATAACCTTTATGATGTAAAAAGGAGCGTGTATGCCATGCCGGAAGAGAACAGGCCAGTCATGGGCCAAAACTTTATTCACGATTTTATTGATGAGGATATCGCCCAAGGCGGACAGTATGCGGGCATGACCGTCCACACCCGGTTTCCGCCGGAGCCCAACGGATATCTCCACATTGGCCACGCCAAGGCCATCTTTATCGATTTCGGGACCGCTGAAAAATACGGCGGGCTCTGCAATCTGCGCATGGATGACACTAACCCCACCAAAGAGGACGTGGAGTATGTAGACGCCATCCAGGAGGACATTCACTGGCTGGGCTACGACTGGGGTGACCGGTTCTATTTTGCTTCCGATTACTTTGACAAGATGTATGAATACGCCGTGGAACTCATCAAAAAGGGTCTGGCCTACATCTGTGAGCTGACTCCTGAGGAGTTCAAGGCCCACCGGGGCGATGTGGGCACCCCCGCCACCTCCCCCTGGCGGAACCGGCCAGCGGAGGAGTCTCTGGATCTTTTTGCCCGGATGAAGGCGGGCGAATTCCCCAATGGAAAATACACCCTGCGGGCCAAGATCGACCTGGCCAGCGGCAACTTTAACATGCGGGATCCGGTGATCTATCGCATCAACCACATGCATCATCACCGCCAGGGCGACAAGTGGTGCATTTACCCCATGTACGACTATGCCCACCCTCTTGAGGACGCCCTGGAGGGGATCACCCACTCTCTATGCTCTCTGGAATTTGAAGATCACCGCCCCCTCTACGACTGGGTCATCGCCAACTGCCCTGTTCCCTCCAGGCCCAGGCAGATTGAGTTTGCCCGCCTGGGCATCAACTATACCGTCATGTCCAAGCGCAAGCTCCGCCAATTGGTGGAGGAGAACAAGGTTTCCGGATGGGATGACCCCCGCATGCCCACCCTCTGCGGCCTGCGCCGCCGGGGGTACACCCCCGCCGCTATCCGGGACTTTTCCGAGCGCAACGGCGTGACCAAAGCAGCCTCCGTGGTGGAGTTCGGCTTCCTGGAACACTGCCTACGAGAGGATCTAAACCGCACCGCCCGCCGGGTGATGGCGGTCCTCCGCCCGGTGAAGCTCACAATCACCAACTACCCCGAGGGCCAGAGTGAGACTTTTGAAGTGGAGAACCTTCCCGGCGACCCAGCCGCCGGTACTCGCCCAGTCACATTCTCCCGCACCGTTTGGGTAGAGGCCGAGGACTTTCTGGAAGTCCCGGTGCCCAAGTACAAGCGGCTCTACCCCAGCGGCCCAGAGTGCCGCCTGAAGGGGGCCTATCTCATCACCTGCACCGGCTGCGTCAAGGACACCGACGGCAACGTCACTGAGATTCTGGCTACCTATGACCCCAACAGCGGGGGCGGCGATCCCTCCGACGGCCGCAAGGTTAAGGGGGCCACTCTCCACTGGGTGGACGCCACCACAGCGCTGGATGCCGAGGTGCGTCTCTACGATAATCTATTTGCCGATGAGGCCCCCGACGCCGGAGAAAAGAACTTTTTGGACTGCCTCAATCCCGGTTCTTTGGAGATACTAACCGGCTGCAAAGTCGAGGCTGGACTGGGTGAGCCCAGGGTGGAGGATCGCTTCCAGTTCATGCGCCAAGGCTATTTCTGTGCTGACAGTAAGGATTCCGCTCCTGGTCATCTGGTATTCAACCGGGCGGTCAGCCTGAAGGACAGCTTCAAGCCATCTCTCGCTTAAAAAAGAGCTGACAGAGAGAACTTGCATAAAGGAGGCCAACTTATCATGTACAATTTTCGCAACGATTACTCTGAGGCCTGTCATCCGGCCGTGCTGGAGGCATTGACCCGGCACAACGCCGAAAGCGTCATCGGCTACGGCTGTGACGACTACTGCAGACAGTGTGCCGACCTTATCCGGGACCTGTGCAAAGCCCCTCAGGCCGACGTACAGTTCCTAGTGGGCGGCACCCAGACCAACTTCACCGCCATTGCCGCTTTCCTGCGCCCCTGGGAAAGTGTGATCTGCGCACACACCGCTCACGTTAACGGCCACGAGGCCGGGGCCGTGGAGGCCACCGGCCACAAGCTGCTCCAGGCCCAGGTGGCCGGGGACGGCAAACTTACCCCCGCCCATATCCTGCCCCTTGTGGAGGAGGGCAAAAACGAGCATGTGACCAAGCCACGTCTGGTCTATATCTCCGACGCCACCGAGACCGGCGCGGTCTACACCAAGGCCGAGCTCACCGCTCTATCTCGCTGCTGCCGGGAGAACGGCCTGCTCCTCTTTCTGGACGGTGCCCGGCTGGGCTGTGCTCTCTCTTCCCCAGCCAGTGACCTGACCCTTCCCGATCTGGCCGCACTCACCGACGCCTTTTACATCGGCGGCACCAAGAACGGCGCCATGATGGGCGAGGCGCTGGTTATTGTGGATCCTGCACTTCAGGACTGCTTCTTCCGTATGAAGAAGCAGCAGGGGGCGGTGCTGGCCAAGGGCTGGCTGCTGGGCGTACAGTTTTACGCGCTTTTAAAGGACGGGCTCTATTTTACCATCGCTGGTCACGCCGTGGAGATGGCCCAGCGGCTGCAGAGCGGCCTGAAGGAGCTGGGAATCCCCATGATGGTAGAATCACCCACCAATCAGATCTTTCCCGTCTTCCCAGACTGTTTTCTCTCTGAGCTGGATAAACTTTGTACTTACGAGGTCTGGTCCAAGGCCGACGAAACTCACACAAACGTCCGGTTCGTCACCTCTTTTGCCACCCCCGTTGAGAGCGTAGAGGAAATCCTCTCCGGGCTAAAGCGGCTGATTTAAGAAGGAGGGCAGAATATGAGGGACCTTCAGCATCAGATCCCCAACCTGCTGTACCGGATTGCCCAGTTTCTGGAGGTTCTGGTAGGCGTCATCCTTGTGGCGGCCACCTGTGTGGCACTTTTGGCCATAGTCCGAGACGTTGGCGTCCTCTGGGACGCAGAGGGCAGCGCCTCCGCATTCCACGAATTCCTGAGCAACGCCTTCAGCGTTGTAATTGGCGTGGAATTTCTCAAAATGCTCTGTCGGCACAATATGAGCTCAGTGGTAGAGGTAGTTCTCTTTGCCACCTCACGGCAGATGGTGGTGGAGCACACCAATCCAACCGAGACACTGATTATGGTACTTGCCCTTTCCATTTTGTTTCTTATCCGCAAATATCTCTTTATCCCAGGTCTGGACGACAAAGATCACACGGTTCACCTCCCTTTTGGACACCATGAGGAGCGAGCCGAATAAGCGGTCGCATTGAACAAAAAAGAGGCCTCGGAACTTTTGTTCCGGGGCCTCTTCCCTATTGCAAAACAAATAATTCAGTCAGGCTTTTCCATTGCTGCCCAGGACATTGACAATCTTGTCCTTGACCAGTTCTCTGATATAATCACGCCCGTCGGCCAGATACTGACGAGGATCGAAATGATCTGGATGGGCGTCGAAGTGCTCCCGAATCCCAGCGGTCATAGCCAAACGCAGGTCAGAGTCGATGTTGATCTTACAAACCGACATACGAGCCGCCTGACGAAGCTGATCCTCCGGTACGCCGATGGCGCCTGGCATTTTGCCGCCGTGGTCGTTGATGATCTTCACAAAACGCGGGGGCACAGAAGAGGAACCATGAAGTACAATGGGAAATCCAGGAAGTCGCTTCTGAACCTCCTCCAGAATGTCAAAACGCAGGTGGGGATCGGTACCGGGCTTGAACTTGTAGGCGCCGTGGCTGGTGCCGATGGCAATGGCCAGAGAGTCACAGCCGCTCTTGGAGACAAACTCTTCCACTTCCTCAGGCCGGGTGTAATGGGATTCCTTAGCGGAAACCTGCACATCGTCCTCAATGCCGGCCAGAGCGCCCAACTCAGCCTCCACTACCACGCCGTGGTCATGGGCATACGCCACCACCTGCTTGGTGATAGCAATATTCTCCGCGATAGGCTTGGAGCTGGCGTCGATCATGACGGATGTAAAACCGCCGTCAATGCAGTCCTTGCAGACTTGAAAGTCTGCGCCGTGATCCAGGTGCATCACGATGGGAAGACCGGTGTCTTCCACGGCGGCCTCTACCAACTTGCGCAGATACACAGGCTTTGCGTATTTCCGGGCCCCGGCGGATGCCTGCAGGATAATGGGAGCATTTACCTCGGCGGCCGCCTCAGTGATTCCCTGCACGATCTCCATGTTGTTGACGTTGAAAGCACCGATGGCATAACCGCCCTCATAGGCTTTCCGAAACATCTCAGTTGAAGTAACCAGTGGCATAACTCACAACTCCTTCTTTCAATTACGCAAACTTCCTATTATTAATTGGGCTGTCCAATCATGGTACGCATCACGGTGTACTTGTCCTCATCAATGCCCTTTTTCATGCTAAGGGCCTCGGTGATATCATAGTCCACATATTGGTCGTTCTGCATACAAACCACCCGGTCAGTCTTTCCTTCGGCCAGCAACATCACAGCGGTATAGCCCATGTGAGTGGCGGTCACCCGGTCCCGGGCGGAAGGGACACCGCCCCGCTGGATATGGCCTAGAACCGTAACCCGAGTGTCCAGAGATGTGGCCTCCTTAATCTTAGCAGCCACATCGTAAGAGCTGCCTACGCCCTCTGCCACAATAACCATGAAGTGGGTACGGCCGCTGAGCCTTGCCCGACGGATCGGCTCCACCACGTCTTCCTCAAAATCCACCGCCTTCTCCGGGATAAGCACCGAAGTGGCGCCACAGGCCAAACCAACATACAAAGCCAGGTGACCTGCCTTGTGGCCCATCACCTCTACCACAGAGCAGCGCTCGTGAGACTGCATCGTGTCCTGAAGCTTGTCAATACACTCCAAAGCGGTGTTACAGGCAGTGTCGTAGCCAATGGTGTAACTGGAACAGGCAATGTCGTTATCAATGGTGCCTGGCACGCCCACCACATTGATACCGTGTTCCGACAGATCGTGAAGACCGCGGAAGGTGCCATCACCGCCAATCCCCACAATGCCATCCAAGCCCAAAAGCTTGCAGGTGTTCACTGCTTTTTGAATGCCGGCCTCGGTGCGAAACTCCGCGCTGCGCGCTGAGTAAAGCATAGTTCCGCCCTGTCGTGTTAAGCCGCTGGCTTTGGTGTAATTGAGAACCTCATCGTCACCGTTGATGAGGCCGTTAAAGCCCCGGCGGATACCCACGCACTCGATTCCCATGTGAGAGCAGGTCCGGGCGACCGCCCGGATGGCGGCGTTCATACCGGGGGCGTCTCCCCCACTGGTCAGGACTCCGATCCGACGAACTGCAGTGCTCATAAATGTTCCTCCCAATTTTCAGACGGTCAGTTCCGCATCTTTCTTGTCCAGGGCATCCCGGTAACGATCCAGCACAGGCCGGACATCCAGGCGGAGAAACTCCTCCACCTGCTGTGGACAGCGTCCGATATACCGGACTGCATCCAAATGGGCCTCGATCTCTCCCCGGGTCAGGCCAAACATAGGTTCGGCAGCAATGAGATCAATAAGGTTGTTAGGCAGGCCCTCGTCCTTAATAGTATGCCCGGCTTCCAGAGAAAGCTGACGAATCCGCTCATGCAGCGCCTGGCGATTCCCACCCTTTTTTACCGCATCCATCATGATGTTCTCAGTAGCCATGAAGGGCAGTTCCTCTGAGACATGTCTGGCAATGACCTTTTCATGAACAACCAGACCGGAGGCCACGTTGGCGTAGATGCTCAGGATGGCATCCACTGCCAGAAAAGCCTCGGGCACCGACACTCTCTTGTTGGCCGAGTCGTCCAAAGTTCGCTCAAACCACTGGGTAGCGGCAGTAACGGCGGGGTTCATGGCGTCTGTCATCACATAGCGAGCCAGGCCGCAAATACGCTCGCAGCGCATGGGATTGCGCTTGTACGGCATGGCCGAAGATCCGATCTGATGGGCCTCAAAGGGCTCTTCTACCTCCTTGAGGTGGCACAGCAGCCGCAGATCGGTGGCAAACTTGCTGGCCGACTGCGCAATGCCAGAAAGCGTGGCAAGAATAGCAGCATCAATCTTCCGGGAATAAGTTTGCCCCGATACAGGTACCACCCGATCAAAACCCATCTCGGCTGCAATTTTCTGGTCCAATGCCCGAACCTTCTCATGGTCGCCGTCAAAGAGTTCCAGGAAACTGGCCTGGGTACCGGTAGTTCCCTTAGAGCCCAGCAAAGCCAGGTGCTCAATGCGGTAGTTCACCTCGTCTAGATCCAAAAGCAGATCATTCATCCAGAGGGTGGCCCGCTTCCCCACCGTCACAAGTTGGGCGGCCTGGAAATGAGTGAATCCCAGGGTAGGCAGAGCCTTGTACTGCTCCGCAAAATCTGCCAGATAGGACAGGACTTTCACCAGCTTGTCCCGGAGAAGAACAAGTCCCTCCCGCATGAGGATGATGTCGGTGTTGTCCCCAACATAACAGCTGGTGGCCCCCAGGTGAATGATGGGCATAGCCTTGGGACATTGCTCGCCGTAGGCGTGGATATGTGCCATCACGTCGTGGCGCAGTTCCTTCTCCCACCGGGCGGCGGCATCGTAGTCCACCTCGTCGGCGTGGGCCTCAAGTTCGTCCACCTGCTCCTGAGTCACGGGAAGGCCCAACTCCATCTCACCCCGAGCCAGCGCCACCCAGAGACGGTGCCAGGTGGTGAATTTCTTGTCTGGAGAAAAGAGATAGAGCATCTCGGCGCTGGCGTATCGGGAGGCCAGCGGGGTCTCATAAATGTTTCTGTTCATCCGTTGCAGCCCTCGCTTCCAAATTTCGTGTTCCTATACGTGTGTCGCTCACTGCGCCAGAAAACGCTCCAGCCGGTCCAGGCCCTCTTTGATGTTTTCCATAGAGGCTGCGTAAGACCACCGGACAAAGCCCTGGGCACCAAAGCCGTCTCCGGGCACCACCGCCACCAGGCCCTGCTTGAGGAACGCAGTTGCAAAATCCTCGGCATCTCGAATTTCAGTCCCGCCCAAAGTCCGCCCAAGCAGCTTTTCTATGTTCATCATCACATAGAACGCACCCTCTGGACGGATACAGCTCACGCCGGGGATGGAATTCATCCGAGTGACCATGTAGTCCCGCCGCGCCTGAAACGCATCCCGCATGGAGTGAACCTGATCCTGGGGCGCGGTAAGTGCGGTAAAAGACGCCTTTTGAGAGACGGCACAAGGGGAACCGGTGGAGTGGCTGACATAGTTGGACATGACCTTGGCGATCTCCGGCTCAGCTAGACCGTATCCGATGCGCCAACCGGTCATGGCATAAGACTTTGATACGCCGTTGATGAGAATGACGTGACGTTTTATCTCCTCCCCTAAGGAGGCCACACTGGTAAAAAGTTTTCCGTCATAGACAAGGCTGCAGTAAATTTCGTCGACCACAATATAGAGGTCGTGTCGGACGCACACCTCGGCCAGTGCCCGAAGCTGTTCGGCATCGTAGACCATGCCGGTGGGATTCGAGGGGTTATTCAGAATGATGGCCTTAGTGCGTGGAGTAATGGCCCGTTCCAGCTTCTCCGGAGAGAGTTTGAACTGCTCAGCCTCAGAGGCATGGATTACCACCGGGGTCCCCCCCACCATACGGATAAGCTCATAATAGCTGACCCAGGCCGGAGTTGGCAGGATGATCTCGTCACCCGGATCCACCAGCGCACGAAGAGCCAAATACACCACATGCTTGGCCCCGCTGGCCACCACCACCTGATTAGTGGTATAGGACACACCGCAGTCGGTCTTCACCCGGGCACAAATAGCTTGCTTAAGCTCTAAGGTACCTGAGGCGGGGGTATACCGGGTAAAGTTCTCCCGGATGGCCTGAAAAGCTGCCTCTTTGATATGCTCTGGCGTTGGAAAATCGGGTTCTCCGGCGGCAAAGCCAATCACGTCTTGGCCTTCGGCTTTCATCTGCTTAAACAAGCTGTCGATTGCCATGGTGGTGGAAGCGTGCACGCCTCTGGCAATTTTGGAAAGTTCTTTCACCATTCATTCCTCCAACTCTGCAAGGTTTCAAACTGAGAATATTATAGGCGGGAGAACCAAAAATTGCAAGTCCTAGCCCCGGCTTTCTCCATTATCACGCATCCAGCGCTATAAAAGTGGGGATTTTTCAGCCAAATGCCGCCAAACAGACAGGACCATTCTCAATGGTAGAACATGTACTGGAAAAAAGGCCCCGGCCCGTCGTACAACGGGCCGGGGAATTAACTCAGGCGTTCTTGGTAGTGCCCAACCTGGCGCCAATGATTCGGACGATAACGGGGCTGACTACCACATTCAAAAGCAGCTCCGCAACAAAGTTGACCCCAACCAAGCCAGTGAGAACATAGGTAGTGATATTGGCGCCGGCAGCAGTCGACCATGCCACCAAAAAGTCGTGGAAGGGGAAAAACAGAGCCAGCAGGAAAATGCCGGTATTTACGGCGGGACAGACCACGGCGGACAGCACCGTACCCGTCATGCGGCTCTTTTTGCCCGCCAAATTGTAGGCTCCACCAGCGGCAAGGCCAGCCAAAGTCCCCTTGCCCACGCAGACCAGAGCTGTGAGCAGCGGATTGGCATTCCACATTAAATTGCCGCCGATATCCCAGCCAGCAATGCAGGCGATGAGGACCACCACGCCAAACACACCGCCCAGATAAGCGCCCGCTTGGGGTCCATACACGGCTGCGCCAACCACAATGGGGATGAGCACCAGCGAAATGGAAAACGGCCCAAATTTAATGAAGGAACCCATTAGCTGGAGTACAACAATGATGGCGGTAAAGAGTGCGAGTCCGGTTAGGGTTTTGGTTTTCTGATTCATGGGAATGTTACCTCCTGCTGCCGCTCCACATTCCGAGGATGCAGCGCATCAATATTTACCCACGGCATTCGCCGTTGAGCACGGAGAAAGTCAGCCTCGCCGTCTGGATTCAGTATTTTTCTGGTACAGTAGATAAAGTCCGTCCAAAAGCAGGTCTGGGTCGCAAAGAATCTCGCGGCGGCAATAGGGTACCACATCGTTGGCATAGCTGCCAGTAGCCACCACAGCGGCGGCAGGCTGAGTGGCCTCCTCCAGCCGTATGATCATGCCATCCACAAGACTAGCGTTGCCGTAGAGAGCTCCGGCGCGCATAGCGTCCACAGTATTATGCCCCAAAATAGAAGACGGCTCACCCAGCGAGATGTGAGGCAGTTCAGCGGCCTGCTTGGACAGAGCCTCCAGCGCCACCCGAACTCCGGGAGCAATGACACACCCTTCGTAAATGTTGCCTCGGAGCACAGAGAAAGTAATGGCGGTACCCATGTCCAATACAATGACGGGAGATGGATACTTGGCAATAGCTCCTACGCTGCAGGCCACAATGTCGGCCCCCAGTTGGGCATGCATGTCTGAACGAATATTGAGTCCGGTGCGAATGCCGGTGCCCACCACCAAAGGAGCTTTCCCCATAAGCCGCTCCATGGCCCCAGCCATGGCCGCCGTCACCGGCGGAACTACGCTGGCGATAATGCCCCCGGTAATCTGCCGAGTGTCCACCTCATAGAGCTGGAAAATAGAGAAGAGCTGAATGGCATACTGATCTGCAGTGGCGTGCCGATCCGTAGAGAAATTAGAACGCATCACCAGCACTCCATTCTCATCAAACAGTGCTAAGAGTGTGATAGAGTTTCCAATATCTGACACAAGAACCATATTACTCCCCTCCTTCCTGACCAAGACACAAATACAATGATATAGTATAACACACCGGTCAAAAAATCAAGTTGCTTTTAAACGCAAAAGAAGGGAGACGCAAATGCGTCTCCCTTCTTGATCTGGCAATTGGCGATTACTGCTGCTCACGCATGCGAGCAAAGCACTCGCTGCAGTAAACGGGACGATCGGACTTGGGCTCAAAAGGAACCTTGGCCTCGCCGCCGCAGGCAGCGCAGGTAGCAGTGAAATACTCACGGGGGCCGCGGGCAGCCTGCTTGCGAGCGTCACGGCAAGCCTTGCAGCGCTGAGGCTCGTTCTGGAAGCCCCGCTCAGCGTAGAACTCCTGCTCACCAGCAGTGAACACGAACTCCTGGCCACATTCCTTGCATACAAGTGTCTTGTCTTCGTACATGATTTTACCCTCTCTTTGACTCGTTTGCCCAGGTCCGGATATATTCCGATTTGTGCTGGGACATTGTAATATTGCGTTCAGCTCATGCTGAAGTCGCCGGAAGAAAAGAATGGCGCAACCTTGCGCCGGACGCGCTGGACAGCATTGTCCACCGACTTGAGGGACTTGCCCATCTGGGCGGCGATCTGGGCATAAGAAAGACCGTCGAAATACAGATCCATGACCTGCCTTTCAAATCCGGAGAGCTTACCCATTAAGGCTCTCATCCGATTTTCTCGATCTTCCCTGCCAATGACCACATCCTCCGGGCTCTCCACACAAGGGTGATCGGTGCCGTAGGCATAGGATTCGGGATTCCCGTCAAACAGAGGGGGTCCGAGTGAGACAGAACGATTCAGGGGCGTATGCTTGTCTCGTGCCGCAGCTTTGACCGCAGAACGAAGACGATTGCGAATACAAACCTCCGCATAGGTCCGAAAACTGGCTTCCTTACCGGATTCAAACCCGCGGATGGCGGAGAGCAAACCAATCATTCCCTCCTGGATCAAATCCTCGCTGTCACCGCCAGCCAAAAAATACGGCCGTGCACAGGCACGCACCAAACGATTGTATCGCGTAACCAATTGTTCCTCCGCGACACGATTTCCTACTGCGGCCATAGCGCATAGCGCTTCATCCGAGGGTTCTTGAAAGGATGGATTCAACTCCATTCAAAATCTCCTTTGTTATTATACGCAGAAAAATCTAAACTTGTCAAGAGAATTTTATGCAGTTTATTTCCAGAAGGGAAAAGGAATTAGAGTATTTTTATGATATTTGCCAGTTTTTCGGCGAAAGCAATGGCATGGGTCTCCTCGGTAGCCTCCACCATAACCCGGACCAAGGGCTCGGTTCCGGAGGGACGCACCAGCACGCGCCCGTCCTCTCCCAGCTCCGCCTCAACCTGGGCCACGGCCACCCGAAGGGATTCGGAGGCCATGATTTCTGCCTTTTTCTCCTTGCTGGACACCGGCACATTCACCAGCACCTGGGGATAGCGCACACACATCCCGGCCAGTTCAGAAGACTTTTTCCCGGACTTGTGCACCACGGCCAGAAGCTGCAGTGCGGTAAGCTCTCCATCTCCGGTAGTGGCGTAGCGGCGGAAGATGGTATGTCCGGACTGCTCCCCGCCCAGGACAAAACCGCCCGCTTCCATCTGCTCCAGCACGTTTCGGTCTCCCACGTCGGTGCACAGCAGCTTTAGCCCCCATTCCCGGGCAAAAAGCCGCAGCCCCAGGTTGCTCATGACGGTGGCCACCAGGGTCTCCCCAGCCAACTCCCCTCGCTCCCGCAGATCACTGCCGCAGATAGCCAACACCTGGTCGCCGTCGATATCGCTGCCGGTATCATCCACCGCCAGGCAGCGGTCGGCATCTCCGTCGAAGGCGATGCCAAGGTCGTACCCCCCTGCCTTCACCATGGCGGCCAGATGGTCAATGTGGGTGGAGCCGCAGTCCCGGTTGATGTTAATGCCGTTGGGGTCGACGTTGATAATGTCGGTGTGGAGCCTGGGGAAACGGTCAAAGAGCCGCCCAGCAGTGGCCGAGGCCGCGCCATTGGCGCAGTCCACCAGAATGCGCATTCCGGCCAGGTCGGTGTCCACGGTGCTCAACAGATGGTCGATGTATGCCTCCGCCTCCTGCTGGTCGGCATAGGTCACCTGCCCGATGTCCGCACCAGTACACAGGGAGGATTTCTGATTGAAGAGGACGATGTCCTCGATGGCACTCTCCAGAGCGTCCGAGAGCTTGAAGCCCTGGCTGTTGAAGATCTTGATGCCGTTGTGTTCGAAGGGGTTGTGGGAGGCTGAGATGACGATTCCGGCGTCTGCCTTATTGGAAACGGTGAGAAAGGCCACGGCGGGAGTTGGGATGACGCCAAGGTGAAGCACGTCAGCCCCGGCAGAGCACAATCCGGCAATGAGGGCCCCTTCCAGCAAATCAGAAGAAATGCGGGTGTCTTTGCCGATAGTAAAGAGGGGCTTTTTCTTTCCTGTGTCCTGCGCCAGAACCTGGGCTGCGGCGCAGCCCACCTCGAAAGCCAACTCGGCATTCAGATTTTCGTTGACAACTCCGCGGAGTCCGTCGGTTCCAAACAGTTTACCCATACTTGAGGTTCCTTTCTGTCAGGTCATATCTTATTTTAGAAAGTCAGCTGTTCGCCGTCCAGG
The DNA here is from genome assembly GCA_034927965.1 of Pseudoflavonifractor sp. Taxonomy (GTDB): domain Bacteria; phylum Bacillota; class Clostridia; order Oscillospirales; family Oscillospiraceae; genus Vermiculatibacterium. The sequence goes on from JAYFPI010000006.1 coordinate 21,591, forward strand.
AAGGCGATGCCCAGATGCTCGTAGGCCTTGGACGTTACGCACCGACCCCGAGGGGTGCGGGTGAGAAAGCCCAACTGCATGAGGTAGGGTTCATACACGTCCTCCAGGGTGACCGATTCTTCGTTGATGGTAGCAGCCAGAGTCTCCAGCCCCACCGGCCCCCCCCGGTAATTTTCGATAATACTGCCCAGCATCCGCCGGTCCACCGCATCCAACCCCAGGTGATCCACCTCCAAAGCGGACAGAGCCTCATCGGCCACCCTCTGGGTGATGACGCCCCCGGCCCGGACCTGGGCAAAGTCTCGGACCCGCCGGAGCATCCGGTTTGCGATTCGGGGCGTACCCCGGCTCCGCCGGGCGATCTCCATAGCGCCATCCCCCTCGATGGGCACATTCAAAATGACGGCGGAGCGCGTAACTATTTTTTGCAGTTCCTCCGGGGTATAGAGTTCCAGCCGGAGGGTGACACCAAACCGGTCCCGGAGGGGGGCAGAAAGCTGCCCAGCCCGGGTGGTTGCCCCAATGAGGGTAAATTTCGGCAGGTCCAGCCGGATGGAGTTGGCCGACGGGCCCTTGCCAATGATGATGTCGATGGCGTAGTCCTCCATGGCGGGATAGAGAATCTCCTCCACCTGGCGGTTGAGCCGGTGAATCTCATCCACAAAGAGAATGTCATTTTCGGCCAGATTGGTCAGCAGGGCTGCTAGATCACCCGGCTTTTCAATGGCGGGGCCGGAGGTAATGCGGATGTTGACCCCCATCTCGTTGGCAATAATGCCGGCCAGCGTAGTCTTACCCAGCCCCGGTGGCCCGTGGAGCAGTACGTGGTCCAACGGCTCGGAGCGCATCTTCGCCGCCTGGATAAAGACATCCAAATTCCCTTTGGCCTTCTCCTGCCCGATATACTCCGCTAAGGTCTTTGGCCGCAGGGACCCCTCGTTCTCGTCGTCCCGGGTCAGCGTAGTGGCCACCAGCGGCTCTTCCGTCTCAAAGCCGCTGTCGGAAAAATCGATGCTCACCCGTCCCACCTCTTTTCTGTCCGATCTTTCGTCATGCCTTCACCATCTTTTTCAGCGCCTGCTTGATGACCTGTTCCAGGGTGAGGCTGTCCAGATCGATCCCCTTAAGTGCCACGGCGATCTCACTCTGGCTGTAACCCAGCACCGCTAGGGCGGCGGCAGCTTCGCTGGACTTGTTCTCCGGGATAACGGTCATTCCGGTACCGCCGTAGGACTCCCCGGCCATGCCGCCCAGCTGTCCCTTGGCCAGTTTGTCCTTGAGCTCCAGGATAATCCGCTGAGCGATCTTTTTGCCGATACCCGGGGCCACAGTGAGGGCCTTCTCGTCCCCAGTGATGATGGCCAACGCCAGCTGATCCGCCGTGGACGACGACAAAATGGACAGCGCCGCCTTTGGCCCCACGCCGGATACTCCGATGAGCATCTTGAAGCAACCCAGTTCAGACTCCGTGGCAAAGCCGTAGAGCTCCATGGCGTCCTCCCGGACATTCAAATAGGTGTAAAGCTTTGCCGCTTTCCCTCGTTCCAAGGCAGCTAGGGTGATGGAGGTTGTCCGGCAGGCGTAGCCCACGCCGCCGCAGTCGATAACGGCCAGATAGGGGGCTATGTGGGCCACCGTACCACTGACATAATAATACATATTCTCTCTCCTACTCTTTCCGCACCGCATACCGCCCGCTGCCCGGCCGCGCCGCGTCGGGACTTTGGAGCCGGGAGGTGTTGGATCGGGCGTGACACAGGGCAATGGCCACCGCGTCGGCGGCGTCGTCCGGCTTGGGAACGGCTTTCAGGTTTAAAAGTCGTTTGGTCATATCCATGACCTGCCGTTTCTCCGCCTTCCCGTAGCCAACCACCGCCAGCTTCACCTCGGAGGGGCTGTACTCAAAGATGGGCACCCCTGCCCGCTCGGCTGCAGTGAGGATAACCCCCCTGGCCTGAGCCACGCCAATGCCAGTGGTAATGTTGTTGTTAAAAAAAAGTTCTTCCACCGCCATGGCGTCGGGCCGGAATGTCTCCAGCAGATGTGCCATATCGTCCTCAATCTGAAGGAGCCTGGCTGGCAGTGGCAGGCCCGCCGGGGTGGTAATGGTGCCGCAGGACAGCAGGCTCTGCCGCCCCGGCTCCGAGCAAAGCACCCCAAAGCCAACGATGGCAAAACCCGGGTCGATGCCCAGGATAATCACAGGCGCTCCCTCCTTAGCTAAATAAATATATTTTATCATTTCTTTTCATGGGGTGCAACCCAAAGGTTGGCCAAACACCCCCTAGGGAAAACTTCTTCTTGCTTTTTTCCAATGCCTTGTGTATCCTATTACGGAATACAAACGAATGGAGGAACGCGCGTGCGACATTTGATCAGCCCAATGGACCTCTCGGTGAAAGAAACCGACGGTCTCCTGTCTTTGGCAGACCGCATCATGGATAATCCCAAGGCGTTTTCTCACAAGTGTGACGGAAAAAAGATTGCGACCTTATTTTTTGAACCCAGTACCCGCACCCGTTTAAGTTTTGAAGCAGCAATGCTGGAACTCGGGGGCGGCGTATTGGGTTTTTCTTCGGCCGATTCCTCTTCGGCTTCCAAGGGTGAAACGGTAGCAGACACCGCCCGGGTGGTCTCCTGCTATGCCGATATCATTGCCATGCGGCACCCAAAGGAGGGCGCCGCCACGGTGGCAGCCGCCAAAGCCACGGTCCCTGTGATCAACGCCGGTGACGGAGGGCATCACCATCCCACCCAGACACTCACCGACCTTTTGACCATCCACCGGCTCAAAGGCCGTCTGGATCACATGACGGTAGGTCTGTGCGGGGATTTGAAATTTGGACGCACGGTTCACTCTCTGATTAAAGCCATGTGTCGCTACGAGGGCATCCGTTTCCTGTTGGTGAGCCCGCCCGAGCTCCGGGTACCTGACTATATCCGGGACGATCTTCTCTCCGGCGGCTTCGACTTCCGAGAGGTGGAACGTCTGGAAGACGCCCTTGGGGAGATGGACGTTCTCTATATGACCCGGGTGCAGCGGGAGCGGTTCTTCAATGAGGAGGACTATATCCGACTGCGAGATAGCTATATTCTTAACAATGAGAAAATGAAGCTGGCCAAGGAGGATATGATCGTCCTTCATCCCCTCCCCAGGGTCAATGAGATTGCGCCCGAAGTGGACAACGACCCACGGGCACGGTATTTCCAGCAGGTGCTATTCGGTAAATACATCCGTATGGCCCTCATTCTGACCCTTCTGGAGGTGGAGTAAGATGAACGTAGACAGTGTGGAGCGCGGGCTGGTTATCGATCACATTGAGGCCGGCCGTAGCATGGAGATTTACAAGGTTCTTGGTCTGGACAAACTGGACTGCTGCGTGGCCATCATCAAAAACGCCCGCAGCGGAAAAATGGGCCGCAAGGACATCATGAAGATTGAGGACCGGATTGACCTCGATCTGGATGCCTTGGGATTCATTGACCCCAATATCACCGTCAACATCATCGACGGCGGCCGGATCGTGGAAAAGAAGCAGCTCAAGCTGCCTGCCACAGTCACCGACATCATCCGCTGCACCAATCCACGCTGCATCACCTCAGTGGAGCAGGAGCTGCCCCATGTGTTTCACTTGGCGGACCGCAAACGGGGCCTGTACCGCTGTGCATATTGCGACCAGGTTCACAACCGGAACAAGCACGGCTGAATCTTCGTTCCGAACTATCCGAAGAGCGTTCACGCCCGATTTGGGTGTGAACGCTCTTTGAGACTTTGTCTTAAAACAAGGTAATCTGGCTGGTTTCAGGCATGTCATCGAAAGCTCCGGCGGCCTTGAGCTGTTCAATATGGGTCTTGGAGACCTTGGGGCAGGCCTCCGAGAACTCCTCGATAGACACAAACTTCTTCCCCACCCGCTGCTCCACGATGGACTGGGCCGCCGTCTCCCCCAACCCCGGAATGGAGGTGAATGGTGGGATGAGGGCTTTATCCCCGTCCAATACAAAGTGGACCGACTGGGAACGGTACAGATCCACGTTGCAGAAGGTAAGACCCCGCAGATAGAATTCGTAGACCACCTCCAGAGTGGTGTAGGTGTCCTCCTCCACGGCGGAGGCGGACTTATCATCCATCTTGGCCTTAATCTCCTTCATCTTGCTCTTCACCAGATCCATGCCTTGACACATAATGGTAGCGTCAAAGGCCTTGGCCCGGATGGAGAAAAAGGCGGCGTAGAAGGCCAGTGGCCGGTGAACTTTGAACCATGCGATGCGGAAAGCCATCATAACGTAGGCCACTGCGTGGGCCTTGGGGAACAGGTAGCCGATCTTTGCCAGGGAGTCGATGTACCAGTCGGGCACACCGTGGCTCTTCATACCCTCCACCCAGCCGTCCTGGAATCCACCCTTCTTCACCTTACCCTTTCGGACCGCCTCCATGATTTTGAAGGCCACCTTGGGTTCCATCCCCTGCTGCATGAGGTAAAGCATGATGTCATCCCGGCAGCCCACCGTCTCCAGAACGCTGGCGGTGCCGGCCAGGATCAGGTCCCGGGCATTGCCTGCCCACACGTCGGTACCGTGAGAGAAGCCAGACAGCCGCACCAGGGTGTTAAAGTCCTCCGGCTGGGTATCCATAAGCATTCCACGGGTGAAACGGGTGTTAAACTCCGGAATGGCCACGGCCCCAGTGGGGCCCAGCACCGGGTCATCCACATACCCAAGTTTCTCCGAGGAGGTGAAAAGGCTCATAGTGTCAGCATCGTCCAGGGAGATGTCGGTCCGGGCGTTGACTCCAGTGAGATCCTCCAGCATCCGGATCATGGTGGGGTCATCGTGGCCCAGCATGTCCAACTTGAGGAGGTTGGACTCCATGGAATGATATTCGAAGTGAGTGGTGACGATGTCGGTGGAAGTGTCGTCCGCGGGATGCTGTACCGGACAGAAGTCGTAGATCTCCCGGTCCTGGGGGATTACCACCATGCCGCCGGGGTGCTGCCCGGTGGTGCGCTTGACCCCGGTACAGCCCTTGGCCAGGCGGTTCTCCTCCGCCCGCGTAACGTGCATTCCACGCTTTTCCAGGTATTTCTTCACATAGCCGAAGGCGGTCTTTTCTGCCACTGTGCCGATGGTGCCCGCCCGGAAAACGTGGCTTTCCCCAAAAAGCTCAAAGGTGTAGCGGTGAGCCTTGGACTGGTACTCGCCGGAGAAGTTCAGATCGATGTCGGGGACCTTGTCGCCGCCGAAGCCCAAGAAGGTCTCGAAAGGGATATTGAAGCCGTCCTTGACGTATTTCGTCCCGCATACCGGGCACACGGCATCCGGCATGTCCGCCCCGCAGCCGAAGCTCTTCCCCGCGTCGAAGTCGCTGTGGCGGCAGCTGGGGCAGCGATAGTGGGCAGGCAGGGAGTTGACTTCGGTGATGCCAGAGAGAAAGGCTACGATGGAGGATCCCACCGAGCCTCGGGACCCCACCAGATAACCGTGCTCCAGGGAGTTCTGCACCAGCTTCTGGGCCGACATGTAGATAACGTCATATTTCCGCTTGATGATACCGGGAAGCTCCAGGTCAATCCGATCCTGTACAATCTGCGGCAGTTTGACCCCATAGAGCTCATGGGCCTTATTGTAGACCAGACTCTCCAGCTCTCCGGCGGAGTTCTCTAGTTTGGGGGCAAAGAGCCCCTGGGGCAGCGGATCCATCCGCTCGCACCAGTCGGCCACCAGATTTGGGTAGCGAATGACCACGTCGTAGCAGTCCTCCTTGCCCAGGTAGGCAAACTCCTTGAGCATCTCGTCGGTGGTCTTGAAGTAAATGGGCAGCGGCTCATCGCAGTCCTCAAAGCCCTTGGAGTCCAGCAGGACATGGCGGTAGACCTCGTCCTCGGGGTCCATGAAGTGGACGTCGCCAGTGGCGCACACCGGCTTGTCCAGCTCTTTTCCCAGGGCCAGGATGGTGCGGTTGAACTCCCGGAGTTCCTCCTCCGAACGGACCATGCCCTTACGGAGCATAAAGAAATTGTTGCACAGAGGCTGGATCTCTAAAAAGTCGTACCAGGAGGCAATGCGCTTCAGCTCTTCCCAGTCCTTCCGCTTGGAGACAGCTTCGTAAAGCTCTCCCGCCTGACAGGCGGAACCAATAATAAGCCCCTCCCGGAGCTTGTCGATCTCGCTCTTGGGCATGATGGGATAGCGCTTATAGTGCTTTAAATGGGCAGCGGAGATGAGGCGGTAGAGATTCCGCAGCCCCTGCTGGTTCTTGGCCAGCACAATGAGGTGCTTGGGCTGCCGCCGGGCCTTGCCTCTACCCCGGAGAGCAGTCATGGCCGGATTGATAGACTGAAGGGTGTAGACTCCCATATCTTCCAACATCTGAAAGAACGGAATGAGCATGTAGGCTACCGTAGCGGCATCGTCACTGGCCCGGTGGTGGTTGAAGGCGGGCAGGTTGAGCCTTCCAGCCACGAGGTCCAGCTTGTATTTGCCCAGATCGGGCAGCAGATTCTGAGCCAAGATCAGGGAGTCCACCGCAGTGTTTGGGAAGGGTTTCCCCATCCGGTGGCAGCCTTCAGCAATGAAACCCATATCGAACTCGGCGTTGTGGGCGGCCAGAGGCCGCCCGGCGGCGAAGGTCAGGAAAGCGTCGATGGCCTCTGCCTGGCCGGGAGCCCCATCCAGCATCTTGTCGGTGATGCCGGTGAGCTCCACGATCTGGCGGGAGAGCTTCCGCCCCGGGCTGACAAAGGTGTTAAAGGTCTCACACACCTTCCCGTCCCGGAGGACCACCGCCCCGATTTCAATGATGAGGTCCTCCCGCTTATTTAGGCCTGTGGTCTCAATGTCGAAGCAGACGATCTCACCACGGAAATCCTGCTCGGTGGAGCCATGCACCACCACTCGGTCGTCCACGTCATTAATGAAGTAGGCCTCCACGCCGTAGAGGACCTTGATTTTCTTCGCCGCGTGCCAGGCGTCCGGAAAGGATTGGGCCACCCCGTGGTCGGTAATGGCCACCGCTCGGTGTCCCCACTGCTCCGCCCGCTTCACCGCCGCGCCGGTGGGGGTGAGGGCGTCCATAGTGGACATGGTGGTGTGGAGATGAAGCTCCACCCGCTTCTCCGGTGCGGTGTCCTTCCGCTCCTCCCGCTCCCCTTCCATGACGGCATAGGGCTCCAACACCATGTCGTTGGTGAACCGGTCCAGGTTGAGCCTGCCCTGAACAATGACATGCATCCCCTCGTGGATGTTGTCCACCAGGGCCTTCCCCTCGTCCCCGGGAAAAAACTTGTTGATCCGTACCGAGCCGGTATAATCGGTGATGTCGAAGCTGACCACCCAGGCCTTCCGCCGGGTCAGCTCCTTGTTCTCCACCGAAAACACATCGCCCTTCACCACCACCGTGCCCATGTCCAGGTTTAGCTCCGACATGGGGGTTGGGTCCTTTTTGATCTCGTGTTGGCCAAAGATAAGCCGAGTCTTCTTCCCGCCCTGCTTTTTTTCCCTCGGCCGGGAAATTTTCAGGGACTGGAGAGCCTGACGGCGGATCTCTTCAGTACGGCGGAAGGCCTCCATAGCGGAGTCTTCCGCCAGTGCGACCGGAGCCTCCGGTTCAGGAGGCGGCTCCGGCAGAGGGATCTCCTCCACCGACGGGGCCTCCGCCGCCACATTCAGCTCCACCCGCTCCACCTGATAGACCCGAACCAGAGCGGCCTCCACACTCCGACGAAGCTCCTCCGCCGGAAAAACAGGACAGAGGACCCGGGCCTGAATAACCCGGTTCCTCTTGTCAATTTCCGCCCCTGCCACGCTCCATCCGGAAACCAGTCCGGCCACCTCCGGCTGGGCGTTCAACGCGGAAAATAAAGTTAAAAATGGTATCTTTTGTGTCATGAGCACTCACACATCCAAGGTTAAAGTTCTGCGATCAAAGCAAACAGCTCGTCCACGAGACGCTCCTGAGGGACCTTTTTCACGATCTCGCCCTTTCGGAAGATCAGCCCCTCCCCCACGCCGCCAGCAATCCCCACATCGGCGGCGGCGGCCTCGCCGGGGCCGTTTACCGCACAGCCCATTACCGCCACGGTGATGGGCTTGTCCACAGTCTGGAGCCGCTCCTCCACCGCCTCCGCCAGAGCAATGAGATCCACCCGGGTCCGCCCGCAGGTGGGACAGGAGATGAGCTCCGGCCCCTCCCGCCGCACACCGGCAGCCTTCAGGATGTCCCGGGCGGCGTACACCTCCTCCACCGGGTCTGCGGAGAGGGAGACCCGCATAGTGTCTCCAATGCCCAGGGCCAGCAGCCCGCCGATGCCCACCGCGGACTTCAACGTTCCCATTCGGAGCGTCCCCGTCTCAGTAACTCCAATATGTAAAGGATAATCGCTTTTCAGACTCATCTGCTGATAGGCACGCATGGTCACAGGCACCGAGGAGGACTTCAAGGAAACGCAGATGTCTCGAAACCCACAGTCCTCCAGCAGCTGAATATGTTCAAAGGCGCTTTCCACCAGGGCTTCCGGCGTCACACCCCTGTATTTGACCAGCAGGGACTTCTCCAGAGAGCCCCCGTTGACGCCGATGCGAATCGGGAGTCCTTTTGCTTTACAGGCATCAGCCACAGCGGCCACCCGGTCTGGTCCGCCAATATTGCCGGGATTGATGCGCACCGCGTCGCAGCCCTGCCGGACGCACTCCAGCGCCAGTTTGTAGTCAAAGTGGATGTCCACCACAAGGGGGATAGAGATAGCGGAACGGATGGCCCCCACCGCCTCCGCCGCCTGCTGATCGGGGACGGCCACCCGAATAATTTCACACCCGGCCTGTTCCAGGCGCTTGATCTGAGCCACGGTGGCCTCCACATTGTGGGTTGGGGTATTGGTCATGGACTGGATGGTGACCGGAGCACCGCCCCCCACCGCTACGCCGCCCACATGGATCTGTCTTGTCAATCCTGTCACACTCCAAACTTTTTGAGGATGTCACTCACCGTCACCGCCGCCATCAGCAGCATGAGGCAGATGAATCCGGCGGTGCTGACCGCACTCTGGTACTTGGGATCCAGCTTTTTCCGGGTAAGGCCGGTATAAATACCGTTTACCGCCATAAAGAGGATCTGTCCACCATCCAGCGCAGGGATGGGCAGCAGGTTCATCACCGAGAGGTTGATGGAGATAAAGGCTACCAGGCTCAGGATGTTCACCAATGCGCCCAAAATTGCAGAGGTGCCCGCCGCTTCGGCGGACTGCGCACCCTCGGCTCCCACCTGGCCCACCATGTCAATGATGCCCAGAGGGCCGGACATGTCCCGCAGGCCCACGGCCCCCGAGATCAGATCGCCCAGACTGTACCACACCATGCGGATATAGTCCACCGACTGGAACCAGGCGTTTTTGACCTTGACCCCCAGCGTTGCCTCCTCAACCTCGGAGAGAGTGATGCCCAGCATGAGCCGGGATTTCCCGGTGCCCTCGTCTGTATAGGGGGTCAGCTTTACATCCTGGTTTTGGTAGCGCACCCCGTCCCGCTCCACCAGCAGATCCACGCTGTCCCCCTTCACCCGGCTGAGGAAAAAGGACACATCTTGCTGAAGATAGACGGCGTGGCCGTCCACGGCCAGAATTCGGTCTCCGACCTGGAGGGCGGAAACGTGGGCATAGGCGTCCTCCCGGACGGTGGAGACCACCGGCGTATAGAAGGCCGTTGCCTGGGAGAAAAGGCAGAGGATGATGACAAAGCCGGTGAGGAAGTTCATAAACACACCCGCCAGCAGGATAACCAGCCGATGGGGCCAGGGCCGGTTTGGAAAGGCTCTTGGGTCTTCGGACTTGCCCTCTTCTTCCCCTTCCATGGCACAAAACCCACCAATGGGAAAAAGGCGGAAGGAGTAGTCAGTCTCCCCCTTTTTCTTGTGGATGATCTGGGGCCCCATGCCGATGGAAAATTCATTCACCTTTACCCCGCACAGCTTGGCGGCGGTGAAATGACCAAATTCGTGCAAGGCAATGAGGATGCCAAACATAAGAACTGCAATGAGAATATAAAGTACCAAGAATCGTACCTCCATATGCGATGCTTTTGGAAACAGGGGCCGGACAACAAAAGCGGGTGAACCTTCGCAGGTTTACCCCCTCGCCGCTCTCCGAGCGTGGGTGTCTGCCGCCAGGATCTCCTCCAACACGGGATTTTGAACCACGGGCACCGTGTCCATGGCCCGCGCCACCCGCTGGGCAATCTCCCCGAAACCGATCTTCCCCGCCAAAAAGTCTCCCACAGCCACCTCGTTGGCACCACTGAGAATAGCGGTGGCGGTGCCCCCTGTTCGGGCAGCCGTTTTGGCCAGAGCCAAACAGGGGAAATTTTCTTCATCAGGCGGTGCAAAAGTGAGGGGCGGGCAGCTCAGCAGATTCAGAGACGCGGCGGGGCCAGGGATCCGCTCCGGCCAGGTGAGGGCGTACTGGATGGGCAGGCGCATATCCGCCGAGCCGAGCTGCGCGAGAATGGCATTATCACAGTATTCCACCAAAGAGTGAATGATACTCTCCCGGTGAATCATCACTGAAATTTTTTCCAATGGCATCTCATAAAGGCGCATGGCCTCAATCATTTCCAGCCCTTTGTTCATCATAGTGGCTGAGTCCACGGTGATCTTTGCTCCCATGGACCAGTTGGGATGCCTGAGAGCCTGTTCCACCGTCACCTCTTCCAGTTCTTCCCTCTTCCAGCCAAAAAAGGGACCACCGGAGGCGGTGAGGATAAGCCGCCGAACCTCTCCCCGATCCCGACACCCCTGAAGGCACTGGAAGATAGCGGAGTGCTCTGAGTCCACAGGTACCACCTCTCCGCCGCAGCGGCGGGCAGTCTCCATCACCAGCTCTCCAGCACATACCAAAGTCTCCTTGTTGGCCAGTGCCACACGCCGTCCCAGCTCCAGAGCAGCCAGCGTGGGACGAAGCCCCACCATCCCCATGACGGCGGTTAAAACCACATCGGTGCCGTCCAGAGTGGCTGCCTCCAGGAGTCCTTCCATCCCTCCGGCCACCCGGATGCCGGTGTCCGCCAGCCGGAGTTTCAGCTCGGCGGCGGCAGCCGGATCCATACACACCGCCAAACGGGGTCGAAACTTCCGGCACTGTTCCTCCAACAGCTTCACGCTGCGGTTGGCGGTTAGTGCCGTTATGGTGAGCCCCAAAGCTTCCGCAACCTCCAGAGACTGTCGTCCGATAGAGCCCGTGGAGCCCAGCAATGCGATTGTTTTCATTTATTATTTCACCACCGGAAGAAGATGAAGCAGCAGTTCAATGAGAGGCGCGCAGAAGATCACGCTGTCAAACCGATCCAGAATCCCACCGTGGCCAGGCAGAATGTTGCCGAAGTCCTTGATGCCGTACTCCCGCTTAATATAGGAAAAGGACAGGTCCCCCAACTGAGACAGCACGCTTCCCAGCACACCGTAGACGATAAGGACCCGGAATTGGAGGCCGGCCATATGGAACAGGCCCTGGGCCACCAGACCGTAAATCAACATACCCAGTACGGCACCCACCAGGCCGCCCACGGCCCCCTCCACCGTCTTCTTCGGGGAGAGATCAGGAGCCAACTTGTGCCGGCCGAAAAGCATCCCGGCAAAAAGGGCGCAGGCATCGCTCATAAAGGATGCCACAAAGGGCAACAGGACAATAAACTCCCACCCCGGCATATGGCGAATGCGCAAGAAAGAAGAGAGGAAGAAAGGAATGACCACAGAGAGGAAGAAGGTTCCCCCCATTTTTTCCAACCCCACCTGCTTGTGGCTTGCGATAGCCTCACAGAAGAGAAGGACAACATAACAAAACATTCCGCACAATGCTGGCAGTGGCCGTCCGTCATAGTAGACCCAGAAGGGAATCACCGCCGCCAGCAAGATAGAGTAGGCGGCAATCCGTGAATGCTTCAAAAAATTAGTGGCGCACAGCGCCTCGTATACAGCGATTCCGGATAGAATCGCCACGGCAATTGAGAGAGCGATAGGCGGCGCCCCATAGAGCACCAAAAAAATAACCGGAACAAAAACTACCGCTACCAGTATCCGCTTGAGCAAGTCAAATCCCTCCAAATCGGCGTGAACGGTTCTGATAGACCGCCAGAGCACGGCGCAGTTCCTCTTTGCTGAAATCGGGCCAGTTCACATCGGTGAAGTAAAACTCAGCATAGGCCGACTGCCACAGCAGAAAGTTTGAAATCCTCACTTCCCCACTGGGCCGAATAACCAGATCGGGATCGGGCACTTGGGCGGACCAAAGATACCTGGAGAATTTTTCAGTGGTAAGCGCCTCCGGTGTGGTACGTCCAGAGACGCAGTCGGCGGCAAAGGACCGGGCCGCCCGCAGGATCTCATCTCTCCCTCCGTAATTGAGGCAGATGTTCACCTGACAGCCCTCAAACTTGGCGGAGGAACGCTCAGTCTCCTCACAGAGCTTCCGAAGCTCTGGCGTCAAGGGGGCGAGGTCTCCAAAAAAGCAAAAACGGACCTTCTCCTTCTCCATATCGGAGATGGCTTCCATGAGGTACTTTTTCAGCAGCTTCATGATAGCGGAAACCTCTTCTGCCGGTCTCCTCCAGTTCTCCGTGGAGAAGGCATAAACGGTCAAATAGGAAATGCCGATCTCCCGGCAGTAGGTGGCAATCGTGCGGAATGTCTCTGCACCCGCAGCGTGGCCCGCTGCCCGTGGCAGGCTGCGGCTCTTGGCCCAGCGGCCGTTTCCGTCCATGATGATGGCCACATGGCGGGGCAGGTGACTAAAATCTACCTTGGTCTCTTCTTTTCTCCCAAACAGGGGCATTCTGCGAACCTCCCGTTGTGACAGCAACGGATTTCCCACCGGCAAAGCCAGTGAGAAATCCGTCTTTGTCTCTTGTGCTGACTCCGGCAGTGTATTACACCGCCATGAGCTCCTTGTCCTTCTTAGCGGAGATCTCATCCAAATGCTTGCAATATTTATCTGTCAGATCCTGAAGCTCCTTTTCGCAGTCCTTACGGTCGTCCTCTGTCATGTCACCCTTCTTTTCAGCGGCCTTAAGCTTCTCCATGGCATCCCGGCGAATGTTGCGCACTGCGATTTTTCCGTTCTCTGCATACTTCTTCACCTGCTTGGTAAGATCCTTACGGCGCTCCTCGGTAAGCTGGGGGAAAATAAGGCGAATGACCTTTCCGTCATTCTGGGGATTGATGCCCAGGTCGGAGACCTGAATGGCCTTTTCAATCACCTTTAGCAGAGAATTATCCCAGGGCTGAATCATCAGGCTGCGGGGGTCCGGAGAAGAGACTGCGGCCACCTGGTTGATTTGTGTGGGGGTTCCATAGTAGTCCACCGTAATCTTGTCGAGGACAGCGGCGTTGGCGCGGCCTGCCCTGACAGAGGCAAAGTCACTCATCACCACTTCGATGGTCTTTTGCATCTTGCTGTCAAATTCCTTGTTAAACTCCTGCACCTTACTTTACCTCCTTAATGACTGTTCCAATCTTCTCGCCCATGACAACCCGGTAAATATTCTCCGGGTCTTTGAGAGCGAAGAGAACCACAGGGATCTTGTTGTCCATAGACAGGGATGTGGCGGTGGAGTCCATCACCTCCAGGTGTTTGGCCAGGATCTCATCGTAGGTAATAGAGTCGTACTTCACCGCGTTTGCGACCTTCCTGGGATCGGCAGAGTAAATGCCATCAATATTTTTGGCCAAGAGAATCACATCTGCGTCGATCTCGGCAGCCCGGAGCACGGCGGCAGTATCAGTAGAAAAGAAGGGATTACCAGTGCCGCAGCCAAAGATGACTACTCTTCCCTTCTCCAAATGCCGAATGGCACGGGAACGGATATAGGGTTCTGCAATGGACCGCATCTCGATGGCGGTCTGGACCCGAACCTCGACCCCGTGCTGCTCCAACACGTCTGCCACAGCCAGACAGTTGAGCGTAGTGGCCAACATCCCCATGTGGTCGGCGCGAGTACGCTCCATTTTGTCGCCGCCGTCTTTGACGCCGCGCCAGAAATTACCGCCTCCCACAACGACGCCCACCTGGACGCCCTCCTCCGTGCACTTCTGGATGACTTTGCACACCTCTCCGATCACATCAAAATCCAGGCCCCGCCCGGCGTCGCCGGCCAGAGCCTCCCCGCTGATCTTCAATAGTACCCGTTTATATTTTGGGTTTGACATCATGACACCCCTTTAGCAGATCATAATAATATTACATACCTATTTTAATATAGTTTTCTATTTTTGCATAGGGGGAAAGGCGAACTTTTTACAAAATGTTCTCATACCGGAAACAACCGGAATTGACTTTTTTGGACGACAGTTGTAGAATCATACCGTAAATACGGGAAAGAAAGGACGCGGAACTATGTCTATCAAAATCACCACCGACAGCACCGCAGATTTGACACCAGAGCTGTTGGAGCGTTACCAGATCGAGGTCCTTCCGCTGACCATCAACTTGGGGGATAAGAGTTACCGGGACGGGTTGGAAATCTCCCGAGACGATATCTTCCGCCATGTAGATGCCGGGGGGGATCTGCCCAAAACCTCGGCAGTCAGCGTGGCAGAGTTCCACGACTGTTTTTCCCGCCTCTCCCCTCTGCATGAGGCGGTTATCAATGTGGACATTGGCTCTAAAATGTCGGCCTGCTATCAAAATGCCTGCATTGCCGCAGAGGAGTTTGACAACGTATACGTCATCGACAGCGGCTCCCTCTCTGCAGGACAGGGCATGGTGGCCATCGCAGGAGCGATCGCCGGGGCCTCCGGCATGGAACCCAAGGCTGTAGCGGAGTACATGAGGGAGTACGCCGCCCGAGTGGAGACCACCTTTACCGTGGATCGTCTGGACTACCTGTGTAAGGGTGGGCGCTGCTCCGCAGTGGCTGCCATGGGTGCCAACCTGCTGCGGCTCAAGCCATGCATTGAGGGAAAGGATGGGGCTTTGGCCGTTGGAAAAAAGTATCGAGGGTCTTTCACCAAGGCCCTGTGCGACTACGCCCGGGATCGCATTGCCGGCCGGGACGATCTGGATCTCTCCATGTGCTTCGTAGCCCATCCAGACGCACCCCGTGAGGCCGTGGAAACGGTGATGGCTGAAATCCGTAAACTGGCTCCCTTCCGGGAGGTCCTGGAAGTCCGCTGCGGCAGCACCGTGTCCAGTCACTGCGGCCCCGCCACTGTGGGCGTGATGTTTGCCCACAAATAACAGCTCTTGTAGACCGGTACAAAAGCGCCCGGTGGAACTCCTTCCACCGGGCGTTTTCTCTGCTTCTTCACGCTGTTAAACTATTCTCAGAGAATTGATGTCTCAGGGGCATTATTAGCGCCTAGCGGATCAATAACGTTGCGAATAATATGTCGGGTAAACAAGATACACAAAGTTACAGCGAAGAGCTCGGCTACGGGAAACGCAAGCCAGACTAACTCCACCCGACCACTGAGGGAGAGCAAAAAGGCTACCGGAAGCAACACTACGAGCTGCCGAATAATAGAGACCGTCATGCTAAGCACACCATGGCCCAAAGCCTGAAAAGTAGAACTGGAGATAATGCAAAAACCGGCAAAGGTAAAGCTGGTACAGACAATGCGCAACGCAGGCACGCCGATGGAAAGCATCTCGTCGGAGGCCTCAAAAAGGCCCAGGAGCTGGGCCGGGAAAATTTCGGCTATCATTAGCCCCACCAACATAATACACACGGCGGTAATGGCGGAGAGCTTCATGGTCTTAAGAATCCGCTCCCGGTTCTGGGCACCGTAGTTATAGGCAATAATGGGCACCATACCGTTGTTGAGTCCGAACACCGGCATAAAGATAAAGCTCTGGAGCTTAAAGTAAACGCTGAACACCGCTGTGGCCGCATCGGTAAATCCCATGAGGATTTTGTTCATCCCAAAGACCATTACCGAACCGATGGAGTTCATCACCATGGTAGGAATACCAACCGTGTAAATTCTGCGAATCACATGGCTTCTGGGCTTGAGATAGTGAAATGAAAAGGTCAGGTCCCGGTTAAACCGGAGGTTCATAAATACGGACATCATTGCACCTATAATCTGTCCGATAACTGTGGCGGCAGCCGCACCCGCTACCCCCATCTCCGGAAAGGGCCCTAAGCCAAAGATAAGTACAGGATCCATGACAATGTTAATGACAGCGCCAACCCCCTGGGTGGCCATGGTGAGGGCAGTCCTCCCAGTGGACTGAAGCAGACGGTCGAACATAATGCCGATAAATATACCGAAGGAAGCTCCACAGCAGATGGTTAAGTAGGTGGTTCCCTGTTCCACGATACCCGGGATGTCGGTCTGGAGCAGGAAAAACGGCCGGGCCGCCGCCACCCCAGCCACCGTGAAAATCAGGCAGCTAATTACACTGAGAAAAATTCCGTTTCCGGCGGCTTCGTTGGCCGTCTCAAAATCCTTTTCTCCCAAGCTTCGGGACAGCAGTGCATTAACGCCAACCCCCGTGCCCACGCCCACGGCGATCATCAGATTCTGCACAGGAAAAGACAACCCTACCGCGTTGAGTGCGTCCTGGCTGATCTTTGCCACAAAATAGCTGTCCACCACGTTGTACAGGGCCTGCACCAGCATGGCCAGCATCATGGGAACCGACATATTCATCAAAAGCTTTCCCACCGGCATAACGCCCATCTTGTTCTCTCTGATCTGCTCCGACACAGTTGGCCTCCTCGTCTCGCCGAAAATCATATATTAGCGGCGTAAAAGGGGCCGCAACCAACGTTGCGGCCCGCAATGATTTTGTTTAGTATACAGGAAAATTCATTTTCCGTCAAGCCTTGCGCTTTCCTTCCCTTTTTTCTCAGCTGTCTTTTTCTGTGGTGTGGAACTGCTTTAAATTGCCGATCTTTCGGCCTCTCCGCTCCAGCTCCTCCAGGACGGCGGACAGGGCGATCTCTTGATCCGCCATCATTACCAGCAGATGATAGATGAGATCGGAGATCTCCCCCACGGTCTCGCTCTCCACGCCGTTTTTGGCGGCGATAATGGTCTCGGCGCTTTCCTCTCCCACTTTTTTCAGGATCTTGTCCAGTCCCTTTTCAAAGAGATAGCAAGTATAAGACCCCTCCTGGGGGTGGCTTTTCCGGTCCAGAATGACATCGTAGAGCATTTGAATGGTATTATCCATGGCCATTTTCCTCCCAGATCGTATTGAAAAAACAGGAGGGCGCCCCGGTATGGCATGTGGGGCCCTCTGGGATACAGAAATAGAGCAGCGTGTCGGTGTCACAGTCGGTGACGATTTTCTTCACATGGAGGAAATGCCCGGAGTTCTCCCCTTTGTTCCAAAGTTTTTTCCGGCTCCGGGACCAGAACCAAGCGGTCTTAGTCTCCAGGGTGCGCTCCGCCGCCTCCCGGTTGGTAAAGCCCAGCATCAGGACTTCCCCAGTAATGTCATGCTGGATGACGACGGGGATAAGCTCCGATTTTTGAAACAAGCAGTTCAGATCAAACATTTTCTTTTCTCCTTACCGCACCGGGATACCGCGCCCGGCCAGGTCGCGCTTGACCTGGGGCACCGTCAGCTCCCCAAAGTGGAACAGGGACGCCGCCAGTGCGGCGTCGCAGCCAGTCTCCTCAAACACCCGGGCAAAGTGCTCCAATGCACCGCAACCGCCGGAGGCAATCACCGGGATGGTTACCGCATCTGTTACCGCACGGGTAAGCACCAGGTCGAAGCCGGCCTTCGTCCCGTCCGCGTCCATGGAAGTCAGGAGGATCTCCCCTGCCCCCAGGCGCTGTCCCTCTCGCGCCCACGCCACCGCGTCCAGCCCGGTGGGGGTCCGGCCCCCTGCGGTGACCACTTCCCAGGTACCGTCTCCACGCGCCCGGGCATCGATGGCCAGCACCACGCACTGGCTGCCGAAGCGCTCCGCTGCCCGAGAGATCAGCGTGGGGTCCTTTACCGCAGCGGAGTTGACCGAGATCTTATCCGCCCCAGCCCGCAGCAACTGCTGAAAGTCCTCCAGCGTTCGGATGCCGCCCCCCACTGTGAGAGGCACAAAGACTTGGGCAGCAGTGCGCTCCACCACGTCGGCCACCGTGGCCCGGACATCGCTGGTGGCAGTAATGTCCAGAAAAACGATCTCATCCGCCACCTGGTCGGAGTAGTATTTCGCCAACTCCACCGGATCTCCCGCGTCTCTAATATTGATAAAGTTAATTCCCTTTACAACTCTTCCATCCCGAACATCCAGGCAGGGAATAATACGTTTTGCCAGCATGAATCCACCCCCGTCATTTCTGCGGTCTCGCCGCCGCCAGTGCGGCGTCCAGGTCAAGCGTTCCGGCGTAATAGGCCTTCCCGATGATCGCCCCATAGAGCCCCAGCGTCCGTAGCCGCTTTACATCCTCCAAAGTGGTCACTCCGCCCGAGGCCACCACTTGGCAGGACACCGCCCCCGCCAGTTTCTCCAGTTGAGAAAAGCTGGGACCGGACAGCATCCCGTCCATGGCAATATCTGTATAGACAATATACTTTACACCAATTGCTTCCATTTCCCGGGCAAACTCCACCCCGTCCCGACCGGAGTCCTCCTCCCAACCGGCAGTGCGCACCCGCCCATCCAGGCAGTCGATGCCCACGGCGATGCGTTCGCCATAGCGCTCCACCGCTTGGGCTACAAACCCGGGGTTGCACACCGCGGCAGAGCCAATAACCATGCGGGAAACCCCCATGGCGTCGGCGGCATCCAGATCAACCATGGAGCGCATCCCGCCCCCAAGCTCCACCTTCAGGCCGGATCGAGCGGCCACGTCGGCCACCAAACCGGCGTTTTTGCGTGCACCGTCCCGTGCGCCATCCAGATCCACTATGTGCACCCACTCAGCGCCCGCAGCGGTAAAGCACGCGGCTGTAGCGGCCGGACTGTCTGCCACCTGATGAACCGTGGCAAAGGAACCTTTTTTCAGGCGGACGCACCGGCCGTCTTTTAAGTCGATCGCAGGCAGCAGGATCATCGGCTCAACTCCCCAAAATTTTTTAATATTTGAAGCCCAACCTCCCCGCTCTTCTCCGGGTGGAACTGACAGCCGTAAACGTTGCCCCGGTGTACCGCAGCCACTACGGAAGTGCCGTAGTCGGTGCGGGCGGCCACGTCCTCCTCCCGGGCAGTCTTTCCGCAAAAGGAGTGGACAAAATAGACATAGGCACCATCCTCCAGCCCTTGGAAGATGGGACAGTCGTTTGAAAAGGTCAGGCTGTTCCAACCGATGTGGGGTAGCTTGCAGTCCGTCTCTATCCGATCCACCACCCCGGGAATCAGCCCCAGACCCGCACAGGGCCTTATCTCCCGTCCCGCCTCGAACAGGAGCTGCATTCCAAGGCAAATTCCCAGCACTGGTTTTTTCAAGGACTGTAAAGCAATTTGACTATCCAGATTGTTTCTTCTCAGCCGCTCTGCCGCATCAGGAAAAGCCCCCACTCCCGGCAGAATGATAGCCTCGGCCCTCTCCAGTTCCCCCGCGTCGCCGGTAATTGTGGTATCAAAGCCCAGCCAGGCCATGGCGTTGGCTACGCTCTTTAAATTCCCAACGCCGTAGTCTACGATGGCCATATATCCCATGTTGGTCTCCCCTTTCCCTTACAGAAGTCCTTTTGTGGAGACCACGCCGTCCCCTCCTACCGCAGCAGCCGCCTTGAGGGCCAGTCCCAAGGACTTAAAAAGTGCTTCCGTTATGTGGTGCGTGTTTTTCCCGTAGAGGCACAACATGTGTAAAGTAATTCCACTGTTCATTGAAAATGCCCTCATAAACTCTTCCGTCAGGCAGGAATCATAGGCACCAATCATAAGCTGAGGCATCTCTGCCTCATAGACCAGGAAGGGCCGGTTGGAGATGTCTAGCACGGTGCGGCAGAGCGCCTCGTCCATGGGGACAAAAGCCGTGCCGAACCGGCCGATCCCACGCTTGTCTCCCAGGGCCTCCTTTAGGGCCTGCCCCAGGCAAATCCCCACGTCTTCCACAGTGTGGTGTCCTTCCACGTGCAGGTCTCCAGAGGCCTTTAGCTCCAGGCCAAAGCCAGCGTAAAAGGCAAAGGCGGTGAGCATGTGGTCAAAAAAACCGATACCGGTGTCTACCCTGGTCTCTCCGCCGTCCAGACAGAGCCTCAACAAAATTTGTGTCTCTTTTGTTTCCCGGGAAATTTCTGCTGTTCTCATGGCAGTTTCTCCTTTTGCTCTGCGTTTTCTCATTCAAACCGAACCCGGATGGAATTAGCATGTGCGGTAAGCTTTTCACTCTCCGCCAAAGTGATGATCATATCCTTGACCGGCTCCAAAACCGTTCGGTCGTAACGGATGACGCTCATAGTCTTTAAAAAACTCACTGCGGACAGGGGTGAGAAAAACCGGGCCGTCCCAGAGGTAGGAAGCACATGATTTGGCCCCGCCAGATAGTCGCCCAGCGGTTCGGGCGACCAACTGCCCAGAAAGACTGCCCCGGCATTTTTGACCTGTGGGAGCAGTTCTTCCGGCTTTTCTGTGACCAGCTCTAAGTGTTCTGGGGCAATCTCATTAGCAAGTGAAATTACTTGCTCCATTGTATCACAGACCACGGCGCAGCCAAAGTCCCGAATAGACGCCTCCATGATCTCGGAGCGCTCCAGATATCCGGTCTGCCGGACGATCTCCCCATCCACTGCCCGAGCCAGTTCAGCGCTGGTGGTGAGCAACACCGCGGAGGCCAGCTTGTCGTGTTCCGCCTGACTCAAAAGGTCGGCAGCCACAAATTTGGGGTCAGCCGTCCCGTCAGCCACTACCAACACCTCAGAGGGCCCGGCCACCATGTCGATGTCAACGGACCCGTAGACCTGACGCTTGGCCGAGGCCACATAGGCGTTGCCAGGCCCCACCAGCTTATCCACCCGGGGAATGAACCCAGCCCCGTAGGCCAGCGCTCCCACCGCCTGAGCACCACCCACGGCGATGACCCGGTCCACTCCGGCGATCCGGGCGGCGGCCAGGACCGCGGTGTTTAGATTTTCCGTGGGAGGTGTGACCATAACCACCTCCCTGACTCCGGCTACCTTGGCAGGGACGGCGTTCATGAGGACGGAGGAGGGATAAGCCGCCGTCCCGCCCGGGACGTAAATGCCCACCTGATCCAGCCCTCTCACCACCCGGCCCACCAGACCGCCGTCCGGGGAAGACCAGGTCTGACTCACGGAAAGTAACCGCCGATTGTAGTCTCGGATATTGGCCGCCGCGTGTTCCAGCGCCGCGATCACCTCCGGCGGACAGGCAGAATAAGCCGCCTCCAGCGCTTCCCTGCCGATCTCCCGGGGCTCTGCCTGGTCAAAGCGCAGGGAGTACTCCCGAACAGCCGAAAAGCCGTTTTCCTTTATATCATTTAAAATAGAGGCAACAGCAGCGTCGATGGCGGTATTGGCGCTGGCAGCTCGGGCTCGCATAGCCTCGATCACCGCCCGCTCCTCTGTCCCGTTGGCCACAACAATATTCAGCATAGCGTTCTCTGCTCCAATCCGGACTGAAACTTGCGGATCAAGTCCAAAATTTCTTGTTTCTTCAACTTCATGACTGCAGTGTTGACAATCAGCCGGGCGGACACGTCGGCCACATCCTCAACGGGCACCAGCCCGTTCTCCCGCAGAGTTGCCCCAGTCTCCACGATATCCACAATGGCATCGGCCAACCCCAAAATAGGGGCCAGCTCTACCGAGCCCTCGATCTTGATGATCTCCACATCCATGCCCTTATCTGCAAAGAAACGCTTGGCCACATTGGGGTACTTGGTGGCCACCCGGCGAGTGCGGTAGGTGCCGTAAAAGTCCGTCCCCTCCTTCACCGCCAGGGCAAACCGGCACTTTCCAAAGCCCAAGTCCAACACCTCGTAAAAAGGACTTTCGCTCTGTTCCAGGATGGTGTCCCTCCCCACTACGCCAAGGTCGCAAACCCCGTGCTCTACATAGGTAATGACGTCGGGGGCCTTGGCCAGCACCGCGTCCAGGGGATAATTGGGAATACTGTGTATTAACCGTCTGCCCGGGTGCCGCACCGGCCCGCAGTCCAATCCAGCCTGTTCCAGCAGCTCCACGGTCTGATCTTGGAGCCGCCCCTTGGTGAGAGCAAGACGCAGTCTGCCCGTTCCAGTCTGTACAGCAGAATCACTTACCACCAAATCTACATCCACGGCAAAACCCACGGCGGGAGCGGGGCGGCCGAAGGCCCCCAGCAGATTGTCGTACCGCCCGCCGGAGAGGACAGGTGCGCCCACCTCCTGGGCGTAGCCCCGGAACACCAGGCCGGTGTAGTAGTCGATCTGATGCACCAGGCCCAGGTCAAAACGGATGAACCTTCCATCCCCCGCCGACGCCAAGGCTTCCGATAGCTCTCGAAGGTATTGCAGCTCTGGCCGGGGGCCGATCAGGACCTCAGCCTCATCCAGTACCTCCGCTCCACCAAAAAGACGCGAGAGCCGAGACAAGAGGGCATAGGCGGGTTTATCTCGGTACGGAAGCAGGAAATCGTCCAATGCCGCAAAGTGCTTGCCTTCGATGAGACAGCGCATCTCCTCCACCTGCCCCCCGTTCATCCCCATCTGATCGGCCAGGGCCCGGAAAAGCCCCGCATGGCCCAGTTCAATGTGGAAGCCCTTGGGGCACACTGTTTTTAATGCCTCTACTGCCAGGGTGACAGCTTCTACATCCGCTTCCAGTCCCCCGGCACCCAGCAGCTCGATGCCGCACTGGGGGATCTCGCTGCTGCCCCCTCGGTGGGCGGCCCCGGAGCGGAATACCGTCTCATTGTAATAGAGCCGCTGAGGCAGTGGTACCGCCTTTAGCTTGGTGGCTGCCACCCGGGCAATGGGGGTGGTGCAGTCCGGGCGCATAACCATAAGCTTCCCGGAGCGATCCACAATTTTCAGCATAGATTCTTGTGGAATGGGATTGCCAGACTGGAGAAACAGGTCATAGTACTCCACCTCCGGGGTCCGAATCTCCTCGTAACCCCTGCTCAGAAAAAACTCGGTCAGCTTTTTCTGAGCTGTAGAGAAATCCCGGCACTCTGAAAACAGGCGGTCTCTCGTTCCCTCCGGTGTTGCAATTACACGCATTGTTCCGCTCCCTCACTTTCACACTTTACCACGCTAATATACTACATTGTCAAGCCTATGTCAATAGAAAATGAGAAAACAGTCGCCCCATCCCGTAAAACAGCATAAAAAATCCCTGCGGCTAAGTTTACTGCCGCAGGGACCTAATTTCAAGCGGAAATTCGGCGAACTTCAGCTACAAATCGTTTAATTTCAAAGAGAGTATTAAAGTCTGAAAAACTGGCTCGGACCGTCCCCTTTTCCAGCGTTCCGGCACTTCGGTGCGCAAATGGGGCACAGTGAAGCCCCGCTCGCACAGCTATCTCCTTCTCTCCCAGTGCCTCGCCAGCGGTTTCACAATCCATTCCCTTGAGTGAGAAGGAAAGTACGCCCGCCTGATACTCCTGCCGAGAAGACGCATAGACCGTTATCCCAGGCAGGGCAGAGAGTTCGGCCGCAGCCCGAGCCATTAGATCTTGTTCATGGTGGAGAATTGTGTCCTCTCCCTGGCGGGATACATACCGAATCCCTTCCAAAAGCCCTGCAATTCCGGGGACATTGTGGGTTCCTGCTTCCAATCGATCTGGCAGGAAGTCGGGCATTTCTTGGAGGGCGGAGAGGCTTCCTGTTCCGCCCTCCATTAGAGTTTTGATGGGGCTCTCCTCCCCACAGAGCAGAAGACCTGTCCCTTGCGGACCATACAGCCCTTTGTGTCCCGGCATTGCAATGAAGGAACACTCCAGCTCCTCCATGTGAATCGGAAGACAACCGGCAGACTGGGAGGCATCCAGAATAAATGGCACGCCTTTTCTCCGGCAGAGCTTTGACACTTCCCCCACCGGCAAGATATAGCCAAATACATTGGAGACGTGGGTGCAGATAACGCACGCTGTCTCTGGGGTAATCAAACGGTCAAACTCGGCCAGCAACGCCTCGGGCTGGAACAGGGGGGCTCTGGCTATTCGAATGTCACATCTCAAAGCTGTCAGAGGACGGGTCACCGCATTGTGCTCATAGCCTGAGACAACCACCGTACTGCCTGGCTGTACTGTGGATTTGATGGCCAGGTTGAGGGCATGGGTAGCATTCATGGTAAAAATCACGTTTTCCGGGTCTGTCACATGGAACATATCTGCTGCCGCTTGGCGGCATGCAAAGGCGGTGTCCGCCGCCAACATGGCAGGCCGATGCCCGCCCCGGCCGGGGCTGGCACAGTGCTTCATAGCGGAGACCACAGCCCGGTATACAGCGGGGGGCTTTTGCAGTGTAGTAGCTGCGCTATCCAAATAAATCATCAGAGCAGCACCTCCTTATAACTTCCGTCACTGGCCATAATGAATACACGTTTCGGCGACAGTCCTGCTTTGGCCAGGATCACCAGTCCGGGTGCTAAATTCCGCTCCGAAACTTTGACAGAGTGGCTGCAACCCTCGCTGTCAATTATCTTTGGAGACCGCAGGATGTGGGCTGTAATTCCCCCGCGCTCCAAAGCAGTCTGCGTCCGCTGGGCATAGGTCAGGGAGCGGCAGACAATGAGATAATAAACCATTCAATGACCATTCCTTTCCAGGTCGTGGGAAAAAGAGGAACGCCAAAGCTCCTCCCTGCCCTGAGAGAAATGGCCTCTTGTCGAAAGAGGCAAAAACGCTCCTCTCAGCGCATTCTATGCGCGAGAGGAGCGTTTTGGAACTTCATACTTTATCGATCATCCGGCTCAAGAACCAGCGCCACCGCATGGGCAGCA
>JAYFPI010000072.1:0-4683 GCA_034927965.1 Pseudoflavonifractor sp.
CGCCTGTGAGGTGCGCCTCGGTATAGTCCAGCGCCCGCTGGATTTCCGTGATCCAGTCCATTCTCAGGCCTCCTTCCGTATGCTGTCATTCTATCGCAGTCCGCCGGGGTCTTCATGACTTCCCGTGCGGTGTTGTGTCAGCACATTTTATACAGCAAAGCACACAGCGCGGGATCGGTCGAATGATTTTCGGTAGGGATGGATTCTGTGTATTTTAAGAAATGCGGCGGAAATGGAAGAAATGTTTGCGCTCAATCAGACAGATTTTTGGGGGGCAGATATGACCATATCTCGGGCCTTCACAGCGACACGGATTTTGTCGCGATTTTTTCGGTGAAAACGCGGTCATGTTCCACAAACAGGATGGTGGGCTGGCACGAGAGCAGAAGCGCCTCGATCTGCATCCTGGAGATGACATCCACAAAGTTGAGCGGCTCATCCCAGACCAGCAGATTGGACTCTTCGCAAAGGCTCTTGGCGATCAGAACTTTTTTCTTTTGCCCGCCGCTGAACTCCGCCATGTCCTTTTCAAACTGGACCCGCTCAAATCCAGCTTGCGCAAAATGGCTTTGAAAAGGCTCTCGTCGATGCCGCTCTCTCGGGCAAGATCGGACAGGCTCCCGCGCAAAAACGACGTATCCTGCGAGACGCAGGAAATCTTCAGCCCGCTGCCAACCTGTAAATTGCCGGTATGCGGGATGTCCTGCCCGCAAATCAGCTTCAGAATGCTGGATTTTCCACTGCCGTTCCGGCCCTGCAGCGCGATGCGATCCCCGCGCTCGACAGTGACGGAAACATCGCTGCAGACGACTTTTTCGCCGTACACAATAGAAGCATAGTCGAGAGAGACAAGCCGCGGCGAGCGGTAGGGGATCTGAGACACCTTCAGCGCGTCGGCTGGCTCGATGTTCCGAAGCAACTGCGCTTTCTCCTCCATCGCCTCCTGTCTGCGCTGGGCAATCGCCTTGGAACGCTGCATCATTTTGGCGGATTTGTGCCCGATATACCCTCTGTCCGGGTGCAGTCCGGAATTTTCGGTTCCAAACTTCGTCTTTTCCACCGCGGCCGCCCAGTCTGCCTTTTCCTGCGCGCTGGTCTCCAGCCTGACGATTTGTTTTTTCAGTTTCTCATTCTGCGCCGTCTCAAAATTGTCCTGCCGCTTCTTGTTTTCAAACCAGCTGGAAAAATTCCCCCGCTGTAGCTCGATATTGGTTTTGTTGATGGACAGAACGTGATCCACGCACCCGTCCAGAAACGCCCGGTCGTGGGAGACGACAAGAAAGCCCTCCTTGCTCCGGAGATACCGGCTGACCCGCTGTCGGCCCTCCGCGTCCAGGTGGTTTGTCGGCTCGTCGATGAGCAAAAAGCGGGACTCACCCACAAACAGCACCGCCAGCAGAGCCTTCGTCTGCTCTCCGAAGGAGAGCGCATCAAAGGAACGCTCCAGCGCGTCCTCGGAGACACCCAGAAGACTGAGCTCGCGGACCAGCTCCCAGGTCTGCGCCTCCGGGTTGACGGAGCGCAATACCTCCCCCGTGGGACGACTCCGGTCCGCTACCGGAAATGGGAAGTACGCGAAGGGAACGGACGCGGAAATACTGCCGCCGTACGGATGCTCACCCAGCAGAAGCTTTAGAAACGTGGTTTTCCCCCTGCCGTTCCGGCCGATAAAGCCCAGCTTCCAGTCGGTGTCGAGCTGGAAGCTGACGTCCTCGAAAACATTGTCGTAACTGCCGGGATAGGCGAAGGTAAGGCCCTTGACTTTGATGTGTGACATGGTTTTGTCCTCCTATATAGAAAATGGCTGCAAGAAAGTTACTTCTTGCAGCCATCACACAGAAAGACAAAGCCCGCCTGTCGGCATGGCAATTCCGTGAGCGCTCAAAAAATGCGTAACTTCCCTGCACAGGCATGACAAAACGGCGGCTGAAGCCGCTCACGGTTTTCATCATAGCCAATCAATCAGCAGGAAGCAATGCGCATCTTTTTCAATTCCAATCTATATGATTTGAGGAGAGTTTATCATTGCGGGACAGAAACGTCAAGGCGTTCATTTTCTGCCCAGCTCGTTTTCGATCAACTGCCGCGACAATTCCATGGCCCGGATGGTGCCGTAAAAGCGCCTGTATTGCACGCTGGTCGGCTCATATTTTGAACGGGCCTTTTCGCATTTTCGGATGATCGAGGCCAGCGGCTCCAAGGCGGCAGACAGATCCTGCGTGGAATATAGCTCTGTGCCACGCCCGGTCAGTAAAGCCTCTGCAATTTTCAAGGCCTGAATGCGGTTTTTCAGCAGGGTATGCTGCGAGCTTCCGAGGACAAACTTGGGCTGCATCCGCTCACAGCGCACGATGATCGAGGTCACCATCTTCAGAGCGTCCGCCTGCTCCTGCTCCGTCATGCGTGCGTTTCCTCCCAGTTTCGTAAAACAGCCAGCTGATCCGGCGTATGGAACCAGTGCTCACCCTGATCGCAAATCGTCAGAGATGCTGCGTGCGCGTCGGCAAAATTTTTGATCGTTTTCATCGTGGTCAGGTTGTCCCGTTCTGCGTATAGAATCACCGTGGGGTGGCTCCAGACACGGAGCGGATGTTCTCTTGCCCAGCAAAGATAATCCCAGGAGAGCGTTTGTCCGAAGTCGGTGGAAATCTCGCCCTGCCGGCGGAGTATGTCCTCTGTCACACCCGCCCAGCCCATCATGTCACAGATCAGCCGCTCCATATCCACAATCGGAGACACAAAAAGTGCCTTCTCAATATTCTCGTCCGCGAACGCCAGCATGGAAAAATAAGCTCCGATGCTGTTGGCCCGCACACCGATCTCGCTCCAGCGGGACTTCATGTAAGCAAACACCGCTTTTAGCTCTGGCACCACCGTCCATGGGTTGAAGCGGTCTTTCTCGCCCTGGCGCTCACCGTGCTCCGGCAGATCGACGGCGAGCACCTGAACCCCCTTCGGGCAGGCGATTTCGGCGAAGGCTAACCCTTCCTCCTTGCACCCGCATTGACCGTGGACAAACAGATACGCTTTCTCCGCCGCATCGCCGTACAGCACGGCAGGAATATTTTCAATTTGAAATCTGTGCTCCGTCATTTTTTGCACCACTCCAAAACCGGGCGCAGGTTTTCCTCACTGACCCGGCTGCCGCCGCGGAGGAGCAAATCCAGCATATCCTGTTCGTCTGCCGTTTTGTCCTGTTTCGCCGCCAGTTTTTTGCCCATGGTGCGCTTCATGGTGTTCATCATAAATTTGTAGATGCCGTGGAGCTTATTGAGTTCAAAACCGCCCTGCAGGGTGAACAGCGGGATGTTCTCCGGAATGGCGTTGCCCTTGCGCACTTCCTTGATCTGCGAGCCGCCGGCCCCCATGCCCACGCCGCAGACCGCGGCAATTTTATAGAGCTTTGCCGCCTGCTTATAGCCCTTGACCTGACCGGCCATCAGCCATCCGAGATAGAGGATCTCCACGCCGGCGGCAAGTTCCTTTTTTGCCGCGTCCAGAGAATAGACCGGCAGATTCAGTTTCCCGCCCAGCAGCCCTGCGTACTGCGCGGTAAAGCCGGTATTGGAGGTATACACGATTGCATTCATCATAGATTTACTCCTTTTTCAGTATCCGCTTTAAGTTCTCCACGTCCAGCAGCAGATTCACCGTCTGGAATGTGCCCTTGTAAAATACCGCCCAATTGTTGAACACGCACGGCAGGTTCTTTGCCTGCTCCAGCGTATCTACCGGAACAAGGGACAGCGGCACTCCTTGTTCTTCGCAGTACAGCCGGACTGTTTCGATGCTCTGACCCACATAGGGGCATTGCAGGTCGTAATAAATGGTCAGCTCTCGGCTCTCAATTTTGGACGCTCTGGCGCAATCGGTAAACCGCGGCGCCGTGCCGTCAAAGGAGAGGGTGAGCAGCTCGTAGCCGCTGTCGGTGGAGTCCACCGCCTTGAAACCAAAGCTTTTCGCAAAGCTCTGGTCCGTCAGCCATGCTTTCTGCTTTTGCGCGCCCAGCATACAGACGCCGGACTTGCCCTTTTCCCTGGCGTCCGCGATGCAGTATCCCATCAGCGCCCGTCCGTAGCCCTTGCCCTTGTAGGGGGCGGCCGCCCACAGGCAGTAGATGTATAAATAGTTCTCGCCGGTAACCGGTACCCACGCGGTCTCCAGCGGCGCATATTCGATGAACACGCACCCTTTGACATTCAGCTTGCGAAAGACATGGCCTTCTTTGAGCCGCTCAGACAGCCACCGCCGCTTTGCCTCCACGCCGGGATGGGGCTTTTTGCTGCGGATGATACAGCAAAGATGCTCCTGGGCAAGATTTTGCGGCGTTAGGTTGATAAAATCAGGGCTTGCATTTTCCACGTCTACACCTCCGAATATTCCGGGCAGTCCGATTTCAAAAGGGCATACAGCGCCATATCCAGCACCTTGCCGTTTTTAACGGCGTTGGCGCGCATAATACCCTCGCAGAGGAAGCCGCTCTTTTCCAAAATGCGGCGGGAGGCGGTGTTGTAGGCAAAAGGCTCTGCAAAAATGCGCAGGATATCTGTATTCTCAAATACGTATTTGCATGTTTGCTTCACGGCGCTGGTGCCAAGCCCCTGCCCCCAGAACAGTAGTGAAATATCATATCCCATTTCGGCGGTGCGGGAATGAATGTTGTCTTTACGAAAAACGCCAATG
>JAYFPI010000100.1:0-11230 GCA_034927965.1 Pseudoflavonifractor sp.
GGGCCTAAAAGGCCCGCCGCCTCCTTTGGGGATGCTCAGCCGGTATCTTGCCGGGACATCTTCTGTTGTACCACAAAACCGGAAAAATGAGCAGGAAAGTGGGCTTTAAGATTTTCTTCACCTTCTCTTCAAATTCTCTTGTTGACTCTCTGCTATACTCAGGGCATACTCAGAAGGAAGAGAGGTCATGTGAAATGACAGAAAATATCCTGGTAACCCGGGATCTGACCAAGCGATATGGGAACAGCCTGGCGGTGGATCACGCAAATATTACCCTGCCCAAGGGAGGAATTTACGGCTTGGTGGGCCGCAATGGGGCCGGCAAGACTACCATTATTCGGATGGTGGTCTCTCAGACGGTGCCCACCTCCGGAGAGGTGGAGCTTTTTGGCGCCACTGGCGAGCGAGAGCTGGAAAAAGCTCGGGCCCGCACCGGCGCCATGGTGGAGATCCCCAGCTTCTATCCCTATCTCACCGCCCGGGAGAATTTGGAATATTACCGTCGTCAGCGGGGAATCGCCGGCAGCCGCGCCGTAGAGGATGCATTGGAACAGGTGCAGATGGCCGATACGGGAAAGAAAAAGTTTAAGACTTTTTCCTTAGGGATGAAGCAACGGCTGGGGTTAGCTCTGGCGCTGATGAACCGTCCGGAACTGCTGTTGCTGGATGAGCCGATCAACGGGCTGGACCCAGAGGGCATTGTGGAGTTCCGCAATCTCCTGCTGGAGCTCAACCGCCAGTATCAGACCACGATCCTCATTTCCAGCCACATTTTGTCCGAGCTGCAGAATCTGGCCACCTGCTATGGCTTTATCGACAAGGGGCGGATGCTGGAGCAGCTCACCGCTGTTCAACTGAGGGAGAAGTGCCGGGACTGTTTGGAACTGCGGGTAGACGATGCGCCTAGGGCTGCCGCGGTGCTGGAGCGGGAGCTGAAGATTCGAGATTTCGAGGTGCTGCCCGGCGGGGCGATCCGGCTTTATGAGGGGCTTTCTGAGCCCCAAAAGGTTACTCGGCTTTTGGTGGAGCAGGGGATTGCTCTGTCTGGGATGGAGCACCGGGGAGCCAATTTGGAGGATTACTTCCTGAACCTGATTGGAGGGATTCATCATGCTTAAATACATGAATGCTGAGCTTTACAAAGTCACACACCGCGTTTATCCCGTTGGTTTTTTGGGGGTCATCCTGGGTATCATTACTCTCGTTATGGTGCTCCTCAACCAAAATGCCGGGCCGGGGGCCAGCTTTGACTTTATGGCGCAGATTCTCTCCTTTGGCCTTTCTGTTGGGCTTTATTTGGTGGTCATGACCTGCGATATGGTTTTCTCAGACCAGTATAAGCACAATACTCTGAAAAATGAGGTGGCCTATGGACTTCCACGGACGAGAATATACCTTGGTAAACTGTTCACCACAGCAATTGTTTCGGCGGTTTTGTGCGCTGTGATTCTGGCCTTTTACCTGCTGCTGGCTCGAGTTCTCTTCCCGCTGGGCGAGGCGACCAGTGAGGCCTTGGCAGAACTGGGACAGATGCTGTTGGCTGCATTTCCCCTGTGGCTGGGCGGGCTTGGACTGTTTCATATGCTGCTCTTTGTGATGAAGGGATCCACGTCCGCTTCTATCATCTATGTTTTGGTGGTGGCTGTGCTGGGGGGCGGATTCCTGGATCTGTTTGGGACGTTTGTACCCCGTTTGCAGCCGGTGATCGAGGTAATTCAGGCTTGCCTGCTCACAACGCCTTTTGAACGCATGATGCACGGAATGTCCGACGGCCTGATGGCTTATGCCTGGACATGCGGTATGGCTTGGCTACTGGCTTCCACGGCCCTGGGATTGATTGTGTTTCGAAAGAGAGAGATTTCCTAATGTTGAACTACATTGGGGCCGAGTGCTATAAGCTCTGCCACAAGAAGGCTTTTTTTGTCGGAATGACGCTTCTTTTGTCAGGAGAGAGCCTGGTTTTCCTATCTATGTTCAATGAAAATAACCAAAGGCTGGAGTGGAGCTGTCTGTTCCTGGTCATGATGCTCCCCGTGGGCCTTCTGCTGGCCCCAATCTTTGCCGCACTGACCTTTGATGACCAATATCGTTACGGAACCATGAAGAACGAGGTCATTTTTGGGATTCCCCGCAGCCGGATCTATCTGGGCAAGCTGTCTGCTGCCATTATGGTGGGGACAGCGGCAGGGGCTGTGGCGGTGGGATGGTATCTTCTGCTGAGCCAGATAATCTGCAAGTCCGAGGCTGGGGAAGCGGATGGCCTTTTACAATTTGCGCTGCAAACGTCGATCAATGCGTTTCCGCTTTGGATTGCCGCTCTGTCTTTTACCTTCCTTTTGCTGATGCTGCTGCACAACGCTTCTGGAGCGATAGCGGTGTCCTACCTTATCTGTATAGCCGGAACGCCTGTGGCATTGATGGGCTGCGATTCTGATGCCCCCCTTGCGCTTCGACTGTTTGATACGCTGTTCTATGCGGCTCCCTTTCGCGTGCTCTATGCCAACGGTGCAGATACGGCCTTTCACATATCAGCCGGGGGAAGCAGCGAGCTCTACTGCTGGGCGCTTGGCTTAGGCTGGGTAGTGGTGACCACCGTCATTGGGATGGCGGCCTTCCGCAAGAGGGAAATTCGATAAACAAAGGAGGCGGCGCCATGCTGCTGAAGGCGGTCCTGATCCTCCTGTGTCTGCTGCTTTTGCTTCGGGTGTACACTCTGGAGCGGAATTTGCGGCAGGGGGCGGAACAACTGAAACAGCGGAGGAGTGAGGGGAGCGGTGCGCCTCTCCGTCTGGCTGCACCCAATCGGGCCTCTGAGATGGTGATGGCCGAGGTCAACGATCTTTTGAAAGAGGGGGAGGAAGAGCGGGCCAACTTCCGCCGCAGAGAAAAGGCGCTGCGCCAACAAATTGCTAATGTCTCTCACGACCTGCGGACCCCCTTGACCTCCATTCTGGGCTACCTTCAACTTTTGGAGGCGGAGGATCTCCCGGAAGACCGGCGGCGGGAATATATGGAGATTGTGGAGAGTCGGGCGAAGGTGCTTCAAGGCCTGATTACCAGCTTTTATGACCTGTCACGGCTGGAGGCGGGGGAGTACCCCATTCTCCGGGAACGGGTAGACCTGCGAGAGGTCATCAGCGAGCTTTTGGCGGCCTTTTATGATGAGTTGGAGGCACAGTTCCAGGTGACGGTAGAACTGCCGGAGGACCTTCCACGGGTGTGGGGGGACCGAGCAGCGCTCTCCCGGGTATACACGAACCTAATCCGAAATGCGCTGGAACACGGCTCTGGAATGCTGAGTATTTCTGCAAGGCGGGTCCAGAGAGGCGTGGAAACCTGTTTTGTAAATGGGGGAGCAGATCTGAATCAAGGGGATCTGGAGCATGTATTTGACCGGTTTTTCACCTCCGATCAGACTCGTTCCGGGAGAAATACCGGTCTGGGGTTGGCCATTGTGAAGACACTGGCCGGACAGATGGGAGGAACCGCCTCGGCCCGACTGGACGGTGGGATTTTTGCGGTAAGTCTGCATTGGAAAGTGTAGGGGAAAAGGCGGTAGATTTCTCGTTTTGAATGAGAAATCTACCGCCTTTTTCTTGACATTAAGAGTAGAAGCTGATAGAGTTTCTTTTTAAGCAAAACAAGAGAGAAAGAGGGTCATTTGCGAATGACAAAGATCATACGGAAACAGGTGCTCAATCCCACAGTGACCCTTCTGGAAGTGGATGCGCCCCTAATTGCAAAAAAAGCCCGGGCCGGGCAATTTATTATTTTCCGCCTGGATGAATACGGTGAGCGGGTGCCGCTCACCATCGCCGACTATGACCGGGAGAAGGGGACTGTCACCATTATTTTTCAGAAGGTGGGATTGTCAACCCAGCTCTTGGCTGATTTGAACGAGGGAGATTCCATTCTGGATTTTGTGGGGCCGCTGGGTGTTCCCACAGAGATTCCGGATGGAGCGAAGCGAGTGTGCGTGGTCGGCGGCGGCGTGGGCTGCGCCATTGCCTATCCCCAGGCTAAGTCTCTCCACGCCGCCGGGGTCGCGGTGGATGTCATTGCCGGCTTCCGCTCTAAGGATATTGTTATCCTGGAGGAAGAGTTCCGGGCGGTAAGCGACAACTTTTACCTCATGACCGACGACGGCACCTATGGGGAGAAGGGTCTTGTTACCAATAAGCTGCAAGAGCGGATCGATGGTGGCGTGGTCTATGACGCCGTCATTGCAATTGGGCCGATTCCCATGATGAAGTTTGTTTGCAAGACCACCAAGCCCTACGGCATTCCGACCATTGTCAGCCTCAATCCCCTTATGATCGACGGCACAGGTATGTGCGGCTGCTGCCGGGTCACAGTGGGAGGGAAGGTTCGTTTTGCCTGTGTGGACGGGCCCGATTTTGACGGCCATCAGGTGGATTTTGACGAGCTAATCAACCGCAATGCCGTCTATCGGGAGCAGGAGGCAGAGGAAAAGGAACGCCACACCTGCCGTCTGGATCAGCTGGGCAAGGACCTGATCCGTTGAGGAGGAGAATACTATGCCGAATATGAGCTTGACCAAGGTCCCTGTGGAAGAGCAGGAGCCTCTGGTTCGCAATAAAAACTTTCTGGAAGTGACAATGTGCTACACCCCGGAACAGGCGATTGAAGAGGCCCGGCGGTGCCTGAACTGTAAAAATAAGCCCTGTGTGGCGGGCTGCCCGGTGAACGTGCGTATTCCTGAGTTTGTCGCTAAGGTTTCCAAAGGCGATTTCAAGGCCGCTTATGAGATCATCTCCGACACCAACGCCCTCCCTTGTGTCTCTGGCCGAGTCTGTCCGCAGGAGAACCAGTGTGAGGAGCGCTGTGTCCGGGGCATCAAGGGGGAGGCCGTGGCCATTGGCCGGCTGGAGCGCTTTGTGGCCGACTGGTACCTGAAACACGGTGACGCAATTCTTGAAAAGCCTCGGTCCAACGGCGTGAAGGTGGCGGTGGTTGGCTCCGGCCCAGCCGGTCTCACGTGTGCCAGTGATTTGGCCAAGCGTGGGTATGTGGTTACAATCTTTGAAGCGTTCCACACAGCCGGCGGCGTGCTGGTTTACGGTATCCCTGAGTTCCGGCTCCCCAAAGCCATTGTCCAGAGCGAAGTGGAGAAACTGAAGGCCCTGGGGGTAGAGATTCGCCTGGATGTGGTGGTGGGCCGTACAATTACCATTGATGAACTGATGGAAGAGGGTTATCAGGCCATCTTCGTGGGTTCTGGCGCGGGTCTTCCCATGTTTATGGGCATTGAAGGGGAGAGCCTTGCGGGGGTCTACTCCGCCAATGAGTATCTTACCAGGGTTAACCTGATGAAAGCATATCTGAACGACCGGGATACCCCGCTTCGACGCAGCAAGGCGGTAGCCGTAGTGGGCGGAGGCAATGTGGCGATGGACGCCGCCCGATGCGCCAAGCGCCTGGGTGCCGAGAAGGTCTATCTGCTTTACCGCCGGGACGAGGAGGAGATGCCTGCCCGTCGGGAAGAGGTCAACCACGCCAAGGAGGAGGAGGTCGACTTTCGTCTTCTGAGTAATCCGGTGCGTATTCTGGGCAATGAAAAGGGGCAGGTATGCAAGATCGAATGCGTGCGGATGCGCCTTCAAGCTCCTGATAAAAGCGGCCGCTGTTCTCCCAGGGAAGTCCCAGGCTCTAATTTTTCCCTCAACGTGGATACGGTCGTTATGGCCTTGGGTACTAGTCCAAACCCCCTGATTCGCTCTACGACGCCCGGTCTTGAGGCCAACCGAAATGGCTGCCTGATGGTGGACGAAGACACCATGAAGACCACCCGGGACGGGGTTTATGCAGGCGGCGACGCGGTCACTGGAGCAGCCACTGTCATCCTGGCCATGGGTGCCGGCAAGAAGGCGGCTCAGGCTATTGACGAACATCTGCAGGCCAAACAGGCATAACAGAGAAAAAATACCGCGGAAGCATTGCTTCCGCGGTACTTTTATGTGCAGCCGCTTTCGGAGGAGAAATTGGGGGGAGATTGTAATACCAGAACAGTCATGTTGGCTGCCAGAACATTGAAAAAAGCAGCCAGCAGGGCGAGTTGATCATCGGTGAGCTGGTGGGATAACTGAATAGAAACCAATGAGGCCAACAGAAGCAGTCCTTCATTTCCGGAATAGCAGTCTTTTTCCATTTTCATCACCCCATCAGCTTATTTTACGTGGGGATGGGCGAAAAGGTTCAACGGGACATCCAGTGCGAACCCGCGCTATGGTTCTAGCGGGTCCACCCGCTCCCGGCGCACTTTTTGATAAAAAAATACGGCCAGGATACAGGAAAAAAGCTCCGCGATGGGGAAGGAGAGCCATACTAGGGCAGGGGAGGTCATGGCCAGAAACAAACATACCGGCAATACAATGACAATTTGGCGGGTAAGCCCCAGAAGCAGAGCCAGATTGGGAGCACCCAGGGATTGAAAGGTCCCGGAAAGAATAAAGGAGGCCCCAGCGCATAGGAAAGTGGCACTGATAACCCGCAGGGCAAAAATGCCGGTGGAGATCATATCAGCCGGTGTGCTGAAGATGGTAAGCAGTTGGGCGGGGAAGAACTGGAAGAGCAGAGTCCCTGTTGCCATGATGCCAAGAGCCACTTTTAGGGCAAAGTGAGTTCCATCCAGAATGCGGGTGCGGTGCTTGGCCCCGTAGTTGTAGCTAAGCACCGGTGTCATACCATTGTTGAGTCCGGCCACAGGCATAAAGACGAAAGACTGAAGTTTGAAGTAGGCTCCAAGTACGAAGACGGGTGCGTCTCCAGAAACGGCGGTCACAGAGGGCAGAACAAGAATCTTATTGAGCCCAAAGGTCATAAAGGTGCCCAGAGACTGCATGGCCATGGCGGGAAAGCCAATGCGGTAAATGTCCCGTATGGCCCCGGTGTCCGGCCGAAAGGATCGAAAAGAAATCCGGACCACCGGGCAGCGGCGGACAAGGAGGAACCCCACGCACATTCCCACCAACTGCCCAAACACAGTGGCAATGGCGGCCCCGGATACACCGAGGGCCGGCGCGGGCCCCAGACCAAAGATTAAAATAGGATCCAGGATGAGGTTGACAATAGCGCCGATTCCCTGAATAACCATAGGCCCCATTGGCCGCCCGCTGGCCTGGAGAACCCGCTCCCCCGCAAACTGCATGCACATTCCCATGGAGCCGCACATCACCACGGTGAGATACTGCCCACCGTAGGTCACAACCTGGATATCCGAGCTGAAAAAGAAAACAAACCTGGGCCCAAGAAAAATGCCTACCCCCAGAAAGATTAGTCCGGTGAGAAAGTAGACAAAAAAACCGTTGGTAGCCACAGCGCTGGCCGCCTCCCGTTTTCCCTCACCCAGCCGCCGGGAGAGCATGGCATTAACTCCTACCCCGGTACCCACGCAGACAGAAATCATCAACGTTTGGGCGGGAAAAGCCAGGGAGAGGGCAAGAAACCCTTTGGGGTCAGACAGGGAGACATAGTAGCTGTCTACCATGTTATAGAGAGCCTGGATCAGCATAGAGAGCATCATGGGCCAGGACATGGTTAAAATGAGGCGCCGGATGGGCATTACGCCGAGCTGATTTTCTGTTTCATCCATTTGCAGCACCTCATAGCGAAAAAGTGATTTACAGCTTCTGACCGGCGACGTTTTCTTCTTCGGCTCCGGTACGGGATGGCTGCTCCTTAGCCAGAGCGCGGGCATTGGCCAGCATCAGCTTAATGCGGTTTTCCTGGTTGATCCGGGTGGCGCCGGGGTCGTAGTCGATGGCCACTACGTTGGACCATGGATAGTCGTCTTTGATTTTGCGGATCATGCCCTTGCCCACAATGTGGTTGGGCAGGCACCCGAAGGGCTGGGTGCAGACGATATTGGGCACCCCAGTGTTGATAAGTTCCAGCATTTCGGCGGTAAGAAGCCAGCCCTCACCCATTTTGTTGCCGTCGCCCAGATAGCCGCCAATATAGCTGTGAAGATCGTCAAAGTCCCCGGGGGCCCGAAAGCGGCCGGAATTTTTCAGTGCGTCAATCATGGCGTGCTGGTACTTCATCACATACCTCTGCAGCCACCGGCAGAAGACCTCTTTGACCCACTTACCTCCGTAGATTCCCACATCCACCTCCCGGTTGTTGATTTTGAAGAGGATGAAGTCAATGAGCCCGGGAACCACTGGCTCCGCGCCCTCGGAAAGAAGAAATTCGCACAGATTGTTGTTGCCGAGGGGGGCGTATTTGACGTAGATCTCGCCCACAACGCCCACTAGTACCTTCTGTTTTCCGGCGACGGGGACGGCTTTAAAGGTGTCAATAATGCGGTCAAAGTTGACCCGCATACTCTTAAAGGTCATGCCCTTGCCCGCGTCCATATCCTTCAGAAGAAAGTCCATGCAGGCGCTGACCGCGTCGTCGGCGGCCCTGGGGGTGACCTCGTAGGGGCGAACCTGATGGGCCACGTTCATAATAAGATCGCCATAAATGATGGCAAAGACCGCCTTACGCAGCAGGTTCAGGCTCAGCTTAAAGCCAGGGTTTGCCTCCAGCCCGGACAAATTCACCGAGATGACGGGCACAAAGGAAAGTCCCGCCTTCTCCAGCGCCTTGCGCAGCAGATGGATGTAGTTGGAGGCCCGGCAGCCGCCGCCGGTCTGGGTAATGACCAGCGCCACCTTGTGTGGGTCGTATTTTCCCGACTGGATGGCGTTGATAAGCTGTCCGATGACCAGAATGGCGGGGTAGCAGGCGTCGTTGTGGACATACTTCTGCCCTGCGTCGATCACGGGGCGGCCGGTATTGTTGAGCATCTCCACCTGGTAGCCCTCCCCTCGGAAGATACTTACCAGCATGGCAAAGTGGTCGGGAAGCATCTGGGGGATGAGGAGGGTATATTCCTTTTTCATCTCCTTGGTAAAGAGGAGACGTCCGGTTTTGTCGTATTTCAGTTCTGCCATAAGTTCCAGATCCTTTCTGCCGGAAGAGCGTAACTTCCCCGCACAGCCTCTATCAAGGCTTTCTTTGGCCGCTTTCTTTCTCAAAAGAACCCGACCGGGCATCCATGGCCGCCATGAGG
Source organism: Pseudoflavonifractor sp. (assembly GCA_034927965.1). GTDB lineage: Bacteria > Bacillota > Clostridia > Oscillospirales > Oscillospiraceae > Vermiculatibacterium. The sequence goes on from JAYFPI010000100.1 coordinate 9,080, forward strand.
GAGCGGATGCGGATCTTCACGGCGCCCAAGTTATTGATATCGTCGATTTTGAGCTGGGTGTAGAGCTTTCCGCCCTGCTCCAGAATGGTGCGCACCTCGTCGGCGGTGATGGCATCGGTGCCGCAGCCGAAGGAGACCAGCTGCACCAGCTGCATGTCCGGTTGGGTGCAGACATACCGGGCGGCGTTATACATCCGGGATTGGAAGGTCCACTGGTTAAGCACCTTCCGGGACTCGTAGCCCTCCAGATGGGAGACAGCGTCCTCGGTGAGGAGGACAAAGCCCTGGCCGGTAATGAGGTCGTTGATGCCGTGGTTGATCTCCGGGTCAATGTGGTAGGGCCGCCCGGCCTGAACCAGAATGGGGAGCTTGTGCTCCCGGGCGTAGGCCACGTACTGCTGGCCGGTGGTCCAGAGGTCCCGCTTGTAGGCGTCGTATGCGTCGAAGGCCGCCCGGGCAGCCGTCACTGTCTCCCGCTTGGGGACGGAAAACTCCGTATCCATAATGGCGGAGATGCGCTTTTCAAAGTCGCGGTGACGCCACAGGCCCACATAGGGATCCAAGAATCGGGTCTGCTTCAGGGCGGGAACATTGGCGGCGAGCAACTCGGGATAATAGGCCACCACCGGGCAGTTATAGTGGTTGTCCCCAATGCCCTCGTCGTAATTGTAGGACATGCATGGGTACCAGATGGCATCCACCCCCATCTCCACCAGCGCCTCCACATGGCCGTGGAGCAGCTTGGCGGGGTAGCATACCGTGTCCGATGGAATGGTGTGCTGACCCTTGAGATAGAGCTTTCGGGAGGACTCAGGGGAGAGAACCACCTCGAAGTTGAGGCGGGTGAAGAACTCGTACCAGAAGGGGAGGTTTTCGTACATATTGAGACCAAAAGGAATGCCGATCCGCCCCCGGACGCCGGTGCCCGTTCCCTTGCCCTCCATAGCGCGGAGTTTTTGATATTTGTAGATGCCCAGATCGGGGAGCTCGGCCTTTTCCCGGCCCAGAGGCCGGGAGCAGCGGTTGCCTGAAATAAACCGCCGCCCGCCGTCAAACTGGTTGACCGTGAGAGAGCAGTGGTTGGTGCACAGTCCGCAGGTGGCTGGCTTGGCCGTGTGGGAGAAGGAGCGCAAGGCCTCTTCGCTCAGCAGCTCAGAGCGCACCAACCGAAGATCCCGGGCGGCCAGGGCGGCGCCGAAGGCCCCCATCAGTCCGGCGATGGTGGGACGGATCACGTCCCGCCCCAGCTCCTGCTCAAAGGCCCGAAGAACGGCGTCGTTGAGGAAAGTGCCCCCCTGAACCACGATGTGGCGGCCCAGGTCGTCGGCATTGGCCGCCCGGATCACCTTGTAAACGGCATTTTTCACGATGGAAATGGAAAGACCGGCGGAGATGTCGGCTACGCTGGCCCCGTCCTTCTGAGCCTGCTTCACTGAGGAGTTCATAAACACGGTACAGCGGGAGCCCAGATTCACCGGATGAGGGGAGAAAAGGCCCAGCTTGGAAAACTCTGCAATGTCGTACCCCAGGGCCTTGGCAAAGGTTTCAATGAAGGAGCCGCAGCCGGAGGAGCATGCCTCGTTGAGCATGATGGAGTCCACCGCCCTGTTGCGGATCTTAAAGCACTTCATGTCCTGACCGCCGATGTCGATGATAAAGTCTACGTCGGGATTAAAATGCTTTGCGGCGTTGTAGTGTGCCATGGTTTCCACCAGGCCCAAATCGCACTGAAAGGCGTTTTTGATCAGCTCCTCACCGTAACCCGTGACGGTGGCACCCTTGATGGACACCCGGTCTCCGCAGAGCCGGTAAATCTCCCTGAGCTGCTCGAGCACAATGGCCACCGGGTTGCCCTGATTGGAGTGATAGTAACTGTATAGAATCCCGCTCTGAGAGTCGATGAGAACCATCTTAGTGGTGGTAGAGCCGGCGTCAATGCCCAGCCAGGCATCCCCCGTGTAGACAGCCAAATCGGCCTCGGGTGGATGGTTGGCGTTGTGGCGGGTCAGGAAGGCGTCATACTCGGACTGGTCGGCAAAGAGCGGCGGCATGGTGTCCAGAGCCTGAGAGGCATCCACGCTCTCCTCCAGCAGCCGGAGGCACTCCTCAAACGAGCGGGGGGTATACTCCTCCGCACACAGAGCCGCGGGG
>JAYFPI010000025.1:0-7066 GCA_034927965.1 Pseudoflavonifractor sp.
GGGAAAAACAGGCGGGAAATATAATCAAAAATTAACTTCATGGAAATCTATATTTTCGCGTGAAGTACAGTAAATTCGGACTGGACTGAAAAAAATACTGCTAAAAATCAAATAATAAAACAAGATAATCGGCAGGTCATACTGTATATTTGCTTAAAGTACATGGCCAAATTATTATTTGAAAGCAGGTTATATTATATGAACATGAATAAATGGACCCAGGATATGATCTGTGCTGATGTTAAAAAGCCCATGCCAGTGTTATCCTTTCCGTCCATACAACTTATGAACATCATAGGGGAGGATTTGATCTCCAACAGCGCCACCCAAGCCAAAGGCATGGGCCTGGTGGCAGAACGCACCGACGCGGCAGCCTCGGTCAGCATGATGGATCTGTCGGTGGAAGCCGAAGCGTTCGGCTCTGCTATTCGCGTGTCCATGGACGAGGTGCCTACCGTCACAGGCCGCATTGTTACTTCACAGGAGGATGCGAAAGCGTTGACGGTGCCCGATGTTCTGGCGGGCCGCACCGGCCTTTATATTGAAGCCATTCGGCAGGCTAAGCGGCAGATCACCGATCGCCCAGTGCTCGCGGGTATTATCGGGCCGTTCTCTTTGGCTGGACGTTTGTTGGACGTATCCGAGGCCATGATCTCCTGCTATGAAGATCCGGATATGGTTCACGAGGTTCTTGATAAAGTGACGCAATTCATCACCGCCTACGCTCTCGCTTACCGTGATGCAGGTGCGGACGGGGTGGTCATGGCAGAGCCGCTGGCGGGTATACTCTCGCCTGGGCTCATCGAAGAATTTTCAACAAAGTATGTCAAGCGCGTTGTAGGGGCAACGAAGGCGGATTCGTTCGCTTTTATTTACCACAACTGCGGCAACAATGTTCCGATTCTGGTGGATTCGATCAAGACTATCGGCGCAAACGGTTATCATTTTGGAAACGCCATCGATCTGAAGCAGGTACTGGAGCTGATGCCCGACGACGTTTTGGTGATGGGCAATGTGGACCCCGCCAGCCAGTTCCGTAACGGCACACCCGCTTCCATCCGTGAAGCCACACTGTCTCTGATGGAAAAATGCACGGTACACAAAAATTTTGTTGTCTCCTCCGGCTGCGACATCCCCCCGCTCTCAAGCTGGGAAAACATCCACGCTTTTTTCGCGGCCGTCAAGGAATTTTACAATCGAGTCTAATTCGTCCTGCAAAAATTAATCCGAAACATTATGGGGCTGTCCAGAAACGATTTTTAACAATCGTAGATGGACAGTCCTTTTTCGTTATTGGAATGGTGAATAAGATGTGGGAAAAATGATTTTCAGCGTAACGGAAACCAGAAGATGGAGCACATCTTAAAGAGCCTGGCTATTCGCTTGTCCTTCTACTCATGCGATTAGCTTCTGAAAAAGAATCTGCCTGCTTCTGCCGCTCTGTATCTTACAATGTAGGCGGAGCAGATTATAGCCCATCGCCATTAATAGCATCTCGGTTCGTACGTTCTCCGCTCCCCTCGTCAGGAACCGGCGAAACGCGTAATCTTCTTTAATCACCGCAAACGCGCCTTCCACCTGAATGGAACGATTGATTCTAAGAAGTGCGCCTTCCTGTGAGGCGATTCGCTCTCGGGCGTGCTGCCGCTGACGCTGAAAGGTTTTTGATACCTCAAACTCACGGTTCTTGTCTGGATATTTTGACCGGAAACATTTATCCCGCAGAGTGCAGCCCGCACAGCTTTCACACTGGTAACGAGTAACCACGCTCTCAAACCCTGACTTGCTTTTTCGGATGCACTCATATCCAGCAACTATTCGACGACCAGCGGGGCATGTATAGCTGTTCGTTTCCGCATCATAAGGCATGTTCTCTTTTATATACTTGTTGTTTCGATACTTACGACTCTTGCTCTTCTCGTAGTTTTGTGGCTTGATAAAACCGCGTTGCTCATGTCTTTCCAGATAAGTATAGTTCTCTTCGCTTTCATACCCTGCATCCGCGATAATGGCGTGATGCCTTTGCCCAAGGCCTGACTCCATGCGCTTAAGCAGCGGAATCAGGGTGAGCTGATCGCTTCGTTCGCTCGATATATCCACCCCGACGATATACTCACCGCTGACACCAATCTGGACATTGTAGCCAGGCTTAAGTTGGCTGTTGCGCATGTGGTCATCCTTCATGTGCATGAACGTCGCATCCCGATCTGTTTTGGAGAAGCTACTACGTCTCTTAAAGGTAGATTGGTAATCCTCGTAGCGTTGCTTCTTTTCCAGCAATTCTGCTGCTTGCTCGGTATCCCGCTGTAGCTGTGTTTTACGCTGCCCTTTACCGTACACAAAAACCGTTCCGCTGTCCGCAACCTTCTGCGCAAGAAGTGGTGCCGCATCTTCAAGGCTTTCAGCATTCAAACCATGTCTTTCGTTGATATCCTGCAGAAAGCCAGTTTCTTTGGCATCTCGTCTGGCCTGATGCTTATTGATGCTGCCCTTCCATACAAAGGTGTATTTATTTGCGTTGGCTTCTATCTTTGTTCCATCCACAAACAAGTGGTCGAAACTTGTCTCACCCATCCGATAAAGTGCTAACGCCAATTGATTGAATAGCCCTTCTATTGCTCCTTGCAGTCGCTTTTGTCGAAATTCTGCAATTGTGCTTTTGCTTGGTGCTGGGAATCCTTCCAGTAGCCATCGAAAGTTCACATCCCGCCGACACGCGCTCTCCATCTTCCGGCTGGAGAAGACACCGCAGTGAGGTCCATAAACCATCACTTTGAACATGACTCGTGGCGGGGTTGCCGGTTTGCGTCCCAACGCAGAATATGCCCGATTGAGCTCTCCATAATCCAGCTCATCTAATATTTGGCTCAGCAACCGTACTGAATCATTATCCGGGATGATTTCTTCCAAATTCAGCGGCATTACCAGTTGATATTCCCGCTGATTTCTACTATACTTTTTTTGTATTTGATTTGTTTTCACACATAAATTTTATACCAAAAAACGGCCTTTCTCAATTGAAAGTGCCGCTTTTTTGTTACTCGTGGTTACTTAAAAGGAGCCGCCCATTTCTGGACAGCCCCTTTTTATTTGTCTACGAAAACTCCCGGCTGTGCCGGGAGTTCCAAAGAGCTTAAGCTTTGGAAAAGAAAACTCCCTTTGATATACTGAAAGCGGTCTAGCCAGCCGCAAAAGTAAAATCAAAAGGAGGTCAACCAAAAATGGAAGACACAAAAAGCTTAGCGCATACGAAGTGGAACTGGAAGCTATGCTGTAAAGGGTGGTAATGATAAACCACTACTAAACAGCATGGTAACCGGCTCGTTTGCAGATAAGGCGGTTCCGTGACGTGGAAAGGAGTTAAGGCACAGACCGACCGTAAAATCTACAAAGGAAACGAGGTATGAACATATGAAACGCGAAATGACCTACCGGGATGTGAACGGATATCAAATCCCGAATCTCACCCTGCCGGAGGATGGGCTGGGCGAAGAAATTTACATCGGCGTTTGGGGGCAACGGCGGCTTGACTATCTGAAAAGGCACAAGCGTGTGCTGTATACCAATTTGCTTACCGCCGGCAAATTACGGGCGCATCTGCATGAAATCGACATTGCGGCCCGCGAACGCCGGGAACGCATTGTAAAACAGCAGATGGAAACGCAGGGCGTGACCGAACGGCTCAAAGCGGAAAACCAAATGCTGTGGGTCGGCAAGGCCAACAACATTTGCGCCTGCGCAGATGAAATCATCCGCAATGAACTGATTTACGATTGACCCTATTAACTCTATTTATACCACATACGCAGGGGGGCGGCAGCAATGCCACCCTATTTCTTTTTTTCCCTGCTCTTGTAGACGTTGTGCTGGTTTTTGCAGCGCGGGGAGCAAAACACGGCGTTGGGACGCTCCGCCACAAACGCTTTATCGCAGTGCTTGCAGATGCGAAGCGGCTTTGTCTCATCCGTTATCATGAAGCTTAGCATCATCTGGATGCCGAGCAGCAGCGAATGAAAATCCCAGACAATCGTGGGCTTGTCTAACAAGGCGATATGATAAGTGGGGGCAATGCCGCCAAAGGCCGCCATGCCCTGCCGGTACAGGTTACGGGTATCTTCATCCAAGCTGTCGTAATCCGTATAAAACAAATAGCTGGACATGAATGTGAAAGCCAAATCCTTGAACTGCGTGAGGAGCCAGTCGTACCGCTCGGCATATTCCCGCTGGAAGCACAGGTTGAGCGCCATCGGCTTGTCAGTCATCGTCATCGCCAGCGCCATCATATCCCTGTCGCCCGAAATATCCCATTGCACGCCGTTGTCCGTGAACAGCACGTCCGGCTGGTCAAACGGAAAGAACAGCGCGGCGTAGTTCTCCACAAGCATGGATTCGTCGCGGATAAAATGGTTTTTCGGCAGGTATGCAAAGTCGTAATCCAGAAATTGCGGCGTAGTCGGCAGCGCGGTCATAAACCCAAGCAAACCATACTTTGAAACGAAACCCATCAGAGCTTCACGGACGACCGTATCCTTGCTGCGGTTCATCATCAGCAAGCCGACGCCCAGCGCATCCAGCACCATCGCGTCCGCATCCTCAAGTGGGTCAATAATGATTGGCTTCGCTTTGGGCGCGGGCATGACATACAAAACGCCATCCTTTTCCCTGCATTCATATTCGCTGTATTTCACCCAACTGGAACTCGTCTTTTGAAACAGGCCGTTCATTTACCGCCTCCAAAATGTAACCGGATATTAGGTTAATCATATAACTAGCGTCTGGTGTTGTCAAGTTCGGCATGTGCCTTGAGAAAAGCCAGCTGCGCCAACGTGACGGGCAGGCCGTTCTCTGCTCTTTGCGCAAGGCGCGGAATCAGCTTCCCATGTATCTTTTTCAGCATTATGACACGCGTCTTGCGGATATTGCGATCAGTCTGCTTGCGCATGGCGGCAAGCCGGGCGCTGCTGTACAGGCGTATGGCGCTGAAATACAGTATCTCCCGATGGTTTTCGGATAAGTCGCGAAGCAGCGCGGATATGTCCATATCCTCCACAAGCTCGTGCAGCTCATACGGACAGTCAAAGATAATGTCAAGGAAATCCCCGCGCATCAACTGCCGCCAGAATACATGCCCTGCCGGGTTGGGAAGAATCTCGCCATCGTTGTATCCTAGTGCCAGCGTCTTCTCGGTTCGACCAATCTCGTGCCACTGCTCCCGCCGTTCGCGGTTAGCGGCCAGCCTGTCCCATACCGCCGTAACATTTTGAAAATCCGCCTCAGTCCTTGCCGCATCCTCCATCCGGGCAAGGGCTTCCCGCTCTATTTCCCGTTTCAGTTTTTTGCGTTCCACTCCTGCCCTCGCCCCGCTTTCACCCGCCGAAAAAAATATTTTAATTATATTTAAAAAAGGTTCCGCTAACCCCCTGTTTTTTCTCGTATTAGTGAGGGACTGTAATTTGTTTATGTAAATAATAGATTACAAACGCCCCGGAAAGGAGGAGAGCAGTGAGCAATCTATACCGGGAACTGACCGCCAGAGAGAAGCAGGCAATACGCAGGCTGGTCATATCTGAGTGCGCCAACTACGACCACGAGTACGGATGTCTGCCGTTGGACGGAGCCTGTTATATGTTCACCGTCGCGTTTGTGGGCAGCTCTTTGTGCAAATGGTTCCAAAACGCGGTGCTGCCGCTCGACCCGGCGCTGGAAGCCGTATTCAGCCACAGACCGCTCAAAGCCTGCAAGCGCTGCGGAAGGAAATTCCCTGTCAACGGCAGACAGGCGTATTGCGAGGCCTGTGTCGTACCCGCCCGCAAAGCCGCCGCCGCCGCGCGAGTGCGAAAGCATCGCGGGCGGGATGTAACGCTTTAGGCTCCGGAAAACCGCGTAAACAGCGGGTTTCCGGGCCGGTTTCGCGCAAGGCAAGGGTTTTACCTTACCCCTGCTTTTTTTGCGCCCCTGTACGCACGGAAGGAGGAAAATACACGAAACGGATTACATCAGCAGGAACAGAACTACAAATCAATTTTATCATCTGAAAGGGGGCCGGTCAAATGCAGACGACAACGAGTAAAAAGGAGCAGCCGCGTGAATCGGGGGCATTCACCAAACGAATCGGCTCCACCACCTACCGGGTGAGCGTTCATTTCAGCCAAACCAGCCGGGAAACAGTCAAGGATAAAATACTGCGCCTCATCAAAAACGAGGCGAAACAATGAAAAAGCTGTTCCTTTGCCGCCGTTTTTGTGGTATGATACAGGCACTGCAAATGAGCCGGTTGCCTGAAAGGAGTTCGGTATGAACATCAGGCAGCAGGAACCTAAAATCACAGCCCTTTACGAGCGTCTCAGCCGCGACGACGAACAAAGCGGCGAATCCAATTCCATCACCGCGCAAAAGAAAATGCTGGAGGACTACGCCGGTAAGAACGGCTTTTCTAACTTCGTCCATTTTACAGATGACGGCTGGTCGGGCGGAAACTTTGACCGTCCCGGCTGGAAAGCCCTTATTGCCGAAATAGAGAGCGGGCGCGTCGATACGGTCATCTGCAAGGATATGAGCAGGATAGGCCGGGATTATCTGCAAACGGGCTTTTACACGGAAGTGTTCTTCCGGGAGAAGAACGTCCGCTTCATCGCCATCGCCAACAGCATCGACAGCCTCAACCGCGACAGTGGCGAGTTCGCGCCGTTCCTCAACATCATGTCGGAATGGTATTTGCGGGACGCCAGCCGCAAGGTCAAGGCCAGCCACAGGGCGCGCGGCATGGAAGGAAAGAGGCTGACGTTCTTCCCGATTTACGGCTATGTCAAAAATCCGAATGACAAAAACGAATGGCTGATCGATCCCGAGGCCGCCGAAGTGGTGCGGCGCATTTTCACGCTCACCATCGCGGGCAAGGGGCCGTGTGAGGTCGCGCGGATTTTGGCCAATGACAAAATCGAGCGCTCGTCATATTATCTCTATACGCGCGGTATTGTGAAGCTCGCCCATCACGACCACTCCATGCCCTACGCGTGGAACGGCAACACGATTGCCAATATCGTGCAAAAGCCGGAGTATATGGGGC
>JAYFPI010000082.1:0-3843 GCA_034927965.1 Pseudoflavonifractor sp.
GGAATACAATACTTCTCCGGAAACCATCCGCCGCGCGTTTCGGCTGCTGGCAGATATGAAGGTGCTGGAGGTAAAGCCGCAGAGCGGAACCGTGGTCCTCTCCGAGGACAATGCCCGGCAGTACATCAAGAATTTTGAAGCGGGCGAGACAATCCGCTCCCTTCGAGCAGATCTCCAGGAACTAACCCGCCAGTATACGCAGCTCAACACAAAGTTTACCAATACCATGGAGGCATTCTTTCAGAGTCAGAGTGCGTTCTCTGAATCGGAATTGACGCTGCCCAGCTATGAGGTTTTGGTCTCTGCCGGCTCGTCCCTCATTGGGAAAAGCATTGGGGAACTCAAGTTCTGGCAGTCTACCGGCGGGACCATTGCCGCAATCCGGCGGGGCCGGAACCTGATTCTTTCCCCGGGACCCTATGCAGAGCTGTATGCCGGAGACGTGATTGTCCTTGTGGGGACGCCCGCGGCGGCGGAGGCGGCGAGCAGGTTGGTTGAAGCAAAAAAGGAGGAAACGCATGATTCAATTTGATCACGTCAGCAAATCCTACGGCAAGACACCCATTTTAAAGAATTTGAGCTTCGTGATTCCGGACGGGAAATTCATTATCCTCATTGGTCCGTCCGGCTGCGGAAAGACCACCACCCTTAAGACCATCAACCGGCTGATTGCGCTTGATTCCGGCACCATTTCCATTGATGGCCGGGACATCGGCAGCGTAGACAAAGTGGATCTGCGCCGCCATATCGGCTATGTGATTCAGCAGATCGGCCTGTTTCCCAACATGACGGTGGCCCAAAACATCTGTGTCGTGCCGCGGCTGCTGAAGTACGACAAGGCGCGGTGTGATGAAATTGTTGAGACACTGTTGAAAATGGTGGGGATGGAGGCCTATGCCGACAAATACCCCTCGGAGATGTCCGGCGGACAGCAGCAGCGCATCGGCGTTCTGCGCGCCCTGGCGGCCTCTCCCCCCATTGTGCTGATGGATGAGCCCTTCGGCGCGCTGGATCCAATGACCCGGGATGTCCTACAGGATGAGATCAAGCGTATCCAGCAGAAGCTGAACAAGACGGTGGTCTTTGTCACCCACGACATGAATGAGGCCCTGAAACTGGCTGATCTCATTATCTTTATGGATGGTGGCGAGGTCGTACAGATTGCCTCCCCGGAGGAGATGCTGGAGCACCCGGCCAACGATCTGGTACGCAGCTTTCTGGGTAAGCATGTCTCTGAATCTCAGGTCCCTACCAAGGTGGAGGATTTTATGCGCACCAATGTCTACTCCGTGAAGCGGACGCGAGGCATTCGGGAGTGCGCCGAGATGATGGCCCGCAACAGCGTGGACACACTGCTGGTCACCGACGAGGAGGAGCGGTATGTGGGTACAGTCTCCATTGCCGACCTGCGCCACTGGGGCAAGGAGCTGAAAAATGTAGAGCCTCTGGTCCGGCAGGTCGCCCGGGTGGCCCGATGCGGAGACGAAGCGCGGGAGAGCTTCGACCACCTTCTGGAGTCGGGTGAGGACTATGTGGTGATTCTCAATGGAGACGACACCATTGCGGGTATTGTCACAAAGACCAGTGTGGCCCGCTCTGTGGCGCAGTCGCTTTGGGGGGATGGGGAATGAGTACCCTCATCGAAACCTATGGCGCCCTGCTGCTGAGGGCCATTGGCGTCCATACGCTCTACGTACTGATCTCGGTGCTCTGCGGATCCGTTATCGGTCTGGCGGCGGGGATCCTGCTCTCCCGTATCCCTCGTCTTTCCTTTGCCCTTCTCCCTGTGGTTTCTATCTTTCAGACCATTCCGGGACTTGTGTTTATTGGTATTTTGTCTCTGCTCATTGGAATGACACCAGCCGCTGTTATCATTGCCCTGAGCGTGTATGCCATCTTCCCGGTGATGAAAAACACCTATACGGGCATTTTAGAGGTGGAATCCCGGTATGTGGAAGCGGCCCGTGGCTGTGGGATGACAGGGGTTCAGATCCTGTTTCAAGTGGAACTGCCCCTGGCGATGCCCACCATTGTTGCCGGACTCCGGATGTCGGCCATTTACACCGTGAGCTGGGCTGTCCTGGCGGCCATGATCGGACAGGGTGGTCTTGGGAACTTCATCTATCAGGGCACCTCTTCCAACAACAATACGCTCATTCTGCTGGGGGCGATCCCAGCGGCCATACTTGCCATTGCCATTGGGGCTCTGATCGACCTCCTGCAAAAAAAAGTGACCCCAAGAGGGCTTGACAAGGAGGTGGGGAAATGAGCTGGGCGCTCTTGTGGGAGCATTTGTTCCTGGTCCTCGCCTCAGGTATTTTGTCCATCCTTATCGGCCTGCCTTTGGGCACGGCGGCATATCTGTTTCCTAAAGCACGGGGCGTAATCCTACGGGTGGTGGATATTTTGCAGACCATCCCCTCCCTGGCCCTGCTGGGCATCATCATGGTGTTTGCGGGGCCGGGAAAGGGCACAGTGGTCATCGGCATCACCCTCTATTCCCTGCTGCCTGTGGTTCGCAACACCTGTCTTGGCCTTCAGCAGGTGGATCCCGGCGTAAAAGAGGCGGCCCGCGGGATGGGGATGGGGCAAATTCACCGGCTGCTTCGGGTGGAATTTCCCCTAGCCTTCCCCACCGTATTCACAGGCATCCGCATTGCCGTGGTAAACGCCATCGGTACCGGCGCTTTCGCGGCCTTTGTGGGCGGCGGCGGAATCGGCGTGGCCCTGAACCGGGGCATCCGCGTTCAGGACATGAGGCTCATTCTGACAGGCACCGCGGCCCTGATGGCCATCGCCCTGGTGCTGGACCTGCTCATGGGCTTCTTTGAGCGGGGGGCGCGCAGCACCCACAGCGGATTCAAGGCCGTCCTGCTCCCCGCCGCTGCCATTTTGACCGCCTTTGCGCTAGTGCTCCCCTATGGAATTGAGCAGAAGGCGGGCGGCCAAGAGCTGCTCCTGTATGATGGAGATTACAGCGAGACACAGCTGATGCACCACATGGTCAAGCTGCTGGTGGAGGAAAAGACCGACCTCCAAGTGACTGTTCAGGGGCAGATGTCCCAGGTAAACAACTTTAAGGCCCTCGTCGGAGACAATTACTCCTGCGATCTGATGATTAGCTATGACGGGACACTTTTGACTACATTTCTCCGTCAGGACCCCACCGACGTGCCCGACGGCGTCAGCATTTACGACTATGCAAACGAAGTCGCCCGGGGAGAGTACGGGGTGTACCTGCTGGACAAACTGGGTTTTGACAATACTTACGCCATCGCCGTCCCTGAGGAGATTGCCGAGCGCTATCAGCTGGAGACCGTCAGCGATCTGATCCCGGTGACCGACCAGATGGTTTTCGGCGCCGAGCATGAGTTCTTCACCCAGGAGGGCAGCATGAAGTACGGGCCCTTCACCGAGTTTTACGGACTCAACTTCCGGGATCAGGTGTCGGTGGATGTGAGCTTAAAATATGCCGCCATTGAAAGCGGGCAGTTTGACGTCACAGAGGTCTACGCCACCGACGGACTGAACCGAAAAGCAGGGCTAAAGGTACTAGAGGATGACCGAAACTTTTTCCCCGACTACAACGGCGCCCTGCTCATCCGGGAGGGGACTTTTGAAAAGTTTGCCGACACCGCCCCCGAGCTGGAAGAGGTTCTGGCCACGCTGGCCGGACAGATTTCCAACGAGGACATGGTGGAGATGACCTATCGGGTCGACGTGCTGGAGGAGCCGGTGGATCAGGTAGCCCAATCGTTTCTGGAGGGGCGGGGGCTGTTGTGAGACAAAAGCTTTCCGGGTAAAAGGGAAAAAGCGGGCTGGGCGCCATGGTGCGCCCCCCCC
>JAYFPI010000075.1:0-10193 GCA_034927965.1 Pseudoflavonifractor sp.
TCGGACTAACTCATCCGGGCTGGCCATATTGGTCTCCTCTTAGTAGTTTTTAGACAGCAGCTCAAAATATGCCTGCGGATGGGCACAAATGGGACACACGCCGGGCGCAGTCTTTCCAAAATGGATGTGGCCGCAATTCCGGCACTTCCACATGTACTCATCACCGCGCTGAAACACCATACCCTCATCCAGGTTCTTCAAAAGAGTCAGATATCGCTCCTCGTGTTCCTTCTCGATCTTGCCAACCCCTTCGAAGAGGAACGCAAGTTTCGGAAAACCTTCTTCCTTGGCCGTCTCAGCCATCTCGCGGTACATCTGAGTCCACTCTTCGTGTTCACCAGCAGCGGCAGCCTTCAGGTTGGCAGCAGTATCCCCAATGCCACCCAGTTCCTTGAACCACAACTTGGCGTGCTCTTTCTCATTGCCGGCGGTCTCTTCAAAAATGGCAGCAATCTGCTCGTACCCATCTTTCTTTGCTCTGCTGGAAAAATAAGTATACTTATTGCGAGCCATGCTCTCGCCGGCAAATGCCTTCCAAAGATTGGCCTCGGTCTTGCTTCCTTTGAGTTCCATAGGTCATTTCTCCTTTCTAAAGTAAAGCAAAATGTTATCGTTTTAACAAATTTATCTTACCACGCCAAAATGGGGAAATCAATCCATTTTTTCTTCCTCGGCCCAGCAGCGAGGGCACAGCCCTGAAAAAATAAGCTCATGACTTTCGACCTGGAACCCCAGCTCTGCCGCCGCGGCTTTGGCGTCAATCTCCGAATCATAGGCCAGTTCCAAATCAAATACCCCGCCGCATCCTTTGCAGCGAAAATGCGTGTGAGGCATTGTATTTGCATCATATCGTTCCACGGGAAACGGCATACGCATCAGGATGCCCTCATCCGCCAGAAGGTTCAAATTCCGATACACCGTCCCCAAGCTGAGATTCGGATTAGCCGGCTTAAGCCACTGATAAACCATCTCCGCAGTCGGGTGTTGGTCCGTGCCACAGACCGCTTGGTAAATGAGCTCCCTTTGGCGGGAATAGCGTTTACCGGCCATAATTTTTCTCCTTTTAAAATTAATAATTATTATTATTATTAAAATATCATACCCAAATTTAAAAAGCAAGTGTTTTTTTGATTTTTTCTGGGGTGAATTTTTTTCTTTGGTACATACTATTTTCGGATGGAGATTCCGAAGATTTTGTTTTGTAGGAGGAAGCGAAATGAAGCGAAACATTGGCTTGCTCACCCTGACGATGGTACTGGCACTGGCTCTGGCGGGCTGTTCCAAAACCAGTGCCCCGAAGGCAACTCCCACACCCTCTGCTCCGGTGGTGACTCCTCAGGCCAGCCCCGCTGTCACCGGCGGCAAAAGCGCTGCAGGAAATGCCCTGGAGGGTGCCGGGAATGTAGCCCGCGGAGCTGTCAACGGCGTGGGCGATGTTATCAATGGCGCAGGAAATGCCGCCCGAGATGTGGGCAACGGAATTAAAAACGCCACCCGATAACCTGAAAAGGGCCGGACTGCCAAAGGCGCAGCCCGGTCCTTTTTTTGTTTTTGTATCAGGACAACACCTCTCGGAATAGGATAGACCAGAACGCTGATAAAGGAGGCCCAGCTCATGCTCTCCGCCTGGCTTGTCTTGATGTTTCAGACTCTCTTCTTCCCGCTTCGCCTGTCCGGCGGCACTGGCTCTTTTCCAAAAGCCCTGAAGCCGGAAAAGGAGCAGGAGTACCTGGAGCTCTATGGCGCCGGGGACATGGAGGCCCGGGACGCCCTCATTGAGCACAATCTCCGTCTGGTGGCCCATATTGTCAAAAAATATTATACCCAGTCGGGCGACCAGGACGACCTCATCTCCATCGGCACCATTGGGCTCATCAAAGGAATCTCCACTTTTAAACCGGACCGAAATGTGCGGCTTGCTACTTACGCCTCCCGCTGTATTGAAAATGCAATCCTCTCCCAACGGCGCCACGGCATTCTTTACAATGATTTAATTGATCTCGGCGTAAAATCAGTCCGCAGCGGCTTTTTCTGCGTAGGTATTGTCGACCAGCTTGGCAAAGTCCACGCGCTGATCCAGTTCCCCCGCCGTCTCCATAACTGTCTCCAGCCGCTCCAGAGACTCCTGCTTCATTACCGGCGTGTCGTTCCAGGCGTCAATGTCCTTGTATCTCTGGGCCACCAAAGTCAGCACATCCAGCTTGGTGTCCGGGAACTGATCGGTAATTGCCTCGGCAATTTCCTTGGCTGTGTGCTCCTGCACCCATTTCTGCCCCTTGGCAATGGCGTTTGCAAAACTCTGGATGGCCTGCTGGTTTTCTTTGATGTAACTCTGGGCGGCAAAAAACGCGGTATAGGGGATTTCGCCGCTCTCTTGTCCGATGGAGGTGAGCACATAGCCTTTGCCCTCCAGTTCCACTTCGGTGGCAGTTGGCTCAAACAGCGTGACGTAGTCCCCGTTTCCGCCGGTAAAGGCACCTGCCATCATATTGAACTGGACCGAAGTGTCTACGGTGGCATCCTCATTGGGAACGACACCGTTTTGACGCAGGACGTACTCCAGCGTCATCTCCGGCACGCCGCCCTTGCGTCCTCCGATGATCGTGCTGCCCTTCAGGTTTTCCCAGAGAAAGGGTTCATTCGTTCTTCCCACCAGGAAGGATCCGTCCCGCTTGGTCAGCTGCGCAAAGACCACTGGGTAGTCCTCCCGGCCCTCGTTGAGCACATAGATACAAGCCTCCGGCCCGGCCAGGCCGACATCTGCCTGCCCTGCCAGAACAGCGGTCATGACCTTGTCTGCCCCGCCGCCGTTGGTGAGCTCCACGTCCAGCCCTTCCTCCTCAAAAAAGCCCAGTTTGAGTGCGGCGTACATCGGTGCGTAAAAGACAGAATGCGTGACCTCGTTGAGTCTTACTTTTGTGGTCGTCTCCTGCTTGCTGCAGCCAGCAAACAGTCCCATCAGCAGAATCAGGCTCAAAACCAATGCAATGCGTTTTTTCATACTGTCACTCCCATATACTTTTTCATGGCTTTTTCCAGCCAGAGGATACACTGGTACATCAGCGCCGCCGCCGCGGCCAGGATCAGCACAGTGGTCATGACAAGATCCATCTTGAACACCTGAGAGCCATACACGATCAGGTAGCCCAGCCCTGCCTTGGAGACCAGAAATTCTCCCATGATGACACCGACCCACGACAGTCCTACGTTCACTTTGAGGGCATTGATCATCGTGGTAAAGTTTGCGGGCAGCACCAGCTTGCACAGGATCTGCTGCCGGTTTGCGCCCAATGTCCGCATCAGGCGAATTTTTTCCGGGTCTGTGGCAAGGAAACCGTTGTGCATATCCAAAATTGTAACGATCAGCGAGATCGCCAGTGTCATAGCTATGATGGAGGCCGGCCCGGCGCCGATCCAGACGATAAACACCGGCCCAAGCGCCGTTTTGGGCAGGGAGTTCAGAACCACCAGATAGGGATCCAGCACCCGGGAGAGAAATTCGCTCCACCAGAGCAAAATGGCGACGACGGTACCAACAAAAGTTCCAAGCAGGAACCCTATCACCGTCTCCATCACTGAGGTCCCAACATGTAAGAACAAATCGCCCGAACGGTACAGGTTCAGAAATGTCGCCAATATTCTAGATGGGCTGCTCACGATAAAAGCGTCGATAACGCCCAGTCGTGCCGCCAGCTCCCAGCTGGCAAACAGCAAAAACAAGATCCCCAGGCGCAGCCCAATGACCGCATTCTTGACCCGCTTTTGATGCCGTAAGTACGCTTGCCTCTGCAGGGAGGGAGTTAAGTCAGACATGGGCATCCAGCTCCTTCCAGATTTCATTGAAATGGGTTCGGAAGGCCGGATGATCCCGGCGCTGAAGGGGCGGGACATCCTTTAAGTCGTCCAGCGTGTGGATGTTCTTCACTCTGGACGGGCGGCGGGTCAGCACCACGACCCGGTCAGACAGGCTAATGCTCTCAGAGATGTCATGAGTCACCAGAAGCGCCGTTTTGTGCTCCTGCCGAATGATCGCGTAAATGTCTGCGGAGACGGACAGGCGGGTCTGATAGTCCAACGCAGAAAAAGGTTCGTCCAGCAGCAAGATCTTGGGGTCCGTGGCCAGCGTGCGGATGAGGGCGCACCGCTGCCGCATTCCGCCGGAGAGCTGCGCCGGCGTTTTCTGGGTAAATTCCGCCAAGCCGTATCGCTCCAGAAGTTCATGTGCATGGGCCTGCCGCTCCCGGGTGTTCTGGTGCTGCACTTCCAGTCCCAGGGTTACGTTTCCCCAGATCGTGCGCCAGGGAAACAGTTGATCTTTTTGCGGCATGTAACCGATCTTGGCCGACGGAGCGGTGACGGCCTCATTATCAATGTATATGGTTCCGGCCGACAGCGGCTCCAACCCGGCGATAGCCGAAAGCAGAGTCGATTTTCCACAGCCCGACGGCCCAACCAGGCTGACAAACTCGCCTTCTTCGATGCCAAAACTGATTTCGCTGATGGCATCCACCTCACCGTCCGGCGCCTGGTAAGTCAGCTTGACGTGTTGCAGGTCTACAATCATGTCACCGGCGGCTCCTTCCAAAAATGAGCTGGGGGCGTAAATGCCCTCTGAGTCATCATATGGCGTTGGCAAAAGAATGTGACGCTCCGGCTAGAACGGGGCCGTGGATTTGTCCATAAAAATGTGCAGGAGCAGGTCGGATTATTTAATCCGCCCTGCTCCTGCATGAATAGATGCCGCGCAAAAGCGCCAGCTTTTCCTCCCGGGATCCGGGAAGTTTTCGTATGTAGGCAATCACCGCATCTCCATGAATGGCCCCGACACGGCGCGCCAGCTCTGCGGAGTTATCTGGCGTTGTCGGACTATGCACAATCAATTTCACGCCGTATCACCTCACACTCCAAGGTATGTCTTACATGTCGCGACTATGTTTTGAGCAACTCCATGTGCACCGTGAGACAATGTGAGAAACGTTGAAACGTCTCATCTGAATTTGTGCTTTTTGCCAGATAGCAAATAAAAGTATGGATTTGTTATCATATAAAAACTCTCTATGCGGGGTGTGGAAATGAAGGAGCAAAAGAAAATTGCGATTTACTCTCGAAAATCCAAGTTTACCGGCAAGGGCGAGAGCATCGAAAATCAGATTGAACTGTGTCGGCAGTACATCCGCATCAACAGTGGGGATAAGGAGGCCGGGCAGGTACTGATCTATGAGGACGAGGGTTTCTCCGGCGGTAATTTGCAGCGCCCCCAGTTCAAGCGGATGATGGCGGATGCCAGGGCTGACAAGCTCTCAGCCATTGTAGTCTACCGGCTTGACCGAATCAGCCGCAACATTGGAGACTTTGCCGGGCTGATTGAATCCCTCAACGACATGAAAGTTTCTTTCATATCTATCAAGGAACAGTTTGACACCAACTCCCCCATGGGCCGCGCCATGATGTACATCGCCTCGGTGTTCTCCCAGCTGGAGCGAGAGACCATTGCGGAGCGCATCCGAGACAATATGCAGGAACTGGCGAAAACCGGCCGCTGGCTGGGCGGCATCACGCCCACGGGATATACCTCTGAACAGGTACAGCGCGTGACCGTGGATGGCAAAACACGAAAGTCCTGCAAACTAAAAATCGTGCCGGAGGAAGCAGAGTTAGTGCAGTTAATCTTTGCAACCTTTCTAGACACTCAGTCTCTTACCCGTGTAGACGCTTTCTTGCTCCAGCATGGCTGTAAAACCAAAAACGGAAAAAACTTTACTCGCTTTACCATCAAAGGAATTTTGACGAATCCCGCCTATGCCAAGGCAGATGGAGCGGTATGGGACTATCTTGTGGAGCAAGGCGCAGATCTATTTGTGAAGCAAGAAAGCTTTGACGGCAGCCGTGGTGTCATGGTCTATAACCGCACCGAGCAGAGGTCCGGCAAAACCAACCAGATTCGCCCTATTGAGGACTGGATCATTGCTTTGGGCGCGCACCAAGGGCTCATTGAGGGCTCTGCCTGGGTGAAGGTACAGTATCTGCTGGCGCAAAACCGCAGTAAGGCTTACCGCAAGCCCCGCAGCCATGTGGCGCTGCTGTCCGGCCTGCTGGCATGCGGAGACTGCGGCGAGTATATGCGCCCCAAGCTGACCAAACGGGAAAATGCTAACGGAGAATTGATTTACTCCTATGTCTGTGAAATGAAAGAGCGCAGCCATGGGCAACGCTGTAACAACCGTAATGTGAACGGAAACTTGCTGGATAAAATGGTGATCGAAGAAATTAAAAAGCTGCCGCAGAACGACAGCCAGTTTATGCAGTATTTGAAGCAGGGCGAACAGGTCATTCACGGCAACCGGGTGGATTATGACCGGCAGCTGGTGAAGCTGAAAAAATCGCTTTCGGAAAAAGAACAGGAAATCAACGCTCTGTTAGATACCCTTGCCAAGGCCTGCGGCAGCGTGGCCGAGGAGTATCTGCTGGAACGCATCGAGAAGCTCCATGAAGGGGCGGAGGGCATTCGCGGGCAAATAGAGGAGCTTAAGAAGCTGACGGCAGGCCCGGCCATGCTGGATATGCAATTTGATCTTCTGCGCCAAATGGTAACCTCTTTTGCCACCGTGGTGGATACCATGACCGTGGAGCAGAAACGAGCCGCCATTCGCACCTGCGTGAAAAAAATTGTTTGGGACGGCGAAAATGCACACCTTTATCTTTTCGGTAGTCAGAGTGAGGTAGATTTCTCAGAACTGAGCGCTCAAGAAGAGCCGCCGGGAGAGGATAGCAAATGAAATCCTGATGTATTTCCGAAGCCAGCGGAAGCTTCAAGGGGAGGTTTCCCTCTCCGACACACTGGATTCTGACGGAGAAGGAAACTCCCTGTCACTCATGGATGTGATCCGTGTAGATGACAATATGCTGGAAGAGCTATCCGCCCGAGATGCTGGGGCGCGGGTGCGGATCTGTGTGGAGCAGTGCCTGGATGCCCGAGAAAAACGGGTGATTGCGCTGCGCTACGGCCTAACCGGTGCGCCTCCTCTCACCCAGCGGGAAATTGCACAGCAGTGCGGCATCAGCCGCTCCTATGTATCGCGCATCGAAAAGAAAGCTTTGGAAAAACTGCGGGGTGCTCTGGAAGGAGAACTCCGCTAATATCAAAATTTTTGCTCACGAAGATATTCTGACAGAAATTTTGACGCCACAGCTCCGTCCGCCGCCGCCGTTACGATCTGGCGCAGCGGCTTGGTGCGGATATCGCCCACGGCAAAAACTCCCGGCACACTGGTGCGGGTAGTCTCATCGGCGACCAGATAGCCCTGGGCATCCAGATCCACCTGTCCCCGAACCAGCGCCGTGTTTGGATCACGCCCGATGGCGACGAAAAGTCCGTCACAGTTCAACGTGGAGTGCTCCCCCGTTACCTTGTCGGTCAGGGCCAGCCCGGTCAGCTTTTCTCCGTGCAGCAGCTCATCAATCTGTGCGTTCCAGACAAATTCCAAATTTTCCGTCTGCTTCAACGGCTCCAGATAGACCGGGTCGGCCCGCAGAGAGTCCCGGCGGTGGACCAGATAGACCTTTTTGCACAGCTTAGACAGAGTAAGCGCGTCGGCCGCGGCAGAGTTTCCCCCTCCGGCCACCGCTACCACTTTTCCCTTGTAGTACATCCCGTCGCAGGCGGCACAGTAGGCCACGCCTCGGCCTACCAGCTCCGCCTCTCCCGGCAGGCCTATCTTCCGCGGCGAGGCTCCCATGGCCAGCACCACGGCACGGGCCTCCACCACACCCTCCGTCGTATGGATCACCTTGGGCTGGCGGACAAGATCCATCCCAGTAACCTCAGCGAATTCGCTCACTGCGCCAAAACGCTCCGCGCCGGCCTGCATTTTCTCAGCCAGTTCAAACCCGTCTATGCCGCCTTCAAAGCCGGGGTAGTTATCCACCTGAGACGTGGTTGCCATCTGCCCGCCCGCGCTGAGCATTTCCAGCACCAGCACCGAGAGGCCTGCCCGGACGCAGTAGAGCGCCGCCGAATAGCCTGCCGGTCCTCCGCCCACAATTACCACATCATATTGTTTTTCCATTTCTGTCACCTCATGCGGCCGCTCCCAGGGAAGGGGCGGCACCAGTCTATTTTTCCCGGTTCAGATGCCCACGCCGGCCATCTGCCCGGCGATCCACTCCTCCACCTGGGCCTGGGAGGCAGGAGCCACCAGTTTCTCCCCATGCTCGCCTCGCTGGTACAAATACAGCATGGGAATCGTGGACGCATTCAGCTCCTGTTCTAATTCGGGCTGCTCGTCCACGTTGATTTTCCCCACGGAGACTTCCCCCTCCAGTTTGGCGGCCAGGCGGTCCAGCGCCGGGGAAAGACGCCGGCAATACACACACCAGGGTGCCCACAGCTCCACCAGGACAGGGCCATCCGCCTCCAACACTTTTTCTTTGAAATTCTCTTTGGTAATCGTTTCAATCATTTTGACCTCTCCTTTTCCTTTTTCCAAGGCAAGCCTTGACGTCTTATTGTTATTGTAATACTATAGCAAAAAACGGTCTGTTGAAAATTCGACAAAGAGTGTGAATGTTTATGGAACACTATCTTGCCCTCTATCAAAACAACCCGCTCTTCCGGGGAATCTCAAAGGAAGATCTTCTTCCTCTGCTTGAATGCCTGCAGGCTAAAAAGCGCGTCTTTCCCAAAGGAAGCGTAATTTTTGCCAAGGGCGAGGTGGCTCACCATCTGGGAATCGTACTGACCGGGCGTGTCAACACGGTTTATGATGATATTCTGGGCGGACACAGCATCATCGGCTCCATGGATCCCGGGCAGCTCTTCTGCGAGGCCTTTGCCTGCACCACCAGCCAGTCCCTGCCGGTCAGTGCGGTAGCGCAGGTGGAGAGCTCTGTGCTGCTCATAGACATTGATCTCATCCTTCATTCCTGCTCGGCCGCCAGTAAACAGCACCAGCAGCTCATTGAAAATCTGATCCATCTTCTGGCTGAAAAGTATGTCAGTATCAATCAGAAGCTCATCCATCTTTCCGGACGAACCACCCGCCGAAAACTGCTATCTTACCTCTCGGAACAAATGCGGCTCTCCGGCGGTGGCCCGTTTGCCATTCCCTTCAATCAGCAGGAATTGGCCGACTACCTTTTTATTGACCGAAGTGGTCTTTCCACCGAGTGGAACAAGCTGAAAAAGGAGGGTCTCCTCTTGTCGGAAAACGGCCGCTACATTCTGCGTATTACTCCCTGTTCCGGATGCGACTGTGACTGCTGACGCTCCCTGTTTCTTTTCTGAAAAGGAAAATCCTCCATCACAAAAAATACGGGCCATTCAGATAACTGAATGGCCCGTTGCTCATGCTCAAGTAAAGGTGAGGTACTTCTCCAATGTTGCAGTAAAAGCGGTAAGCCCCTCCTCATCGGCCTGTGTAAAACGATCCACTGTGGGGCTGTCGATATCCAGCACTGCCAACACTGCGCCGTTTAGGCGAATAGGCAGCACGATTTCGGCGTTGGAGGCACAGTCGCAGGCAATGTGTCCGGGAAACCGGTGCACATCTGCCACCCGCAGTACCCGGTTCTCCCGAACCGCAGCGCCGCAGACACCCCGGCCGATCTCAATGCGGATACAGGCGGGTTTTCCCTGAAAGGGCCCAAGTACGAGCCTCCCGCCTCTCAGAAAATAAAATCCAGCCCAATTGATATCCGGCAGCGTTTCCCACAGCAGGGCCGAGGCGTTGGCAAAAAGGGGAACGTAAAACGGTTCCTCTTCACAAAAGCCGCGCAGCTGCTCCGTCAGCAATAAATAGTCGGTCATAGATCGTCCTCCTCGGGCAGTATGGTAGCATCACAGACAAGAAATGTCAATGCACACTCCAAGCCATCAGGGAAAAATTCTGTCAGCCCTGCCCGCGAACCGTCCGAAGCAATTTTACAGCTTCCTCCTTTTTCAGCACCTTGCCATAGGAGACCACTTTTCCATCCACCACAAGCGCCGGGGTACTCATGACGCCATAGGCGGCAATTTGAGAGAAGTCCGTCACATGCTCAATCTTCTCCTCAATCCCCAACTCAGCCATAGCCTCCTTCACAGCAGCCTCCAGCGCGTTGCACTTGGCGCATCCTGAACCCAGGACCCGAATTCCGCCGCCCGCCGGCTGCTCCACTTTTTCGTGGGAGCTATTCCCGCAGCAACAAGCGGCCGT
>JAYFPI010000038.1:0-22503 GCA_034927965.1 Pseudoflavonifractor sp.
ATTTGTCCGGCCGCTCAGATAGTCCAGGCTCACCTTGTAATAGTCAGCAATAGCAACCATTGCATCAATCTTCGGCTCCGCCTCCCCGCGTTCATATTTACGGATAGCACCAGGCGGAAGTCCACAAAGCTGAGAAGTGACTGTCATGCTACGCAGTGGTCTCTTTGACTCTCTCAACTTGCGCAGCCGTTCTGAAAACTCGTTCACTTCCAGATTTCATCAAGCCTCCTTGGGCCGGTATGTACCAAAAAATCCCGCTTTTTCCGCCAGCTTTTGTGCCCGCTCACTATCCGCTGCAGCTTTCCCCCTCGTCTTGTAAAACGAGCATCGGCCGCGTGTCACACAAAGAGCCTCGTTCAGCACCGTACAACCGCCGTTGGAATATCCGAAGCAATCCATCTTGAAATTTTTCTTATTCATTTCTTCCCTCCGTTTGACACATACAGCATGGTTTTTCGTCCTCACTGGACGGCGCGTCATTCCTACATAGATTGCACTGGTTGCCACAGAAGCCATTCTCAAAAATCCTGTGTGCCTCTCGCACCCGCGCCAAATGCTCTTTTGCCGTCTGGTTCCCATCTGAGGCCATCAACTCCCAGATACGTTCTTCCTTGCGAAACATTTGAAAGACCATGTCCCGCACCTCGTTTTTATCCATCCCGCTCCTCCTCAAAGGGCGTCTTGATCTCGCCCAGTTCTTCAAACTCAACCTGTTTTCCCACGGACTCCCAATTAAATTTCCAGTCTGGGCTACCGCTTTCGGCTTTGAAAAACCGGCGGCTCGGCGCATCAAAGCTCAGGTGCAGAAGCGGCTTCGTTCCGAATGCACGGTTCTTTAGCACCTCCAGGACGGTGGAATATCCCTTGCTCTCCGCCTCGTCATCATCCAGCCTACGAACAGAAAACGTGTTGTCAGACCGGTTCATCAGATCTTTGGAGCCCGCGATGTCGTCCCCGGTCAGTTTTTTGCCGTCTGTTTTTCTTGGGTGTGCCACCAGATGAACATGCACTCCGAACCGCTTCGCAAAGTTCACCAGCCGCCCCATAAACGCTGACTGCGCCCGGTAGTAGTCGGCCTCCCTAGCCCCCTTCAGACTGCAAGTCATGATATTATCCACAAGAAAAATATCACAGCCGTACTTTCGGTGCGCCAGTGTAAAAGTATCCAGAATGGAGTCCTCATCATGGGCCGAGGCGATGTTCAGGTCATACAGGAAAAAGCGCTTGTCCCACCATTCGTCAATCTGCTTCCGCACCATGCCGCCAACGGAATAAATGGTCTTGCCCGTTTCCTCATCCAGCCTGGACTCGATGTGGTCCGGCCCGGCAGCCTGCAGCGTAATCCAGTTTTTAAACTTCCAGGCAGGAAGCTCCCCGGAGTAGGCGCAGACCTTATGCCCCTGGTCGATTGCCTGGGCAAGGATCTGCCCCAGGAGTGTGCTCTTTCCGCCGCCCGGATTTCCCGTCCAAACAGACAGTTCCCCGGGGAAGAAGCCGCCGATACTTCGATCCAGCTCTCGGATGCCTGAAAATGTGCGCGGCAGCTTCCAGATGTCCGGCTCCACCACTTCGGCCAGGTTCAATAGTCCGTAGGATGGAAGCTCCACAGCGCCGCACAAAAGCTCCTCCACGGCGGATGGTCCACACTCCGCCCGGAGAGCGGCCACACTTGAGCAGCCCTTGAAAGCCGCAGGCTGTGCCACCAGGACCGGCATGTATGTAAGGCGTGTCTGTATAGCCTCCTGCATTTCCCTCCGCCGCCCCCCATCGGCAGCCACCACCAGGACATACGGAAACGGTTTGAAGAAGTCCGCGCATTTACACAGGTCGTTCCATTTTGCCGTCAGTGCCAGTGATACGGCATTCACGCCAACGGTCTGCACTGCCTCCGCGTCCTCGCAGAACCACAAGCCCGTCGAGAGTGACGGGTCCAGGAACCGGCTCTCGTAGACCAGCACATCGGAGACATCCGGCAAGGCCCGGTCAGAATCGTTCTTGCTCATCGTCTTGTACCTTCTCCTTGTCTTTTAGCGGATAAACAGATCGCCAGCAGTGAAGTACGGCCTCGTCCAAAATTTCCATCTTCTCCTTGCTGCTTTCAGCCAGCCCATCCAGTTTCGTTGTCAGCATGCTTTTTGCACGATCTGTCATTGGCTTTTTTATTTTATTTCGCATAGTATTAAAATCTTTTAAGGCTTGAAGAAGTGCCGAGTCATCCCCAGCATATTTTTCAAACACACCGGCATCCCCCTTGGGGGATATAGGGGGTATATTTTCTTTTCTTTTCTTTGCTTTTCTTTGTGTACTTTTTCCGGCGTTATCGCCGTCCAAAACACCGGAACTATTTTGCGTTTTCTCCGTCGATAATTTATCATTCTTCCACTGCCGCTTTCGCGCCCTCTCGCCATTGACCTGCTGGACCCTTCTTTTGAGGCCTGTTCCCGTCATTACCCCCTTGTTTTCAAAGGCTTTGCGGTCAAAAAGCCCCACCTCAAAAGCGGCCTCCAACATTTCCATGAACTGCTCATCCGTGACGCCTATCCTACCGGTCAAAAAAGCACGACGCTCCTTTGAGCTAATATCTAGCTGTCCAAGTTTGGTCCGATAAATACGTTCTAACGAAATGAAATAGAACGCATATCCCGCAGCGCCAAACAGAGAACGCATTGATTCTATTTTTTCGTCGTTGACGGCGTCGGTATCGTGCGGAAAGTAGTCAAGACCCTCTTTAATCGGTCTGCCCATCCCCATCTGTCCCTTCGACTTTCGTTCGCACCAAAACAGGAATCAGGCACACGCTTTCCTCAACGGGTACCATTTTTTCATCGTTGCCCAGCCTAAAATAGCTTGTTTCAATATCAACCGCATAGTCTACCGGCTTGCCCTCTTTTGTGACGAACTCCGTATAATCTGAGAGCCTTTCCGTAATCTGCCGAAATTCTCCAAGCGTCATGATTTTTCCTCCTCTGTAATTCTCGCCACGGCCTCGTCAACGACCCCCACGGCGGACCGTATTGTCTCCTCATCTTCAAATGTGAGGATGTCTAAGTAGTACCCAATGGGCTCTATTTCCCGTAAGGCGGCGGCGTAGTCGTCCGATATACAGCCTGGTGTGGCAAGTGCCCTCCCAGCCTTAATGCGGAGCCACACAGCTCGGAAGCGTCGCCCAAGCACCAGGAGTGCGTTTTCTCTCCAAGTTTGAAACCGGCGTTTCTTTTCCCGCTCTTCCTCGCCTCGGTTCAACGCTACCGGGTCCGCTGGGGCGTCAAGGTCGATCCCCAGGCGAAATGCCCGGTTGATCTCCTTGACTGCCTCCAGCGGATCTACCTCCAGCAGCCCCGCCACAAGGTCTATGGCATCCCCTCTGGCATCACACCCAAAGCAGCGGTATCTCTGCTGATACAGGTGAAAAGACGGCGTGTTCTCCCCGTGGAAAGGGCAGCGGCACCACCCGTTCCGGTCCGGCTCCAGGCCCCAGAAGCGGGCCACCTCAGAAATGTCTACGGCTTCTCGCACCCGCTGAAAAAGCGTGCGGTCGTTCATGTCAGTACGGAATCACATGGAGCATCTTCCCGCTCTCGCCAAGCTGAACAATCAACGGGGCCGATTGACCCTCCTGTATCTTGTAGAGAACGCTTTCCAGCTCCTCAGCGTCGCAGGCCACGCGGACAACGACACCGCTCTCCGGGTCGATAATTTTACCTGTCATGTTCATCGTCCTTTCTGTATTTCTCCCCGCAGATGGGGCAATAATTAAAGTCTGGCAGGTCCAGCACGACGGAGTTCCCGCCGTCATCATCCTCGCAGAGCTGGACGCTTCCGTTGTGGAATATCTGTAAGTAGTAAGAACGAGAGCCGGCGTCTGTTCGACCGAAGAAGCGCTCCCAGCGCTCCATCTGCTCCGTCACATCGGTAGAAAACTCGTGTGAGCACGCTTGGATTGGGACCCAAGATGAAATCGCTATCAGCATCTGAAGTTCCTCCGGGCACGTCCCGCTCGGAAAGAGTTGTTTTCTATTTTCCATCACCTTGTACCGGATCCCCCTTTCTCGTCATCGGAAATCAGGCGCTGTGCTTCGCCCCACAATGGCTCAACCATGTTGTATGTCGCTTCCGCTAAGTACATGGCTCCACGCACTATGGAAGAAATGCTTTCATAGTTATCACTTATCCATGCCTTGGCCTGTTTTCCGGTATCTTCAGGAAAAAAACTCTCGTACTGCGATAGAGCGCCCTTTTCGTTCCACGAGAAATGATCCTCGTTCAGGGCCGCAAGAAGATTGCTGACAGCCAATACGTACGCCTCCACGCTTGCTACTTCCTGGCAAAATTCTTCTTTTGTCATTTTAGTTGCCCTCCTCAATGGCGGAGCTCGGCCCGGTCAATTTCTCAGCGAATCCTAAAACCAGACGCACGAACCGTTCATCTGTGTGGTGTCCCTCAATTTGAGCAACCAGATCATGGTAGCCCTCGCACACCGGTACATTTTCACCAAGTGGCAGATAAAGCTCGTCCATCCTGTCATCAATACTCTCAAGGAGTTTGTTCGCCATAACGATGTAGTCAACCACAATATTGTTTTTGACGCCAAAAAGCTTATGATAATAGCATATTTTGCTTTTTTCTGTAAGATCGAAGAAGTCTTGCTCTAGATCGTTTACTAGCACCTTTGCCTTCTCTATGGCAATTTTTGCGTATCCAATGTCATTCTGGATACTCATAAGCTGCTTCAATACAGAGTCCATACTTGACAAATCCTTTCTGCCCCCTCATAATGAGGGTGTCTTTTGGTCAGCCGTTTCGGCTGGTCCTGCCGCTCTCGGAGGTCGCAACTCTGAGAGCGGCTTTCTTTATTTTTGAGACGGCCTGACAGCCAAATCAACGCCCCGGCAATGGCCACGGAAAGTTCGGCGCCAAGGATAAACCCCACCGGCCCCAGCGTATCCATAAGCCCGTCAGCCAGCAGGGCGGGGCTCAGGACGACGGCAAAGGCAATTCCCTGCAGCTTGTCCCTCATGCCGGCACCCTCCTGATCTGCCCCGTTACCGGAACCTCATCGCAGGAAGGAGCTGCCTCCCCGTTGGCTATGTACGAAATCACCGCATCGGCGTCAACCAACTTCTTGGTGCCTACGGGGGTCACTGTTACTTTGCCGGTATTGATAAGTTGGCGGATGTAGTGCAAGGTCACTTCGGTACTGGGGTCCTGCTCTTTGATGATAGCCAGAACACCAGCAGCCGTTCTCATACGTGGTAATGGCATGTCCTATTCCTCCTCCACTGTTCCGACCTCTACGCCGTCCTTGTCAATTAGGTGCCTTGCCCCGTCGGCGTCAGTGATCATTGTCATGGCGTTCTCCATGATCTCCGGGAAAACGGCCTCCATTGCCTCATGGGATGCCGCACGACCTTCCTTGGTGTTGAGCATGACATCAAGCATGTACTCTTTGATTGCGTGCGTAAATGGCGCGTCAACTGTCTCTTCCAGCCAGCCGGTGTCGCGAGGATTTTTGTAATCGAGGTTGTGGATAAATACCAACCTCGAAAATTCATCGCCTTGATCGTTCATCTTGCATGCTTCTTTCAGGACCTGTTCATAGTCCCGGTTGCAAAGATTGCATAGGTCTGATAGCGTTGCCCCAGCTCTCTGCCAGAGATCAAGGACGACAGCCATTGACCGTCCAACCGAAATTAACTCATCCTTCGCGGCATCGATGGCAGTTTGCAGCTTTTTAATCTGCATTTCCCCAAATGGAAACGAAATGCCACTCTCTTCCGCCTTCTTCATGGCCCGAGCAGTAGCCCGCAGTGCCTCAAATGCTGCAAGAGACTCATTGGACGCCGCCCTGGATTGCAGCCGGTAAAGGATGAGTACCATTTTCTCCGCCCGCTTTGCCTTTTCTATGTTCCCCAGTTTAAATGCGATAATGGCCCTTCCGGTATACTCGGAAACCTTGCAGTCTATAATTTCCTTCTCCATTACTGGCCCTCCTTGCCCTTTGAACCTCCGCAGGTTCGATCCACGCCTCGACATATGCCACTGCGGCCTGGTAGTCAGCAGGGCGAATGTCGCGGTAGCTGGGGACTCCGAAACGGTTTTTGAGGTCCTTGTAAATGGCTTTAAAGAACGGCCCAACATTGGCTTTGACTTCCTTGGGCGGGAGTACGTTGGCCGCCCTCTCATAAACCCGCTCTCCAACGATCTGCTGAAGCCGTCTCTGCTGCCCGTGGTCAATGGTCATCTGGTGCTCTACTTTGTCCTCCAGATCTGTCACCCGGTCATCCAGCTCCAGCATCGCCGCCGATTGGATACGGAGATATTCCATGGCGGACTTCGGCGCTCCTATGTATGCCCGCTGTTCCTTCACCGCAAAGTAGGTCTCTTCCAGGTTGTCGAACTGCTCCCATGCCTTGGATGTATCGAGGATCTTACAGTGCCGGTTGGCCCCGCGTTCGGTCCAGAGATAGAGAGATGACGTAAACTTGCTGACACCAAGAGCCTCTTCGATATCATCGAAACACCTCTTAAACTCTTTGAGTTCAGCGCCTTTCAAAAGTATGTAATGTACTCCCTCCTCAAATTGGCTCTCGTGGTTGTTGTAGTTCTGTTGAATCTGCTGTTCGTTGGCCTCATAGACCTCCGCAAGCTGCTTGGTAGTCAAAACTCTCTGGCCTCCGTGCTCAATGGGGGCTAATTTGTTTTCCACTTTCTTGCTCCTTTCTAATTTGTGCCCTGGTCTCCCTTAACTGGCTCGGTCAATTATTTCGCGCAATACGGGAATCACATTTTCATAGTAGCGAAAACTCGGAACTTCTTTATTGCACCCCTTGGCTTTGTCCTTGAACCACTCGCCATATTGGTCCACCTTCAAGCTGTTACGATTCGCCAGAATGCCTACTTTGCAAGGCGTGATTCCTAAAATCCTTCCCACATCCTCGGCGGAGTAGGTCTTGGCCTCAAGCTTTGGGAGCGGCAGGAGAAATTCTCCAGTCAGTTCCTTGGTCGCATAGGCATTTAAGACCTGCTCATATGTAGTCCCCGGATATTGCTTGGCAATTTTGATGAGAGACTGCGCCTTGCGGATGTGGGCATTCTCCGCGCGGGTCTGCGCTGTCATCTGCTGATATTCTGTCATGCCGACAATCTTGGCCTTGCCAGAACGGAGAGCCTTCAGGATGCCGCGTATCCATGCCCGGAACTCCTTGGCCTTAGGTTGGCCGGACAGCATGGTTACTTCATAGATGCCATCCTCGGTAAATGTCCTTGTGCTCTGGGTACCCCCCACAGTGTGGGGTACCTTTTGAATGTAGGAAAACTCCTCATTCTTGAGGTACGCATTGCGTTCAATCAGGCGCTCAACGCCTCCCTTGTCCACGTACTCCAGACAGTCCGCAATCTGACTGATGGTCATGAACAGGTCGCTGCCATTGGAATAAATGTCTGCCTCGATTTCTCCAAAGTGCTCAGACTCGATAAGTTTAAGTTCGTTCATGTAGGCTCCTTTCAGCGCATTTCATCTGTCTATTTTCTTGCTCTCAATTAGCCTGGAAAGGGCGGCCCGCAGTTTAGCTTCTGCACGCTTGCCGGTCACACGACCATTTAAAACTGCGCTGACATACTTGGGATTTAGTCCAGCCTCAGCAGAGACTTGCTTTGCCGTGATGCCGCTTGTATGCATTTTGCCGACCAGTTCCCCCGTCCATTGTGCAGACATACAATCTCTTACTCCTTTCAATTAAAAACATTGACTTTGGTAAGATATTTGGTTAGACTATATGTATCAACAACAGCAACCAAGCACTTAGCCCAAAGAATCTGACTTCTTTCAGATCACGCTTACAGCATATCTGATTTAATTCAGATATGCAAGCCCCATTTTTCTGAATCTGGTCACATTCTACATTTTACACAAAATGGGGGTGCGTAAATTATGTATTACGATAACATTGAAGCAACTTTCTACGAGAGATTTAAAGCTTTATGCGAAAAGAACGATATGAGCGTCAGCCGGGCGGCCATGGAAATTGGCCTAAGCAATTCCACCCCAACCAAGTGGAAAAAAACTGGGGCAACGCCCGACAGTGCAACTCTCTCTAAGGTTTCAAATTACTTTGGCGTATCCATAAATCAGCTTCTTGGAACGCCTATCTTGGGTAGTGAACTTATGAAAATTATTAGGGATGAAAGCCTGCGCCTACGGGTTCCGGAGGAGGAACTGGTTCAAATTTTTCTAAATCGAAGAGCCGACGACATCGCCACGCTGAATAAAGAAAACATATCTGAATACTTTGATTTCGTTTGCACAAAAAATAGGCCCACCCCCGTTTCCGAGAGTGGGCCTATTGATTCACGTGATAAAGAGTTTCTTGAGTTGTTTAACCGGTTAACGCCAGATCAGAAAGAGTTACTCCTTGTCCAATTAAAAGTTTTGAAAGATCGGCAATAACCTTATCTTTGTTATTATCACTCAGTTGACTAAAAAACCTTAACGCCTCTTCATCGATATTCGGAAGCACCCTGCCTCCCGTTGTCTGATTCATGTCGTTGGCCATGGATGCTCCTCCTCTATTTTCAGGTGGTATTTAATATACTTCATATTATATCAAACACTGCGGCAATTATCAATGAATTGGTGGTGGTATGGTTTTTATTTTGGATGAAACCGGTTATTCCCACAACCAGTTAAATGATATTATTTGTTTCTGTTTTATGCGGTTTTAAGATTGAATTTTCATATTTAAAGAACTATTGCGTGCACAAACTTTGCGTGGAATCCGAAAAAATTTCGTCTGTTTTACAAGTAAAATTGTGTTATCCGGTTGACAAATACACAACATATCCACACTAGTTTGATGAGAGCGTGGGCACATCTTGATGCCCGGAGTCCCTCCGAACGATTCGACAATTTAACATAACTGGGCTACGTTTTCGCATTTATGCCGAGAGGTTACCTGTCTTCCTTTTGGTTTAACCGCTTTTGTGCAGCTAAATTTAAATTTTGTTCGAGATAGGTCAGTAGGTCGTCCCGACGGATCAGCCACGTATTTCCTTCCTTGTAGGCTGGAATAGTGCCATTTCCGCACAGACGGACAATATATGATGCAGTGTGCCGCAACAGTCTGGCAGCATCGGAAGCGGTGCAGATGTAGGGGAGCTCGTCCACCGACAGGACGGGAGACGACGGCATAACCGGGCGACGGATATGACGTGGGTTCAACATTCCATTCATCCTCCTTTATGCCATCCCCCGGCGATCCACCAGGATTCTGGCAATCACGTCGGTGTCATAGCGCTTTCTGGATCGAATCATCGTCGCTGGGACATTGTTCTCTTCCACCCAGTGCCGGGCCGCGTTCTGATCTGAATAGCCCAGCTCGTGGGCCAGGTCGGTCAAAGTCATCATGCCACCGTAGATGGAGCGCAGGATTTCCCTCTTCTCACGGCGTTCTGCTTGTAACTGCGTCATTGGTGTATTCTCCCTTTCTCTTTGGGCTTGTCCATCAGCTAGTGCTTGCAATGGACAGGCACGTCATTTATTTAGGGCAGGCGTGGATCAAACTATCTACGGTAAACAGGTCTAGTCTTGGCCCTCTTGACTCTGAGAGCTTTACCCACTACATTCATATTTGCCATCTCCGCCCCTCCCGCACCTTGCGAAATTCCTTGTTATTATAGTTAATTTTATACGCATTTATCGCAAAACTCAACTATAAGATGTTATATACGTCTATTAGAAGAATTTATATACTTTTATTGTTTTATATTGATGAGTTCGTCCACTGGGTTCATAATATAAATGAGAGGTAGCAAAATGGATAATATGGCTGAATTTGCCAAACGGTTAAAGGCGCAACGGGAAAAATTAGGGCTGACCCAGGCTCAACTTGCAGAAAAAATTGGGGTCTCCTCTCAAACTATATCTGCTTACGAAAAAAATTGTAATGGTGAAAAGGGAAAGACGCCTACCCTTGATAAAGTAATTTCTATTGCGCAGACTTTAGGATTGTCCATTGATTATTTATGTGGGCAGGACTCTTGTGAAAAAGAATGCGAATTTGAGACAATAGCGGAGGTTATTAACTGTATTACAAAAATCGGAGGCAAGATCCGTTGTTATGCCAGCACTCGAATCGTTCCTTTGGATCCAGAAGAATGCTTTGAAATTCCATTAAATGAAAATGGGGACACTGAGGCAGTAACCACCAAAGAGGTCGCTGTGTTGGTATTGGATAATAATTTTTTAGCTTGGTATTTTCGGGATCGAAATAAAATTACTTCACTTTTTCAAGATGGCATTATAGACAAAGATCTTTATCAAACCATACTGGACGGTGAACTTGCAAAATTCAGTCAATTTCCAATTGTGCCGCTCCCTGTCTCGCAAAGGGGGAAGCCAGTGATTGGCATTGACCGTGGGGTAGATTATCCCCTTGACTAAGCGCAAAATAACCGCCAAGGGGCAAAAAAGAACCCCCGGCACGAGGCCGGGGGACAGTTAGAGCAAATTAAACTGTTTATCGTCATCAGGGTTGTGGACGCCGTACACTTTTATAACAGAATAATGACACTTGGCCTCATCTGGCATTCCGTTTTCCCCAAGTTCAACAACGACCTTTAAGTCCGCAACAATATACATTCTCGCATATATGGGTTGCTTGCCGGATTGAACGCTCTCCAAAAAATCTTCGTCTTCAATGTCGGCCAATATGTTTTTATCTACCGTCTTAAATCCCCACTGGTATTTCCCTAATAGGTCAGGCCTTCTTATGTAAAGAAACTCTTTTCTCCTAACAGACTCCATAGTCTTTGGTTTCTCTTCAGAAAGAGACAGAGGAATTTTCTCGGCACATATCGGAAAATCTTCTCTCGGAACCTCAACCGAAGTACTGCCACCCTGAGATAATTTTATACCAGTAACACCAGGAGAGTTCATTGCTCCGTTAAATATATTTGAAATGGACGCGTCTATCTCAGAATTGATGAAATAAACCCCGCCCCCCTTTGGTATGGTTATCTTTTCCCCGTTTGTGCGCTCAACAACGATATTGTCGCTTAACTCTTCTACTTTATTTGGTTTTTTTCCTCTTAGAAATTTTTTTACCTCGAAGCATGTTTTTATAAGCCCCATTAGGTCTTTTGCATACTGTACTTTCTCTTGTGCGAGAAGCGATTGCGCTGCGGCCAAAAAAACAAAATTTAGACTGCCTGGACTGATAGCCTTAACGGATAGACGAAATTCTACACTTGGGTAATTCGATGTTGCGATTCCGTCAGAAATGCAGACAAGCCCTTCTACGGCCTTTGCTACAGAAACGGCATTTACTTCATAGCCGCCTTCAAATGTAAAAGTGAGCATTTCATCGCAAGACGAAAGCGCTTTATCCATACAACACACCTCGGACAAAATATTACCATATTTGACCTTGACTGTAAATGCAACTTCCACTATTTTTTCTGATTTATGCAAAAACGCCGCCCCCGGGCTGGACCCCCGGAAGCGGCAGCGGTAACGATCCCAACGACAAATCAAGGCCCTTTTGCACCCTTTTATTGTAGCATACTAGGGTGCATGGTGCAAGAAAGGAGGTTCATATAAATGGCCACAATCGAAAAGCGCGGGGACACATACCGCATCACCGTTTCCGGCGGGTACGACATCCACGGAAAGCAGATCAAAGAGCGGATGACATGGACCCCGGAGCCCGGCATGACGGCGAGGCAGATTACAAAAGAGCTGAAGCGCCAGGAAGTTCTTTTTGAAGATAAGTGCAAGGCCCAACAGGTTCACGGCGGCAATATTAAACTGGCGGACTTCACGGATCTGTGGTTTAGGGATTACGCAGAAAAGCAGCTTAAACCGCGCACGGTAGAGATTTACCAATATCTTCGCCACAGGACGGATGACGCCCTGGGCCACATCCGTCTGGACAAGCTCCAGCCTCGCCACCTCTTAGCCTTCTATTCTCAGCTGGAGCAGGACAACATCCGGCAGGATACGAAATACGCTCCAGCAGTGGACTTCAAGGCCATCTTAAAGGAGCGGAATATTAAACAGGCATCACTTGCCCAATCGGCCTGTCTTGGAATCGGAACCATCGAGACAGTTGTGAAAGGGCGGAACGTCAGCGCCACGAGTGCTCAAAAAATTAGTAATGCCTTGGACATCCCACTCGGCAAACTGTTTTCCCCCGTGGGGAGCGGAACTCTCTCCGGCAAAACGCGTCTCCATTATCACCGCTTTCTCTCCGCTATGCTGGAAACGGCGGTGCAGTGGCAATACATTCCGTCAAACCCCTGCGACCGCGTAAAGTCTCCACGAGTTGAATACAAAGAGACCTCGTTTCTGGACGAGAAGCAGGCCGTCAAGCTCATTTCAGCCCTGGACACAGAACCAATTCTATACCGAACCGCCGTCCTGCTTGTCCTCAACACGGGTCTGCGCCGGGCAGAAGTGTGCGGGTTGGAATGGGCAGACCTTGACATGGAAAACGCCGTCCTGAGCATCCAGCGAAACGCTGTGTACCTCCCCGGGAAAGGCATCACCGAAAACACCCCAAAAACCAAGAGCTCTCGGCGCTCCATCAAAGTTCCGCAGCCATGTATTCCCATGTTGAAGGAGTATCGGGCCTGGCAAAGTGAACAGCGTTTAAAGGCTGGGGATCTGTGGAAGAGCACTGGGCGAATCTTCACCCGCTGGGATGGGGATCCCATTCACCTGGACACTCTTACAGGGTGGTTTTCCGACTTCATCAAAAGACATGACCTGCCGCACATCACTTTTCACGGACTCCGGCACACCAACGCCACCCTACTGATTGCTGCCGGCACTAATCTCCGCACGGTCTCCAGCCGTCTTGGCCATGCCCAAACAAGCACGACGGCCAACATCTATGCACACGCGATTCAATCGGCTGATGCAGCCGCTGCTGAGGCTCTGGGTGACATTCTTTCCCCTATCAAAAAGGCACAATAAATGCAGGCGTCCGGATGATGGGCGCCTGCTTATTTTTTCATCGTAAACCCCAAATAAACCCCACGGAATTTTCGGCACTCGCAAATCGCTCAAAATAGTTGCAAAAAAGCCCTGAAACCTTTCGATTTCAGGGCTTTTTTGGTACGGCTGGAGGGACTCGAACCCCCGACCTACTGGTTCGTAGCCAGTCACTCTATCCAGCTGAGCTACAGCCGCATACCGTCAACTGCTCACTGACAGCTTAATTATATTATCACAGCTAACGGCAGAATGCAAGCTTTTTTCCCCAAAAATCGAAAACTTTTTCAAAACTCCTTGAGGTAGAAATAGTGCCCCCAGGCACCCACGGCAGGCTCCACAGCGGCAAAGCGCCGATAGCCCAGTTTCTCATAAAAACCGGGAGCTTGAAATCCAAAAGTGTTCAGCTCTACTCGAAGTGCGCCCAGGCGACGCCCCTCCGCCTCCACCGCCTCCAGAAGCCGACGGCCAAATCCTCTTCCCCGGTAATCGTCGGCTACCCAGAGGAGGTCCACCATCACCAATTCATCGGCTCGCCAGGCAGTAATCCCACCCAAGCAAATCCCATCCTGCTCTATACAGCAGGAGAGGTCGGCTGTCTCCCGAAAAAATCGTCGGTTATACTCTCCCAGGCCCAAACGGGACTGTACTTTTTCCTCGGGAGCAAAGATAAGTTGTTCCATTAAAAGTCCTCTCCATTCACATCAAAAGGGGGCATATCCCGGGACTGGGGCACCGCATCTCCCTCGTAGTCCAGTTCCTCGGGTACCGGCTCCGAAATCAGAGCAGCGTCGGGAGCCAAATTCACCATCCCTTGCTTGTACTGCATCTCCTGCCACTGTTCTTTGGTGATAAGCACCTGACGGGGCTTCGAACCCTCAAAGGGACCTACAATTCCCTTCTCCTCCATCTGGTCCACCAGACGGGCAGCCCGGGAATAGCCCAGCTTGAGCCGCCGCTGAAGCATTGAGACCGAAGCCATTCCGGTCTCCACCACCACCTCAATGGCGGAGGGCAGCAGCTCGTCATAACTGTTGTCCACATCCTGGGGGGCAGACCCGCCAACCCCTTTGCTCCCCTTTTCATTGCCGGCCACATTCTGCTCGATCTCATGGAGCACGGCCTCATCATACTGAGCGGAGCCCTCCTGCTTGACAAACTCCACCACCCGGGCCACCTCCTCGTCGGAAATCAGGCAGCCCTGTACACGAGTGGGCTTGCCGGAACCCAACGGGAAATAAAGCATATCGCCCCGGCCCACCAGCTTTTCCGCTCCAGTCTGGTCCAGAATAATGCGCGACTCCAGAGAAGAGGCCACCGCAAAGGCAATGCGGGAGGGAATATTGGCCTTCATGAGCCCGGTAATGACGTCGGCGGAGGGGCGCTGGGTGGCGATGACAAGGTGCATCCCGGCAGCGCGGCCCATCTGGGCCACCCGGCAGATGGATTCTTCCACCTCTTTGGCAGCCACCAGCATCAGATCGGCCAGCTCATCAATCACAACCACTACCTGGGGCAGCTTGGACATCTCTCCTGAGCGGGCAGCATGCGTGTTGTAGGATGCCAGATCCCGCACCCCAACCTCGGAAAACATCCGATAGCGTTTCATCATTTCAGTGACTGCCCATTGCAGCGCGCCGGCTGCCTTCTTTGGGTCGGTGACCACGGGGATAAGCAGATGGGGAATTCCATTGTAAATCCCCAGCTCCACCATTTTAGGATCCACCATAATGAGGCGCACTTCCTCGGGCGTTGCCTTATAGAGCAAAGAGACAATGAGGGAGTTGGTACACACCGATTTTCCCGAGCCGGTAGTACCGGCAATGAGCATATGAGGCAGCTTGGCAATGTTGCCCACAATGCAGTTGCCGCCAATGTCCTTGCCCACAGCAAAGGCCACCTTGGAGGCATGATTGCGAAACTCTTTGGAATCAATTACGTCGTGAATGCACACCGGGGTGACCAGCTTATTGGGTACCTCAATGCCCACCATGGAAATCTTATTGGGGATGGGCGCGATACGCACGCCAGAGGCCCCCAGAGCCAGGGCAATGTCGTCAGCTAGATTGGTGAGCTTGTTGAGCCGGACACCCTGATCCAACTCCAGTTCATATCGGGTGACCGAAGGTCCTCGGGTAACGTTGACGATATTAGCATCAATCCCAAAGGAATGAATGGTGTCTGTGAGCCGGGCCTGATTGGAACGCAGCTCTCCCGCAACGCCGGCTGAGTCTCCCTCTTCTCCGGCCGTGAGCAGGGAAACCGGTGGATACTGATACACAGGGGCTGCCTGGCTCAGGGTCTGTTCCACCTCCCGGCTCACCTGGGCGGCGGCGGCCTCTGCATCTCCATGCTTCACCTTAGGCACCGCCGGCTCCCGGACAATCTCCGGCATGGTGGGCACGCTGTCCCCGCCGGAAGACACAACCGGCGCCGAAATCAGCTCCGGCGCAGACTGTGCTGCCTGTTCCAGGATTTCTTCCTTCGGCAGCGGAAAGGGCTCGGGGGGAACGATGGTTGGAGCAGGAGGAACCTCTTCTCCTGCGGAAGCAGATGGCTTCTCAGCGGGTTGCTCTGTTCCTCCCAAAACCTGATCTGGAGCAGGGACTCTGGCCTTACGGTCAAAGAAGCCCCGCTTTGGAGAAACCGGCTCCTCCGGCTTTGTCTGCGGCAGGGGGCCGTCGTCCACAGGGATATCGATGGCAGGTCGGCGCTTCTCTTTGGGCAGGGCCGCCGGATGGGCGGGCTTCGGTGCGGATTCCGGCAATTCCTCTTCTTCATACTCGGGATGAGGCCGGTTCTTAAACCAGTCCAGAATATCCACGGCAGTCACATTGCAGGCCGCCATGAGCATCCCAACCGCAAGCAGAATAAAGATGATTCCGGCGCCAATCTTGCTGAACACCGCGATCAGCCCCTGGGCCAAAACGCCGGCCAACACACCGCCGGAAGCCAGCTCCTTTCCGCTCTTCCACAGGCTTCCAACCAGCGCCGTCGTCCAGGGGTAGTCCCCTTTTGCCAGCAGAAGGTGAAGAAATCCGCCCGCCAACACAGGTGTCAGCAATGCACACCATAGCCTCAGCCGCACAGGTCGGCCACGGTGAAACGCCAGAATTGCACTGGAAATCAGCAGCATCGGAGGCAACAGCCAATATCCGCAGCCGATCAGTCCCTTTACCGTCCCGCAAAAAAAGTTGATAAAGAGGGCATCCACCTTGAAGTACCCCAGGGTCGAGAAAATGGCCAGCAAAAGGCACACCAGTGCCCCGATCTCCCGGCGAAAAGGCTTGGGTGCCGACGCCTTCTGACGGCTCGAGGATCTGGTTTCTCCGGACGGACGTCCGGTGGTATTGCCGGAGCGCCCGGGTGCCCCTCCCGTTTTCCGGGTGGAATTGGTTTTCTTTTGTGTAGTGGCCATGGGATCATCCTTTCGGGAATCTCGCCCAAGCAGGGGCGGCAATAAACTTTCAAGTTAAATCATACCGCAATTCTTTACTCTTTTCAAGGGAAAAGCGGACAGAAAAGAGCCTCCGGCCCGCGCGGACCGGAAGCCCTTCCTCTCAACAAAGCAATCTTTACTTGACCACAAAACCTGCCACCAGGGACACCGCACCCACAGCCCAACAGTAGTAGGCAAAAACACCAAATTTCCCCTTACTGGCCAGCAGGTTCACAAGTCGAATGGCAAAGTAGCCCACCACAGCGGCAATTGCCATCCCCACCAGACAATATGGGAGAATCGCAGGGTCAAGGCCAGCTTCCAGGGAATCTTTCAGCTCCAGGAGCGTAGCGCCCAGTACCGCGGGCAAGGACATCAGGAAAGAGAACCGAACTGCAAAAGAGCGGTCATAGCCCCGGAGCATTCCGGTCGAGATGGTGATGCCGGAGCGGGAGATCCCGGGCAAGGTACCCACTGCCTGCGCACAGCCCACCACCA
The DNA here is from genome assembly GCA_034927965.1 of Pseudoflavonifractor sp. Lineage (GTDB taxonomy): Bacteria > Bacillota > Clostridia > Oscillospirales > Oscillospiraceae > Vermiculatibacterium. The sequence continues at coordinate 16,929 of JAYFPI010000038.1, forward strand.
GTGCATCCACCAGCGTGGCTGTCCTGGCTGTCTTTCGGCCCTTGGCCAGCCGGTCGGAAAAGAACAGCAGAAATCCGGTGGCCAGCAAGGCCAGAGAGACAAATGTGGCATTACTGGTGGCCGATTCGATCAAGTTTTTCACAGGCAGGATCACAAATAAGGGCAATGTGGCCACAATAATGAGGAGCACCAGCCGCCGAGCCGGAGGCGTATTGTTTCGTTCCCGCTCCCCCTTTCTGGAAAAGAGGGAGGCAATGCCCAGAAAAAATTCCCGGATCATATCCAAAATATCTCTCCAGTAGTAGATGAAGATCGAAACAAGTGTGCCGAAATGAAGCATTACGGTAAAAAAGAGCTGCTTGGACTCAAAGTCCTTCATACCGAAAAAATGCTGAAACAACGCCAGGTGCCCTGAACTGGAGATGGGCAGAAACTCGGCAACTCCCTGGAGCACCCCCATAAAAATAGTCGATATGTAATCCAATTTGATCCCTCCAATAATAACGTAACCCAAGAAACACTGGGTCCAGCCAATACAGCATATCCCCGGGACAACCCCTTCTATGCGTCCAAATGTCCCGCAGCGAAGTTTTCATCGCCCGCCCATAGCAGGGCTGAGGCGATCGTTAAAATTGCCGCGGGCTTATTATAGCATACTCCCTGTCTTATTTCCATCGGCTTTTTCTACGGAAAAAGGACGGGGTCATCCCCCGTCCTTCTGCCGCTCTTTCCGCGCCGTCTCAATCTGCCCATGGAGGCATTCCAATGCATCGGAAAGCCCTCCCACCCGGTCAATCAGGCCCAGAGACGCCGCCTCCTCTCCATAGATCACACTTCCCACATCTCCGGTAAGCTCCCCAGTTTCCAGCATCAGCTTCAAAAACGCATCCCGGCTAATCCGGCTGTTGCGGGTGACAAATTGGACGATCCGCTCTTGGGTTCGCTGAAAATAGTAAAACATCTGGCTGACACCAATCACCGTCCCCGAAAGCCGCACCGGATGGATGGTCATAGCCGCCGAAGGGGCAATAAAAGATGTCTTCGCCGCCACCGCCAAGGGAACCCCTATGGAATGTCCACCGCCCAGAACCAAAGAAACCGTGGGTTTTTTCATCCCGGCTATCATTTCCGCAATGCCCAGGCCAGCCTCAATGTCGCCTCCCGCCGTATTCAGCAGCACCAACAGCCCGTCCACCTCATCGCTCTCCTCCACCATGGCCAGCAGCGGAAGAACATGCTCATACTTGGTAGTCTTAGCGGAAGGCGGCAACATTTGGTGGCCCTCGATCTGCCCTACAATCGTCAATGTGTGAATGGTTCCCCGGGGCGTACAAATCCGGGACGAGCCCAGCTCTTCAATCTCCCGCCGCTCTTCTCTGCGTGTCTCTTCCTCCATACTTCCTCTCCCTTCCCGTTCAGTATGTGCTGACAGCACGTTTTTTACCCATCAATACTTTTTGTATAACCTGCCATTCTCTTTTTCTTCTCTCTTTTTTGAATTCTTTATATTGAAGCAAAAAGCCGTTATTTTTTTTAACCAGGCCATTTTTTTAACCGTTCCCCGCTCCATTTTGATTTACATAATTTTAATTGATAATTGTATCTACAAATAGTTATCCACATTTTCCACATGGTTATCCACATCCGTTTTTCCTTTTTCTACAAGTAGTTTTCCCCATTTTACACCGTTTTGTCCACAGACCTGTAACTCAACTTCCTTTCCTTTTATAAAACCGTATTTAGTAGACATAATCTAAATGCAATCCGTTTTTGGTTTAAAAATGGGCCGCAGATTTCTCTGCGGCCCATCGGTCAGTAACTTTTTTATTTCTGCGCCTCTTTGTTGGAGGCTTTGGCTTCTGTCAGCCGAGCTTTGAGTTTCTCGCCCAGACGTTCCACACTCTCAAGCGCCTCGCGGTCTCTATCTGTTGCGCTCATGTGGCTGTAGCGAACACGGAAACGGCGGCTGAAGCGCTCAGCATTGGATACCAGCTCATCATATCGAGCCTTGAGCTCTCTTCCCTTCTCGTCCAGCTCTTCCGGAATGAGATCATCCAGCCACTCTCTGGCCTCCACCAGACGGTTGGAGAGCTCCGTTCGTCCCAGATGGACCTGGAGCCGCAGCTCGTCTCCAGCCTGCTGAAGCTTATCCAGCAGCAGCGAGGTGCGGGCCAACTGATAGACAGTGGCAGCTGTATCCGCAATTAAAATGCCCAGGAATACCCCGTCAAGCACATAGCGCGGAATAGGGGCGATTCGATCCAGCTGACCAACTACCGCAGGATGGATGAAGTAGAGTACCACAAAAGAGAGTACGCCCCACATCAGGCAAACCCACAGGCAGATACGACCTTTGATATTAAACTTGTGCCGGCTGTAGTCCCAATATTTAATGTGGGTAGTGGTTTCCAAGAACCAGCCCACAAAATACTCCCAGGTGGACATGCATACCGTGGCTGTGACGTAAAAGAGCACCGGATTTCCCATGAGCGGCTGAAACCAGCAGATCATCATCAGAACTCCCACCCCATAAATGGGGCACAGAGGTCCGTAAAGAAAGCCTCGGGGCACAAAGCGGTGCTCAAGCACCGAGCAGTAGACCGTTTCCATACACCAACCCAAAACGGAATAGACGATAAAGTATAAAAACGCAATACTAATAGGAAGGCCAAACAAAACAGGTTCCGTCATGGATTCACTCCTCAGATTCCCCCGGCGCAGTCAGCGCCTCCAGCACCTCGTTATAAATTCGCTCAGGCTGGGCGCGAAAGTTTTCAATCAGCCGGTCTGCTTGCGCGTTGGACGGACACAGAAGCTCGATGGTCAACAGGTTTCCGCCGTCATCGTCCAGTGTCATGCGGGCCACAATGGATCCATCCCCGTTTTCCCGCTTCTCCCCCCGGATCTGCGCATTGCGCCGGAGCGCCGCATTGACAGGGGCCAAATCCTGGTTGCACCGGCGGCGGACGGAATAGGGCAGGCTGCTCTCACAGGCGGCGGAGTTGGTTCGGCCCTTCTCCGTAATGAGGTAGCAGTCTCTGTCCTGTGTCAAGTGTCCGCTCTCCACCAATTCTGCCGTGGCCTCCGCAAAATCAAAATAGTCCACGCCCTCATGGCGCATAGAAAGATCGGAGAGCGTGTCAAAATCAATAGGGCCTGCGGCATGGGACATCAGGTAAAGTTCCAGCATTTTGATGTCCAGCTTATCATGAATAAATCCGTATCGGGCCATAGCAGATTACTCCTTCTCCTTTTCCAAGGCCCTCCGCTGCTCCTCCTCCCGCGCAGCCTTAATGGCAGCCTGGGCTTCTTTTTCCGCCCGGTAATTCGCCAGCTCGCCCGGAGTGATTGGAGTAATGACAATGGTGATAATCCGCTTGCTGTCTGCCCCCACAGAGACATAAACACGACTCTTGGGACTGTATCGGGTCAGCTCGTCCGCTAGCCCCTCCTCATGCTGGCTGGTCAGTCGGTTAATCTCCCAAATGATCTGGTCGCACTCCTCATTGGCCAAGACCGCCAGGAAAGTACCGGAATAGTTGGACGCACCGCCCCGAATCTCCTTGTCGTCGTCCAGACACCAGGTAATTACCACCTCGGTGAGTTTTCCATCTTCACTGGAAGTGAGAGTCACCCAATGGCGCTTGTCCTGTGGCATGTAGCCAGGGCCATAAATATAAACCGGCATTGCCATGGTCTTTGTCTGATAAACGGACAAGCTCACATTGTCCAGCAGCTCTTCGGGAGTGCAGGACCAACAGCCCTCCTCTACCTCTACCGGAATGGGAGAGAACTTCGGGCGCTCCGGCTTCTTTTCCTCCTCCTTGGCTTTTTTTCGTTTTGTCAAAAAATAAACAACCGCCAGCAGGATCAGTATCATAATGATTTCGCGCATCTAAAAGACACCTCACTTGTTTCTATGTGAAGTTATATTATACCTTTCTTTTTGAAAAAAGGCAAGCACATGTCCGTTTCGTTATATATTTGGCCACTACAGGCCACATTATTACGCTGTGCGAGCTTCTAATTTTTGTATGCAACCTGAATATAGTCCGAAAGCGCTCGTCTGATTCCACTGTTTGTTCCATATTCATCCACATAACCGACTCTTAATATCATCTGTACAGGCAATTCTGTCGAAAGGTCTGTCTGAATGGCGTTCGCAAACGGTTGTGTCTCCAGCATTGCGCTCATGGGTTGGACCGCAATCCTTTCCTCGGTACAGTCAAACCAGAGTGCCTGTGTGATTCGTCCGGTGTCCACCAATTCCGATGGCGAATTGCCTCCAATCACCACAAAAAATGCGCCGCAGCCATTGAGCTGTTTTTCTGCAGCTGCAATACCCTGCTTGGAAAATTTTTCTCCCCCAGCGCTTTCATGGGAGGTTGTCCAGTAATAGAGTGACTTTATCACGCCTTTGAGTCCGATCATTTCAGCAGTGATTCCGTCAAGGCTTTCCTCGGCTTCCTGATCAGAAAACCGCATCCACTTCGCCAGTTCATCCCGATACGCTTGATCCGCAGATTGCACCTTAATTGCGCTCAGAGTATTTTCGCGCAAATATGTAAATTGGGAAGAACCGTTTTTAAAACATAAAACGGAGGGATACCGTCTAAGCAGTTTGTTGACCGTTTCTTCATCAATCGCCTTCGTTGAAAAAGCAGATTTGTCTGTATGTCGTTTGTCAATCAGCGAAAGCTTGTCGCTTCGAATATTGGCATTCTCCCTTGAGGAATAGGCCAGAATCGCTGTAAATCCGTCTGGATTCTCGGAATAGGAAACGTTTGTATCGAATCCGTGGGCCTCAAAAGACGTGCACATCGTTTCAAGATAACAGCCAAGCGAGAGATAGGCTTCTCGTTTATCGGGATCTACCACCGCCAGCGTTCGAGTATCATCAATACGAATCTCCAACCGTTTTTCATCAGGATAGAGCTTTACCGTCCACGCCTGCGAATTGTGTGAATTTGCTGCAATGGATGCATACCACAGTGCATCGCAGACGGTTTCGTCTACGCCGTCAAGCATGCGAGAAGGAGATACCTCAAGCGGTTTCCCCTGTATGATCGCACAGATGAAAACCGACGCCACTGCCAGAACGCATATCATTGATACAATCATAATCCTCAGTCCTATTTTCTTCATTTTTTCATCTCCTGGTTTACTTGTGGCCTACATCCGCACAACAGTCTTTCAAAGCAAAAGTCGGCAAATTGGTTTTCATTTAGATTCTGTATCCGCAGATAGCCCGGCTTTTGAAGTAACATTCTGATGATTCCAGAAATGCCTCCCCACAGATATTCCAAAAGAGCGGAAGAAGGGAGATTGCTGGCAATCAAGCCTTCCTCTTTTCCTGCGTTGATCAATTCTTCCAGTTCGCTGTTGAGCTGTTCCCCCAATGCATAGATTTTCTTATAGATTACAGGTGTGGATTCAGATTCAATATCGACGTTGATATTGCCGATAAGTCCCTCAAAGTAGAGAGGATGCCGCCGGGCAAGCTGAAAGATACTTTCACAGATCGCTGTATATCGATCAAGAAAGCTTCGGCCAGAACCGATAGCTGTTTTCACTT
>JAYFPI010000021.1:0-109428 GCA_034927965.1 Pseudoflavonifractor sp.
GATTTGTTCGACAACTTTAAGAATGTGATGCCCGGAGACCATTTGACCCAGACGATCCGGGTCCAGGCTGCGGCCGGTAACGATAGCTCATACAAGATCTACCTGTATGCCCGGGTTTGCGGCGACAATACCGACGCAAACAAGGCATTCCTGAACGCCATGGCTTTGACCGTCAGCCAGGGAGCAAATAAGCTGGATGTTCTGAATGCGGGGGAAGATGCCCAAGGCATTTATTTGGGAACCTTCGCCCAAGGGACCGGCGAGGATCTGACCGTGGATCTGCAAGTTCCCATTGAGATGGGGAATGAGTTCCAAAACGCCGTATGCTATGTGGACTGGTATTTCTACGCTGAGCAGGTAACAGGCGGTGGCAACGGCGGGGGTGACGACGAACCCAGTCAAACGCCCACCACTTCAGAGCCGGGGACGACACCCACCGCCACGCCATCTGAGCCTGTTTCCACTGCAGTTCCAAGCCCCGCCCCCTCTGAGGATATCGGAGAGGGAGATGTCGTGATCGACGAAGGTGATGTGCCCGCTGGAGAGCTGCCGGATATTGAGATCAATGAAGAGGGTGTCCCAATGGGCGACATGCCTCAAACCGGCGATGAAACCAACCTTCCGCTGTTGATTACGGCCATGGTGGCCAGCGGAAGCGCTTTTGGCGGGATCCTCATTTTTGGCAGAAAGCGCGAGAGCGACGAGTCAAAGTAAAGTATGACCCGGCGTTTGCCGCAAACAGACAGCCGACCTGACGGAGAAAATCCGACAGGCCGGCTGTTTTTACATATGACTGATATGGATCTGCTTGAACTGGAAGGGCCTGAAGTTGTTTCACACAGATCCACGTCCCACTGGATGGGCTCCATGCCGATAGAGCGGATGGCCGAAATGACGTTGTCGTCATATTCCCCATAGGGAGGGCGGATCAGTGTGGGCCGCACGCCGGTGACCGCTTCAATTTTGTCGTTGCAGGTGTTCACGTCGGCAATAATTTCGTCTCGGGAGAGCTGGGACATGTGGGCGTGGGTGTTGGAGTGATTCATCACCTCATGACCCGCGTCACACAGGGCTTTGACCGATTCCGGATATTTGTCTACCCAGGAACCCACCACAAAAAAAGTGGCCTTGACGTTGTATTTTCCCAAAATATCAATCAGCGCCTGTGTGTCCTCGTTCCCCCACGGTGATGATAAACAGCGGCAACCATCAAGGTGGAGTAATGCCGGATGTCATGGAAGGAACAGACACAGATAGCACCAGACGGGCAGTGTGACCATGGAGATGAGGGTGGAAATTAAAATGATTTCGCCCGCATAACTGACATCCATGCCGTACTTGTCGGCCAGGAGCGCCCCGGTGGTTCCGGCAGGCATGGCGGCCATCAGAACGGCGGTTCCCCGCAGAACGGGGTCGATCCCGATGGGGCGAAGGATGAGGTAGACCGCTGCAGGAATGAGAATAAGGCGGAGGAGAGTAAATTGCAGTGTCAGGACGCGCAGGTGCATCTCATTTAAATTGGAGAAGATGACGGCTCCGATCACCATCATGGACAGCGGGGTGGAGCAGGCGCTCACTGAAGCCAGTGTAGCGGTGCACCAGGCGGGAGGCTGCCTGCCAATGAAAATGATGAGAATGCCAAGGATGGTGGCAAAAATGGAGGGCTGGGTCACCATGCTTTTAACCTTTGCACACAGGCCGCCCGCAGAAGCCGGCGCGTAGTAGCCGACAGCCAGGCCAAAGGTGTTAATGCGCAGCGGGATGATAAAAATGGAGGCACAGAGCAGACCTTGACTGCCAAACACATTTTCCACCATGGGAAGCCCCAGAAACGCGGAGTTGGAGACAACCGTCGCGTATTGAAGAATGCACCGGCGGGCCACAGGGACGTGGGGAAAGACAAAGTGGCTGACCAGGAACGCGGTAAGAGAATAGGCAACGGAAATGCCCAAGGTGAGAAGCATGGCGTTACCATTGAACATTCCGATATTTTTGAGGTAGCTATTGAGGACGTAGCAGGGGTAAATCAGGTCGATGACCAGGTCGGTAATGTGTTTTCGGCCTTCCTCCCGCAGAAGTCCTGCCCAGGCGGCGCAAAAGCCCACGGCGATCAGAAGCATCATTTTGCTCAAAACGGAGAGCAGGGTCATCATGTCCGTACTTATTCACGACCTTCCTGGCCTTTGCGAACCGAAGGCGATCTGCCCATGCAGGCGCTGTGCTGCCGTTTCCCTGTGTGTTCAGATAACAGGGCCCAGCGTGTAGATGTCAATCGAGCTGTGGTAGCCCAAAGTTTCGTTTTTGGTATGCTTTCCAGAGAGCAGTTCCAAAATGGCAGCATAGGCCTCCTCGCCTACCTCTTCGATGCTCTTTTCACCGGTGATGATGCGGCCGGCATTGAGATCCATGTCGTGGCGCATCCGCTCGTAGGTATTGGGGTTGCCGCACACTTTAAACACCGGCATGGTGGGAAAGCCCTGGGGTGCTCCCCGGCCGGTGGAGAACATCATAAACTGTGCTCCGGTAGCGGCCATGCCGGTGAGGATCTCCGGTTCTCGACCTGGGGTGTCCTTGATCCAAAGGCCCTTTCGGTCGCCGATGGTCTCGGGGTATTCCAGCACGCCCTGGATGGGGCGGGTACCGCTTTTGACAATGGCGCCAAGGCTCTTCTCTTCAATGGAGGAGAGCCCCCCCTCCATATTGCCGGGAGTGGGCTGGCCCCGGCGCATGTCGCAGCCGATGCTTTTGGCTCTGGTCTCCATGCGGTTGACGATCTCAAAGATTTTACGTGCCACCGGCTCCGAAACCGCCCGGCGGGCCAAAAGATGTTCGCCGCCCAGAAACTCCGTGGTTTCGCCAAAGACCACCGTGGCGCCCAAATCCACCAGTTTATCTGCCACATAGCCGATCACACAGTTGGAAGCCATGCCGGAGGTGGTGTCGGAGGCACCGCACTTGATGGACATGGTAACCCGGTCGATGCCGACGCGCTGGCGCTGAAGGCCGGAGATGGCCATCACCAGCTCGGAGGCGGCGTCAATGCCTTCCTTGATTGCGGCGCTTACTCCGCCCAACTCCTGGATGCGGATGATCCTGACCGGTTTACCCGTTTTGCGCAGTTCGGCGGTGAGCCTTTCGTGGTCGGTGCCCTCACAGCCCAGGCTTACGATCAAAGCCGCGCCCACGTTGGGACTTTTGCCCAGGGAGATAAGGGTCTCGGTGACCCGATCCAGGTCGGGGGGGAGCTGGCAGCAGCCCTGATGGTGGAAGTACCCTACGGTGCCGGCTACCTGCCGGACGATGGCAGAGGCTACGTCTCCGGCGCAGGTTACACTGGGAATGACCGCCACGTGGTTGCGGGCGCCCACCTGTCCGTCTGGGCGGACATATCCCATAAAGGTATCACCCATGTTATTTGTCCTCCTTTCCCCAGTCGCCCCGGCCCCGCATACTGTCCAGGTTTTGAACGTGGACGTGCTCTCCGGCCCGGATGTTTCTGGTGGCGATGCCGATCTCTTCTCCATACTTGATAATCAGCTGACCCAGGGAGATGTCCTGGATGGCGATTTTGTGGCCGTAGGGTACGTCCGACAGAACCCGGAGGACCTCCCGGCGGCCGGACTTGTCCTGCACCTCCACCTCGCTTCCGCGGAACACTCCGTTGGCAAACAGGGTGGCAACATTGTCCTTGTCATGTACCTTCAGGGCAATTTTTCGTTCACTCATACCGACACTTCCTTTTGTGAGACGGCCAGCACGGACACGCCGTCTGGAATGACTACCACGCCGGCGCTTTCACTCTTGAGATGATACGCGAGAGCGAGGGCCTCGTCAGGGGTGGAGGCGGGGATCATGTTGGCTCTGCAGACCAGGTCATGGTCCAGATAGGTGGTCACCAGGATAACCGGGTGTTTTTTCAGGATACGGGCGTAGATTTGGGGGCACCACTGTTCGGGAATGGTCTGTTCCGGCGGAATGGCGGAGAGGTAGGCCTCAATTTCCGCCGGAGTACCCAGAGTGATGAGCCGTTCAAAATTGGTGCCGCCCATGCCGTCCACGCAGGAGCAGACCATGATGATGACCCCTCCCTCGGCGCAGCAGGCCTCGGCGGTGGCCACAGCCTTGGGGGACTGATAAAGATTCTGATCCAGAGGGTAGCCGCCGTTGGAAGTAACTACGATGTCTCCCTGCACCGCCGGGCACTGGGACTGACTGCGGATAAAATCCACGCCGGCACTGTGGGCCGCTTCCAGGTCGCCTGCAAAGGCAGCCACAATGTTTTTCTGTGCACCCAGAGCTACATTTAAAATAAACTGTACGTTGACCCGCCGAGCGGCGGCAATCATATCCTCATGGATGGGATTGTGCTCCAGAATGCCGGTCTTGGCCCAGGGGCTGGAAATTGCACGGAAAGAATGATTTTCATTGACGGTTTTCTCCGCACAGATGCCGGGGAGAATGCTCTTGCGGCCGCCGGAGAAGCCCGCAAAAAAGTGCGGTTCGATAAAGCCCTCGCATACCAGCAAATCACATGTCACCGCCAGACGGTTGACAAAAAAACTGGCGCCCGAGGGGAGCAGGCCCAGATCCGCAAAGTCCTCCGGGCGGAAAGCGTTGTTGACCACGATGGTCTCATGGTCCACAATTTCGTCGCCGAACATTTTTCGCTGCTCGGCTTCGGTGGTGGGGCGGTGCAGCCCGGTGGCAATGAGGATGGTGATCTCCGCATGGGGATTTCCCGCGCGGATCTCAGACAAAAGAATGGGCAGGGTGATCCGGCTGGGGACCGCGCGTGTGTGGTCGCTGGTCACCAGAACCACCTGGTCTTTTCCGGCGGCCAGTTCCCGCAGAGGTTTGCTTCCTATGGGATGGGCCAGCGCCTCACGAACCAGGTCGGCCTCGCTCTTTTCAGGGGTGCATTCCTGCATGCGGGCAGTGAGCACTCCCCGCAGATTTGTTTCCTTCACGTGAAGGGGGAGCGTGGTGTTATAATATGGAATTTGAAATTCTTTCATAGTGGCCTCCAATATCGGGGGTGAGGGATGTTGCGGCAAAACGGCCGCCGTAAGGTGGCCGTTTTGCCGCAGAGCTAAAAAAGAGAGGAGCGTTATTGTGCAGCGGGAACGTATTCGTTGACCTCAGTGTGCATGAGAGCGGTCTCGATGGCAAAATCAGACAGCTCCTGGCCCAGGCCGGGGCGATCGGGAATGATGTACTTGCCGTTGACAGGCTGCATCTCATATTTGCCCAGCTTATTGATACACGCCTGGGTGGTGCGGAAGTGATGCTCATGGATTGCGAAGTTGGGAATGGCGGCCTCCAGCTGGAGAGAAGCAGCGTTTGTGATGACAGCGCCGGCCACATGGACCTGGACCCGGGCGTCAAAGACGTGCGCCATATCGGCAATTTTCTTCAGCTCGGTGATGCCGCCGCAGTTGCAGGCATCCGGTTGAATGAGCTGGACGGAGTTGTCCTTGAAGAAGTTGTAGTAGCCCCAGCGGGAGTAAATACGTTCACCGGCAGCCAAGGGGGTGTGCACCCGCTGATGCAGCTCCTTCATCATTTGGGGGTTCAGCATGGAGACCGGCTCTTCATAGGCCATCATGTCGTACTTGTCGCACAGCTCGCCGATGCGGATAGCGGAGTTCAAATCGGTTTGGCAGTGGTTCTCCACAATAATATCTACGTCGGGGAACTCCTCCCGGATGGCGGCCATGCGGCCTTCCACGCGGCGATACAGTTTTCGGTCGGGGAAGCCCTCCTTGGACAGATGGGGGATCTTTTTGGCGTTTTCATCATAGGTGGTAAAGTCAATCTTTACCGCGTCGTAGCCCTCGCTTACTGCGTGGCGGACGATGTCCACATACTCCTTGTCGGGGCCCCAGGGACCGATCTTAGTGGTCCAGCCGAACTGAAGCTGAGAGGCGTAGCAGCGCAGCTCGTTCCGGCACTTCCCGCCCAGCAGCTGGTAGATGGGCACGCCCAGAGCCTTGCCCTTAATATCCATCAGGGCGATGTCCAGCGCGGACATTCCGGAGAAGACTACTACGCCGCCGCCCTGGCCCCAGAAGGTGCCCTTCAAAATGGTCTCCCAGATGAGCTCGGTGTTCATGGGATCCATGCCGATGATGTGTCTGGCCATGTCGATGACCATGCCATAGGCTGCGGTGTAGCCGGTTCCGTAGGCAACGCCCGCTTCGCCGTCGCCGTAGATGCCCTCGTCTGTGTGTACCCGGCAGCAGATCGGGTAGCGGGCACCGCGCTGCTCGCCGGCGTCCAGGACGTATACGTCCACCTTTGTAATTTTCATATCTGTTCCTCCTTGTAAATTTGGTTTTGCAGTTTAATGGAGACAAAAGAATAAATGCTTCAAAGATTACTGTATAGTAACCATGTCGCAATTGCGGAAGGCGACCTCGGACAGCTCGTTGCCCAGACCGGGAAGCTCAGGGGGGGCGTATTTTCCGTTGACGGGCTGATAGTCATGGATGCACAGCTCACGGTTGTAAGGGCTCAGCGCGTAAGTGTGGTGTTCGTGAATGACAAAGTTGGGGATAACGCACTCCAGGTGGAGGGCGGCGGCGGTGGAAAGGGGGCTGCCGCAGGCGTGGACCTGGACACCCACGTCAAAGACGTAAGCCATATCGCAGATCTTTTTAATCTCGGTGATGCCGCCGCAGGTGCCCACATCGGGCTGAATGATCTGGATGGCGTTTTGCTTGAAGTACTCGATATACTGCCAGCGGGTGTAGATGCGTTCACCGTTGGCGACAGGCAGGCCGGTTTCGTCGTGAACAAATTTGGACAGCTGAGGGGTGGGGGTAGTGGGTTCTTCGAAGTAGAAGATGTTGTACTTTTTTACCAGATTTCCAAGCTGGGCGGCGGACTGGGCGTCGGTAAAGGAGTGGTTCTCAATAATAATATCTACGTCTGGGCCGATTGCCTCCCGCACTGCCTTGACCCGGGACTCATACAGGTTTAGGTAGTCGGGGGGGAGCAGGCCGATCCGGTCGGTATCGCCAAAGTTGCCCGCATCGGGCTTAAAGGTGAAAAAGTCAATCTTGATGGCGTTGTAGCCCTCGGCCACTGCCCGCTTGGCTTCCCGGGCGTAGTCCTCGGGGCTACGCTGGGGGATGATTTCGGGGCCCCATCCGAACTGAAGCTGGCTGGCGTAGGTCCGCAGATGGTCCCGGCGCTTGCCGCCCAAGAGCTGATAGACCGGGGCATTGTAATACTTGCCCTTAATGTCCCAGAGGGCGATATCAATGGCGGAAATCCCGGCGAAGATTACCGGGCCTCCGTTCTGTCCCCAGAAGGTGGAGCGGTAGAGCTTGTCCCAGATGATCTCGTGATCCAGGGGGTTCATGCCGATGACGAGCTTGGCAAAGTTCTGGAGGATGCCGAAAGCGGCGCTCTGTGCTTCACCGTAGGCCAGGGCGGCCTCGCCGTCGCCGTAAATCCCTTCGTCCGTGTAGATACGGCAGACGATGGGGCGCCAGTGGCCGCCTTTTAGCTTCGTTTTCAGATGCAGTACATCAACTTTGGTGATTTTCATGTGGGGTGCTCCTTTATTTATTTCGAAATTAGTGGAAGGTCAGGGACCAGTTGCCCAGAAAGCCCAGAGAAATGGCAGGGACATAGGCAACCACGAAGAAGGAAATAATCAAGCCGACCAGGAATGGGATGAACGCCTTGACGATCTTGTCGATACTGAGGCCTGTCATAGAGGAACCCACAAACAGGTTGAGGGCCACCGGCGGGGTGACAAAGGCGATGGCAAGAGCCAGAGTCATGATAAGACCAAAATGAATGGGATTCACGCCCACCTGCTGAACAACGGCCAGGAGGGTGGGGGCTAGAATGACAATGGCGGGAGTGGTCTGGACAAACATGCCCACAATAAACATGATAATAAAGATCATGAAGAGGACCACATAGGTGTTGTTGGAGATGCTGAACATGAAGTTAGAAATAATCTTGGTAATGTTCAGGTAGGCAAATACCTGGCCCGTGGCGCGGGAGGGGGCCATGACAAACATGGTGCCGGCAATAAAGGCGGCATTGTCCCGGAAGATCCTCCACAGGGGCTCCAGCTTCAGCTCTTTGTGAATAAACACGCCCACAACGATGCCGTAAACGGAGGCAATGACGGCAGCCTCGGTGGCGGTAAAGATACCAGAATAAATGCCGCCCAGGATAATGACGGGCATAATCAGCGCGAACTTAGCGTCCCAGAAACTAGAGGCAATGTTCTTCAGATTCAGTTTGGTGTCGCCCTTAATTCCCCAGCGCTTGCACATCACATAGTTGATAAGCATCAGGACACCGCCCACCACGAAAGCGGGACCGAGACCGGCGATAAACAGCTCGCCTACTGACACATTGCAGGTTACGCCATAGAGTACCATGGGGTAGCTGGGGGGGACAATAACGCCCAGACCGCCGGCGCAACAGGTCAGACCGGTGGCGTAGTACTTGTTGTAGCCGTTAGACACCATCATGGGGATCATAATCGAGCCGATAGCGGCCACGGTGGCAGGGGCGGAGCCGGAGACGGCGCCAAAAAACATACAGGCAATGACGGTGACCATGCCCAGAGAGCCGGTAATGCTACCCACTAAAGAATTGGCGAATTTAACCAGGCGCTTAGACAGGCCGCCGGTCTCCATAATAGTGCCGCAAATCATAAAAAAAGGCAGGGCCAGATTGGTAAAGTTGGCAACGCCGCCGTACAGGGTCTGCGCAATAAAGTTTGCGGTGGTGACCGGGTTGATGCCGATGAGGACCAGCAGGGCGATATAAATTGCCACCGCGATGGGAACCCCCAGGAACATCAGACCAAACATCACCAAAAACATAATACCTGTAGCCATCAGGCTTTCTCTCCTTTCGCCTTCACCGCTTTCTTTTCTTCCCAGGCGCGTTCACAGGCGTTCAGATCCATGGAGGGAGCGGAAGCACCCAATTTCTCTTCGCTTTCTTTCATCAGTCTGATGGTGTCCTGGACCAAACGCACCACGCTGATCAGAAGGCCAAGGGGAATGACGGAGTAGACCACTGACTGGGGAAGATGCAGCATCGTGGTTTTGCTGTTGCCCAGCAGTTTGATCACATTAAACAGGATGACGCTGATGTACACATTAAATGCGCCGAAAATAACATTGGAGAGGATGAGCATGGCCTTTTTTACTTTGAAGGGGACGGCCTCCAAAACAACGTCGATGCGCAGATGCTTGCGGTGGGTAACGGCGGCCGAAGTGGCCAGATAGATCATCCACACAAACATAACGGTGGCAAACTCTTCCATCCAGGTCCAGGAGTGATGGAGGATAAACCGGCTAAAAACCTGCAGCGTCAGCATCACCGTCAGGATAATAAAGCAGACGGTAGCCAGGTAAAGCTCAAATTCGTTCAGGAATGTCTTTAGGTCAAACTTCCCGTTTTTCATTCAGACTGCCTCCTAAAAAAGGTTGCAAAAGGCCCGCCCCCTAGCCGGCGGGCCTTTCAAGGTATGACGCGAGGGCTGGTGGATTGAGACTGCGGGACTGGCCTCAGGCTTTGCCGGCCTCATACTTGTCCACGAAGTCGAGCAGTTTGTTATAGGCATCGGTGCCCATCTGCTTTTCTACCATGGGCCACACAGTTTTGGCCTTGTCCTGGAACATCTTCAGCTCATCGTTGGTCAGATTGATGACCTGGGTGTTGCCGGAATTTTCCACTGTTTTGATAAAGCCGTCGGCCAGCTCGGCGGTTTTCTCACGCCCTTTATTCTGCGCCTCAATCATGACGTCGCGGATCAGCTGCTGATCATCGGCAGACAGCTTATTCCAGAAGAGAGGGCTGGCGGCGGGAATGGTGGCGGTAAAGTTGTGGTTGGTGATAACCATATACTTTTGCAGCTCATAGACCTTGGAGGAGACGATGTTGCTGGGGGGATTCTCCTGGGCGTCCACCATCTTCTGCTGCAGGGCGGTGTAAAGCTCGGAGTAAGCCACGGGGGTTACCGCGCAGCCAAGGGCCTCCCAGGTGGCAGTCTGGATGGGATCTGGCATGGTGCGGATCTTCACACCCTTCAAATCATCCGGAGAGTGAACTTCATTGTTGCAGGTCAGCTCACGGAACCCAATGTCAAAGTAGCCGAGCGGGATACAGCCGGTATCGGCCTCAGCCTTTTCCTTCCAGGATTCGCCTATTTCTGAATCCAGAACGGCATAGACCGTATCATAGTCGAAGTAGAGATAGGGCATATTCAGCCCGGCGAAGGCGGAGGTGTAGTCGCCCCAGGAGCCGCAGTTAAGAATGCCCATATCGAACGCGCCGTTCTGGAGGCCGCCAATGTACTCCTGCGTGGAGGAGGCAATCTGTCCATCGGGGAAAACCTGAGCGGTAATGCGGCCGTTGGTGCGTTTGGAGATCTCGTTGACAAAGTAGTTGGTGGAGATGCCCAAAGCGGTGGTTCCGTCCCCTTCAAACTCCACCGTGGGGGAGGATGAGGCAATGCGGATATTAATGCTCTCGCCGGAAGGCGCGCTGCTTGCACCGGTGTCAGAACTTGCGGCACTGGGGGATGGAGCATCCTGCCCGCCACCGCACGCAGTAAGAGAAAGGGTCATTGCCAGAGAAAGGGTTCCGGTGATCAGTCGTTTAAAATTCTTGTTCACTTGTTTCTTCTCCTTTCACATTTTGAGTTCTCATTTCCCTTTGCAAGAAGATCAAAAATACTTTCGATTTGCTTTTCCGAAAGAGATGTGCTATCCTGAACTGCAGAGAAAAGTCGAAATTTATTGTATTTTAGCGGAACCTCTTGCTGTATGTATCATATCAGCCTTTGCAAAGAGAGTCCAACTCCTTTTAGCCATTGATTCATTACTTTTAATATGACATTCCAAAATGGATGTCTTTAAATTGTACAATCTGACTATATTTTGGCGCCGCATTTCGTGTGAGAGGAGTCGACTATGAACCATCAGTCCCTTGTTTATTTTAAAACTGTGGCCGAGCTTCAGCACTATACCAAGGCCGCGGAGGCGCTCTACATCAGCCAGCCGGCTCTGTCTAAGGCCATCCACAACCTGGAGGTTGAGCTGGGAACGACCCTGTTTCAAAAGGATGGCCGGAATGTGACGCTGACCCGTACGGGAGCCCTGTTTCTGGACTATGTCAGCCGGTCAATTGATGAGATCAACCGAGGGGTAGAGGCGGTGCACCGGGAGGTGCAGATCGAGCAGAACACCATTTTCATGTCCGCCCTTTACTCCCTGTACGCGGTTTACCTGCCGGATAAAATTCTGTCTTTCCGCCGCCAGTACCCGAGCAGCCGGTTTTCCATGGAGTATAAATACACCTCTGCCGTCTTAAAAGATGTGATGCAGGGACAGTGTGAGCTGGGGATATGCAGTAACTTTACCACCGATGGGGAGTATAGCTGCCTGAAAAAGCAGTCTCTGTTCCGGGAGCCGGTGGAACTGGTTGCGTGGAAGGGGCACCGACTGGCTGGCCGGAGCCGAGTGTCTGTGTCGGAGCTGAAGGATGAACACTTTATTGTCTGGGTCCGCAGTAAACTGGGAACGAACAAGCTTCTGGCGGATCTGTGCGGGCACTACGGCTTTGAGCCGAACATTACCGCCGAGGCTTATAACGATTACGGCGTACTGAGTATGGTGGCGATGGGAGAGGGACTTGCCATTATTCCCACGTCCGGTGGGGTGGACACCAGTAATGTAGTACCCATTCACTTGGATGTGGATGTGCCTCTGGTGCGGGATATCAGCCTGGTTTGGAGGGCAAAAGAGCAGCTCTCCCCAATGGCAGTGAAGTTTCGGGATGTGCTGATCGAGGGGTGCGAGAAGGAACAGGCATCCACGTGATGCCGGGAAAAAGGATCCATATTAAAACATAGGGCAGGGCTGCCATTTGGCAGCCCTGCCCTATGTTTTACAGAAAGGCGGAAGGGATCACAGCAAAATCAGCTGATAAAAGAAGTAAAAGAACACAGTCAGCACAGGCAGAACGGGCAGGAGAGGCAGATAAGTGCGGTAACGCTCGCCAACGGTGGCGCCGGTTTCCTTGTCGCTGAGCAGCTGGCACAGATGAAGGGGAGAGAAGACATAGCCCACAAAACACCAGAGAAAAGCGTAGGAAAGGTGAATGAGCATCTCCATTTCGCTGGCGTAGGGAGCGGTGGCTACGATGGGAATCAGAATACCCATGGGTAAGTACATAAGGCCGGTGGCAAAACCGAACAGAAGACCCACCCCGGCAACGGCAGCCAGAAATACCAGGTCGGACTGGCCGCTGACCAGATTGGTAAACAGGCTCAGCAGCTCGCTCATGCTGCTTACAATATTCTGAAAAAAGTACACGCCGATGATCATGGTAGCCAGACTGGGATTAAAACTGCGCACCAGCCATTGTGGAAAGTCTTTGCGGTCTCCAATGAGAAACACTAACAGGATGGAGACCAGCAGGGCCGCCGGAAAGGGAACATTCAGCATGGTATTCAGCAGAATGACCGCAAAAATGGGGGAGAGAGTGAGAAGAAGTTCCACCAGGGCTTTTCCATGGCTGCCCTCCTCTTGCGGGGCTGTCTCCAAGGGGTGGCTTTTTCTCAGCAGAACAAAGTAGGTCGCTACCTGCATCAGAATAACGGTGCCCAGGTTAAGCAGGCCCAGCCGAATGACATCCACATTGGGTGCCAGACTTTTGACAATGACCATATTGACAGAAAAGGGCGCAATAAGCATCAGCACATGGCGGCAGATGACGTTGACGTCGGCCCGCTGGGCAGGGGTGAGGCCAATTTCAGAGCCCAGGTGGTTGGTAAAAGAGGCGGACAGCGCCGCACCGCCTGGGGCCTGAAGGGCGCCTACCAGAGCGGGCATTAGCATCATAATCAGCCTGGGGTTGGGCAGCAGGCGGCGCATGGCAAGCTCCATGCGCTTGAGCAGCCCGTAGTGATCCATGAGGGTGCTGAGCATTCCGATTTCAATGACCGCCAGCACCGAAGAGAGGGTGGAAGGAACCGCAAAGACATTCCAAAAGGCCTGTCCAATGGCACTCAAAGGCAGGCGCCCTAAGACCCCGGCAAAGACGCCCAGAATGATCAGGGTGGGCCCCACGGAAATTTTCATTTTTGTGAGAAGCGGAATACATAGGATGGCGGCGACAACGGCAAATAATTGTATCATAGTGTTTCCTCCGTCAATGTGCTCCAGAGAGAGCGCTTTTTGTACACACATTGACTCGCGCCCGAAGCGTTGGGCGGGCGAGTCAATGTGTGTGCGTTTTCTTTGATCTGTTGTGGGGCGTCGAGGGAGAAAAAACAAGAACTCAAAATGTGATTTGATTATAACATTGTATTTTCACGCAGGGCAAGGGGACACACGGAAAATGGAAATTTCTTACACGCCATGAACTAACTGCGGCTGTAAGAGATTTCCGGAAAGTTATAGATTTGTGAAAAAAAGATATTGTTTTTCGACTCTGTTTTTCCTGTTTTTATGAAAAAGGAAGGCCTGCTCATGCGAAAGAGGATGCTGCCGGTCACAGAAATTCATGTTCAAAGGGCAGTGTACAAAGCAATTTGGAAAGCAGGTAAGTGATCTCAATATTCCCATTCTCAAAGATCCGGATTTCCTTTAAAAACTCCGCAATGGTTGGCCGATCCAGGGCGGTAAGCCGCCCGAGGCGGACCAACTGCCCGGCCCAGGACTCCTGGGTGCCTGCATGGGAATCGTGGGTACCCAGCCGGGCCAGCTGATTTTGCAGAAGAACTTCCTGCCCGTCATAGTCCCTGCGGTAACGCAAATACTCATCCCGGGTCAGAACGGCATCCCGGTAGTCCTCATAGACCCCCTGCTTGATCCGGCGAACCCGGTTCAGGGCGGTGTTGAGCCGCGCCAGCTCGCCTTCGACAGAATGGGCCTGCGCCGTGGATTTCTCTGCCTGCTCGGCCAGAGCCCGCAGGTTAGGTACCGCGGCAATGATTCGGTTGAGATCGGAAAGAAGTATCCGTTCCAGCACCTCACCGGAGATGCAGTGCCTGGAGCAAATGTCTGTGCCGTACCGCTTATAGGAGCCGCAGATGTAGAAGATCTTTTCGCCCCAGGTGGTCTTGGACATGGACCGTCCACAGTCACCACACTTTAAGTACCCGGCGAACGGGCTGACGCCACTGGAAAAATCAGGTTCCCTTGCGCTGCGATGGAGCAGCGCCTGAACTCGTTCCCACTGCTCCCTGGAGATAATGGCCTCATGGGTTCCCTCCACGATAATCCACTCGGATCGATCCTTTTGTCTGGCGGCACCATGGAGCTGGGTGCGGATGCTGCGCCCCTGCTCCAAATTGCCGAGATAGGTTTCGTTTTTCAAAATGCGGTGGATTGTGGAATAGGTCCAGTATGTGGTGCCATCCAGACGGCTGCCGTTGTGGTAGCGGTCTCCCATCAGTCGCTTATACACGCTGGGGCAGGGAATCCCCTCCGCATTGAGCGCCCGGGCAATGCGGAGCTTGCCGGCGCCGCTTTCGAACAGGCGGAAAATTCTCTGTACCACTTTGGCGGCCACTGGGTCAATTACCAGGCGGCTGCGGTTTTCCGGGTCTTTTTGATAGCCGTAGCAGGCAAAAGCCCCGATGAACTCACCGCGCTTTTGTTTTGCCTGAATGGAGCTTTTTACCTTTTGAGAGATATCCCTGGCATACTGTGCATTGAAAAGGTTTTTCAGCGGCATCATCATATCGTAAGCGCCGCGGCTGCTGTCGATGTGGTCCGTGACGGCAATGAACCGGGTTTCGTGCGCGGGAAACCAACGCTCCAGGTAGCTGCCCGCGTCAATGTAGTCGCGCCCAAAGCGGCTGAGGTCTTTTACCAAAACGCAGTTGATCCGGCCGTCTTCAATATCTCTTAACATTTGCTGAAAGGCGGGGCGGTCAAAATTTGTGCCGGTAAAGCCGTCGTCAATGTAACAGTCGCAGGCCACAAATTCCGGGTGGGCCTGGACATATTCTGTCAGCAGCTTGCGCTGATTGCCGATGCTGTCGCTCTCCGGGCGGTCTCCATCTTCCCGGGACAGGCGGCAGTAAAGAGCGGCCTGCCACTGCGGGCCCCTGTTTTCCTCCATGGGTGACGCTTCCCTCCCCCTGTATTGCATCTCATGCTGGCTTAGCCCGTGTGTGCCAGGATAAGGTTTCTCACCAGATCCTCCGCGGAGACGGTCCCTTCCAATTTGCGGATGACGCGGTAAGCGGAAGGCTTTTCCACACGGGCGGTTTTGGTCGTTTTTTTCATCTGGAGACCTCCTTGCAGCGAGAAGCTGGCCAAACAGGGGCTCCACTGAAGTTAAACTGCCGCAGGCTGTCGTTCCCCCACGCTGCGTCAAAGGAGATGGAAATCATCTTCTGGTCTCGTTGGACGCAGTAAATGGGCAGCTGTCTGGAAGTGGCGGTGACCCCCGCTGCCATGGGGTGATTTACAGCAAAAAACATGGCGGCCGCCACCAGCAGACAGACCAGCGTGGTGACTCTCTTTCGTTTAAATAGGATCATTTTCATAAAAAGGCCCTCCTTCTTTTAATGCATCTATATGTGACAAAGAGGGTCGGCATGTAAAAGGGCAAAAGGAAAAAGTGCGCCTTGCCGCAGAGGGCAAGAGCGCACAAAAAAACAGCTCGGGAAATCAGGCTCCCGGAGACATCCAGCTTCCTTGTCGGAGGGCCAAAGCGAAGAAGACCGAGCTAATGCTCCAGGTGATGGGGTAGGCGGTAAAGACCACGGTGATATCCTGAAAAATCGGGACTGTGAGCGTGATATAGGAGATGCGGAATACACACCACACCGCCAGCATCACCACCATTGGAACCACAGCTCGCCCCGCACCCCGCAGAATGGCGGCGGCGGAGTGGGAAAAGGCCAGCATACAGTAAAAAAGAGCCTCCACTCGCGCCTGGCGGACGCCGAAGGCGATTACCGCCGGGTCCGGGCTGAACAGTCCAATGAGAAAGGGGGCCAGACAGAAGAAGGCAACACCCACCAATTCGGAAAGGCCCACCGTCATGAGCGTGCCCAGCCGGGCCCCCTGCTGGACCCGGTCATATCGCTGTGCACCCAGATTTTGACTGACAAAGGTCGTCATGGCCAGGGTCAGGCAGGTAATGGGCAGAAAGACAAAGCCCTCCACCTTAAAATAGCTGCCGCATCCGGCCATAGCGTTATCTCCAAAAGCATTGATATGGGATTGTACGACCACGTTGGCAATGGCAATCACGCTGTTTTGCACACCGCTGGGCAGGCCCAGACGAAAAATGAGGCCCAGCACGGTGGGATCGGCCCGGAGGTTCCGAAGAGAGATGCGAACAAGAAAACGTCCGCTCATCAAGTGGAGGAACCCCAGCAGAGCACTGAGGCACTGCCCAATCACCGTGGCGAGAGCTGCCCCCGCTACCCCCATGCCCAGGACGGCTACAAACAACAGGTCGAGTACTACATTGACCACAGAGGAGGCAATCAAATAGTAAAGCGGATGGCGGCTGTCTCCCAAAGCCTGAAAAATGCCATTGGCGGTGTTGTAAAGGACCAGCCCCAGCAAGCCGGAGCAGTAGATGCGGAAATAGAGAACAGAGTCAGGCATGACGTTTTCCGGTGTGCCGATCCAGCGCAAAATAGTGGGGGTAAACATCACGCCCAGCACCGTCAGCAAAAGACCTGCTGCAAGAGAAAAAATGACCGTAGCATGGACGGCTCGATCCACGCCCTCTGGATCCTGAGCCCCGTAGCGCCGGGAAATGACAACACTGGCACCAGCGAAAACGCCTTGAAAAAAGCCAATGATAAGAAAACAAAGGCTGCCGGAAGAGCTGACGGCAGCCAGAGCCTCATTTCCGCTGAAGTTGCCCACCACCAGGGAGTCCACTGTGTTATACAACTGCTGAAACAAATTGCCCAGAAACAAGGGAAGGGCGAACCGCAGCAGGATCTGGCCAATAGGCCCCTGAGTCATCAGCGTTTTTTCCTGTCCCACTGCGCCCACCTCTTTTTCGGATTCATTCAGAAGGCATCCCCGCGCAAAGACCCCAAACGGCTCTGCGCAGCGATGCCTTCAAAAATTTAACATGTAAAAAGATGTTTGTCAATGCCGTGGGGGATGGAACCGGTCGAAACGGGAAAGAAGCAGTTGACAAGATGATTAAAACTGCATTATACTACTATAAATTGATAAAGTGAATAAAAATTTAAAAATATACAGCAAGGAAGTATTTTTATGTATGACGCTCTAATAGTGGGCGGCCGTTTTCCAGACTTTGATGCAGGAGAACTGGTTCGGGCCGAGATTGCCCTGGAGGGTGGAAAGATTGCCGCCCTGCTTTCTCCGGGGGAGCGCTCACAGGCCCACAGGGTGGTGGACGCGGCCGGAAAGGTGGTCTCTCCGGGCTTTATTGACCTGCATATGCACGAGGAAGAATTTGCAGGGGGCAGCCGGCGGTATGACATCTCCGAATATATGGCCCGCCAGGGGGTCACTACCTGTGTGGGAGGCAACTGCGGCCAGCAGAAACACCCCATAAATGAGTTCAAGGCTATTTTGCGGGGAAGCGGGGGAGCTCCAGTCAACTACATTATGCTGGCCGGATACAACGCCATCCGAGAAGCAGAGGGCTTGGGCTGGTATGACGCCGCTCCCGAGACGCTTCAAGCCCGGATTCAAAGCCGTCTGGCCGGAGAGCTGGAGGCGGGCGCTTGGGGACTCTCTTTTGGATTGGAGTATTGTCCGGGTATTTCAGAGAATGAAATGACCGAGGCGGTGGAGGCGGTGCGGGACTGGGATCCCTTTGTCTCCATCCACTTTCGGGCCGACTGTGAGGCGTGTATGCCCTCTCTGGAGGAGATGGCCAGGCTGTCCCGGCGCACAGGCTGCCGGGTACAGATATCCCATCTGAGTTCGCTGGCAGGCACTGCTCACAACATGCCCGCCTCTCTGGCTTTCCTGGAGCGGGAGATGGAGGAAAATCCCCTGCTTGGCTACGACACTTACCCCTATACCGCTTTCTGCACGGGGATCGGTACGGCGGTTTTCGATATGGACTGGCGGAAAAAGTGGGGTGTGGACTACGACTGCATTTTGCTGCTCCACGCGCCCTACACCGGGCAGCGTTGTACGAAGGAGCTCTATGAAAAGGTCCGGCGGGAGACCCCGGAGGTCAAGGTGGTAGCCTTTGCCATGGAAGAGGAGAGCATTCGTGCCGCCATTGCCCACCCCGCAGGGCTGCTGGGCAGTGATGGCAGCATCAGCGGGGGCTGCATGGGGCACCCCCGGGCGGCGGGGACCTTTCCCCGGATCCTGGGTAAGTATGTCCGGGAGGAGGGGGCTCTTACCCTGATGGAGGCGCTGGACAAGATGACCCGCCGGGCGGCCCGCCGCTTGGGACTGCCCGGCAAGGGGCAGGTGGCGCCGGGGATGGATGCCGATCTGGTGATCTTTGATGCGGACACCATTGCCGACGGGGCGGAGTTTACCGACATTACCCTCCCAAACCGGGGAATCGATATGGTCTTGGCCTCGGGGGTGCCCACCGTAGAGAATGGCGTTCTTACCGGTGCGCTCCCTGGTCGTTTTTTAAATCGGATACACTGAAAACAGCGCCTCTTTTGAGAGGCGGGGAGGTTTATTATGGAACACAAGCGTTATCCCAGGTTGATCTGTGACCTGTCCCGGCTCCGCCGGAACGTAGAGGGCGTGACAGAGCGCTGTCACGCCGCCGGAATTCGGGTAGCGGGAGTCATCAAAGGGGCCAATGGCCGCTTACCCATTACCGAGCAGCTGGCTTTGGGTGGCTGTGACCAGATTGCTTCCTCTCGGCTTGATCAGCTGGAGCGGGCCTCCGGGCTGGGTCTGCCCACGATGCTGATCCGGACGCCCATGTTCTGCGAGCTGGAGGATGTGGCCTGCGTGTGCGATTACAGTTTGGAGAGCGACAGCTCGGTACTTACGGCACTGAACGCCCTCTGTGCCCACCGGACAAAGCGCCACAAGGTGGTGCTCATGGCTGACCTGGGAGATCTGCGGGAGGGATGGTGGGATAAGAACGAACTGGTGGCCCAGGCCGTCCGGGTGGAGCGGGAGCTGCCCCATTTGGAGCTGGCGGGAATCGGAACCAACTTTGGCTGCTACGGCGGCATCATTCCCACGGTGGAAAAGATGAAAGAGCTGATCGCCCTGGCGGACCGGATTGAGTCAGCCGTGGGGCGGAAGCTGGAAATTGTCTCCGGGGGCGCAACCACGGCCTACCGTCTGGTCCACAAGGAGGAAATGCCGGACGGCATCAACCACCTGAGAATCGGTGAGGCCATGCTGGTGGACTATGACCTCCCGAGGGAATGGGGGGTGAAGGAACTGGACTACCTCTCTTCTCGTGTGTTTCTCCTGCAGGCCCAAGTGCTGGAGTGCCGGGTCAAGCCATCCTGTCCGGTGGGAGAGGTATTTATCGATTCCTTTGGCTCCCGTCCGGAATTTCCTGACCACGGAATGCGGCGGAAGGCTTTGATCGGTGTGGGAAAGCTCGATCTGGGCAGCGCCATGCGCCTTGTCCCCCTGGACAAAGGGATTCGGATTTTGGGAAGTTCCAGCGATCACACCTTCCTGGATGTGGAGGACTGCCCCCGGACTTTGGCGGCGGGGGATATTCTGGAATTTGAGCTGGACTATACCGCCATGCTATTTCTCACCGCCGGATCTTATGTGGCGGTGGACTACCTTCCGGCGGAGGAAGCCGCGGCCCTGTGCTGATTTAAAAAAGGTTGGATTGTTGTAGAAACAACAGATTTGAGCGTGGAGATTGTGTATCATAAGGGCAAAGAAACGACAGGAGGAAACTGCTATGGTACGGAAGATCATCCACATTGATGAGGAAAAGTGCAACGGCTGCGGTATCTGTGCCGCCGCCTGCCATGAGGGGGCCATTGGCATGGTGGACGGAAAGGCGAAGCTGCTGCGGGAGGATTACTGCGACGGCCTGGGGGATTGTCTGCCCGCCTGCCCCACCGGGGCCATCACTTTTGAGGACCGGGAGGCACCGGCCTACGATGCTGCCGCCGTGGCCTGGAGCAAGGCCGCCCAGGCCGTGCCGCTGCCCTGCGGCTGCCCGGGAAGCCAGTCCCGGGCGCTGGTGCGAGAGCAAGGTGGCGCGCCGGAGATCCCGGCGTCCACGGATTCCCAGCTCAGTCAGTGGCCGGTACAGATCAAACTGGCCCCAGTGAACGCGCCCTACTTTGACGGAGCCCACCTCCTGGTGGCAGCTGACTGCACGGCTTACGCCTACGGGAATTTCCACCGGGACTTTATCCGAGGGAAGATCACTCTCATTGGCTGTCCCAAGCTGGACGAAGGAGACTACACGGAAAAACTCACCGAGATCCTTACCCGGAACGACATCAAGGCGCTCACCGTGGTGCGTATGGAGGTGCCCTGCTGCGGGGGCATTGAGCGGGCGGCGGTAACTGCGCTGAAGAACAGCGGAAAATTCATCCCCTGGCAGGTGGTGACGATCTCCACGGATGGGCGGATTCTGTAATCAAATCTCTGTCGCAATCCGGGGCGAGCTGTGGTATAATAATGGTGCAACATCAAAAAACAAGGAGGGTGCGCCATGAAAACCATTTTGGTAGCCGGCGGTGCCGGCTACATCGGCAGCCATATGGCAGCGCTGTTGGTGGAAAAGGGCTACGACGTTGTGGTGGCGGACAATCTGTGTACCGGACATTGGCAGGCGGTTAAGGGCGCAAAGCTCCGGGTGGGCGACGTGCGGGACGCGGCCTTCCTGGATCGGGTGTTTTCCGATGACCGGATTGACGGCGTGATTAACTTTGCTGCATATTCCCTGGTGGGAGAGAGCGTGACAGATCCGTTGAAATACTACGGCAACAACGTGGCGGGCGCCCAGTCCATGCTCACCGCCATGAAGAACCACAAGGTGGACAAGATCGTCTTTTCCTCCACCGCCGCCACCTATGGCGAGCCGGAGAAGCAGCCCATCGAGGAGACGGACCGCACCGATCCCACCAACCCTTACGGCGCCAGCAAGCTGGCCATTGAGGGGATGCTCAAGTGGTGTGATAAGGCCTACGGGATCCATTACGCCGCTCTGCGCTATTTTAACGCTGCCGGGTCCAACACGGATGTGGGCATCGGGGAGGATCACGCACCTGAGACCCACCTTATTCCTCTGGTCCTCAAAACGGCCCTGGGTCAGAGGGAGCACATTGGGATCTTTGGAGACGACTACCCCACTGCCGACGGGACCTGCATCCGGGACTATATCCATGTCCGGGACTTGGCGGAGGCCCACCTGCTGGCTCTGGAGCATCTGGAGCGCACGGGAGAGAGCGGCGTGTTCAACCTGGGCAGCGGCGACGGTTTTTCGGTGAAGGAGATTATCGACACCGCCCGAAAGGTCACCGGAAAGCCCATCCCGGCCAAGGCGGAGCCCCGGAGAGCCGGAGACCCGTCGGTGCTCATTGCCTCCAACCAGAAGGCCCGTGAGGTCTTGGGCTGGGTGCCACGCCGGGGGCTGGAGGAGATCATCTCCGACGCCTGTGCCTGGCACCAGAGCCATCCCGAAGGCTACGGAAAGTAAAGTGTAAAAACAAGGAGTATTCTCGACACACGAGAATACTCCTTGTTTTTTATGCGCTGTTTTGTCAAGAGCTACTCCAGTTCAAAGGACAGCAGCTCCACGCTCCGCTCCATTTCGGCACGGTCCAGGCCCGCACCGCCCACGGTCATTTCTCCCCGCTGATTGTCATAGGGGTCCTGGCGGATCTCCGGATCAGGGGGCGTGAGGAGGGCCTGAAAGGAGGAGTTAGCCACCATCCGCCAGGGGTCCAGACTCCCGAAGTAGTGCTTCCGGCGGCGGGTTTCTCCGTTCCGGCGGGAGGATGAGCCGAAGGAAGGATCGGCCCACAGCCAGCCGTGAGGGGCAATGTAGAACATGGCCCAGTCGTGGGAGCCCACATGGTCCGGACGGACGGCCAGACCGCTCTGCCACCGGGCGGGAATGCCCACGATGCGGCAGAGGGTGATGAACAGAAGAGCCATTACACCGCAGTCCCCACGCAGTTCCTTGGCGCAGGTGTCGGCAATGACGTCCAACTGGAGGTAGGCGGGCTGATAGCGGTAGTCCACATTTTCGGTGACATAGTCG
Organism: Pseudoflavonifractor sp.; assembly: GCA_034927965.1. Taxonomy (GTDB): domain Bacteria; phylum Bacillota; class Clostridia; order Oscillospirales; family Oscillospiraceae; genus Vermiculatibacterium. The sequence continues at coordinate 22,192 of JAYFPI010000021.1, forward strand.
TAGATGGCGGCGGCTTTTTCCGCCGGGGAGACGCAGCCCTTGATTAGGTGCGCGGCCAGCGCCCGCAGGTAGGGGGTAAAGGCCAGGTGGGGGAGCTGTTCGGCGGTGTCAAAGGTGGGCTGAACCGGGTCCCAGGGGAGAGTGAGGGGGTCCACAAAGGCCGAGCGGTGGCGGTAGCGGTAGGTGACGGTGAAGCTGTCTCGCTCCCGGCTCTCCCAGTAGACAGTCCGCTGGGGCGCGTCCTCCGAGGCCGGCACAAAGCCGGGGGTAGCATCCAGAATCTCGATCTCGCGTTGTTGGGGGCAGCGGGCCGGAAGGGGGAGCCAGGCCCGCACCAGCTGCCCGGCGGCAGGGGCCTTGGCGCGGATGGTGGCCTTCAGGGTGATGCGGGCGGTGAGGGATCCCTCTCGCTCCATCCGCTCCAGCACCGCGTCCCGCTCGGTGTTGTTCACCGCCTCCTGCTTCAGGCCGGGGACCTCCCGGGGATAAATGCGAAGGGAGTCCAGAAAATCCTCATGGTAGTGAGGTTCCCCGTTGATATTCCGCCAGTCGATGCGTCCGGCGTCCACCAGGGCGTCAAACTGCACCTCGGGAAACTCCGGCCACTCAGCCAGAAGAAGGGCCAGGGCTGCGGCGCGGTCGTGGGGATAGTCCCCCGGCAGGCGCTCCAATCGCACCCGCTCGGTCCGGAGGCGGGGGGCCAGCTCACCCAGGCAGTCCCGGGCCAGATCCCGGTCAATGAGCCGCATGGCCCCCGCCAGATCACCCATGGCCTTGCGCCGGGCGATCTCCGGGGGCAAGGCGGTATACAGATGGGAAAAATCGTCGTTTTTTGTCATAGCGCGTGCGCCTCCAATCATTATTCCTTGACAGAGGCAGCCACGGCGTCGGCCAAGGCCTCCAGCTCCCCGGCCCGGGTGGCGGGCAGGAGGGACTTGAGAGTAAGCCGGGGATCCAAAAGACGGCAGTTGGAAAGTTCTCCGGTGACAAATTTCCCCATCAGCTCCCCGGACTTGGGGGCCCAGGTGCCATTTTCCAGGATGGCGAAGGTTCGATTCTGAACGTTGAGGGCCTTCATGTCCTCCAGGAAATTCAACATGGGCGGATAAATTCCCATGTTGTAGGTCACCGAGGCCAGCACCACATGAGATAGACGAAACACCTCAGAGATGAGGTAGGAGACATGGGTCCCGGATACGTCGAAGAAGGAGACCTCCCCCACACCTCGCTCGGTGAGAGCGGCGGCCAGGGCCTCGGCAGCCTGCTCAGTACCGCCGTACATGGAGCCGTAGACGATGACCACACCTTTCTCCTCGGGGGCATAGCGGCTCCAGTGGTCGTACTTGTCCACAAAATAGTTCAGCTCCGAGCGCCATACCGGCCCATGGAGGGGGCAGATCAGCTTGACTTTGTCGCCCAGCGCGGCAATCTTGGACAAAAGTACCTGGGTGGGAGCGCCGTATTTGCCTACAATGTTGGCGTAATAACGCCGGGCCTCGTCCAGCCAGTCCCGCTCAAAGTGCAGCTCGTCGTTGAAAAGCCTGCCGTTGAGCGCGCCGAAGGTGCCAAAGGCGTCGGCGGAGAAGAGGGCACCGCTGGTCTCGTCAAAGGACACCATGACCTCCGGCCAGTGGACCATGGGGGCGGAGTGGAAGGTGACACAATGGCGGCCGAAGGAGCGGGAGGTTCCTTCGCTTACGGTGATGCGCTCGCTTCCCGGGCCGGCAAAGCCAAACTGGTCAAGGAAGCGAAAAGCCACCGCCCCGGCGATGAGCTTGACTCCCGGCCAGCGGGCGATCACCGCCTGAAGCCCCGCGCCGTGGTCAGGCTCCAGGTGATCCAGCACCACATAGTTCAGCTCCCGCCCGGCCAACAGGTGTTCTACGTTTTCCACCAGTTGGCGGCTGGCCGACCAGTCGGCGGCATCAAACAAAACGGTCTCCTCGTCCAGAAGCAGATAGGCGTTGTAGCTGACCCCTCCGGGGACGGGGTGAATGTTTTCAAAGCGGGACAGGCGACGGTCGTTTCCGCCTACCCAGTAGAGATCCTCGGTGATCTTTCGCACGCAATACATCGAGCCGATACCCCCTTATAATGTTTTTCGAGAATATTTTACCACGAACGAAGAGAAAAGAAAAGAGGCCAGCTCTAACAGACGGAGAAATGTTCTAGGGCCTGTTCCAGGTGTACACCGCGACAGACAACCCCACGGTGACGGGTACCGACAACACAATGCCGAAGCTGCCGGAGAGACCCTGCATCACAGCAATACCAATGTTATTGGAATTGATAATCTGCAGAAAAGGGAGATCGTAGGCGTAGTCCAGTACCAGCATGGAGGCGCTGGAGCCGGCAAAAGCCAGAATGAGGGTGTTGGAATCGGTGCCCATCAGATCCCGGCCCACTCGCATCCCTGCGCGAAAGAGGGCCCGCCGGGAGAGGGCGGGGTTTTGGTCATAAATTTCTCGGATGGCGCTGGCAATAGACATGGCCACGTCCATCACCGCGCCCAGGGAAGAGATAAGCAGGCCGGAGAAGAGAAGTCCGCCCACCTGGATGTTCCCGGCGTTGGCCAGACTCATAAGACTTTCGATGTCGGAGACGTTCCAGCCGGTGATGCCGCTGGCGGAGGAAAAGAGCGAGGCCGCCGCTCCGGCAATGACCACGCCAGCCACAGTGCCCCCAGCAGCTACGGCTGTCTTTCTGGTAGGGCCTCCGATGAGCCAGAGGGTAACCAGCGTGGTGACGACGCAGACAAATACTGCCGTCCAGAAGGGAGAGAAGCCCCGGCCCACCATAGGCAAGTAGACAAAGAGAATGCACAGAAATGTGAAGAGCAGACCCAGTGCCCCCTTGACGCCCTGCTGCCCACCCACCAGACACAGCGTCAGCAGATAAAGTCCGGCAAAAAGAAGCAGCGCCCCACCCCTGTTTTGTGCGTACACGGCGGAGACGGTGGCGTCTCCCGCCACGCTCTGGATGAGGATTACTTTCATCCCCACGGTGCACCCGGCCCCAAAAAGATAGCCAGAGCTGCTGGTAGTTTCAAGCGTTTCTCCGGCGCGGATGCCGGAGGTCATCTTTACCAGCAACTTCTGTTCCCCCGCCCGAGTGCCGTCCGGCTGGAGGTTGTCTCGGAGAATGTCAATAACCACGCCGGTTTCAAAGCTCTGCCCCTGGCGGACCACCAGAGGGATTTTTCCAGCGGAATTGAGCCAGAGGACGAAGAGCAGGAAGAGCGCGGAGAGAATCAGCGGAAGGCCCCAACGAAGCAGGGGCTTTGAGAGGTGAAACATGGGAAAACGCTCCTTTCAAGCCCGCAGGAGGCTGCTAAGCCGAATAACCCACGGGGGAATGGTTGTCAGAATGCGGGGAAGGCCCCCTCCCTCCGTGGCGGGGGGAGAGGGGCCTTCTCTGGGTGCTGCCGGAAGAGGCGGAGGCTTTACTTGGTCGTGACGGTCACACCGCTGGCACCGACGGAGACACTGGCCCCAACAGCGGAGAGGAAGGATGCAGGCACATAGTAGTTGCCGTTTACCAAGGCTGCGTCGGTGGATCGGACCTTACCGTCCACGGTGAGTGCCAGTGCCGCGTCCTGAGCGGAGACGGAGACGGCGGGGCTGAGCACGGCGCCGGTGTAGTTCTTCCCACTGGAGATGCGCACCGCACCGTCCCAGATTACGTCAAAGGCTTTGCCAGAGCCGGAGAGAGCGCCCGCCAGGTCCCGCAGGCGGTAATAGGTCTGGCCATTCACCAGAGCGGTGGCCGCGCTCTTCCGGGCGCCATCCACCGTAAAGGAGGCATCGGCGGTTTTGCGGATGGTAAAGGCCTGGTCGATGGGCTCGGCGGTTCCGGCATCCGTGATTTGATAGGTATCAATGGAGAAGGCATCAGAGGTCATACTGATGACCGAGTAGCTGGGGAGCCAGTTCTGGCTGCGCACGGCGATATAGTTTTGCTGGGCGGAGATCAGCTCGTAGTATTTGGAGCCGGAAGCGGAGTTGGCGGTCATGTAGAGCGTGCCTGCGGGATTGACCACCGTATTGCCGGACGTGCTCTCAATGGTGTAGCACAGGTTATCCTGCTGGAAGGAGGACAGAGAGGCTGCTCCGGCGGCGTCGCCCTCGGCGGGAGCGAGGGGAATTTGGGCAGACCGGCCGATGTCATAAGCGTGGTCCCAGTCATAGTCGGAGCCCTCGGCGTTGAGTCGGAATTCATAGCTGCTGTGGCTCTGGCCGTCGCCGTAGAGGAGCTTGGAGCGGGAATAGGTATGGTCGTGGCCCTGGAGCACCACATCGACGTTGTACCGATCAAAGATGGGGGTGAGCTGAGTGCGCAGGATCATGCCGTCGGTGTCGGAGTGATCCAGACCGGAGCCATAAATATCCTGGTGGATGGTCACGATCCGCCAGGTAGCGTCGGGGGCGGAGGCCACCGCCTCTTCAATGGCCTTTTCGTGCTCGGCCACATTGTAGTTGTTGGTGTTGAGCACAATGAACAGCCCTGCGCCGTAAGTGTAGTAGTAGTCACCTCCCGCCTGAGTTTTGCCGTAGCCGGTGGCGTTGGGGTTATTGAAGTGGTAGAGGTAATCGGGGTTCAGCGAGTCATGGTTGCCAATGGTAGTAGCCACAGGGAGGGATTGGAGCACCGGTGCGGAGAGATATCCGGCGTATTCCTCTTCCTTGGGCTTGCCGGTTTTGTTCACCTGGTCGCCGGCGGAGATGATAAAATTCACGTCAGGGTTCTGGGCAGCGGCCACGGACAGGGTGCGGGCCCAGGCAAAGGCGTCGTTCCGGGCGGCGGTGTTGGCCGCGCCCGCGTCGGCCAACAACTTCTCGCCGTTTTGGGGCTGGCCTTTGGAGGCGCCAATCTGAGGATCGCCCACATAGAGCATCTTGACGGAGGAGAAACTCCCCGATCGATAGGTCCGGACCTCAGTCTGAATTCCGTTTTTTTCAACAGTGTAGAAGTAGTCCGTGTTTTCCTTCAATCCGGTGACTGTGACGTGGTTGTAGACATATGCCGTACCGCCGGTAAGGCTGGTGTCCACGTCGGCGGATACGCCGGAAAAGGAAGCGAAGGCGGCTTTGTCCGTGCCGAAATGAATCACGGGAGTGGCGGCCTTACCGGGCTCCGCTTTGGAGTACCAGGCAAAGTTCAGCTCGGTCTCATTTCTGCCGGGGGTGAGGGAAACCTGAGTGTAGTCACCGGAGAGGCTTTCCCATCCGCTGACCCACGCCTGCCACTGGGCGTCGCCGCCGGTAACGCTGGAGTCGTTGTAGTGGACCGTAGCGGCCAGGGCGGTGGGGAGGGCCCCCACGGCTAGTGTGCCTGCCAGAACGCCGGCCAGGATGTTTTTGTGAAGCGTCATCTGTCTCATAACTTCCTTTCACTCTGCTAATTTTGGAACACATGAACAGTGTAGCATTCAAAAAATAGGAAAACAACTGGTTTTTCAAAACATTTACAAGATGTTGACAAAAGCGGAACAAAAGGGGGCTCCAGCGCCTGTACGCGGGTAAAACGACAAAAAAACCCGTCGGGCGCACAGCGGTGCGCTCGACGGGCCAATAAACAAAAAGGTCTTAAAGAAAGAAATTTTTTTCTCCTGTCACTTGCTGACAGCGGCAAAGGCGGCATTGGTAAAAGCGGCCAATTCTTCTGGGGCCAAGGTCACCTGGCGGCCCACTTTTCCGGCAGAGACCGTCATCTGTGCCAGCATCTTCGCATCGGCATCGATTACAGTGGGGAACCGTTTTTTCATACCGATAGGGGAACAGCCCCCATGGACATAGCCGGTGAGGGGAAGAAGCTGGGCTTGCCGGATCATCTCAATGGCCTTTTCTCCCACCGCCTTGGCGGCAGCCTTGAGATCCAGTTCCCGCTCCACCGGGATCACGAAAACATGGTTTTGCCGGGAGGCTCCCACCGTCACCAGAGTCTTGAAGCACGTCTCGGGAGGAACTCCAAGCCGCCGGGCGGCGGTAACGCCGTCCAGAGCGCCGTCGCTGATGTCGTACTGGTGGGGAGTATAGGGAATCTTCTTTTGTTCCAACAGCCGCATCACATTTGTTTTTTCTTCTGCCATCGTGGAAACACCTCATACTTTGTGGTAAACTATATGGGCATTATAGTCCAATTAAGGAGGAATTTCAAATATGAAGTGGGATGTGGCCCCCTATCAGGATACCGTGATGGAATATGCCAAGGCCCTTTTGGGCCAGGACAGCCCCAGCGGCTTTACGCTCAGAGCGGTGGAGACTGCCGAAAATTTGGCCCGTGGGCTGGGGTATGAAACCCGCCGGAGCCGGAAAGGCAACCTGACCATTCTGGTTCCAGGGCGAGAGCAAGGGAAAAAGGTGGGGCTGTGCGCCCATGTGGATACCCTGGGGCTTATGGTCCGTTCTGTGACAAAGGAGGGAAGGCTTCTCATTACTTCCGTGGGCGGGCCGCTGCTGCCCACTTTGGATGGAGAATACTGCCGTATCTATACCCGGGACGGCAAGGTGTATACCGGCACCATTCTCTCCCTTTCTCCCGCCGCTCATGTGGAAGACGACGCTCGCAGCCGTCCCAGAGACGAAAAGAATATGGCGGTGCGGGTGGATGAACTGGTGACCGACGCAGAGGCGGTAACCGCTCTGGGAATTGCTCCCGGTGATTATGTCTGTTACGAGCCCAAGACCCAGGTGACCCCCTCCGGCTTTTTGAAGTCCCGTTTTCTGGACGACAAGGCCAGTGCCGCCTGCCTGCTCACCGTACTGAAGATCCTATCCGACCTGAGCCAGCGGCCCCGGTACGATACCGAAATCACCTTTACCGTCTATGAGGAGGTGGGACATGGCGGAGCCACCTTCCCCGAGGGGCTCAGCGAGCTACTGGCGGTGGATATGGGCTGTATCGGGGCTGAGCTCACCTGCACCGAGCAGCAGGTCTCCATTTGCGCCAAGGATTCCGCCGGACCCTACGACTACGCCATGGTGACCCGGCTGGTGGAACTGTCCCGGGACAATGGGGTGGATTTTGCCGTGGATGTCTATCCACACTACTCTTCTGATGCCACCGTGGCCTGGAAATCCGGGCGGGATCTACCCGCGGCCCTGATCGGCCCAGGCGTTCACGCCTCCCACGGCATGGAGCGCACTCATTGGTTGGGACTGAAGGCAACCATGGAGCTGGTGGGGCTGTATTTGGACTGCGAATAAGGACGCGAGCGGGCAAAATATTTCCTGTTCACATTGTCAGGCGCCTCTGAATTTGATATAATAAAGATAATTTTTTCAATTCGGAGGGCGAGAGAGCCCATGAAGTATAGACAATGGAACGAAATCGGGCCACACCGGGAGGAGAAGGCCCTCCGCGCCGCGGGCATTCCGGCCCTATGCGCGAAGGTTTTGGCTGCCCGGGGCTGGAGCGATGCGGGGGCCGCCAGTAGATTTCTCTTTGAGGAGAGCCCTCTTCTGGATCCTATGGAGATGGCTGACATGGATCGGGCTGCGGCTCGCCTGCGTCGGGCGTTGGAGACCGGGGAGACCATCGCCGTCTATGGCGATTACGATGTGGACGGGATCACGGCCACCTGCCTGATGACCGATTTTTTGCGCAGTGAGGGTGGGACGGTTCTGCCCTATATTCCAAATCGCCTGGAAGAGGGGTATGGCCTCAACCGAGGGGCGGTGGAACAGCTGGCTGCCCGAGGGGCGTCGCTGGTGGTCACTGTGGATTGCGGCATTACGGCTGTCGTGGAGGCCGCCGTGGCCGCTGCACTGGGGGTCGATGTGGTCATTACCGATCACCACGAGTGCAAGGATACGCTGCCCGCGGCCGCTGCGGTGGTGGATCCTCACCGGCCCGACTGTCCCTATCCGTTCAAGAGCCTGGCGGGGGTGGGGGTGGCCCTGAAGGTATGTATGGCCCTGGCCGGACCGGCGCGTCAGGAGGAGTTGCTGAACCGCTATGCCGACCTCTGCGCCCTGGGCACAGTGGCAGATGTAATGGAGCTTACAGATGAAAACCGAACCATCGTCCGCCGGGGACTCGCCGCCCTATCCCGCACTTGGCGTCCTGGACTGCGTGCGCTGCTGCGGGAAGCGGGGGCGGAGGGCAGAGCGCTCTCTTCCATTTCAATTGGGTATACCCTTGCACCCCGGATCAACGCCGCCGGGCGCATGGGCCGGGCGGAGGTGGCCGAGTCATTGCTTCTCACCGATGACCCTGCCAGGGCGGAGGCTCTGGCCCGGGAGCTGTGTGAACTCAATCGCCAGAGGCAGGAGCTGGAGGCTGAGATTTTTGCCCAGTGCGATTTGCTGGTGGATACCCTTCCCGCCGGGGAGCGGGACGCGCTTGTCCTGGCGGGAAACACCTGGCACCAAGGTGTGGTGGGGATTGTGGCTTCCCGTCTGACAGAGAAGTATGCCGTGCCGACTTTTATGATTTGCATCCAGCAAGGGAAGGGAAAAGGCTCCTGCCGGTCTTATGGCGGGCTGAACCTTTTTTCTCTGCTGGAGGGTTGTACCGACCTGCTGGAGTCATACGGCGGCCACGAACTGGCCGCAGGGTTTACCATCCGAGAGGAGAACATCGCCCTTTTTCGGACCCGGGTCAACGCCCTCACCCGAGCAGTCCGGGCCGAGGCGGAACCAGCCACAGCTCTGGCGGTGGACTGTGTCCTGGACAGTCCCGAGTTCCTTACTATAGAGGAGGTAGAAGGACTGTCTCTGCTGGAACCCTATGGTCCAGGCAACCCGAAGCCGGTGTTTCGGCTGGACCGGTGTGCGGTGGCAGGACTGACCCAGGTGGGAAATGGGAAACATATGAAATTGAAGCTCTCGGTCGGGGGGCGGAATCTGGACGCCATTTTTTTCTCTGCCACGGCGGAGGAGGCCGGAATTGCCGCCGCTGACCGGGTAGATGTGTGCTTTTATCCCCAGATCAACGAGTACCGAAATTGGCGGGCTGTCCAGCTTCAGCTGTGTGATCTGCGTCCGGCTCGGACCCGGGCGCAGGCGGAGGATGAACTCTTTCACCGTCTAATGGAGGGGGGAGAGCTCTCCCGGGCGGAGGCAGTTGCCCTGCTGCCCACCCGGCAGGAGTTTGCCAACCTGTGGCGCTATCTCTGTGCGCGTCAGAGCGAGGGCTTTATTGAAGATACTGCTCAGCGGTTGGCCCGGAATGTGGCCCGCACTTGCGGGCTCCGGGAGACCTTTATGCGCACCCAAGTGTGCCTGGCGGTTTTTCACGATAAGGGACTTGTCCGGGTGGAGCGTACCACCGATCATCTGCGCATCCAGGTCCGAGACACCGGGGAAAAGGTGGATCTGGAGAGCTGCACACTCATGCGTCAGCTCCGCCGACTGGCGGAAGAACCGTGAAAGGGGGGAGCGGGAATGGACCCCATTTTGGAGCGCTATCAGGCGCTGGAAGATAAGATTAAAGCCTATAATCCTTCGCTGGACACCGGACGGCTGTTTGACGCCTTTTCCTTTGCGGACAATGCCCACTCCGGGCAGCTGCGCAAGGACGGTTCCCCCTATATCACCCACCCCCTGGCAGTGGCGGAGATCGTGGCTGATCTGGAGCTGGACACCGACTCCATGATTGCCGCCCTTCTTCACGACACCATCGAAGACACCGGCGTTACCCATGAAGAAATTGCCAAGCGCTTCGGCGCGTCAGTAGCCGATCTGGTGGAAGGGGTCACCAAGCTGACCCGGGTTCAGTATGTCTCCAAGGAAGAGGAGCAGATGGAGAACCTGCGGAAGATGCTTATGGCGATGGCCAAGGACATCCGGGTGATCCTTATCAAAATCTGCGACCGGCTGCACAATATGCGTACCATGGAATACCAGTCCGCCCGCAAGCAGCGCGAAAAAGCGCTGGAGACCATGGAGATCTATGCCCCCATTGCCCATCGTCTGGGTATGCAGCGGATCAAGTGGGAGCTGGAGGACACCTCTCTAAAATATCTGGATCCCATTGGGTATAAGGAAATTGCCGATGAACTGGCTGCCCGTTCTTCCGCCCATGAGGAATTTCTGGCCGCGATTCAAAAGCGGCTTCAGGAGAGAATGGATGCCGAGGGCATCCGCTGCAAAGTCTATGGCCGGGTGAAACACATCTACTCCATCTATCGGAAGATGTACGCCCAGAACAAGACCCTGGATGAAATTTTTGATCTGTACGCCTTCCGGGTCATCGTGGAGGATGTACCCACCTGCTACTACGTCCTGGGCTGTATGCACGATCTTTTTAACCCCGTGCTGGGGCGGTTCAAGGACTATATTTCCACCCCCAAGCCCAATGGCTACCAGTCGCTCCACACGACTGTCATTGGGCGGGAGGGCATTCCCTTTGAGGTTCAGATCCGCACCGAGGAGATGCATAACACCGCCGAATACGGCATTGCGGCCCACTGGAAGTACAAGCAGGGCATGGCCAACGACAAACTGGGCACCGAAGAGGCCTTTGAGTGGGTCCGTAAGCTTTTGGAGAGCCAGCAGGATGCCGATCCGGACGAGTTTGTTCGTACCCTCAAGGTGGATATGTTTGCAGACGAGGTTTTCGTTTTTACCCCCCAGGGCGATGTAAAGAGCCTGCCCGCCGGGGCCACCCCAATTGATTTTGCTTACTCTATCCACTCCGCTGTGGGAAACCACATGACGGGGGCCAAGGTCAACGGCCGCATTGTCCCCTTTGAGACAAAACTCAAGTCGGGGGATATTGTGGAGGTTATCACCTCCAAAGCCGCCCACGGGCCCAGCCGGGACTGGCTGAAGTTGTGCAAGTCCAACGAAGCCCGTAACAAGATCCGCCAGTGGTTCAAGAAGGAGCGTCGGGAGGAGAACATTGCCACCGGCCGTGCGCTCTTTGAATCGGAACTCAGGCACCAGGGCCAGGTGCTGTCCGACATCACCGGGGAGGAGATTCTCCCGGTTCTGCTGCGCAAGGTTCGCTTCGGTTCGCTGGATGAGCTTTACAACGCCATCGGTTACGGTGGCGCCTCGGCGGTAAAAGCCGTGGCTCGAATGAAGGACGAGCTTACCCGGCTGGATCGCTCCGCTGCGGACAAGGCGGCGGCGGAGAAGCTGGCTTCTGGAAACGGGGTCATCATGCCAGCCTCCGCAGCCAACACAGCCGCCAGCCTGAAAGCCTCCCAGCCCATGCACTCCCAGTCAGGTATCATTGTGGAGGGGCTGGACAACTGTATGGTGAAGTTTGCCAAGTGTTGCTCACCGGTTCCGGGCGATCCGGTGGTGGGCTTCATCACCCGGGGCTATGGTGTATCCGTTCACCGGTCCGATTGCCCCAACGCCATGGATGAAAACCGCAAGCCCGAGGAGGCTGGCCGCTGGGTCAAAGTGGACTGGGTAGAGGGAGATCTGCCCGGCTACCGTACGTCCCTGGAGCTCTCAGCCAAGGATCGAGACGGCCTGACGCTGGATGTGGCCATGGCGCTGTCGGCGGCTAAGGTAAAGGTGACCAACCTGACCGCCCGATCCATGCCGGACGGCTACGCCGTGCTGACACTGGTGGTGGAGGTTCGGGATCGAAATGAGCTGACCAACGTGGTCAACAAGCTGGGCCAGATCCAGAGTGTGTATCAAGTCAAGCGTGTGGTGGGGTGACCCATTCTGCTGCCGCAGAGAAATAAAAAAGAGGCTATGAACATGGATGAACAAGACCTGAGTGCCCGACTTTCCGATGCCTTTGGCCACGGAGAGATGCTGTGCCGCCAGCTCCGGCTGACCGCTGAGGAGGCTGACTGGGCCAGAAAACACTATTCCGCGGTCCTCACCGCGCTGGGCGAGGGCTGGTATGACATGGAATTTCAGGGGGCGTATTGCTGATGGAACAGCCTTTTATCCCGCTCCTTTTAGGGGCGGATATCAATGTGTACTCTATGGCCCGGGCTTTTCATGAGGCCTACGGAATCAAGACGGTGGCCTACGGCATGTACCCTTCTGGGCCGTGCTACGGCAGTACAATCATCGACTATCGGGTCAGTGAGCGCAACGACGAGCCCGAGCGGGTGCTGGAGAACGTTCGCCACGTGGCTGCTGAGTTTCCAGACAAAATCATCCTTCTTCTGGGGTGCGGAGACAATTACCTGACCTCCATCTCAGCCAACCTTCCCAACTATCCGGCTAATGTGGTGGCCCCCTACGTCTCGCTGGAGCAGATGGAAGGGCTTATTCACAAGGAGCGGTTCTACGCCCTGTGCGACCAGTACGGCATTGACCACCCCAGGACTTTTGTCTACAAAAAGGGGATGGGGCACGATTTTACCCTTCCTTTTGAAGGCCCCTTTGCCGTAAAGCCCGCCGAAAGCGCCACTTACTGGGATCATCCTTTCGACACCCAGAAAAAAGCCTATATGCTCCAGACCCGGGCTGAGGTGGATCAGGTCATCGATGACATTTACGGTCACGGCTACGAGGACTCTCTCATTATCCAGGACTTTATTCCCGGCGGGGATGAGAATATGCGGGTGCTTACCTGTTATTCCGGTGCCGATGGCAAGGTGAAGCTCATGTGCCTGGGTCATGTTCTTCTGGAAGAGCATACCCGCCACGGCATTGGCAACCACGCTGTTATCATCACCGAGCCCGGCGGGGAACTCTACGACACCTTCCGCCGGTTTTTGGAAGATATTCACTTTACCGGCTTCTCCAACTTTGATATCAAGTTCGATCCCCGGGATGGCAAGTTCAAGGCCTTTGAGATCAACTGCCGCCAGGGCCGGAGCAACTACTATGTTACCGGCGCGGGCTATAATCTGGCCAAATTTCTGGTGGAGGACCGCGTTTTCCACAAGGAACAGCCGCTGGTGTGCACCGAGGACCGTCACCTCTGGTGGGCCATTCCCAAGCAGGTGGCCTACGACTATATCCCTTCCCGCTTTCACGGGGAGATGAAGGCTCTGGATCAGGCTGGAGCGGCGGTGAATCCCTTGTGGTACCATGCCGACCATGCACTGCTCCACAAGCTGCGGATCTGGCACATCCAGCGCCGACAGTTCGGCTGGTACGCGCAATCCATGGAAAAACCCAAGGACTGAGAGGAGCCCTGCTTTGACAAGAGGAAAGTTAGGGGTACTGGGGGGCATGGGTCCCCAGGCCACCCAGATGTTCTACCAGCGGGTGTTGGATCTGACCGACGCCCATGCCGACCAGGAGCACATTCCCACGCTGATCTTAAGTGATACCCAGATGCCGGATCGCACAGCCGCTATTGTTTCCGGGGAGACCCGGGCGGTGGCGGACCGGCTCCTGGCCGACGCCCACCTGCTGGAGGAGTGGGGCGCGGCAGCCATCGCTATCCCCTGCAACACCTCCCACACTTTTGTCCCCGCTCTCCAGGCACAGCTGCGGACGCCCATCGTGAATATGATCACCGAGACCGCTGCAGAACTAAAGGCTCTTGGGACAAAAAGGGTGGGGATTCTGGCCACAGACGGCACGCTTCGCATGAGGCTATACCACGCTGCCTGCGAAGCCGAGGGGATGGAAGCGGTAAGCCCGCCGGGTGAGATCCAGCGCCTGGTGATGAGCATTATCTACGACGAGATCAAAAAAGGGGAAAAAGGAAGCCCGGAGAAGTTTTCCGCCATTGACGCGGCCCTTCGAACCCTGGACTGCGACCGGGCGGTGTTGGCCTGCACCGAGCTGTCGGTCTACAAGGACTGGCACGGATTGCCCGGCTTTTACCTGGATGCCATGGATGTGCTGGCCCGGCAAAGTGTGCTGGCCTGTGGCTATTCTCTGCGGATGATGTAATGCCCGCCCTCTGCCGCACAGCGAAAAGAAATGCATGAAAAAGAGGTGACCGCTTTGAAACGTCCCCGTCTGCCTTTGGGCGACTACTATCAGCTTCTGCTGAAAAACGGCCTGCTGGCCGACCTTCAGCCCCTTTCTATTGACCTGAACCGGATCGTTTCCGCTGTCACCTGTGACTCCCGCAGCGCCGTCCCCGAAAGCCTATTTCTCTGCAAGGGCGCTTCTTTCCGGTCGGAGTATCTGGCCGACGCCGTCCGCCGGGGAGCAGTGGCCTATGTGAGCGAACAGCCCTACGAGGAGGTGCCCGCCCCCTGCATCCGGGTGACCGATATCCGCCGGGCAATGGGCCTGCTGGCCGACCGGGCCTGGGGGCATCCTTCCGGGGTTCTCTCCGTGGTGGGGATTACCGGCACCAAGGGCAAGACCACCACTGCCTACTTCCTCAAGTCCATTCTGGATCTGTGGCGGGAGCGGGAGGGACTCCATCCGGTGGGGTTGCTGTCGACCATTGTCACTGACGACGGTGTCCAGCGCCGCCCCGCGGTCCTCACTACCCCGGAGCCGCTGGACCTCCAGCGCCACCTCTGGAACGCCGCCAGCGCCGGATGCGGGTACATGGTGATGGAAGAGTCCAGTCAGGCGCTGAAGTATGGGCGGGTCATCGGGGTGGATCTGGCCGTCGCGGTATTTTTGAATATCGGTGAGGACCACATCAGCCCCCGTGAGCACCCCACGTTTCAGGACTACTTTTCTTCCAAATTAAAAATCTTTGATCAGGCCAGGACGGCGGTGGTAAATCTGGACAGTGACCATTCCCGTGAGGTGCTGGCCGCAGCGGCGCGGTGCGGACAGGTACTGACCTATTCTCTGAGAGACCCTACCGCCGACCTTTTCGGCCGGGATCTGTCCAGAACGGAGGAAGGACTTGCCTTTACGGTGTGCGGTACCCGAGAGGAACTGCACTGCACCATTCCCATGACAGGAGATTTCAACGTCTCCAACGCTTTGGCGGCTCTGGCGGTGTGCCGGGTGCTGGGGGTGCCTGCCGGAACGGCTTCCGCAGGGCTGGCTCGGGGCCGGGTGCCTGGACGGATGGAGACCTACACCGCAGAAGGAAAGACCGTTATTGTGGACTACGCCCACAACGGAATGAGCCTGTCAGCACTGCTCCGCTCCGTGCGGAGCGACTACCCCGGCACGACTGTTACTGTGGTATTCGGATGTACCGGCGGAAAGGGGCTGGACCGCCGGGCGGGCATGGGGGAAGCTGCCGGCGCATATGCCGACCGGATCATTCTTACCGAAGATGATCCCGGGCCTGAGGAGGTAGAGGCTATCTGCACCGAGATCGAGGCGGCCGCCGCCCCCTATGGGAAGCCATGCACCATAATCCCGGACCGGGAAGAGGCGGTTCGCACCGCCATTCGGGAAACCCCTTCTCCGGGGGTTGTCATCCTGGCTGGGAAGGGCAGCGAGGCGCAGCAAAAGCGAAAGGACGGCCCGGAGCCCTGCGTTCCGGACGGCCTGCTGGCACGAAAGTACCTGAAACTCCCGCTGGACGGCGCTGTGTGATTTGAGCCGTGGGGGGCTGCGGACTGCCTCAGCTATCCAAATTGCTCCAGAAGAGCGGGGAGGCTGGAAAAAGCGGAGATGGCAGGAACCTCCTGGGGCACTGTGCCAAAGCCATAGGCCGCGTGGATAAAGAATACTCCGGCCTCCCGGGAGGACTGTCGATCCAAGTCCGTGTCCCCCACATAGACCGGGTTCTTCAGCCCGTGCCGGGCTGCCACCAAGGCAATGTTGTCGCTCTTGGGTTTTCCGGTTCGACCGGCACACTCAAAGTCACGAAAATAGTGCCCCAGCCCGGTCCCCTGAAAAAATGCCTGAATATATCCGTCCTGGCAGTTGCTCACCACGAACAGCGGGAGGCGCCGGGAGAGGAGGGCGAGGGTTTCCTCCACCCCGGGATAGACTTCCGCTCCGTTTTTTGCCAGGTACTCGTTTTCCACCGCACAGCACTCTTCGATGATCTCTAACTGTCGCCGTGTGCTTAGACCCGGGAGCCTGCGAGCGGCGATATCGGCGATGCGCAGCCCCATACAGGCGCGGACCTCGTCCACTGTGAGCGGTGGGCGTTCCACCCGGTTGCGTGCCAGAACAAGGTTCCAGGAATCGGTAATTTCCGGAACCGCATCCCAGAGGGTGCCGTCCAGATCAAACAAGATGCCGTCAAACATGGGTAAGCTCCTTTGAAAGTCAATTTAGGTCATTATAGAACGAAAACCACCGGTTGTAAACGGCCCTGTTCTGCTTTCTATTTGGACTCTCACCGGTTGACAGAATGGCGCACTTGGGCTAAAATAAAAAAGCTTTGTACGTTAGGCAAGAAAATTGAATATGTCTCCGTAGCTCAGTTGGATAGAGCGCGAGCCTCCTAAGCCCGAGGCCCCCGGTTCGAGTCCGGGCGGGGACGCCAAAATCAAAGCCGAAAACCTTGATCGTTGAGGGTTTTCGGCTTTTGCTGTTCAACGCGCTTCGTTAAACATTCGTTCTTTGAAAATTTTGTAGATTTATGTCTTTTAATAATTTATAATGCAGGGTAGACATAAATACTCGCACAACAAGGTATATACAACATCATGCATAGTATTTTGCCTTTTTTATGATTTTTTGAAAGGATGCATGTAAACAATGCTTTCCATGAATTGTATAAGTGTATATCTGGCCGTTATCTCTGTTGGGATTGTATCTTATGCAACGCGCATCCGAACCTTAAGCGGAGCAAACTATGCAAATCCACTTTTTTTGCTTTCACTCTCTATTTGTTTTTATATACTGGGATATGTCATGGAATTGAACTCGTTAACCCCTGAGCAAATCGTGTTCTGGAATACTGTCGAATACATCGGAATTCCTTTTGTGTCTTCGTTATGGCTGACCGTCAGTTTGTCTTATTGCGGCTATCACAAGAAAAACTTGGAAATCGCGCTTTATGTGATTCCCACTTGTTCTTTGCTGCTCAGACTTACAAACAAATATCATCACCTATATTTTGCATCTACAGATTTTATAAAAAAATTTGGAAGACTATTTTATAAAAAAACACCAGGATTATGGATGAATGTACAGTTGATTTACGCTGCATTCGCAATTGTTGCCTCTTTCTCTTTGCTTTTTATGGATATCATGAAATCAAAGCAAAAGCAGAGAGGCAAGCTTTTGCTGCTGATCGTGGCGTCCTCCATCATACTGATAGGAGTGTTGCTCCCAGAAGGCATCCTGTTCGGAATTCAAATTGATTATACCGCTCTCTGCCTTCCAATAACATGTGTGTGTATGATGGTCGCAATTTCTTATTATGATTTTCTTGAAGTAAAATCTCTTGCCAGAAGTACGGTTTTTGAAGCCAGCCGAAATGCAATTTTGATGATCAATTGTCAACATAAAATTATTGACTATAACAAAAACGCAGAAAAGCTGTTTGCAAGATTACATTTTCAACTGATGACACAAGATGTTTTTTCTGCATTCAAGGATAGTCCGGAATTGGCAAAAGCGATTGTAAGTGAAGATTCATTGACTTCGATTGAAATTAATGTGGAAGAAGAAAAACGCTATTATCATATTCTTACAGAAAAAATTAATGGGTACCAAACGCTGCGTGGCTGGGTAAAGGTCTTTCTTGACGTGACAGAATTGCACCAAAGCAATGAAATTCTCCAACAGCTGGCAATGACAGATGAATTAAGTGTGCTATGCAACCGCAGGGCGTTTATCAAAAAGGGAAAAGAACTCATTTCAACTGCCGAAGTGAACAAAGCCCCGCTGCATGTGATAATGCTTGATCTTGATCATTTTAAGAAAGTTAACGATCAATACGGACATTTGGCCGGCGATTTTGTGATTCATGAATTTTCTCAGATATTAAAAAAGCATTTTTGCGTAGACTGTCAAGCGGCACGCCTTGGCGGCGAAGAATTTGCTGTCATTTGTATTCACTATACCACAAAAGAACTGTATGAGATGATTCAAGCTTTTTTGGAGGACGCCGTACAGCATGAATACGACTGCCTTGGAAGCAAATTTCATGTAACGGTAAGTGTTGGCTTAACTTTGTGGAAACGAGGCCAGTTGTTGGAAGATGTATTAAGGCTGGCGGATACCGCCCTTTACCAATCAAAAGCACGGGGGCGAAACTGCGTTACGATACTTTAGCCAAACGTAGCTACATCTCCAGTACCATCCAAGTTGTCGTATAGGATTAGATTTTGTGCAGACACTGAAATGAGAAGGTTTACAGCCATAAAAGGAGTTGTCTGCTATTTGTATGAGAATCGATTAATCCATGAGAGCAGCCCCTATCTGCTTCAGCATGCCCATCAGCCGGTAGATTGGTATCCTTGGGGAGAGGAAGCTTTTGCAAAGGCACAGCGGGAGGACAAGCCTGTATTCCTCAGCATCGGGTATTCTACCTGTCATTGGTGTCATGTGATGGCGCACGAAAGTTTTGATGATACGGAAATTGCAAAGCTTCTGTGTGAAGGTTTTGTGTCTATCAAAGTAGATCGGGAAGAGCGGCCGGATCTGGACAGTGTTTATATGGCCGTTTGTCAGGCTATGACCGGAAGTGGCGGCTGGCCCATGAGCATTTTTCTGACGCCGGAGAAAAAGCCCTTTTTTGCTGGGACTTATTTTCCGAAGGACGGTCAGCAGGGCATGATTGGTTTTCGCCAGCTGCTGTACGTCATTTCTCAAAAATGGACCCAGGGAAAATGGGAACTGCTGCAGTCTGCTGACAAGGTGATGCATGCGCTGTCATCTGAGCAGGATACAAAAGGCGGCAGCGTAGATGCGGCCATCTTAGGAAAAGCCGTACAGCAGTTTCACATGACTTTTGATGAAAGGTACGGCGGTTTTGGAGAAGCACCAAAATTTCCAACTGCCCATAACCTTTTGTTTTTGCTGGATCAATATTGCAAAACGGATAATTTAGATGTACTGCACATGACGGAAGTCACCCTGCAACAGATGTACCGCGGGGGTTTGTTTGACCACATTGGTTTTGGATTTTCCCGCTATTCCACGGACCGGGCATTTCAAATACCTCATTTTGAGAAAATGCTCTATGACAATGCTCTGCTGATGATGGCTTACACCAGGGCGTATGACGTGACGGGGAATGGGTTTTATCTTGAGGTTGCAGAGCAGACGGCGGACTACATTCTGCGCGAGATGACATCCCCGGAAGGTGGGTTTTATAGCGCACAGGATGCAGACAGTGAGGGAGTTGAGGGCAGGTATTATGCGTTTAGACCACCCGAGATTTGCCAAGTGCTATCAGCCGAGACCGCAAATGCGTTTAACCGTTGCTACGGTATTACCCAGCAAGGTAACTTTGAGGGGCAAAGCATTCCACATTTGGTTGGAAGCATCGGGGATGCTCGTGGGTTTGCCGATTGCCTGCCCAAGCTGAGAGCATATCGCAGGCAACGCAGCAGGCTTCATCTGGACGATAAAATCCTGACAGCGTGGAACGCACTCATGATTGCCGCGCTTTCGCAGCTTGCCCGCCTGTCAGGGAAACAGGAGCATCGAGCAGCCGCGCTCCGCGGCGCGCAGTTTCTCCGCAGCCGCCTACAGGTAGAGGATAGACTGTATGCCAGCTATCGTGAGGGGGTGCGTGGCGGCCTTGGTTATCTGGACGATTACGCTTTCACCGCTTTTGCACTCATTGAACTCTATCAGCTTGTGCAGGAACCGGAATATCTGGAACAGGCGCAGCGGCTTTGCAGCCGGGCGATGGATGACTTTTGGGATGCAGCGCACGGAGGGTTCTATTTGTCCGGCAAAGAAAATGAGCAGCTGATTTTACAGCCCAAGGAGACCTATGATGGCGCGATTCCAAGCGGTAATTCCGTCATGGCATACAATCTGGTTCGGCTGTCCCAAATCACATCAAATGCCCACTGGAAGGATTGCGCCGAGCGGCAGCTGAAATTCCTTTCCGGGGCGGCCATGAGCATTCCTATGGGGCATGCGTTTTATTTGCTGGCGCTTTCCGCTTTCCTCACGCCGCCGGAGCATGTGACGGTAGTACTCGGAGAGGCAGAAAGCGCAACCGCTGTCATGCGGGATCTTCCTCTGGATGTTCTTGTAACGGTGCAGAAGCAGCCATCCGAGGGGTATACTCTTCTCAACGGACGCACCACCTATTACGTCTGTACTGGCTACACCTGTCAGCCGCCCACAAACGAGCAGCCTTATCGGCGCAGATAAGGAAACGAGCAGAGCGCCAATTACGGCAGCCCTGCTCGTTTTGATTATGAATACATGGTGTTTGCCGCCATATAGTCATAAATCATTTTGCCATGATCTTGTTCTTCCTTTTGAATATGATTCAGAATGTTTCTGACATTTGTATCTTTGAACTCAAAGACACAAGTATCGTAGAGTTGAGAGACGTGTTTTTCTGATGAAAGTGCATCGGAACAGAGATAACAGTCGCTTTGCTTATCTTGTGAGTCTGCGGCGCCATAGGTTGCCGAGAAAATCGGCTGGCTCTGAGAGATGCCGTCCGGCGCAGGGGCAGTACCGCCTTCTATTTGGGTAATCGTTTTCAGGTGCTGTTGCTCTATCTGAGCAATCTGGGTAAACAGATTTTTTAGCTGCGGATCGACTGCGCAGGATGCATGTTTCGTGTATTTGTCGACGCAAAGCTTCTCCTGCCCCTTCAAATCCTTTAACAAGCTGGTTTCCTTCTGGGATAGCTGCATAAATAATCACCTCTGTTTTATTATGTGCGTTTTGTGCAGAGACTATCGCCTAAAACGCAATAAAATCAAGTGTAATAAAGCAGGGTAATATGTTGCAAATTAGCCTTGGGCAGCATCCGTAGTTGTGGTTTCTGCGTTCGTAGAATCGGCGGCTGTGGTATCCATAGTGCCGTTCTCTGCGGAGGTGTCAGCAGAGTCGACTTCTGCAGAACCGTCATCAATGTCCACAGTACCGTTTTCACTGTCCCAATCAGTCTTCAGTCCAAGTGTTTCCGCAAAAAACTGAAGAGGAACATAAGACCTGCCACAAGTCACGTTGGCTGGCTGGTCCATTTCAACAGGTACTCCATTAACCAGCGCCGTCATGCTGTTCGGCGTGATTTCAATCACGGTATCACCCTTGGTAATCTTGACTGTCTGGGTTTGGCTATCCCAAGTCACATCGCCGCCCACCTTTTCCGCGATGGCTCTGAGCGGAACCAAAATTGTGCCGTTTTTAAGATAGGCCGGAGCGCCAAATTTGATGATCTGATTGTTTACAGTCACGCTGCCAGCCTGCAAGACCTCAGCATCTGCATACATTTGGGCAATTAAATCCGAAGCGCTGGAAAACTGTGCAAGCTCTTCGTCTGTGTACAGCGTCTTAGCCACCATAAAGCGCTCGTTGATGATCTCTTTCATTTGTGCCTGCAACGCTTGAATCTGCTGATCCAGTTCCTGAATATTTTTCAATAAAGATGCGGCGCTTTCCGCATCCCCAGAGGCCAACAGAGCTTCATACTGGGCCTGCAGCGATTCTTTCTCCTGGTTCAAATCATTCTTTTGTTGCTGAAGCGCTTTCTTTTGCGTATTCAGTTCCACCCTAAATTCTTTTTTTGCTTCCGGTTTCTGAGATTTTTTATTTGGCGTTTCGTCTGCCTTTTCAGAAGTGGGTTCAGATGCATCGGATGCCGAATCTGTCTCAGTCGTCTTCACTATTACTTTTGCACCTGGGGCCGAACTGCTTTTCCCAGAATCTCCGTGTGCGGCAGCAGAAGTTACCGCAGTAGATAGCACCAAAATGGCAGTCAATAGCAGTGAGAGTCCCTTCTTCATGTTTTCATTTCCCTTCTATAATAAAATAAAAAACTGTATGCCGAATCGGCACACAGTTTTTAAAACTCTGTGACCTCTTCGGTAGCCCGGCTATCATAGCATATATGCCTTAGACCCGTGGCTTTGCGTCCCTGGTTTTTACCAGGTTTGCTATTTTCGGAGATATCCTTGCTTGAGTATAACTATGTTTCATTTAAAAGTCAATATTTTTGCAGCGTCCATCAAGATGCATAGATAAGAATACTTTTTTCATCCTTGCTAATAATACACTTATATTTTTTGAAGGGAGATGCATTTTATGGGCGTTGTTACCAACAAAACAGATAAGTACCAAACATGTATTGATGCATGCAATCGCTGTGCGCAGGCATGTAACGAGTGCTTCACGCTCTGCTTGAATGAACAGGATATTCAGGCTCGCGTCAAGTGTATCAGTACTTTACGGGCGTGCGCGGGAATCTGCAAGGAGGCCGCTTGCTTTATGGCTTCAGACTGTCAGTTTTCAAAGGATGTCTGCAAACTTTGTGCAGCTATCTGCGAAAAGTGCGCAACTGAATGTGGCATGTTCAAAGATGATCACTGCGTGAAATGCGCAGCAGAATGTACGTCTTGTGCAAATGAGTGTAAGGCCATGTCTGTATAATCTCTTCAATGCAACCCCGCCTCTAAGGATTTCTCCTAAGAGGTGGGGTTTGCCTTACATAAATGTGCTCGCTTTGCTAACGCTCCTGCTGTGCGATATATGATAAAAATTGCTAAAAACGGGCAAAATATCGTACGTTTGAAAATATGTTCAAAGAAGGTACAATATGGAATTTTTTAAAAGGCTGCCGTCACACATTGGAATAATACCCGACGGCAACAGAAGATGGGCCATAAAAAATGGGCTTCAAAAGAAAGCTGGATACAAATTTGGCATCCAGCCAGGATTTGAACTTTACGAAATGATGATTGATTACGGGATACAAGAAGCTACATTTTATGGCTTTACCAAAGATAATAATAAAAGAGAAAAAAATCAGAGAGATGCCTTTACACAAGCTTGCGTTGACGCAGTGCAGCTTTTAAGTGGGAAAGACGCTAATTTATTGGTTATTGGTAACACGGAGTCTTCTGCTTTTCCCCCGGAGCTGAAAGAATATGCAAACAGGAGAGTTCATTTCGGGCGAGGTCTAATTAATTTGAATTTTCTCGTAAACTATGATTGGGAATGGGATTTGAATAATCTAACAGAAAATAAAACTTTAAAATCGTCCGATATTCCCCGCGTTGATCTGATCATAAGGTGGGGTGGGTGTAGACGGTTAAGTGGATTTTTACCGGCGCAGTCAGTTTATGCCGACTTTTATATTGTTGACGACTACTGGCCGGATTTTAAAATGTCTCATTTTCTTGATGCGTTAAGATGGTATCAAAATTGTGATGTGACATTAGGGGGTTAAAAAGGAATTTTCTTCTATTGACAAACTAACGACATTAGCGGATTATGACATTGAAAAAGACAAAAAGATACATTTTCGGCGACGGGATTGCGCTCGCCGTCTCAGACGCATTGGCAATACCGTATTTAATGAAGCTCAGGATACAGCAGATATAATGCATTCATGCAGATAAAAAACAAATCCGAACCTTTTTTTAATTGGAAAGGTTCGGATTTTAATATAACTTGAAATGGTGCAATCCATAGCTTTGGGCTATATCTGATTCTATACCTTTTCAATAATACTATTCATACATCTTCCTCTGATTTATAATATATAAATATTTGGCTGAGACATGTTGTGTCTGAGCTCTCTCCAAATTATGTATAACACTCTTTAGTAATAATCATGGTATAATGGGCGCATACGAAATTTGAAAGGGAAGATTCCCCTATGGATTTTAACGAGAAATTACAAGAGCTTCGTAAGCGGAAAGGTCTCACGCAGGAGGAGCTTGCGGAGGCGCTGTTCGTGTCACGTACCGCTGTATCAAAATGGGAGTCTGGACGCGGCTATCCAAGCATTGATTCCCTTAAAGTGATTGCGAGTTTCTTTTCTGTATCTATTGATGATCTCTTGTCTGGCGAGGAACTGGTCAACATTGCTCAAAATGATCATGCTCAGGAAATGCAGCAAATGCGGGATCTGGTGTTTGGCCTGCTGGACTGTGCCATGGCGCTGTTTCTGTTTCTTCCATTGTTTGGTCAGGTGGAGGAGGGGGCGCTCCGTATCGTCTCACTTCTCTCCCTGACGTCGATACCCTTGGACATGAAAGTCACATACTTTACGCTTGTGTCGCTCACCGTTCTATGCGGGCTTGCGACCCTTGCCTTGCAGGGAAGGCAGATACGATTCTGGAATCAAATTAAAAGTGGTCTCTCTTTGCTTTTCAGCGTATCCGGCGTTCTGGTTTTCATTCTGAGCCGCGAACCGTATGCCGCTTCGCTCACATTTCTGTTTCTGCTCATCAAGGGAATTTTGCTGTTAAAACGCTGATGATACGAATCGTGTCGGCATTGTGACGGCGGGATTCTACCGCTTTTCGGCTCCTGGAGGTATAGTAAGCATGCAAAAACACTTATACCTCATTAAAAAAAGGAGCTTTAAAAATGAAACGGATTTCTCGTTCTCTGGGTAGTTTTCTACCCTCCATTTGTCTGTCTGTGCTGTTTATACTTTATACAATGTTGATCCGGCATATTGATGTGAAACCCATCGGGCCGAACGGCTCTGTCGTGGGTTTTGCGTCGGTTAACGGGTGGGTACATGACCTGTTCGGCGTAAACTGGACGCTTTATACAATCACTGACTGGTTGGGGCTTGTGCCTATCTTTGTAGTGCTTGGATTTGCTGTTCTGGGGCTTTCGCAGCTCATACGGCGAAAAAGCCTCCTTCGGGTGGATAGCAGCATTCTTGTGCTGGGCGGCTTCTATGTGCTGGTCGTGGGCGCGTACCTCTTTTTCGAATATTATCGTGTGAACTACAGACCGGTTTTAATCGACGGTATTTTGGAAACATCTTATCCGTCCTCCACCACCATGCTGGTTCTGTGTGTGATGCCTACTGCCATGATGCAGTTTCGCTGTCTGATTTGTAATAGAACTGTAAAAAATGCAGTAAACACCGTACTTGCGGCATTTACTGCATTTATGGTAATTGGACGTTTGGTATCTGGCGTTCATTGGCTGACCGACATTTTGGGCGGGGTGCTGCTCAGTGCGGCGCTTGTCCTGTTGTATCAAGGTGTAAACACGTATATAGCCAGAAGCTAGCGATTATAATGCCCTCTTTCCTTATTCATTCGCTTGGCAATCAATTAAAATACAAATTGCTGGGTCAGTTCATCAATTACTCAATCAGACGACTATTCCTGTTTGTGCGGGTAATTAGTCGTTTCGATTATTTTACCAGTAATGGAATCCAGCCGTATGAGTTCAACGACTGCATTTGTGCCATATTCGTATTTCGTGAAATCAATTTCATGGCCTTCCTTGTTGTAACTCATCTCATATACATAGCGTACGCCATTCTCTAACGTTTCGCGGTTTCCAATCCACATGGGATAATCGGCAAATAGTTTGTCGTTGATGCCATTTGACACATCAACGGAAACGCCGACATCGGTAAGCAGGGTATGCTGAAAGTCGCCATATTCGCCTATCACCGCATTTCTACCGATTTCTTTCAGATAGCTTTCCGCATACGAGCGCTCCTGCACCGTTAATTCTTGCATGTCATTCTCTAAAGGATTTAGAGCTCTGTTTTGATATTCGGAGGGAAACATCTTTTTGATTGATTTTGCATTTTCCGCGCCATCTTCCGGATATTCAATTTTCGTACAAACAAGGCCGTTGCCCGAATCCGTAAACGTGAATGCGGCGGGAATAATACCACTACCTGAAACTTTCACGAAATTTCCGTCCTCAAAGCCATATTCTCCGTACATGGTAAGGACATAGACTGTTGTAACGCCCGATTTTTCTTTCTGCCCGAGAATGATGTGACCTTCTCCGGCACATTCTCCGCTGAGATAATGCGTCAGATTATCCTTTAGAAAGGCCAATCTGACGGCTTCGTCCAGAGTGCTGCCTTTCCATTGCCAAGTCATACCGCCGTCTTCCGTTGTAAGATAGGAAATGAAGGTATTGCCATCGTTGTCATAAAGTTCCACCGGATAGATGCCGGAATCTTCGGTGAACGTGGGAACCAGGGGCGTCATCTTGTATTCCTTTAGATAATCAGGAATATCCACTGTCATACGGTTCCACGTCTTTCCGCCATCAAGCGTACGGCTGATCTCGGGTCCCTGGTCAACAAAGTAGCGGTAGCTCATAAAGCCGACTTTTGAAGAGGCAAAACCGGCGCCGGTCATTGTTCCGGCGTACATTGCGGAGCGGTCTCCGACCCACCATGTCTTTCCGCCGTCCGATGAGGTGCAGACATTTTCGTTTCCAGTTCCGGCTGAAGGCCCAGTACAAACCACTGCCCATGTGAAATTATCAATCGAGCCGCAGTATACATCGACATTCATCCAGCCCGATTCCCAGTGATTTGCTGGAAAATCGTTAAATAACGACATGGGCAGGCTCATAATATAGGTTCCGTTCTCTTTCGTGTAAACGTCGAAAGTGCCCGTGCTCGTGTCTTTCACGTACCCCACAAACGGGCCCGTGGATATATCCTTCGCAGCGGAAGCATAGGCATTTTTTACATGCTCATTGATTTGTGTGATCAGACTGTCCAGCGTTTCTGCGGAGTCGCTTTCCACCCACAGATCGGCTCCGACGATACTTTCCGCCCATTCGCGGGTAAATTGCAGTTCAGCGGGATTTCCTGTACCGTCGTTCAAGCGGAACGTAATCTTGTCTGCATTTCCAATCAGAGAAAACATAATGCAGGCATTCTCTCGGAAAACGTCGATATTATCCGGCTCCGATGTGTTATAGGCGGCCTTGACTTCGGGCGTTACGCTGAAATATACATCGACGCCGTAAGGCTCAGCGCTTGTTTGCAGTTCGATATGGTCATACTTGACGTCGGACGGGAACTCCACAAGGCTGACAATATTTCCGACAGCAGAATTATCTCCGACATAAGCGGTACGGTACTCAAAAAGCTGCCCCGCATTGGGGTGCTCATAGGATGTATTAGCCTTTTCTTTTGGATTGGACAGCAAGCATATCCCGGCGACTATGCAAGCTATGACCGCTACTATAATGATCCAGAAAGCCGGCTTCTTGTAATTCAGCACATTTTTCACTCTTTCTTTGACGCCTACTTCACCAAACGCCAACGGACACATTGCAATGTTTCGGCGCTTGACTGCACAGCCCAGCAACGCGAGGGAATAAGCTTTCTTTTCATTGACGCCAATATCTTTTATGACGGCTTCGTCACAGGCAACCTCGATATCCCGGCACAACAGGACGTAAGCCACCCACATCAGCGGGTTGAACCAATACACTGTCAGGAGCAGAAAACCGAAGGGCTTTATCCAGTGATCTTTCCTTCGGATGTGGGCCTGTTCATGAGAGATGACATAGTTTCTGTCCTCTTCGCCGACGGCAAAGGGCAGGTAGATCCGTGGCTTTATGATACCCAGGACAAATGGGGACGATATCTCATCGCTCTCATAAATATTATCTTTGAAAAGAATAGCGGAATCGACCTTTCGGCGCAGTCTGACATAAGTAATGGCGCTGTAGAGCACCATCACAAGCATTCCTGCGAGCCATACAATACCTGCAATTGTCATGACAATCTGCATGGGATTGGCACTACTCGTCACTGCCGGAGTCAGGGATCCTGCAATCGTCGGATTGACGACGCTGTTTACCGTGGGAACACCGCTGCTGATGGCCGGTTCCCCTGAATACAGGATATCTGGCGTGACGGTAGTAGAACTCGGGATCAGGCTCATGACGCTTTCAAACGAAAACGGCAGTATAAGCCTCAGTCCAACCAGCGCCCAAAGGGCGCAGGAAATCCATCTGGGCGCTTTCCTAAGCAGCAGCCGCAGGAGGATGACCGAGACTACCACATAGCCTGCCGTGATGCTCATGTTGAGAAGATTAACAAACAATTCTTCCAGAAGCATATTACTTGACCTCAAAGTTGTCGATCATCTTCCGAATCTCGGCAACATCCTGTGCCGATAAGGATTTACCGCCCGCAAACGCGGCCAGGAACGCCGGCAGAGAACCATTAAAGGTTTTATCGAGAAACTCCCGGCTTTCCTGACGCTGTATTTCTTCCCTAGAGTACAGGGAAGTGATTATAGCATCCTCGCTTTTCAGAACGCCGCGCTCGCAAAGCCGTTTGATAATTGTATAGGTCGTGGATTTTTTCCATAAGAGTTCTCTGGCCGCTAATTGAACGAGTTCCCCGCTGTTGATCGGCTCATGTTCCCATATGATGCAGCAAAAACGGTATTCCGTTTCAAATATTTTGGGCGTTTCCATTTATGAATCCTCCTCGGCTTTAGTCTACATTAGTAGACCCCATAAATCAAGTCTACCACAGTAAACCCGTCATGTCAATTAGGAACGCTAAATTAGAAATAACTTATCAGCCGTTAGGTCCGTCCTGTCAGAACTCGGCAGTATAAACCGAAAGAGCAATCAAGGCTTTAACACCTTAATTGCTCTTTCTTATTAGATATCCAAGACTATTCAAACAGATATTTGAGCATCTTCTCCGGCGCATTCACAAACTGTTTGGTGATGCGGAAATGCTCGGTTTCTTGATATGGCACAGAGTTTATTCCATTCTCTGAAAGTTCGAATACCTCCGCGCCGGGAAAAGCCATAAGAATTGGCGAATGGGTGGATATGATAAATTGAGAGTCATGTTTGACCAACTCATCGATGCAGTACATCAGCCGCAGCAAACGGGAGGGAGACAAAGCCGCCTCCGGTTCGTCAAGAATGTATAAACCTTTTCCGCCAAAACGATTTTCTACCAGCGCCATAAAGCTTTCCCCGTGAGATTGCTTGTGCAATGAAACGCCGCCATAACTTAAGATAACAGGCGCTCCGTAAGAGGGCTCCGCATCCATCTCGTCTATGTTGGAAGCTACGTTATAGAAGCTCTCCGCTCGGAGAAAAAAACCGTCCTTATGACGCTTTACACCTTTGCAGATGGTCAAGTACTGATACAGCTCCGAGTGGGAATCCTCAGTAGAAAAATTGAAGTTTATCGTCCCGCCCTCAGGATTGAAGCCCATCGACACGGCTATCGCTTCGACAAGGGTGGATTTCCCAATGCCATTCTCCCCTACAAAAAAGGTCACGCGCTTACTTAGAGGCAATTCGCCCATGTCACGCAGATGTTTGACCACCGGCAGGTTGTGCAGATAGCTGTCCGTGGGAACATCTCTAGCCAGTTTGATACCAGTCACATACAGGTCACTCAACATGATTTTTTGTCTCCCATTCCCAACCCATAGTAATTAATAATACCATAATAAAGCAAGCGGTGTCCAAAAACAGTACGATAAAAAACAGCAGCCAAGGTTAATTACCTTAACTGCTGTTTCTTGTTAACATCACAGCCATGCCGTTACTTTGAAATAGGTGTTCGTGTAATGTCCATTTGGTGGAGGCGGGGGGAGTCGAACCCCCGTCCGAAAACGCTTCAACGGGAACTTCTCCGGGCGCAGACAGTCATTTACATTCCCTTACCCAGGCGTGGGCTGACACACTCAAGGACTTGGTAGCTTCATGATGCATGGTGCACTCAAAGCTTTGTGCACGCACGTTCGCCACTCAACGACGCCCCATCCGATCCCGTGGCCCTGATCGGCGGGACGGTCACGGCTTAAGCCGCGACAAGCTCAACGTTATTGTTGGCGTTTAAATGTTTTTTGCCCATTTTAAGGATGTTAGGCGCATCCGCCCGCTATTCCCGCCTCTACGTCCCCGTCGAAACCAGTACGCCCCCATATTGGGGCAAGCTCCATATCCCTCGCTTTCTCGGGGGAGAAAGGGAGCTTGCCGCTGAGAGACCCGGTTTAAGACCGGAGCCATGCCTGTATCAGGATTTTTTCGGTGCGGGATACTCCACACCGAAGGTCTCCACAGTAACCTTCTTCATGCGCTGGGGAGTCTTTGGCTTGTCATTCCAATCGGTGGGAACCCCCACAATGGCGTCAACCGTCTCAATGCCTTCCACGATCTTACCAAAAGCGGCATACTGGCCATCCAAGTGAGGGGCCTTCTCCACCATGATAAAGAACTGGCTGCCGGCGGAGTTGGGGTCATTGGTCCGGGCCATAGACAGCACACCCTTGTCGTGCGTGAGGCCGTTCTGGAAGCCGTTAGTGGTAAACTCCCCGGGGATCTCATAGCCGGGGCCACCCACGCCGGAACCCTTGGGGTCTCCGCCTTGGATCATAAAGCCGGGAATAACCCGGTGGAAAATCAGACCGTCGTAAAAGCCGGAGGAGACCAGAGAGATAAAATTGTTGACGGTGTTGGGAGCCACCTCTGGATAAAGCTCCGCCACCATTTTGGCACCCGATTCCATTTCAAAGGTGACCATCGGATTCTGAGCCATGGGAAACACGTCCTTTCGATCTGTTGTAACAAGCCTCATATGCTGAAAGACAAGGAAGTCAGTAGTGACCGCGATCCTTCATGGCCCGGTCGATGGCCCGCTTGGAGTCCCGCTCGGCCGCGGTGGCTCGCTTGTCGTAGAGCTTTTTGCCCTTGCACAGTCCCACCTCCACCTTGACCTTAGCGTCCTTAAAGTAGAGGGAGAGCGGGACCAGAGTAAGACCATCCCGCTGAACCACAGACTGCAGCCGGAAAATCTCACGCCGATGCATCAACAGCTTCCGGGTACGGCGGGGATCCTTATTAAAAATGTTTCCCTTCTCATAGGGGCTGATATGTACCCCATAGAGCCAGAGTTCCCCATCTTTCACCTGACAGAAACTGTCTTTCAGGTTTACAGCGCCCTGGCGAATGGATTTGACTTCCGTGCCCGAAAGAACCACACCGGCTTCAAACGCCTCCTCCACGAAGTAATCGTGAAAGGCCTTGCTATTTTTAGCGATCTGCTTGGTTCCTTTGCGATCCATAGGGCACCTCCTCTCCGCACAGGTGTATTCCTATTATAGCATAATTCTCAAAAATGTAAACGCAAAAAGTGGTAATAAAGCGCGGAGAGAGCATTGTGGGAAAAAATGGGCTTACCCGCTTCATCCAGCCGGGCTGGGCGAAGCGGGTCGGGAGTCTGGGGTGTGCCAAACTCACAGCAAATGGCGGCTGCCCCCTCCGCCTCCGCCGGAAAAGAAAGCCAGTATTTCCCCTCCCACCACCACAAGGCGGCATCCACCGGGGTATAGCGGAGCGCTAAAGCAGCCTGTAAGACATCCTCAATGTCGTCAAAAGTAAACCAACAGGCTCCAACAGGGCGGACATGGGCAAAGACAAGAACTCCGCAGCATTCCGGGTATGCCTCAATCTCTACTGCGCCGTCCAATACAATCCCTGCCCGGTCACAGGCGCGGCGGGTTAAAATGAGAGCCTGTTCCAAAGTAAGGCCAGAGGGGGTAAACCCGTATTCCGACAAATCAGCGGGGGTCAGATAGAGGGCCACACTGGCGGCTCCAATGGGCTGGATGGTCATAGAGGACCTCCTTTTTAAATTTGTTTTATTATATGCCACCTGGGCTTGACTGTATAGCTGTAATGATTGGGAGGGGTGGAAAAGAAATGGAAAGGGCGCCGCCAACCGGCGGCGCCCTTTTGTTGCTGCGGCTCAGGAGACAGAGGATACGGACAGCCCGCTGGTTTGGAGTGCCCGCCGAATAGCCAAAGCCAGGGGTGGGGCAGCCACCAGAGCCACAGCAGCGTTAAAGATAGACGCGGGAAGTTTCAGCGGTAAAATGCCCAGCGCTACCATGGGCTGGAGACCCTCCAGCAAAATGCCGTCATAAAGGAAGCACTTGATAAAGTAAAAAATATAGTAGATGGTACAGCCGGCTGCGGTACCCAGCAGGCTGCGGCCATATGTGAGCGTGCCCCGGCGGAGGCTGCCCTTCACCGCCAGACCAGCTGTCAGACCCATGGCCCCTTTGGTGAGGAAGGTGATCCAGCACTCAGCGGCAAAAAGGGGATTTGTCAAATCGTAGAGGGCGGAGCCCAGCCCGGAGGCCAGACCACCCATTGGGCCGAGAATCAATCCGGATAGGCAGCAAACAATATTGGCCAGAGTAAATGAGGTCTTGCCGCCAATCGCGATGGGCATTGTGATGCGTGCATAGTTGCTGGCAAAGACCAGAGCTGCCATCATGCCCAGCAGAACCAACTGACGTGTGGTAAAACGTTTTTTCATCTCCAATACACTCCTTTTTCTTTTGCAGACCCATTATAAGGGAAAACTGGCCCTTCCTCAAGCTTCAGTTTTAAAACTTTTAAAAGGGTCAGTTTAAAGTATGCAGAGTGGAAAGACCACGCAAAAAAAGACAGGGACCGCCCATCAGCGGATCCTCTGTCTTTTTTATCGCAAAACCCACCGCAGCATAAGTAATAGACCAAAGCCGGGTGCGCCCAGAATGCCCAGTACCAGGGCGTTTATTAAATTAATTCCCAAGCTCGCCCCCAAAAACTCTCCTACAGGTGCAAATAGGGCAAGACAGGCCAAGCCGGCACCCGTGCGCCCCAATAGGCGCAGCAGTCCGCTCAGGGGTCGCTGGAGAAGGGCGAGGGCAATTACAATGCCCAGGCTTCCCAGCAGCCAAGGCAGGCTTTCCCCAATTCCCGGCATCGTCATATGGCAGGAAGGGTGGCCTGCCGCACCGCCGGAAAAGCAGGCTGTTCCGCACCGGATTCCAAGGCTTTTCGCTGGCGCAGCAGATAGGAGTAGCGGGCCTGCAGGGCCTGGATTTCATAGACGTAGGATTCCACCAATTCCGGGTCCGCGGCGGTATTAAATCCGGCGTAGGCCTGAGCAATTAGAACCTGAGTGGCTCCAAGGGACTCTTCCAGCATCTGTGCAGCATCTTCGTCGGGAGCTGCAGACCTTTTTCTCCAAAATCTTCCTCGCGTTTCCATTCATGCCACGCTCCCTTCCATCCCCATTGTATGGAAAGTATGGACAAATATTCCGCAAGCTATACGACAGAATAGACATAAAAAGCGAGCGCCCCGCCAAACGGCGAGGCGCTCGTGATAATTTGTCGTTTGCCTGTACTTACTTGTACAGCTCCTGCAGCCGGACCAGATGCTCATAACGAGCCTTGGCAGACTCCTCGTTTTTGGCGAAGAGCTCCTTGGCGCGCTCGGGGAAGGAGCGGGTCAGAGCGGAGTAGCGGGCCTCGTTCATCAGGAACTCCTGGTAGCCGCCCTTGGGCGCCTTGGAATCCAGCGTGAAGGGGTTCTTGCCGGCCTTCTTCAGGTCGGGGTTGAACCGGAACAGGTTCCAGTAGCCGCACTCGACAGCCTTCTTCATCTCGTCCTGGCAGTGGAGCATGCCGCCCTTAATGGAGTGCATCTCGCAGGGAGAATAGCCAATGATCAGGGAGGGGCCGTGATAGTCCTCGGCCTCGCGAATGGCGGCCAGGGTCTGGTTGGTGTTGGCACCCATGGAGATCTGGGCCACATAGACATAGCCATAGCTCATGGCAATCTCGGCCAGAGACTTCTTGGCGGTGTTCTTGCCGGCGGCGGCAAACTGGGCAACCGCGCCGAAGTTGGTGGCCTTGGAAGCCTGCCCGCCGGTGTTGGAGTACACCTCAGTATCGAAGACCATGACATTCACATCTTCGCCGGAAGCCAGGACGTGATCCAGGCCGCCGAAGCCGATGTCGTAGGCCCAGCCGTCGCCGCCGAAGATCCAGATGGACTTCTTGGCAAGGAACTCCTTGCTGGCCAAAATCTCGCGGGCCAGCGTGCAAGCCTCGCAAGTGCAGTTGGGCACAATGGCCTCAGACAGAGCGGCAACGTACTTGGTGGCAGCAGCCTTGTTGGCGTCGCCTTCGTCCATGGTGTCCAGCCAAGCCTGAGCAGCGGCCTTCAGGTCGGCGTCGGCGTAGTCGACAGCCAGAAGGGCCTCAGTCTTTTCGGTCAGGCGATCACGGATGGCCTTCTGGCCGTAGAAGAAGCCCAGGCCGTGCTCGGCGTTGTCCTCAAAGAGGGAGTTGGCCCAAGCGGGACCATGGCCGTTCTTATCCACAGTGTAGGGAGAGGTAGCGGCGGGACCACCCCAGATGGAAGAGCATCCGGTGGCGTTGGAGACATACATCCGATCGCCGCAGACCTGGGTGATGAGACGAGCGTAGCTGGTCTCAGCACAGCCGGCGCAGGAGCCAGAGAACTCAAGCAGAGGCTGCTTGAACTGGCTGTCCTTCACGCTGGTGACGCTGATCATATCGGACTTCTCGGAAACTTTGCCCACGCAGTAGTCGAACACCGCCTGCTGATCGGCCTGGCTCTCCTGCGGTACCATTGTCAGGGCCTTGCCAGGTGCGGGACACACGTCGGCGCACACGCCGCAGCCCATGCAGTCCAAGGGGGAGACGGCCATGGTGAACTGGTATACACCCTTGCCCTTGCCGGCCTTGACGTCCACGATCTTCGCGGCGGCGGGGGCGGCCTTGGCCTCCTCAGCGGTCAGAGCGAAGGGACGAATGGTGGCGTGGGGGCAGACGTAAGCACACTGGTTGCACTGGATACACTTGTTCTCGTCCCATGCGGGAACGGTAACGGCAACGCCGCGCTTCTCGTAAGCGGCAGCGCCCTGCTGGAAGGTACCGTCCACATGGCCGTCCTCGTAGAAGGCGGAAACGGGCAGGCTGTCACCGTCCATGCGGCCGATGGGCTCCATCAGATTCTCCACCATCTTGACCAGCTCAGGGCGGCCGGTGAGGGTGCTGACCTTGGGGGCGTCCTGAGCGGTGGCCCAGGAAGCGGGGATCTCCACCTTGTGGAGCAGAGAGGCGCCCATGTCAATGGCCTTGTGGTTGCGATCCACCACATCCTGGCCCTTCTTCAGGTAGGAGTGAGTGGCGGCGTCCTTCATATAGCCAATGGCCTCGTCCTTGGGGATAATGTTGGCCAGGGCAAAGAAGGCGGACTGCAGAATGGTGTTGGTCCGCTTGCCCATGCCGATCTCAATGGCAGCGTCAATGGCGTTGATGGTGTAAACCTGGACCTTGTGCTCGGCAATGTAGCGCTTGGCCACCGCGGGCATGTGCTGATCCAGTTCTTTGTCACTCCACTGGCAGTTGATGAGGAAAATGCCGCCGTCCTTCACGTCACGTACCATGGGGAAGCCCTTGATGATATAGGAGGGCACATGGCAGGCAACAAAGTCAGCCTTGTTGATATAGTAAGGGGCACGAATGGGCTGATTGCCGAAGCGCAGGTGGCTGATGGTTACGCCGCCGGTCTTCTTGGAGTCGTACTGGAAGTAAGCCTGGATATACTTATCAGTGTGGTCGCCAATGATCTTGGTGGAGTTCTTGTTGGCGCCCACGGTGCCGTCGCCGCCCAGACCCCAGAATTTGCACTCGATGGTGCCGGGGGCAGCGGTGTTGGCGCAGTCGTGCTCAGGCAGAGACAGGTTGGTGACGTCGTCCACGATGCCGATGGTAAACTCGCGGCGGGGGGCGTCCTTGGCCAGGTCCTCATAGACAGCGAACACGCTGCGGGGAGGAGTGTCCTTGGAACCCAGACCGTAACGGCCGCCGATGACAACCTTGTCGTTGATGCCGTTCTGAGCCAGGGCGGTGACAATGTCCTGGTAGAGAGGCTCGCCCAGGCTGCCAGGCTCCTTGGTCCGGTCCAGTACGGCGATCTTCTTCACGGTCTTGGGCAGAGCGGCGATCATCTTGTCGGCGCGGAAGGGGCGGTACAGGCGCACCTTCACCAGGCCCACCTTCTCGCCGTGAGCAGTGAGGTAGTCGATGACCTCCTCAGCCACGTCGCAGATGGAGCCCATGGCCACGATGACGCGCTCGGCATCGGGAGCGCCATAGTAGTTGAACAGCTGATAGTCGGTGCCCAGCTTGGCGTTGACCTTGCCCATATACTCTTCCACGATGCCGGGGACAGCCTCGTAGAACTTGTTGCAGGCCTCGCGATGCTGGAAGAACACGTCGCCGTTTTCGTGGGAGCCGCGCATGGTGGGGTGCTCGGGGTTCAGAGCACGGGCACGGAAGGCGTTAATGGCGTCCATGTCCACCATTTCCTTCAGATCGTCATAGTCCCAGATGGCAATCTTCTGGATCTCGTGGGAGGTGCGGAAACCGTCAAAGAAGTTGATAAAGGGCACGCGGCTCTTGATGGCAGCCAGGTGGGCGACAGCGCCCAGATCCATGACTTCCTGGGGATTGGTCTCGGCCAGCATGGCGAAGCCGGTCTGGCGGCAGGCCATGACGTCGGAGTGATCGCCGAAGATGTTCAGTGCGTGGGTCGCCACGGTACGGGCGGACACATGGAACACGCCGGGAAGCAGCTCGCCGGAGATCTTGTACATGTTGGGGATCATCAGCAGAAGGCCCTGAGAAGCGGTGTAAGTGGTGGTCAGGGCACCAGCGGCCAGAGAGCCGTGAACAGTACCGGAAGCACCGGCCTCAGACTGCATCTCTATGACCCGGACGGGGTTACCGAAGATGTTCTTGCGCCCGGCGGCGGCCCACTGGTCCACGTTGTCGGCCATGGGGCTGGACGGGGTAATGGGATAGATGCCAGCCACCTCGGTGAACGCATAGGACACATGCGCCGCGGCGGTGTTACCGTCCATGGATTTGAATTGTCTCGCCATTTTGAACGATTCCTCCTTCAGGTATTTCGCTGGGACAATTGAATCTTTTAGCAGCATCCTTATTTTATCACCTGCTTTGTGATTTGTAAACCTCCTTCTCAAATTCTCAGGACGATTTTTTGTTTAAAGTGCGCTCATTTTTCGTAAAAAGGACAAAAGCGGGATTTTTTTAAACTCTTGGTTTTTCTTTTTGTTTAGAGTCACGGGGGAGTGTCCCACTTGTAGACCGCGTGTTTATAATATGGACATTTTGGCGTTTTCAAAGAGAAAAGTCCTTTCAAGCGGCGGCAAAGAGATCAGAGGGATCGTTAGGCGAGGCGGGAAATTGGGCGCTGTCGGCAATTACGCTGATACATATGGCAATGTTGCGCAGAGGAGCGGTAAAAAATACATCCACAATTGCAGACAAAAAAACGACGCCTCGGCGGCGCGGAAGCGCCGCCAGGGGCGGAAAGGTGGTCAGGGGGATGGCGGGGGGACATCGGAGGTATCATTAGGCGGGGCAGAAGAACTATTTTCTTGTTTTGTATTTTCATTTAGGCGCTGTCCGCAATACGGGCAGATACGGATTCCCCACATACCGGTGGTGGGTAAAAGTTCCCCGCAGTTTGGACATCTCCAATACATTAAAATGAGAAGTACGTAAGCCACAATGGTAATTGCGCTGATACAGATAGCAATATTACGCAGAGGACCGGCAAGGAAAATACCAGCGATTGCAGACAGTAAAACCACGCCCAGTAGAATAAAACCATAGTTTCGAGCTTTTATGGGTTTCATAAGGATGGGCTCCTACCTTTCACAAAATAGATAGTAGAAGGTTTAGTATTGCACACTGATGTTTTCGGGAGTAAGTTGAACGGTGACCTCTTCTCCGCCAAGGCGCGTGCCAAATGTATATGGGTATGTTGTAACAGAGATAGGCGTTTGAAGCTGGAAACGATTGAAAAATTTAGATTTGGAAAAAACGATACAAACATCGCCCGTAGAGGTGTTGAGCAGATAGACCATCCCATGCGGGGAACGAAAGGTGGTGAAGTGCTCCAAGTGCTCAGCTGAAATTGTTTGGCACAAAAGCTGCTCTAATTGTGTCTCGTTTTCAAGGCGAACAGCCGGAATGGAATATTCCAGCAGATGGAAAACCAAGTGTGGGAGGAAGAGAATTGCAAGCAGAAACGAGAGCCGCTTCCAAAACCAGCGATGAAAGGATCGGTCCATACGGAAGCCTCCTATTCTTGCGTTTGAGCGGTTACTCCGCTTGGCTCAGGATTTCCTGCGTTATTGGAAAAACAAGAGCTTGAGCACCAGGAACACCAACACAAACCCGGCGGTTTGAAACCCCTCAACAGCGGCCGATTTGAGAACCTCGGTATTTTCCCGGTCCTTGCGGTACTGTATCCCATCGCTGACCAGGTGAAGTCCGCATAAGAGGACCGCAGTCACCATCAAAAGCTCCGGCAAGCCCTTGTCCTGTATATCGTAGCGAAAAAGAAGGAATGCAACCCCTAGAAGTTTAAACAGGAGATTGTATCTGGATTTTTTCACTTGCTGCGGGTCTTTCCACAAATTTAAGGCCGCATATCCCGCAAATATGATTCCACAAAAAAGCAGGGCCGGTAATGCGGGATATTTCTCCAAAAGTCCTTCCATAAGCTCAGCTTCCCCCAATATATTCCTTAATTGCTGGGGGCGGCAAACCGTCCCCGGATTTTACGATTCCTTTGAACAGGCAGACCCCGGACAGGGAGGAACAGAGCGTCAGCAAATTGCTTTCCGCCCGAACAAGAAAATTGGGCATATGTACTCCTTTGCATAGTTGATAAATAAATCCGAAGGCAAAGAGACAGCAGATTGCAAGGAAGAGGGGACGGATGGAAAAACGGAATCGAATTTGCGCGGGGCAGGATAGGGCACTGACAAATACTCCAAAGTCTGCCCACAGGAGAAAGAGAAACAGGATGGAAAAAACCGGAGAATAGTAGCTGGAAAAGTAACCTTGTAAGTCATGAATTAGAAAGCTGAACAAGAAGAAAACAAAACCGCTTGTTACAGTAAGTATTTTTTTCATTTGGACGTCCTCTCTTCTTCACAAATACCCCTGCACCATATCCAAAAGTCTCCATGCAGCCACCAGCAATAGCGCCTGCTTCAGAAATATAAGATATCATATCAACAGAACATACGGGGATGGTTCTTTTGTGTCAATATGTCCCAACACAGAAGAAATGTCCCCACGGGTCAGCTTCGCCGCCGAAAGGAGAGAAGCGTAAAGATCCAAATGACGTTGAACAAAAGCAGACAGAGGTCCTTGGCACCGGCCTCTGCGCGCAAGTAGAGTCCAAAGCAGAGGGCCATCAGCAGTGCGGCGACAAGCAAGCGGAGCAGGGTCAATTGCCATTTATGCATTATGATAGCCCCCATTGAAATTGGAGAAGTATGCATACAGATTCGAGTCGCCTCCGGCGGCGTGGGAGCGCCGCCGGGGGCGGAAGGTGGCCAGGGGAGACTTCAGAAAGAAGAACCGTCCTCTTGTTATCCATTACGCGATAAGGCGGGATGCAAGAGAAAGTTAGGCGAAACAGTATTGTCCTCCAGCGTCCCCAAAGGATGAGCTGGGTCTTTGAAAGAAACCAGCCTATCCTTCTCAGTTATTCGGTTGGAGAGACCGCTTGGTCGGCTCCCTCTACCGCTTTTGTGATTGCATCTACTTTATACTCTAGTCGATATACAATAGAAGTGAGGTGGTCCATACTCTTCGAATAGGCCTCCCAAGTTGCAACGTTATGCACCTGATAATATTTTACTTTCCTTATCGAGTATATCTGAAGGGCGAGAATAAGTAGCAGCAAGATGTAGATGATACGAATATACCATTTGCTTGTGGTCATTGCTTATCGATCCTTTCCGTCAAGAAAACTGAAATGAAGTCCTTGCTTCTTGCATAATGGAGGTTCCAAAGGTAAAATTAATTCCCCCAGCGATATCCGCACCACTAGTAGAAATAGAAAATCCGATGCTTCCTGCAATATTCACACCGGTATGTCCATATGCGGCATAGCAGGAGAAGTCTTTTTTTGCTGCGACATCAGATCTGAGAGAAAAGGAACCGAGACCCTCACTCGCATACCAACTACCCTGGCGGTGATCTTGGCACCGGGATTGGACCGAACCGTTAGCCCGCATTCGGCTGTGGCACTGTAGACGGTGAGCTTGGGAGTTTTGCTAAAGCTGTTAATGTAACAGGGTGCAACGGCGGCGTTGGCGCACAGGGACAGGCACAACGCCAGAACCAATGCCAGTGGGAAGATGCGTTTCTTCATGGGAATCTCCTTCTTTCGTATGTGATAGATCCGTTTGAATTTGCCCTTCACTGATATAACGATTGAGGAGACGGTTTTGTTACGCATTTTTTAAATTTTTTAAAAAAATATTTTACGCTGAAAATTTTCAACATTTTCAAGGCTTTCTGCCATCTGAATGAGCTCTTTGGGAGAGATGGGAGCAGTGAGTGAGTAGGCAATTTCGGCTGTATCATCAAACCAAAGCAGAAAGTTGACCTTGCCCGGTTCAAGCGCTTCGTACATTGTCCCAACGTCTGTACCGATTGTGACCTCATAAATTTTGGAATGTTCATTGTCAATGACGGTTCCACTGGAGGCGGAGAGGGATACAGCATCAAAGTGGATGCAGGCGGCTTCTTCGTTTTGATAGGTCAGCGTGAGCCAAGCGCTTTTCTGTGAGGTGGAGGCGAGAGAGAAACCATCTGGAATGTAGGTGGGTTCCTGGGCTTTAAATGTGGTTGAATCCCCAGCAGGGCGGAGCGGAGAGCGCGATCAAAGGCCTTGCCGAAGTCGTCCTCTTCCGGCGTGTCAAACGGTTTCACGGTCGTACCCCTCCTCCTTGAGCTTTTGAATCAGCAGGACGCGCCCCCGGCGGATGCGCTGTTGAACTGCGCCCAGAGTGATCCCCAGATCGTGGGCGATCTCCCGGTCGGAATATTCGCAGATGAATTTCAGCTCCAAAGGCCGGAGATAGGCTTCCGGCATGGAGTAGAGGAGCGCCACCAGATGCCGGTAGCCCGCCTCGCCCTCAATCCCTTCCGGCGCGGGGACGTCCCAGTCCTCGGGCAGGAACTCACTCCGGTTTTCCTTTTTAAGCAGATCCAGGGAGACGTTCTTCACAATGGTAACGGCCCAG
Source organism: Pseudoflavonifractor sp. (assembly GCA_034927965.1). Lineage (GTDB taxonomy): Bacteria > Bacillota > Clostridia > Oscillospirales > Oscillospiraceae > Vermiculatibacterium. The sequence goes on from JAYFPI010000021.1 coordinate 62,785, forward strand.
GGTCCGATTTTGTTACGCTCTTTTTCAAAAATTTTTAAAAAAGTTTCAAAGTGGCCGATGACCCGCAAAAACGCCTCATGCACAGCGTCCTCCGCCAAGGTCGGATTTTTCAAAATATTCAGAGCCACCGCGTAGAGCCTGGCCCGGTAGCGGGTGTAAAACTCCGTAAACAGCGCCTTTTGGTCGTCCCCCTCGAGTAGGGAGAGGTAAAACATCAGCATGGCCGGGTCCCCTTTCTATGGGGCCATTATAGCATTTTCCGAAGAAATGTGGTAAAATACCGTGTAAACACCCAAAACAACCATACGAAGGAGAATGGTCATGCGAGAAACAGTAGACGTCGCCGTCATCGGCTGCGGCGAGGCGGGGATCTATGCCGCCTACGAGCTTACCCGGCAGAATCCGGGATTGAAGGTGTTGGTGCTGGAGCAGGGCAGGGACATTTACAGCCGAAGCTGCCCCATCGTGGCGGGGAAGGTGCGCTCCTGCATCCAGTGCCCCGTGTGTGACACTATGTGCGGTTTCGGCGGCGCCGGGGCCTTCTCCGATGGAAAATTCAATTTCACCACCGCCTTTGGCGGCTGGCTCACCGACTTCATGCCCGCCAAGGAGGTCATGGAGCTTATCGGCTATGTGGATGACATCAACGTCGCCCATGGGGCCACCCAGGAGGTCTATTCTACATCCTCCCCTGCGGCCCGGGCCCTCGAGAAGAAGGCTCTGGAGTTTGACCTCCACCTGCTGCAGGCTCAGGTCAAGCATCTTGGTACCGAGAATAACCTGCGTATCCTTCAGAATATCTTTGAGGATATGAAGGAGCATGTGGACTTCCGCTTCCACACCGCCGTGGAGAAGATCGATGTCTTGGGGGAGACTGGATACCGCCTCACCACCGCCAAGGGGGACGAGGTGGATTGCACCTGGCTGGTGGCCGGTCCCGGCCGCTCGGGCGCCGAGTGGTTCTCCGAGCAGTGCAAGGGGCTGGGCATCCAGCTCATCAATAACCAGGTGGACATCGGCGTGCGGGTGGAGCTGCCCGCCCGGGTGTTTGAGCACATCACCGACGTGGTGTACGAGTCAAAGCTGGTCTACCGCACCAAGCAGTACGGCGACCAGGTGCGTACCTTCTGCATGAACCCCTACGGCCATGTGGTGGCCGAGAACGTGGAGGGTATCAACACCGTCAACGGCCACTCTTACGCTGACCCCGCCCTTCAAAGCAAGAACACCAACTTTGCCCTGCTGGTCTCCAACCGGTTCACCGAGCCCTTCAATGAGCCCTACCGCTATGGCAAGCACATTGCCTCTTTGAGCAACATGCTGGCCGGCGGCGTGCTGGTCCAGCGGTTCGGGGATCTGGTGAAGGGAGTCCGCTCCAATGATCACCGGATGAGCAAGTCCTTTACTCGGCCCACCCTCACTGCCGCTGTCCCCGGGGATCTGTCCCTGGCGCTGCCCAAGCGGCAGCTGGATGACATTATCGAGATGATCTATCAGCTGGACAAGCTGGCTCCCGGCACCGCCAACTATGACACCCTGCTCTATGGCGCCGAGGTGAAGTTCTATTCCTCCCGGCTGACCCTCTCCGGGGAGCTGGAGACCGATCTGCCCCGGTTCTTCGCCATCGGCGACGGTGCGGGCATTACCCGGGGTCTGGCCCAGGCGGGCGCCTCCGGCGTGAAGGTGGCCCGGGTCATCTCCGACCGGCTGAAAAACGGACGGTAAAGAATCGGTAAAAACGTAACCATAATTTGACGGCAATTATACAGACCAATATGCACCGTGTAAAAAGTTACAAGAAATAACAAACTCAGGTACCGCAGGGTTTTCCACAATATCCACATCGTTTTCCACACAGGGTTCTGTCAACCATGTGGAAAACTCTATACAGGAACGGTAAACATAAAAACCTGTCAAGGGGAAAACTCCGGGCAAAACAGACAAAGTTTTGCGGCGGGTCGGAAAAGGAGAGAAAATATGGAGGGAGAGCTTGTTGCCGCCATTGCTACCGGTGCGGCCCGGTGTGCCATCGGCGTGATCCGGCTGTCGGGCACCGGCGCGGCCCAGTGCGCGGGTGCGGTGTTTCGGGCCTTCAACGGGAAGGCGCTGTGGGAGCATCCCCCCCGGGCGCTGGTCTACGGCACGCTCTCTGATCGGGAGGGACGGGAGATCGACCAGGTGCTGGCCACCTGGAGTCCCGCGCCTCACAGCTACACCGGGGAGGAGACCGCCGAGCTCCAGTGCCATGGTTCTCCCGCGATGTTGGCGCTGGCGCTGGACAGCCTTTTTGCCCATGGCGCCCGACAGGCCGGGCGTGGAGAGTTTACCCGCCGGGCCTTTTTGAATGGGAAGCTGGATCTGGCGCAGGCAGAGGCGGTGATGGATCTCATCGACGCCGAGACCCCCGGGGCGGTTCGGCAGGCGGCGGGACAACTCTCCGGGGCTCTTTCCCGCCGGGTGGAGAAGGTATACGGTGCCCTGGTGGACGTGATGGCCCACTTCCACGCCGTGTTGGACTATCCAGATGAGGACATCGACCCTTTTACCTCCCGCACGATTCGGGAGGCTCTGGAGAGGGCTCAAGGGGAGCTCACGGCGCTTTTGGGAACCTACCGCCGGGGAAGTATGCTCACCCGGGGAGTGCCCTGCGCTATCGTGGGCAGACCTAACGCAGGCAAGTCTACCCTCCTCAATGCCTTGGTGGGCTATGAGCGGGCCATTGTCACCGATGTGCCGGGAACTACCCGGGACACGGTAGAGGAGCGGTGCGTCCTGGGTGGGGTGCTGCTGCGGCTGATTGACACCGCAGGACTTCGAGAGACCGAGGACACAGTGGAAAAAATCGGCGTGGAACGCAGCCGTGCAGCCATGGAGCAGGCGGGACTGATCCTGGCGGTAATGGATCGATCCAAACCGTTTACGCAGGAAGACGTTCAGCTGCTGGAGGAGGCCAAAGCTTTGGCTCCCACCATCCTGGTGTGGAATAAGGCGGACCTCCCCGCCATGGACAGCCAACTTCCCCCCGGCGTGGAGATTAGTGCAAAGATGGGGGCTGGGCTGGATCAGCTGGGGGATTGGGTGCGCCGGAGCCTGCCCACACCCGCCGATGAGGCGGAGGGAGAGTTGCTTACCAACGCCCGACAGGCGGCGGCGGCGGGGTGTGCCCTGGAGACGCTGCGTCGAGCGGGGGCTGCTTTGGCGGCGGGGGTTACCCCGGACGCCGTTCTCACCGACGTGGAGGAGGTATTGACTGATCTGGGGGAGCTCACCGGGCGTACGGTGCGGGAGGATGTCACTGCCCGCATTTTTCAGCGCTTCTGCGTGGGAAAATAGGAGCAGGGAAATCCGTCCAATAGCGCCTGCGTTTCCGGCTTTTCGTGTGACTGCTTCTGGCATAAAAAACCCCAATTGTTTTTCAGTAGGTAATACTGTCAAACAATTGGGGTTTCACTTAAGAAACGAAAAATTTTTTATTTGGCGTAATCAACCGCTTTGGTCTCCCGGATGATGTTGACTTTAATCTGTCCGGGATATTCCATTTCGTCTTCGATCTTCTTGGCCACGTCGCGGGCCAGGATGACCATCTGATCCTCTGTGATCTTCTCCGGCTCCACCATAATGCGGATTTCGCGACCGGCCTGGATGGCAAAACACTTCTCCACCCCGGGAAAGGAGGAACCAATGCCCTCCAACGTCTCCAGGCGTTTAATGTAGTTCTCCAGGTTTTCACGCCGGGCGCCGGGGCGCGCAGCAGAGACGGCATCCGCCGCCTGAACCAGCACTGCCACCAAAGTTTTGGGTTCCACGTCGCCGTGGTGGGCCTCAATGGCGTTGATGATCTCTTCGCTCTCATGGTATTTCCGTGCCAGTTCCACGCCGATGGCCACATGGGACCCTTCCACCTCGTGGTCAATGGCTTTGCCCAGATCATGAAGCAGGCCGGAGCGCTTGGCGGCAATCACATCGCCCCCCAGCTCAGCCGCCATGAGTCCGGCCAGATGAGAAACCTCAATGGAGTGGCTGAGCACGTTTTGGCCATAACTGGTGCGGTACTTCATCCGGCCCAACAGTTTGACCAGCTCGGGGTGCAGGCCGTGGACATTGGTCTCAAAGACAGCCCGTTCACCCTCGGCCTTAATGGTGGCGTCCACCTCCCGCTTGGCCTTCTCCACCATCTCCTCAATGCGGGCGGGGTGGATGCGGCCATCCTGAATCAACTTTTCCAGGGCGATACGGGCGATCTCCCGGCGCACCGGGTCAAAGCAGGAGACGGTAATGGCCTCCGGGGTGTCATCAATGATAAGGTCCACGCCGGTGAGAGTCTCCAAAGTGCGAATGTTCCGGCCCTCCCGGCCAATAATACGGCCCTTCATCTCGTCGTTGGGCAGGGGTACCACGGATACTGTGGCCTCGGCCACATGGTCGGCGGCACAGCGCTGGATGGCCAGACCGATAATCTCCCGGGCCATGGAGTCGGAATCCTCCTTGTAACGAAGCTCCGCCTCCTTGATTTTGGCGGCCGACTCATGGGTTACCTCGGCCTCCAGCTGGCTGATCAGCAGGTCCTTGGCCTCCTCGGCGGTCATGCCGGAAATGCGCTCCAGCTCGGTGCGCTTCTGGTTTTCGATGACGTCGATTTCCTCGCGTGTGCGCTCCAAGTCAGCCAGTTTATTTTGCAGAGTTTCCTCTTTTTTCTCAATGTTGTCGGTTTTTCGGTCGAGGTTTTCTTCCTTCTGCTGCAGGCGGTGCTCCTGCTTCTGGAGATCGGCCCGACGCTCTTTCTCTTCCTTTTCCCACTCGTTACGGGCGGTAAGAATGGCCTCCTTGGCCTCCACCATTGCCTCTCGCTGTTTGTTTTCGGCGTTCTTGATCGCCTCATTGAGGATGCGCTTGGCCTCCTCCTCCGCACCAAAGATTTTCTTCTCAGCTACATTCTTTCGAATGGCAATGCCGACAAAGATACCAATAATCAGGGTAATAATACCCACAATCACACAGAGCAAATTAAATTCCATATTGTTTTTATCACACCTCCGTATCGTTTTTTTTAATTCTAATTTATCATTTTAGGGAATGGGTAAGCCGCTGCTGCAGCCTGTGAAAACAAAGAAAAGCGCCCAATCGGCGTTTTTCCAAAAATGCACCTAACATATTTTAAGGCCCAACCGCTTTTCTGTCAAGGAATTTCCCATACGAAACGCAAATCTCCTCTATTATGGCCATAAAAGGAAAAGGAGCGGCATCGCTGCCGCCCCTCTATTTATGCCTGACTAATCGGATCTGGAAGGGAGTCGTCTTCCCGTACCCAGTCCTCCACATGGACGACGTCATACTCTTGCTCACTGTGTCGAATGACCACCCGTTGGATCCCGGCGTTAATGATGAGACGGCGGCACATAGAGCAGGAGGTGGCGTCCCGGAGCAGGTCTCCGGTTTTGGCATCCCGCCCCACCAGATAAAGCGTTCCGCCCAAGATTTTGCTGCGGGCGGCGGAAATGATGGCATTGGCCTCCGCATGGACCGAGCGGCACAGCTCATAGCGCTCCCCGGAGGGAATGCCCATTGCCTCTCGGGTGCAGAAGTTCAGATCTACACAGTTTTTCCGCCCGCGGGGGGCACCATTGTAGCCGGTGGCCACAATCTCATCGGATTTGACAATGATGGCGCCGTAGCAGCGCCGCAGACAGGTGGACCGCTCCAGCACCGTCTCGGCAATGTCCAGATAGTAGTTTTCTTTGTCGATTCGCTTCATAATCCGGCCCTCCCGATTTTTCAACAGTATATCTGTTTTTTCGCCGCAGCGCAAGTCCTCCCGGTAAAATGCACCTCATCACAATGCACAATTCACATTTTGTTTACGTTTCATTTCTTGACGTTGTGCTAAGAAACCGCTATCATGAACTCTGTAACTGATTAAGGTTAGGATAAAGGCGGCGGAAATGATGAACTGGATGAGAAGGGTCATGTATGGGAGATATGGGACGGATTGCCTCAACTATGCCCTGATTGCCGTTTACTTTGTCCTCTATCTCATCTCCGCGCTGCTCAGCAGCCGCCTTCTGGGCCTGCTCTCCAGCGTTTGTCTTCTTCTGGCCTTTTATCGTATGTTCTCCCGACAGATTGACCGTCGGCAGGCGGAAAATGACCGCTTTCTGGATATGGTACAGCCTATCGTGCGGTGGTATAATGTGAATAGGTGCCGCCACCGAGACCGGGATCATGCTTACTTTCGCTGTCCCAACTGCGGACAGCAGCTCCGGGTACCCAAGGGAAAGGGAAAGGTTTCCATTACCTGCCGCAACTGCGGTGCGTCCTTTGAGGAAAAAACCTAGTGCTCTTTTTAACGCCTTGGTGATAAATATAGAGGGCTTGCTGTCTGCAAATTACAGATAGTAAGCCCTTTTGCTATATAGTGCAGGCGGGAAAGCTCACTCCAGGAGATATCCCAGTGCCCGGAGAGCGGAGACGGCCCGATCCAGAGCGGAGGAATCGGAGGAGCGGACCGTGTGGAGGTGGATTCCGCCGGTGAGATCAGAGAGCGGTTTTGCGTCACTTTTTTGAACTTGTGCCAGAAATTGTCCCACGTCATACCGGGAGCGCAGCCGCAGAGCACCGGTAAGCTGGCCGTAGAGAGGGTGCTCCACCACTACATCCACCACCTCGCATCCGGCATCCACTATGGCATTGAGTTCAGCCTCCATCCCCTGCGGAGGGTGGACACAAGCCAGTGTGCGTGTAAAGCCGGAAGAGTTTCCCTTTACATAGCCCCGGGGAGTGGCCGAAATAGGGTGCCCTGCCGCCCGGAGCAGGGCCACATCACCCACAATGATCTGACGGCTGACCCCTGTTGCCCGAGCCAGGGCTGCCGCACTCACGGGCGCAGAACCAGCTCCCAACTGACGCAGGATTTTTTCCCGGCGGGCCTGTCCATCCAGGATATCCATGAGTACTCCTCCTGACGAATGGATTTTAATTTGAAATATTATAGCATATTCTACTGTCTTTCGTAAAGGAAAGAAAGGCGTTCTGCGGGGAGAAAAGGGGGAATTTACTTGATTTCCCATGGGATGGATGTTAAAATCACAGTGATTCTCAAAAGACTGAATGAGGAGGACGGCCACTGTGACCAAGGACGAGGCTTTTGAATTTTTGGATCGGACCGCCCGGGGGATTGCCGAGATGTTTGGTACCTCCTGCGAGACTCTGGTTCATGATATGGGAAACCCCAAACACCCCATTTTGTCTATTTACAACGGGCAGGTCTCGGGCCGGGAGGTAGGCTCCACACTGGATATTTTGGGTTCGGATAAAAGCCTGGATACCACCGCCCTCACCACCGACTTTGTCAACCTGTATGCCACCACGCCCTCTGGAGAACAGATCAAATCCTCCACGTTTCACCTCATTACGGAGGAATATAATCTGGCTCTGGGCATCAACTTTGATTTCACCTCCCTGGCTTTTGCCAACCGCACCCTGGTGGGCCTGATGAGCGCCGACGCAGATCTTCAGAGCGCCATGTGGCAGGGGGGCGAGAGCCAGCTTAACCAGATTTTTGAGGAGTGCCTCACCTCTTTGGGCAAGCCGGTGGCTGAGCTGAGCAAGAAGGACCGGATGAAGCTGGTGGCCCTGATGGACCAGAAAAACGCTTTTTCTTTCCGCAAGTCGGTGCCTTTTGTGGCGGGAAGGCTGAAGGTGTCCCGATATACCGTCTATAAATATTTAGGGGAGCTGGCTGAGGAGAAGGCCGGCGTCCGGAAAGAGTGATTTACCATGTTTGAAGAGAAGATCAGTGCCTATTTTGATAACCCCACCCGCCGGGCGGAGATGATTTCTGCCGTTTCCCGGCTGGTGGGGGTAAAGAGCGTCCGAGGAGAGGCTGCGCCTGACGCCCCCTTCGGTCCAGGCCCCCGGGCCGCGCTGGATGAGGCCCTGAAGCTTTGCGCCGAGCTGGGCTTTTCGGTCAAGGACTACGACCACTATGTGGGCCTGTGCGACCTTAACGACAAGCCCACGCAGCTCCACATTTTGGGCCACTTGGACGTGGTGGGAGAGGGCACCGGCTGGGCCACCGATCCTTATGCCTGCGTGGAGAAGGACGGCATGCTCTACGGTCGGGGCGTCAGCGACGACAAGGGCCCGGTGTGCGCCGCGCTGCTGGCCATGAAGGCCGTGCGGGATCTGAGCCTGCCGGTGACCAAGAATGTCCGGCTCATCCTGGGCACCGATGAGGAGTCCGGTTCCGAGGATATTGCCTACTATTATGCCCGGGAGCCTTATGCGCCCCAAACTTTCACTCCGGACGCCGATTTCCCTGTTATCAACATCGAAAAGGGCCACTACTGCCCCGAATTCGGAGCGTCCTGGGACCGGGCGGAGGCCCTGCCCCGGGTGTCCGGCATGACCGGCGGCTTCCGCCGCAACGTGGTGCCTCCCGAGGCCCGGGCTGAGGTGCTGGGGCTGCGCTCCGCCGATGTCGCTCCCATGTGCCCTGCCGTGGAGCGCCGGTCAGGGGCGGTGTTCACTGTCACCGATATGGTGGGGGGGGTGCGCATTCACTGCGCTGGCCGCAACGCCCACGCCGCCAGCCCAGACGACGGAATCAACGCCATCGCGGCGCTGCTGGAGGTACTGGCCGCGCTTCCCCTGGCCGACTGCGACAGCACCCGGGCCATCCGGGGCCTGCACACCCTCTTTCCCTGTGGAGACAACCGGGGAAGGGCGCTTGGAATTGCCCAGGCGGACGCTGAATACTGGGAACTGACGCTGAATTTGGCGCTGATTACGCTCAGCGAGACAGGCTTTTCCGCTCAGTTCGATTCCCGGGTGCCCCTGTGCGCCAACCGAGAGAACTGCGCCGAGGCCTGCGAGGCTGCGCTGGCCCAATACGGCATCACCGTTACCAAGGACGGGGAGATGACCCATGTCCATGTGGTAGAGGCCGATTCCCCTCTGGTCAAGACGCTGCTGGAGTGCTATGAAACCTACACGGGGGTGGAAAATGCCCGGCCTATCGCCATCGGCGGAGGCACTTACGTCCACGATATTCCCGGCGGCGTGGCCTTCGGCTGCGATTTCCCCGGCTTTGATCCCAAGATGCACTCGGCCAATGAGCAGGCCAGCGTGGACAACCTGTTGCTCTCCTCCAAGATCTTCACGCTGGCGATTGCCCGGCTGTGTAAATAAGGGAAAAGGAAACGTGAGATGGAAAAGCTGACCAGGCGTTTTGGCGCGCTGGCTCTGGCCCTGAGCCTGTGGCTGACCCTGGCTGCCTGCGGCGCGCGCAGCGGCCTGAGCAAGCGGGACGCAGAGACCTATGTGGACGGCCTGCTGCGGGAGACTTATCTGGGAGAATTTGATGCCGACTACCTTCAAATGGTGGGGTCGGACGAGGATGAGGCCCAAAAGACCTATGACTCCGGACTGGACACCGAAGCGGAGTTTTTTATGGGGCTCTATCAGATCGAATATCCCACTGAGGAGATCCGGCAGGAGGTCAGAGCGATGTACGCCGAGATCTACCGGCACGCGAAGTTTGAGGTAGTCTCGGCCGCGGAGCAGGACGACGGTTCCTTCTCTGTGAAGGTGAGTGTGGAGCCTATTGACATTGTCCGGCTGGTGGATGCCGCCTGGGCGGAGACGGTGCAGCCCTTCTATGAAGAGTACCCCCGGGAGGAGCAGAACGCCATGGGGGAGGAGGACTACCGGGCCATGGACGCCCAGTGGGCCCAGCTGGTGCTGGATCTCTATCAGAAGAAGCTGCCTGAGATGGGGAACCTGGCGGCGCAGACCCTCACCGTACAGCTGGAGCAAGATCGGGATGGAAATTACGCCATTACCTCTGAGGATCTGGGACGCCTGGACGAGACCATCATTGACTATTCCGTCGCAAACGGGATTGAGAAATAGGACCGGAAACAGGGAAGAGTTCCCTTCACGGACGTAATGACAGGAGGCGCCCACATCCAAAGATGTGGGCGCCTCTATTTGTGCTTCGTGCGGAGGCTCGGCGGTCAGGCTTGGTCGATCTCTGGATCCAGTGACATGACCGATACCTCATAGGCCGTGCGCTCTTCCTCCCGGAGGCCTTCCACCTTCCGGTACTTCCGGCTCTGGAGCCGCCCGGTCATATGGACGGTGTCTCCCACACACAGATTTCCGCAGGAGCGGGCCAGGGCGCCCCAGGCAATGCAGGGGAGATAATCTGCCCGGCCATAGCGGCGATTGACTGCCAACAGCAGGTCGCAGATCTCCCGGCCCAGGGGGGTCCGGCGAACTACCGGCTCTTTGCACAGCACCCCGGTAAGCTCCAGACGGTTGTCATGTTCGCCCTGGGCGGGAGAGAGGGTCCGGGCGAAAAAAGTGATGACCAGACGGCTGCCAACTCCGCTGCGGTTGTTAAAAGAACGGATCTCGCCCGCCGTCTCGTACTCCTGCCCCGGCTTCACGGGACACTGTTCCAGCAGCTGCTGGGAGGCCACCACGTTCAGAACGTCTATCGCTCCGCTTAGCCGCTCTACCTCCAGAGGGAAGACCAGGTAGCTCTGGCCGTGGTTGGTGTGGGAATAGCGGGGCTCCGCCCCCGCCCGACCCCGCAGGGAGGCCAGATTTTTGCTTGTCTGCATGTGCGTCACGCTCCCATTTGTGTTCTTGGCACACTATATGAGACGAGCTGTGGGAGTATGCCCGCTGAAAGGGGACAGGATGTTTCCGAAAAAATAAAAAATAGACTTGACACACAGCGCTGGTATAACTATCTGTGGATCGGAGAACGGCACCATGACACAGAGCGCACCGTGAGCGAGATCCACACCTTCCTCCCCAAGGTCACAGGCTCTGCCCTTTCCCAGCACCGGGTGGAGGGGCTGCTGGAGGTCTTAAAGGAGTACTACTGCATATAATACGGAAAAAACGAGGGACAGAAGGCGGTTTGCGCCTTCTGTCCCTCGTTGATATTTGGATATGGGGCTGCCCAGGCGGGAGATTACCGATCCCACTTCTGAATGAGCGCCAGCAGCTGATCGGCAAAGCGGGCCAGGTCCTTGTTGGAGCCGCCCTTGTTCCGGCCAATGACGGTAAGCAGCTGCTGCCCCGCCTCCTCCAGTCTCCGATAGGTGGGGGTGCTGGCGGGGGAAGAGGGGAGAGACTGCTTGACCGTGGGTGGGATCCCCGGAGCCAACAGACGGTTTGCCATCAGGTCATAGACCTCTTCGTAGTTGGGAGCGTGGGCGGCAAAGCCCCGCTCTTGCAAAAGCCCGGCGTAAGTCACGGTCACGTCCTTGTCCCCGTGGACCACGAAGACCTGCTGGGGTTTGGGGTCAAAGTGGCTCATCCAGTCCAGAAGGCCGTTCTGATCGGCATGGGAGGACAGCCCTTCTACCCGGGTGATCCTGGCCCGGACGGCGATCTCCTCGCCGAAGAGCTTAACGGAGTCCGCACCCTCCAGCAGGCGGCGGCCCAGGCTGCCCTCGGCCTGATAGCCCACAAAGACCACGGTGCATTCCGGTCTCCACAAGTTGTGTTTGAGATGGTGACGGATACGGCCGGCGTCGCACATGCCGGAAGCCGAGAGGATAACCCGGCTCTTTCGGTCAGCGTTGAGGGCCTTGGACTCGTCCACTGTTTCGGTGAGGGTCAGGTTGTCGAACTGGAAGAGATGCCCCCGCTGGATGGCGGTAATGGCGTCGGCATCCAGATAGCCGGTGAGATCGCCGGAAAAAATCTCGGTGGCTTCTTTAGCCAGGGGAGAGTCCACCACGACCTCAAAGTTGGGGTCGCTCTTTACAAGCCCCTCTTCTTTAATTTCCCGCATGAAGTATAAAAGCTCCTGGGTGCGGCCCACGGCGAAGGAAGGGATAATGACATTGCCGCCCTTGGCCATGGTCTCGTCAATAATGGCGGCCAGCTCTTCCTTATAAGAGCCGATCTTGGCGTGGAGTCGGTCACCGTAGGTGCTCTCGGTGACCACATAGTCAGCGGAGCCTCGAATAGGCTGGGGATCCCGGATGATGGGCTGATCCAGGTTGCCCAAGTCGCCGGAAAAGACGATTTTCTTGGTGACGCCTTCTTCGGTGAGCCAGAGCTGGGCCTCGGCCGAACCCAGCAGGTGTCCGGCATCCACAAACTCCAGCGCCACGCTGTCGGAGACCTTGACCCGCTGACCATACTCTACCGGCACCAGAAGATCAAGAGTGGCTTGGGCATCTTGAATAGTGTAGAGAGGTTCCACCATGGCTTTCCCTGCCCGCTTGCCCTTCTGGTTCTCCCACTGAGCGTCGCTCTCTTGGATATGGGCGGAGTCCAGCAGCATAATGCCCAACAGCTTGGCGGTGAGCCGGGTACAGTAGATACGGCCCGAAAAGCCCTGTTTCACCAGCAGGGGCAAGCGGCCGGAGTGGTCGATGTGGGCGTGGGTGACAATGACGGTGTCAATCATGGCGGGGTTGAAGGCCAGCATGCTATTGTCCTTTTCGTCCCGGCCCTGCTGAAGCCCGCAATCGATCAGATATTTGTGGTCTGCACACTCCAAGCAGTGACAGCTGCCCGTAACCGCGCGGGCGGCGCCGAAAAAGGTGAGTTTCATATCATTCCCTCCTGATTTCATTTCCGGATTTGAGAAATACGTATGATTCAAGGCTGCTCCTGCACTGGGGGGGCCGAGGCAAGTTTAGAGACCCTGGCCCACTCCACACGCCGGTCGGTGAGTTCCTCCACCTCGATGCGCAGGCCATCTGCCTCTACTGTGGGGCGGCTGCCGTCGGCGGGAATCACGTCCAACCGGGCAAAGACCAATCCGCCCAGGGTCTCGGCCTCTTCGTTGTCGGGGAAGGTCACGCCCAAGGCATCGGAGACATCCTCCAGATCGGCTGAGCCGGCGATGCGCCAGAGATTTTCACCTAGGGAGACGATTTCCTGTTCATCCTGAGGGTCAAATTCGTCATATATGTTGCCAACCAGTTCCTCAAGAAGATCCTCCATAGTGATGATGCCGCTGGTGCCGCCGTATTCGTCTACCACCACAGCCAGGTGAATTTTCTGGTTCTGCATATCCCGGAACAGTACATCGGTGCGTACCGTCTCGGGGACAAAATATGCTTTGCGCAGCAACTCCCGCAGAGGATGGGGCTGTTCCAGCCGGGTATTGAGAAGGTAGTCCCGGGTGTTGAGAATGCCGATAATATCGTCTTGATCCTCCTCGTAGACGGGAAAGCGGGTAAGGCCGGAGGACCGAATGGCTTCCATGATCTCGGCGTCGGTGTCCTCCACCCAGATCATCTCAACATCCGTGCGGTGAACCATTACGTCCCCGGCTGTGGAGTTGTTGAACTCAAAGACGTTTTCAATGAGCTCCTTTTCCTCTTTCTCAATCGCTCCCTTTTCCTCACCCATATCCACCATGAGGCGGATGTCCTCCTCAGAGACCGCTTCGGTCTCTGTCCGGGGATCTACACCAAACAGCCGCAGCAGCAGTCCTGTAAGACTGTTTACCAGCCAGGACAGAGGACGCAGAAGAAGGGAGATCAGGGAGAGAAAGCCCAAAAGGCTCCTCCCTACCTTTTCGGGCATATGGATGGCCAGACGACGGGGAAGGTAGCTTACCAGAATCAAGTGAATAAAGCCGAGAACCGTGAGCACCAGGGCGGCGTTCAGAGTCGGATAGGCCTTGGCCCAGGCAAAGGGAAAGGCAAACCAGTTTACACAAGTAACGGCGGCGGCGAAGGACTCGGCTGTCAGCACGATGCGGCAGGCAGCCAAAGGGTGGGCGGGGGAGCGGGCCAGCCGGGCCAGCGGATCGCTCTCGTCCCGAATAAGCGGATCGCCTGCCAATTCCTTCAACGCAGCCTCGCCGGCGATACACAGTCCACCCAGCAGAAGCAGAGCCAGTTCCAAAAATAATCGGGGTAGTGTGGGATCACCCACAAGAAATTCCTCCTTTCATGACTGTATAATTGAAATTAGTATAGCACAGTAGAAATAAAAATGCACGCAAAAAGGAAAATCTTCCAAAAAAACAGGAATCCTGCCAGGGCAATATTTTATCCTATTTTGTCCATTTTAAAAGAAATTGTGAAAGTAATATCAAATTATGTTATAGTGATAGGTGACTTTGAGGTTGGATTCGTGATATAATAGCGCATTAATAAAAGTGGAGAGAAAGACGCGATTTTGACTTAAGATAAGGCTGGTGTGTGGCATGGAAGAGTGGAAGGATGTATTTTCCCGAGAAGTGGAGCATTTGGGGGCCCATTTGAAGGCCCTGGTAAAATGGGGCATTATTGCCTGCGCGGTGGGACTGGGCGTGGGGATTGTGGGCGTGGCTTTTCATTTAGCTATTGGCTGGGCCACGGAAATGCGGGTCGCCCACGGATGGCTTTTGTACTTATTGCCCTTGGTGGGAATCTCTATTGTAGGCATCTATCATATGGGGGGAATTCATGAGGATAAGGGAACCAACTTGGTGATTAACGCCGTCCGGGGAGAGACACCAATGGCGTTTCGCACCGCGCCTCTGATCTTCATCGCCTCCACGCTGACCCATTTATGCGGCGGCTCTTCCGGACGGGAAGGAGCAGCCCTTCAGTTGGGCGGTTCCATTGCTTGCAGTGTCGGGCAGTGGCTGGGCTTTAAACAAGAGGACAGGCGGATCCTGGTGGTGTGTGGTATGGCATCCGCGTTCTCTGCCCTTTTTGGCACGCCCCTTACCTCTGCCGTGTTTGCCATGGAGGTGGTTCACGTGGGGGTGATGCACTATGCTGCGCTGGTTCCGGCCATACTCTCTGCCCTAGTGGCCGCACTGCTGGCCGAAAGCATGGGCCTGCCGCCCACTGCCTATTTCGTGGCGCAGGTGCCGGGGCTGTCTGCCCTGAGCCTGGTGCAGACAGCGGCTCTTGGGGTGCTGTGCGCCCTGGTGGCCATTCTGTTCTGCCAGTGTATGCATATTTCCCACGACTTCTATCAGCGCTTTCTTCCCAATCCTTATCTCAGAGCTGCGGCGGGGGGCGCGATCGTGATACTGCTTACGCTGCTGGTGGGGACCCGGGACTACAACGGCGCGGGGGGAGAGATCATTGCCGCCGCGGTGGCCGGATTTACCGTACCGCCTGCCTTCTTATTAAAAATGCTCTTTACTGCCCTTACCCTGGGCGCCGGGTACAAGGGAGGGGAGATCGTCCCGGTGTTTTTTACCGGAGCCACCTTTGGATGTTTGGTGGGGCCGTTTCTGGGACTGCCGGCCTCTTTTGCCGCCGCCGCAGGAATGGCTGCCGTGTTTTGCGGAGTCACCAACTGCCCCATGGCCTCTCTTATTTTGGCTTTTGAGCTTTTCGGCGGCCAGGGACTGGGGATGTATGCGGTGGTGTGCGCCGTGTCTTATCTGGTCTCGGGTTACGGCGGACTTTATAGTGCGCAGGAAATTGTGTATTCTAAGATCAAACCGGAGCTCTACGTGCGAAAGTGATTCAAGCCAGACAGGGTATGATTTTTAAAAAAGAAAGGACCGGTCGTCCGCTGGATGCGGACGACCGGTCCTTTCTTCTGTTTGAAAGCGATTTGGGAATCAAACGTTTAGCTTTTGGGGCTATTGGGACACAGTTTTAAGCCTTGGGGGCAAGGAGACTCTCGTAGGGCACCACCGTTGCACCGGTGGGAGGCTCGGTCTCAGGGGCCTTGTCACCCTTGGTATAGCCGCCGGTCATGTTAAGATCCATGCTCACGAAGCCCATCATATCCATCGTCACATGGGACTTCATCTGGTCCTTGGCGTCCATGGAGGAGGTCATGTTCATGGTGACGCTGCCAGCAGAGGTATCTTCCTGATCGGCGGCAGCAGTCATTCCCAGATTCATGCTGTAACCCACGACCTTGTCACCGCTGGTGGTCAGGGTGAGGGAAAGATCCACCTTGGTGCTTCCCTCGGTGAGAGAGGCGGTGGTGGTGCAGTCGTTTCCATTTTTTACGAAAGCGCTGTCAGAGAGGAAAGAGGCAACCTGCTTGGCCATGCCCTGCGCCGTGGTATAAGCGGAGGTGCTGTCGGAGAGATCGGCGCTCTGGAGGGCCATCTTTGCCAGGGCCTCGTAGTTCATGGCCTTGGAGGCATCCATCAAAGCGGTAAAGTCAATGCCGGCAGTCTTTGTGAGAGCGGCCAGATCCATGGAATACCACACATCGGAAGATATCCCAGCGGTCTCCAGAGCCTTGCCGCTCATATTCATGTACAGCTTTCCACCGGCCATGTCGCCCCGCATCTGCATGCTGATCCCGTCCTTGGCCAGAGAGTCAAACATCGCCTGATCCTCGGCAGAGATGGGAGTAGCGGTTTCACCCTGAGCCTCGGAAAGCGCCTTCATCTGGGCGATAAACTTGGTCATATCCATGGTCATGTTCATCCCCATGGACAGCTTGGTAGTGTCGGCCATGGTACCGGAGGCGCTTCCCTTAATGGCAATGGGAGAACCCATCATGGTCATGGAGCCGTCCAGAGCCAGCTCGGTGTTCCAAATGCCGGTCTGATACTTCTGGGCGTAGTCCAGATATTTCTCCAGATAGGTAAAGGTGTTGCCCTCCTTGGCCTGGTCCAGGAGCTTGTCAGTGTCCACAATAACGGCGGTCATAGTGTCCTGATCCCAGCCCACGGCGCAGTCAAAGGCCTCGGCGGCAAAACGCACGGGCACATAGGTGCGCCAGTTAGCGGCGTCCACATAGGGAGCCACATCCATGGTGAGGGTAGTCTCTTTGCCGCCTTCAGTCAACTTGGCCTCGGCAGAGCCGATGGTCATGGTCAGGGTTTTGCCGCCCCGGACGGCGGTGATGGTGCTGCCCTCGTTGGAGACCTCGGCACCCATAGCCTCCAAAACCGCGCGGAAGGGCAGGAAGGTGCGCTGATCCTTCACCTGGGGC
The DNA here is from genome assembly GCA_034927965.1 of Pseudoflavonifractor sp. Lineage (GTDB taxonomy): Bacteria > Bacillota > Clostridia > Oscillospirales > Oscillospiraceae > Vermiculatibacterium. The sequence goes on from JAYFPI010000021.1 coordinate 79,681, forward strand.
GCAGCGTCGGTAAAGGTCAGGTCCTTGCCGTCAAGCTGGACGGAGATGGCGGAGCTGGTATCGGCGGCCAAGGCGGCTGGGGTGCAGCCAAGCAGAACGGCGGCAGTTCCCATAGCCAGGACGCGACGGGATAATTTCTTCATGGTAAAAAACTCCTCTCAATGCTTTTAATCTATATTATTATACTTCCGAAATAAGAAGAAAACAAGGAAAGCAAAAAAAAGTTAAAAAAAATTAAGATTACTATAGTTGGTGCATTTGATTACGCCAGCGGCAAAAACATCAGAATAAGCTCCTGCCATTGACCGCTTCGCGTTTTGAATCCCCTTGAATTACGCCCAAATTCGATAAATCCAATGCTTTTATAGAGCTCAATTGCGCTCTTATTTGTACCAACAACATCTAATTCCAATTGAGAATAGCCCGCCTGTTTTGCACATGCGATGCAAGCCGCTGTCAAAGCACGGCCGATCCCTTTTCGCCAAAAGGATTTCTCTAAGGAAATCCCAAAATCAGCCCGATGCTTCACTTTATCTTTCGTGCCAACGGCTTCAATTCCTGCTGTGCCCGCAAGTATTCCATCGACAAACGCACAAATTTCAACCGCATTTTCGCTATTCTCTTTGTCCAGTAAAAACTGACGCTCTTGTGCGATGTCAAAATGATTTTCATCCGAGTAGGTCAGCAGATAATCAGTTTGCTGATGAGTAAGATTAAAGTTTTCAAGGACGCTCTCCGCATCAGAGGCCTCCGCGTTTCTCAAAGTGCATTCTGCGCCGTTGCGCAACAGTACTGATTCCTTATATCTCATGTCTTCACCCTCTAAGTCATTTTTTTCGCAGGACAATGGAGATGAAATTCAGGTATTTTCCACCACCTGCTTCCATTGCTTTGCGGTCGCCAATGGCATATTCATTTTCCTGTTTCAGCCAGTCCGCCCAGACCTCGTCGTTGCTTTCCATCTCCTTGACGGTCAATACCTCGGCACCCTTGCAGCGGCGTACCATGTTTGTCCAGTAATCTATATCGTGCATATATGCAAGCTGTTCCGGCGTCCAGGAGAGTAAGAGTTCTTTGGGCAGATTTTCGTGGCAGTCCCGTATCATGCCAGGGATGGCAATGTAAATTAATCCGCCGGTTTTGACAAACGGCAGCAGCTTGTCGTCCAGATATTCTGCGTCGCGCCCAAAGTAGTTGTAGGAATCCGTACTGACGACAGCGTCGAAAAAATTCTGTTCAAAGGGCAGAGCAGTGGCGTCGGCTTTGACGGGGATGATCTGCCCTTTGGGAATTCCCATCCTGTCAAAGAATGCCTGATTCTCTGAAGGCTCGCTCCAAAGATCGGCGGCATAGACAGTAAAGCCGTATTCTTTGGCAAGAAAGACCGACGTCAGCCCCTGCCCGCTGCCGAGATCGCAAATGACCGCCCCAGCCGGAATCTGATGATCCCGCAGAAGCTCTTCTTCCAGCTTGATGGGATTCGGCCCCATGATTTTGGCCATGAGTTCCGGCCTATCGTATTTTTTGCTGCGACTATAGTGCATGAGAGATTTCCTCCTTGGCTTTTTATTTTTATGGTTTATACCAACCCGTCACTTCTCCACTTTGTAAATTCTCAGTTGATATACCTTCGATTGGTTTTATTGCGTTTGGCAATGTCCTTAAATTTTTGCTCTTTCGCGGCAAGATAGCTCTCACTGTTTTCCGTATAGGCGTTTTCCGTCTGAAGCTTTTGATAGGACAGCCAGCGTTCCTGTGAAAGTGCGCCGCTTTCCAGCGCGGCACTTATCGCGCAGCCGGGCTCTCCCCGGTGGGTGCAATTGTTGAACCGGCAGGAAAGCGCAAGTTCTTCAATATCTGCAAATGCCTTTCCGAGGCCTTCGGCGGCGTCCCACATCCCAAGCTCGCGCATCCCCGGCGTATCAATCATGATGCCGTTGCCCGGCAGTAGGAGCAGTTCCCGCCGCGTGGTCGTATGCCGCCCTTTATCATCGTTCCGAAGCCCATTGGTTTCGATGCGTTTTTCTCCGAGCAGACGGTTGATCAGCGTGGATTTGCCCACACCAGAGGAACCGATCAATGCGATAGTCTGTCCTGCGGCAAGGTAGGGCAGAATGGATTTGTCACCGTCGTGCTCCATGCTTGACGTAACCAAAACGTCTACCCCGACAGCGACGGAAGACACAGCCGCCTTCTTCTCGGAAATATCCCCGCAAAGATCGGCCTTGGTCAGGAGAATCACCGGTACGGTTCCGCTTTCCCATGCGATGGAAAGATACCGCTCCAAGCGGCGCAGATTAAAGTCGTTATTGAGCGACATACAGATAAATACCAGATCGACATTGGCCGCAACGACCTGTTCGCTGTTCGACGTACCGGCAGCCTTACGGACAAAAGTACTTTTGCGGGGCAGCAAAGCATGGATTACCGCCTGACCGCTTCCGTCCCCGGGTTCCAGCATCACAAAATCGCCGACCGCCGGATAGTCCGATACAGCCCGTGCCTCATAGCGGTATCTGCCGGACACTGAGGCACTTTGTTCTCCCTGTGCGTGAATGACACGGTAGACTCCTTTTTCCTGTGATAACACTCTCCCGACGGTGAACGCCGGGAACTCGGCTGCCAGCGCCCGGAAACGTTCCGTCAGCCCCCATAATGTCATATCAATGATCATTTGCTTTCCTTCCATTTTTCACAAAGTTGATCTATGTGTTGTTTCAAGACGGAAACGGCGGCAGACTTGTCCCCGGCACCGTCGTACATACTGTAAAAGAGAAACATGGGCGCGTAGAACTCAATCGCCTTATTTTGCGCGTCCCTGATATTCCAGGAGCTAAAAAGATCGGTAACGTAACCGAGCGGCCCGGAAACAAGATATTGCTGATAGAGGGCTTTCATTTCCTCATTGCGATACTGTTCCAGGGTCAGCATCTTGCGGAAGGAGGAAGGGAAATCCTCCTCCGTCCAGTAATAAAACTGTGCGCGGCTGAAGGCAATCATCTGCTTTATGGAGGCACGCCTATATGCTTCTTCCATTTCGATCAATGCCCTTTCCGGCAGTTTGTACTCTTGCGCACGCGCAGTATCAAACTGCTCCATGCGCGCTACGATACTGTCAAAAATGTCGCGTTTGTTTTTGTAGTGCTTATAGAGTGCGCCCTTTGTTATGCCAAGCACACCTGCAATATCGCTGACCGATACAGCCTCATATCCGTTTTGTGCAAATAGATGAAGCGCCGCGATCAAGATGTTTTCTTTTGTATCACTCATTGTGCATACCTCCCACAAAAGGTGAACAACCGTTCACGCTCATTATAGGAAACGGTTGGTTACTTGTCAAGAAAAAAGAAAGGCCGACTGTCGCTCATCGAGCATGTCGGCTCCTATGGATGGGCTGCAGACGGTTTTGAAAATCCATTCCTTTAAAAGAAAAAGCCCCGAAACAATTCTATTAACATTCACAGGGACATATTTTGAACCAACCTTGTATGTATGAGGCGGGCGGCGGAAGTCGTCCGCCTCATGCTCTTTCTATGCAATGTTTTTCTGCTCTGCGGTTTCTGTGTCTTCCACTGCTGGCTCCACGCTGTCCATGACGCCCACGTCGCGATAGATAATGCGAATCTCCTGCTCGGCGTTGTAATCGCCGGAGAGGATGCGGAACTGTTCATTGGTGATGCGCCCCAGCATGTTGTCCTCATAGAGCCGTTTGAAAAGCGCCGTCAACTCTGAGTCTCTGCGCCGCATAGAATCCAGTTCCTTTTGCAGACCATTCATCTCTTTACGCAGCTCGACGGAATTTTTCTGATTGATGTACTCGGCAAACAGCTTTTCCTTCTGCCTCGCGAAATGCGTCACCCTGCGGAGATCGTCGAGGACGATCCGGATAAGATCCTGCTCTTTGATGTAATGGGCCGAGCACGCGTCCTTACCGCGTTTGTTGTAAGTGTAACACTTAAAATTGTTGTAAGAAGCCTTCATTGTATGTGCCCGGTGGAGCACCATTGTATGGCCGCAGTCGGCGCAATAGACAAGCCCTGAGAACATATTTGGCTCATCCATGTGCTTCGGCGTCCGTTTCTTATGCTGGCGAACGTCCTGCACGATATCCCACAGCTCCTGTGAGATCAGCGGCTCATGGGTATTCTCCACCAGAATCTGCTCCGACTCAGGATGCCTGATCAACTTTTTGTTCTTGTAGGAAAGCGTTGTGGCGCGGAGTCCTGCCATATGCCCGAGGTAGGTCTTGTTGTCGAGGATGCCGGTGACCGTGCTGCTGCACCAACCGTACGGTCTGGTGGTATCAAGCCCCTTCTGAAAATACGCTTTACCACTTCCGCTGTTTCCTCATTAGGCACGATGCCCTTGCGGACGCTTTTATCCTTTTTGTAGCCATAAGGCGGCCTGCCGCCGAGAATCTCGCCGCGCTCGGCCTGAGCTTTTTTCACCACGCGCACTTTTTTACTGGAGTCTTTGGCGTAGAGCTCGTTGAAATAATTCCGCATCGGGGTGAAGTCGTTGGTTTCCGAGTAGAGGGAATCGACGCCGTCGTTGACAGCGATGAAGCGGACGCCCTGCTGAGGAAAGTAGATTTCTGTGTAATAACCGACCTGCAGATATTCACGTCCCAGCCTCGAAAGGTCTTTCACAATGAGGGTTTCGACCTCGCCGTTCTCGATCAGTTTCATTATTTCACTCCATGCCGGACGGTTGAAATTCGTTCCCGAATACCCGTCGTCGTACAGGAATTTCACGTTGATGAAGCCGTTTTCCCGCGCGTATTTTTCAAGGAGCATCCTCTGGTTCTGGATACTGTTGGAGTCGCCCTTGAGCTCGTCCTCCTGACTGAGCCTGCCGTAAAGTATGTTGTATTTTTGGTTTGCCATCTTGAATTTAACCTCCTTCTTTTGAGGCAAACCGGTACGGTAACCAAATCATACCGTACCGGCTGCGGCAAGTCTACTGATTTCAGCCATTATGCGCCTCTTTTTCGAGGTCGGCGTCGATCACGGCGAGGAGCTTGTCCGTGGGGGTATGCCCGGTGACTGCCGGGAACACCGAGCAGATCCGGTACCGTCTGCCCTCGATGCACATGGAGCGATAGGCTGTGGTCTGTGTTTTGTCAAAGAAGACGGTAGCGTCCTCAAAGCAGGGAGCGTATTTCCCGTTTTCTTCTTCCTCATGCACCACCTCGGCGGTTTCATAAGCGCCGAGAACCCCTGCCTTCAGGTAGTGCTGTGCGATCATTTTTTCTCTGTCCATAGGTTTCCTTTCTCCCTTACGGGTAAAACAGCGCCGGGTGTCCTCACCCGGCACGTCACATTTTCATTTCAAAATCATAGCCGCTGTGGTCGTTTTCTTTTTGGCCGGGGGCCAGCTTTTTCTTTCTGCCGGTCTTGGAAACCGGCCTTGCAGTGGCGTCATTCACTGGAACAGCGTCCTGAGTGCGCTCCAGAGCGTGTCCCAGCTGTGCCACGCTGCCCAGAGCACCAGCAAGATCACCGGGAGTAACAGCCACGCCGGGCTGAGATGTGGAATGTGCAGATGCAACCGCGGGAGAGAAATACGCCGCTCTCTCCGTTTCCCAGCCTGTTGCAGCATCTCCCGCACTGCCGCCACATCCCGCGCCAGCGCCGCGATCTGCTCCTGCGTCGGGTACGTCCTCGGCTTCTGCGAAAGCTCCCGCGTGAGGGCCGCCTGCGCGGCCACGCGGTGCTCCAGCGAGGCCAGCGTCTGGAGTAGTTCCGCCCACTCCGCCTGCGTCGGATGCGGATCCGGCTGTGCCGGTATGGTCGGCTCTTGCCGCATCATCGGACCCCGCGGATGATTCAGCCGCTTCAATTCCTCCATGGACAATTCCCGTTCGGATTCGGAACTCACGTTCCATCGCCTCCTTCAAATATCGTTCGTCGTGCAGCCGGTCATCCCGGCACTTCATTCCACTGGGGGTTGTGTAGGTGATGTTTTTCCGTGACGCTTCCCAGCGGACGTCGTAACCCTCGGTACGCATCAGGGTGATAAATTCCTCGCGGTTTCCGGCATAGCGCATGCACTCGTCGATGGTGTCCATGAGCCGGAACTTCCAGCTCTCGCCTCGCGCGGCGGCATGGTACTCCGCCGTGGACATGGATTTCGCTTTTTCCTTTTTCTGGCCTTTCTGAAACACCGGCAGGTTAAACATCTCGCATACCTGATCGTTCCGCTGGCGGAGCTCGACCAGCTCCGGTTCGCTGATGTGGAGTTTTCGCCCGTTCTCCAGCGAGACACTGTTGATGATGAAGTGCGAGTGAATATGGCCGCGGTCGGTATGGGTGCAGACCAGCACCTCGCGTCCTTCGAAATACTTGCAAAGTTCCATCGCCGCGGCATGCACCGTGACCGGATCGACGTCGGTGCCCTTGGGGAAGGACTGCACCATGTGGAAGAACAGAGTTTTGTCATCCTTGCGGTAGAGCAGCTTCGTGCTGAGGAAATCGTCACAGACGCTCTCGGGCAACAGTTGATTCCGCTGACCAGAGACTGTCCCTGCCACAGCGTTTTCTCCTCCCGCTTCGTGTACGCCATGACCGCCGCCATAAAGACTGCGCCGCCGATATGAAGTCCAACAGGCTTCTGGCAAAAGAGATGACCGGAGTCGATACTCCGATGGTTTTAAATTGCGCCTTCCTGTTGGACACGGAAAATAAGGACCGCTTCCTTCAGATCGTCAAAGCCCTGGCGGATGAAAACGAGAAGTACGGCTTTCGCATCGAGGCCTCCGGGCCTTGGCCACCCTACAGCTTTTGCCAATAACTATTAGCTGAAGATATACATATCGGCCGCGTATGGAAGATCTTCAAGCAGGCAGTGATTGAGTCCGTTGTGAAAATAATTGCCGCATCAAACAACGCAATAAAAGGGCGACGTCCGCTACCGGAATAGCAGACGTCACCCTTTTATAAGTCCAGCAGATTTTGTAGGCAATATGCAACCCCATCTTTAATATAATCCTCAGTTTCATCCGCTTCCATATTTTGGGCCATTGAAGCATTAAAGCCGAGTAGTTGCATAAAAAATAAGAATTATACCTCCAATGCCTTAAGTAAATTAGATGACAACTTCGTCCGGATATTTTTATATACCTTCTTCAATCTCGAAAACTATTTTTCACAGCCTCATCTATTGTATTTAAAACGGCTGCCTGCCAGGGAATACCATATCTTGTCGCATTGCTCCATAACAGCTGAATCCAGCGTCTCTCCTTCCACCGACGCTATGTTCTGTTCAAGCTGCGACAAACGGCTTACGCCGGTAATGATGCTGGTTACACGCTCCTGCGCCGCACACCATTTCATCGCAAGCTGCAAAAGACTCAGGCCGTGCGCTTCGGCGATCTTAGCAAGCTTTTCAACCGCCGTGAAATTTTCATCCGACCAATACCGGTCATAGTACATTTTGTTGTTCGCGAAACGTGTGTTCTCGGCAGGCCGTCCCGATTTATGCTTTCCGGTCAGAAGTCCGCCCGCGATGGGGTTGTAGACAGCCATCCCAATGTCATGCGCTTTCAAAAAAGGCACGAGTTCGGTTTCAATTCCCCGTGTGATCAGGTTGCAGACATTCTGAGTGATGATCGGCGAGACATAGTTGCACTTGTCGCATACAGACAGCATGTCGGCAATCTGCCAAGCTGCAAAATTGCTTACGCCTATATAACGGACTTTTCCGGATTTCACCAATGTGGACATCGTCTCCAAGGTTTCTTCCAATGAGGTTTCGTAATCCGGGCGATGCAAATAATAAATATCGATATAATCAGTATCCAGCCGCCTCAAGCTCGCATCCACGGCCGACAGGATATTCCGCCGGTGTTGTTGGGATTATCGCCCATTTGGCCGCAGACCTTGGTGGCAAGGATAATCTCGTCACGTCTGCCCTTTAATCCTTTCCCGACAGTCCTCTCGCTTTCGCCCTGATTATACACGTTTGCAGTGTCGAAAAAATTTATGCCGTGTTCATAGGCATAGTCCATGATCTTCAGGCTTTCAGTTTCATCCGTCTGTCCCCCGAACATCATGGTTCCAAGGCAAAGCGAGGACAATTTTAGGCTGGTCCTGTTTAGATTATTATACTTCATAATTTTCCCCCCAAGTAATTATTTGCTGAAGTTTAATCTTTTCTCGACCTATAATGCGCTCATTTGCGTTTTATTATATAACATGAAAGAGCACCGTGAAAGTATTTTTTTTAATAATTCTAGCCGTATCTGGGTACTCTAGCACATTTTCAGAAACTATGCTTTAAAAGGTATCCTCCCCCGTACAATTCATTTCAGGGATTAATCACATTACGGAAATTACCCTTCAGAAATGCATGGAGATGTGCCTTCATATTCGTCATAAGCAAGGACATTCGGCTGATAATCTGGGCAATATGTCCAATTTCAATCATTCCATTTGTTTTTCGCTTGACTTATTTAAACAATTGGAGTATTATAATGCCACGAAATGAAAGCGCTTATATTTGCTTACATATTAATTTGTAAGCGCTTACACATAAAATCAGTTTAGTTATCAAAGCCAATTTTATTTGGCTATTTAAGGAGGATAAACATGAAAAAAACCATCGCAGAACAAATCGCAGAAGTCGCAGTAAACTTGAAATTTGAGGACATCGACCAGAGGACTGTTGAAAATGCGAAAATTTTCATCCTCGACTGCCTTGGGTGTATTTTGTCAGGCAGTCAAATTGAATCGGCACAATCTGTGCGCAACGCAATAGCCGATTTCGCCGAGTCTGGTGACTGTTCGGTTTTCGGAAGCAATTGGAAGATAAACCCGATGTATGCTGCCCTTGTCAACGGTATTGCTGGACATAGCCAGGATTACGATGACGATCACAGAGGGGGCACACAGCATGCGTCCGTAGCTGTTCTTCCCGCCGTGTTAGCGCTTGCAGAGAAATATGGGAAGAGTGGTAAGCAAGCCCTTGTTGCTTATATTCTGGGCTCTGACGTCACTATTCGGGCAGGCGAAGCTTTCAACGGTACCTCTTATTATGCTGGCTGGCATCTTACTGGTACATGCGGTGTATTCGGGGCTGCCGCTGCTGCAAGTAAAATTATGGAGCTTGATATTCCCCAGTTTGTAAATGCTTTAGGCATTGCAGGATCTGAAGCTGCCGGTCTTGGAGAGTTCAATTCATGCGGTGCTTGGACCAAAAGATTCCACGCCGGCCAATCCGCCATGGACGGAGTCCTTGCCGCTTACATGGGTAAGGCTAATTATTTTGCTCCACCCACTGTTTTTGAAGGCAAAGACGGTTTCCTGAACTGCTTCTCATATAAAGGAGATAAGGAAAATCCCCTCCCGCTCGGTGATTACAACGCCGACAAATTGACGGCGAACTTAGGGAAAAAATGGGAAATGGCCGATAACAGCATTAAATTACACTCCTGCTGCCGCTTCACCAACAATTTCTGCGACTGCGCCATTGACATACATAATCAGGGCTGCGATACCAGTAAGATCAAATCCATCCATGCTGAATGCAACCTGTTTACCGACATGAAGCTTTGCCGGCCCGAGGATATCAAACGCCATCCCTTAAACGTAGTCAATGCTCAGTTTTCTCTGTTTTATGAGATCGCCTGCGGCTTGATCAAAGGCAGTGTTCTGCCGGAGTCCTTCACTCTGGAGGCAATTAAGGACAAAGAAATCAATCGCTTATGTGACCTCATTACATGGGAGATCAACCCTGATTTCCAGGCTGTGTACCCTGACAGGTACCCCGCCCGCGTAACCGTAACGATGGAAGACGGTTCGGTATTTGTGGGTGAAGTCGAATATCCGAAGGGTGATCCTGAATACCCGGCAACCAAGGAAGAAGTCGTTACGAAGTTCTCCGCCAATGCAGCCAACACGATCGGCACTGTGAAGGCCCAAAAAATTGTGGAATTAGTCGATAATTTTGAAAATCTTGAGAATTTAAATGATCTTATCGCCTGCATGAAGTAACCGTCCCCATAGTTCTGTGCGATTACACCCTATATCTCCTTATAGTGATTGGAGGACTATAATGTATCAGAGAGATGTCACGCGATTTTACTGCACGATAATGAGGGGCGGGAGCAGTAAGGGGATTTTCCTTATGGAAAACGATCTTCCTCAGGACCCGAAAACTAGGGATAAGATCATTCTCTCCATTTTTGGAAGCCCGGACCCCCGCCAGATTAATGGCCTTGGCGGAGCCGAAATGCTGACAAGCAAACTTGCTCTCATTTCTGCTCCCACACGGTCGGACGCCGATGTCGATTTTGTTTTTGGGCAAGTTGAGATTGAAAAGCCTGTCATCCACTACGATGGTCTGTGTGGAAACATATCCTCCGCTGTTGGCCCATACGCCATTGAAGAGGGCCTTGTCAAGGCCACAGAGCCTATCACAAAGGTTCGCATTCACAGCAGAAATACCAATCAGGTTTTTGTTGCTGAGGTACCAGTAAAAGACGGGCACCCAATCATTGAGGGAAATTACAGCATGGCGGGCGTCCCCGGAACGGGTGCGGAAATCAAAATCGACATGAAAGGTACTGTAGGCTCGCGCACCGGCAAGTTTATGCCTACGGGACATCCGGTCGATATCGTTGAAGTAGAAGATTTCGGCCCTCTGGAGATGACGCTTTTGGATGTCGTCAACCCTTGTATTTTTGTGCGCGCGAAGGACATCGGCAAGCGCGGTGATGAAGTGCCCGCCGATGTCAATGACGATCAGAATTTCGTCAGTTTAATTGAGCGGATTCGCACGGCAGCCGTAGCGCGGATGAACATATCCAATTGGATGTCTTCCGCCCCCATCCCCTTTGTCGTGTTTGTTTCCGATCCCAAGGATTATGTAAATCACCTCTCCAAGAAGATTGTCCCGGGTGCAGACGTTGATTTTCTGGCCCGCATGATGATGCTTGGCAAGATGCATCAGACCTACGCCGGCAGCGTTACCTGCGTAACAGGTGCTGCCGCAGTGCTGCCAGGGAGTGTTGTAAACGAAGTCGCGCGCCTCGCTCCTGGACAGGCCGTCGTCCGCATGGGGCATCCCGGAGGTGTTATCCCCGTGGAGGCTGCTGTTACAAAAGCCGGCGGAGAATATGTGCTGCAGCGCATTGTATACGGACGCACCGCGCGAAGACTGATGGACGGTTATGTTTACGTTCCCAACAGTATTATAAAATAAAAAACGTAAGAAAACTGGGTGAATTGAAATGGGCATGACCATGGCCGAAAAAATTCTTGCGGCGCATTCCGAACGCGACAAGATCAGCCCGGGTGATATTGTCATGTGCAATCTCGACTGGGCTGTTGTGCATGATATATTTTTCTCAGTGGACGGCAATTTTGATTTTAAGAATGTTTTAAAAATCGACCATCCTGAAAAAAGCGTGGTTTTATTCGATCACGCTGTACCGGCCCCCACTGCCAAGGATGCCGCTGGAATGGCGGCGGCCAGACAGTTTGTCGTAAAGCACGGTATCAAAAATTTCTATGATGTGGGCAACCACGGCGTAATCCATCAGCTCCTGGCGGAGGAGGGCTACTCCCGCCCGGGAGTTTTGATTGCCTGCGGCGACTCCCATACCTGCGCCGCAGGCGCGTTCAATTGCGCTGCCAGAGGTTTAGGCCCGGCCGATCTAGTATATATCATGTGCAAGGGCGAAAACTGGTATTCGGTCAGCCCCACTTTGCTGTACCGTCTTTCCGGAGCTTTGCCGGAACGGGTCATGGGCAAGGACCTTTTCCTGTACATAGCCGGCGTTTTCGGGGACGCAACTAATTTGAATGTAGAGTTCGGCGGTGAAGGCGTCACCGCCCTTCCCATTCATGAACGACAAAGTATCGCCACCATGTGCGCAGAAATAAATGCCGAGTTTGTGGTGTTTCCCTGCGATGAAAGGCTGCGTATGCATCTTGCAGCCCACGGCATTACGGAGTATGAAGCGGTTGCCCCAGACGACGATGCAGAATATGAGGCTATTCACGAGATAGACCTGAGTGCTCTGGAACCATATGTGGCTCTCCCGCACTCTATTCCAGGCAATTGCGTTCCCCTGAAGAAGCAATCGGGACTGCAGGTGCAGCAAGCCCTATTGGGTTCCTGCTCAAACGGGCGGCTGGAAGATCTGGCTGTTGCTGCCAAGATGATCAAGGGCAAGAAAGTTGCCTCAGGCGTACGCTTCATTGTGACGCCGGCTTCCCAGAAAATATATCTGGAGGCTCTCCGGGCCGGTTATTTGGAAACCCTGACTGAGGCCGGGGCTGTAGTGACAAATTCAAGCTGTGGCGCGTGCTACGGCGGCCATCTGGGCTTGCTTGGCCCGGGCGAGAGGTGTCTGTCCACGACCACACGAAACTTCAAGGGACGCATGGGCAGCGCCGATGCAGAGATCATGCTGGCATCCCCCGCTTCCGTAACCGCGTCGGCAATCACCGGCGTAGTGACGGACCCGCGCACGATTTAAGGGAGGATAGTGGAATGGTTATCAGAGGACGCGTTTGGAAATTTGGCGACGAAATCAATACAGACCTTATATTCCCTCACGGAGCTTTAAGAGTCCCGCCTGAGCAGCAAGTAAAAATGGTGTTCAGTGACAATCGGCCGGGCTGGTCCGACCTGGTTAAAGAAGGGGACATCATTATCGCCGGCAGCAACTTTGGCACAGGGTCCTCCCGCCCCGGTGCCGCGCTACTGCGCCGCTTGGGCCTGGGAGGAATGGCTGCAGAAAGTTTCAACGGCCTTTTCTTCAGAAACTGTATCAGTTATGGATTCCCCGCCATCCAGTGCAAGGGCGTTGCAGCTATATTTGAGGAAGGAGATACGGCCGAAATAGATTTGTTGGAAGGAACGATTACAAATAAAACAAAAGGAGTGACAATCGCAGGCAATCGCATCTCAAAATCAATGGCTGATATTCTGATGGCGGGAGGGATTGAAGAACTTTTACGAAAGGAGGGCTACATGGCCTGACCTGGGCAAGTAAAAGGAGGCTCTACTTAATCTCTGACAGCACAGAACACTGCTTCCTTAATTGATTCAATGCGTGATGAGGTATTTGGGCTTTAGTATTTTATCGTATCTTCCGAAAGTAATGAAAATAAGAATTAACTCATTCTGAAAGGAGTAGTTATCGAGGGATCGATAACATACGAGATAATGAAAAAAACTGTTGCATTGCTGTTATCCTTAATTATGTGTTTGTCTTTGGCACTCACCAGCTGCAGTTCTACCCCCGCCGCAAATAGCCCTTCGGGCAGCCCAAATGCCACTTCGGACGGCAAAGATACCACAAAAGATGATAAGGTCTATGAGCTCATCTATTCGACTATCAACGGCACCAACTCCGCCATGTACCAAAACGTTGATGCTCCCCTTATGAGGGCCATTGAGAAAGCTTCCAATGGCCGCATCAAGTTTGTCGAATACCTGGGTGGTACCTTGGCGGCCTCCGGCGAGGGCCACAACGCCGTTCTGGACGGTACCTGTGATGTTACCTTCGATGCTCCAGCCTGGTATTCCGGCGTATTCCCCCTAAGCATTCTGCTTGAGCAGGGCCTTGGCTTTGCTTCCGGCGAAGCTCTATCCTGGGTTTACTATGACCTTATCCACGAATACAAAGCGCCCGAATACGATGATCTTGTCGTTCTCGCCCCGATGTGTTCAGGCCCCAGAGCGTTGGTCTCCAATAAGCCGGTTAAAACTTTGAAGGACTGGTCCGGGCTCCAGATCCGTACGAACTCCTCCATGGCGGCCGTTGTCAAAGCATGGGGCGGCACCCCGGTAACGATGGGCACCAGCGAGGTCTACGAGGCTCTTCAGAACCATCTTGTCGACGGCGGCATTTTCTCCTATGAGTCTATGACCGGGAGCAAATATTATGAGGTCTGCAATTACATTACCGATCTGTCCATGCTCCAGGCAACCGTTTGCATTTACATGAGCAAGGAAAAATATAATTCTCTGCCCGCCGACCTGCAGAAGATCATCACAGACACCTCTTATGACTTCTTCGTGTCCACTTCATCAAAGTTCTATTCAAACTATACGGACCAGGGTATGGAAACCGCAGAAAAGGCAAATTCCAATATCGAATGGATTAAGCTTGATGACGCTACCAGGGATGAATGGACGAAGGCTCTGTCCGGGCTGACCGACTCCTATGTAGATTCCCTTGACTCGATGGGAATAGACGGCAAAGCGGCGCTCAAGTGGATAAATGATAAATACCAGCACTATGTGGAGCTGTATCCCGCCAAATAAAAAATAATGGGTTTCGGTTTACGGGTGGCGGTTAACCGCCACCCGTAAACCGAAAGAATCGGCATGAACGTTTCCCGGACTACGTAAAACAGGAGGCTGTAATGAGAACAAGAAAAGTTATCAGCACCATCTACAAGTATACTGAATACATAGGCTGCGCGATTATCGCTCTGCTAGCATTTTTGGTCGTTTTGAATGTAATTACCAGGCGCTTTTTTAGTTTACCGATATTCGGCATTACCGAAATTGTCCAGTATGGCACGTTGGCTGCAATCAGCCTGGCCGCCGCCAACACCACATATTTAAGAAACCATCCTTCTGTGAGTATTCTGGTCGACCTGCTCAAACCAAAAGCGAAATCCCTGACTTGCGCCGTTACTGAACTGATCAGTATGGGTATGCTGGGATACGTCGGATGGAACCTGATCCCCAATACCGTGAAAGAGTTCAACGGCTTCCGTACGACTGAATCTCTCTTTATCCCATATTGGGTTATTTCCGCTATGATTTTGTTCTGTATTCTTTCAGTAATGGTGACAGAATTGATTCTTATGATCACAGACATAGTAGCCGCAGTCAAGCCGGAGACATATGTTGATGAAAAAAAGGGGCTCTCGCTTGAGGGTTCCAACGCCATTGTAGAAGCTATCAAAGATGTAGACGAAGTCGCGCTTCAGAAGGAGGAGAAATAATTGACTTCCCCATTACTTGTCGGTATTCTGGGACTCATCATTTTCATATTATTCCTTTTCTCTGGTATTAGCGTCAGTTTTGCAATGCTTACCATAGGCTTTTTGGGTCTGGTCATCCTTCGATCCCCGGCAGCTGCTTTCAGCATGATCAATGACAGCTTCACAAGCACATTTGCATCCTATACGACTACCGTTGTCCCAATGTTCGTATTGATGGGTGTCATTGCAGGGTATTCCGGAATAAGCAGCGGGCTGATCAATAGTTTCAATAAATTATTCGGTCACTTCCGCGGCGGAGTCGCCATGAGTATCCAGTGCGTCTGCGCTGCGTTCGGCGCTGTATGCGGTTCTATTCCGGCTACCTTGGCCACAGTCGGTAAAATCGCATACCCCGAAATGAAGAAGCTAGGGTATGATGACAAGCTATCCACCGGCTGCCTGTGCGCCGGCTCTACTCTTGCCGTTTTGATCCCGCCCAGCCTTACCTGCATTACCTACTCCATGGTCACAAACGAGTCCGTCGCCAAGCTGTTTGTATCGGTGATTGAGACCGGAATCACTCTTATGCTTTTGTATATGCTCTGTGTGAAGATCTGGGTCACTGTGAAGCCCGAGGCAGCGCCTGTTTCAAAAAAGTCAACCGCAAGGGAGTGCTGGGAGGCTATCCGAAACGGAAGCATTTTGGAGGTCTTCATCGTCTTTATAATCGCCATGGGCGGGCTTTTCGCAGGCTTCTTTACGGCCACCGAGGCAGGTGCTGTCGGCGTTGTTGGTATCTTTGTGGTAACGGTCGTTACCAGAAAGCTAGACTTTAAGAAATTTGTTGATTCGCTTGTCGAGACCATCCGGCTCTCGGTGACCATCTATTTCCTGCTCTCTTGCGCCACCGTTTACGGCAAGTTCTTCTCCCTTACCCGCATTCCGTTCTTGCTTTCAAACTGGGTTGCAACCAGTCACGTTTCCGCTTTTGTGGTCATGCTGATGATTACTTGCATCTATCTGCTCCTCGGCATGGTGATCGACGCCAATGCCATGATTCTGCTGACAATCCCCATTTTTTATCCGTTGGTTGTGAACGCGCTGGGAATGGACGGCCTATGGTTTGGTGTCTACGTAACGGTCGTCCTTGGCATGGCTCTGATGTCTCCTCCTGTCGCCGTTGTCACTTACATTATGCAGAGCCTGTCCAAAGTCAAATTAAACAAGATATTTGCTGGCGTAGTTCCGTTTATTATCTGTAACCTGGTTATGTGTGTCCTGCTTGTGGCATTCCCCAATTTCTTTCTCTTTTTAACGCACCTTATTTTTTAGCGGACTCTGCATCGGCTGAGTCTTTGAAAGGAGATCATTTTTTCATGGGTCCAACTGAGTATATCAGCGAATTTATCCATGATACCACCTATGCTTCACTTCCTCAGAAAGTTGTCGATACTGCGCGAACGGCCATTACCGACTTTATCGGCGTAGCGCTTGCTGGCGCCGGGGAACCGATCAATGCCCTGCTGCACGAGTACGCCAGAGATGTTGGCGGCAACGAACAGGCGACTGTGATTGGAAGCGGCTACCGAACCTCCGCAGAAATGGCTGCAATGCTGAATGGCGCAATTGGGCACGCGCTGGATTTTGACGACTGGTCCATGGCAGTTCATGGTCATCCTTCCGTCTTCTTGGTACCGCCTCTTATGGCTCTCGCCGAACAGTACGGCTTTTCCGGTAAAGATATCATCACTGCATACGTCGTCGGTTATGAGTGCGTTGCCTTGATCCCTTTCGCCGTCACCTTGCGCCACTTTGACCAGGGCTGGCATCCTACCGGGACGCTGGGTACTTTTGGAGCCACGGCAGCTTGCTGCAAGCTGCTGGGTTTGTCCGTGGAGGAAACCAACCGCGCCATCGGTATCGGCTGCTCCATGGCAGCCGGCATTCGCTGCAACAATGGTACGATGACAAAACCCCTTCACGCAGGAAATGCAGCTGCCAACGGTATTAAAGCTGCAAAACTTGCAAAGCTCGGCTATACGTCAGCAAAAAACATAATTGAGATTACACGCGGTTTTCTTTATTCTTTCGGCTACACCGGTGAGCTCGATTGGGACGCAATTCTCGCGCCTGTAGGTAAGAAATTTCAACTAATTGGCAACGAAGGGCTTAACATCAAGCCCTATCCCTGCTGCGGAGGCAATGCCTTTGCCATTGATGCCGTAAAGCTTTTAAAAAAACGGCATAATTTCGATCTAAAGGATATAAAAGAAATCGAACTATGGGTAAATACGATTGCCTATCTTCCATTGATTTACCATAATCCGAAGAAGGGCCTGGAAGGTAAATTCAGTTTGGAGTACAACACCGCCAGAGCGTTGGTCGACGGCAATGTAGGCCTGAGCGATTTTACTGACGAACGTGTCAATGACCCTGCCGTCAGAGCGCTCATGAGCAAAATGATTTGGACTGTGAAATACGGAGACCCCGGCGAAGGAAAGGCCGACGCATTTGACCCCAAGGGTGTTCTTATTCGTATGAACGACGGAACAGAATATTTTGAAGAAGTTTTTATCCACATGGGCATGCCGCAAAATCCCATGCCCAAAGACGAATTCGAAAAGAAATTTCATGATTGTGCCTCAATCAGCCTACCCAAAAACAAGATAGCCGCTTGTTATGATATGCTCTCAAGGTTTGAAGAACTAGAAACGGTTGATGGCCTGATAAATATGCTACACTGATAGAAATCCATGTTTTGCTTTGATCCCTCACGCATGTCATGGGAAACATATGCTCTGCGTGAGGAGGTCAAAGCTCCAATTTGCTTGAAAGGAACATATCCATGCTGAAAAATTCTGCGAAAATTCTGCGCGAACTTATCAATCAGCCTGAAATTATTATTGCCCCCGGCGTCTATGACGGAATTTCCACCCGTTGTGTCAACCAGGCGGGTTTTAAAGCTGCTTACATGACCGGAGCCGGTGTCGCTGCCAGCATGACCGGGTTTGCCGACATCGGACTTACCACTATGACGGAAATGGTTTCTGCTGCGCGCATGATTGCAATGACCTCGGATATTCCGCTGATATGCGATGCCGACACAGGCTATGGCAATCAACTAAATGTCATCCGCACTGTCCACGAGTATGAACAAGCCGGTGTGGCCGCCATACAGCTGGAGGATCAGCTCGCGCCGAAAAAGTGCGGACACATGGGTGGAAAGTCTCTTATTTCTGCTGATGAGTTTGTACAAAAGCTGAAAGCAGCCGTGAATGAAAAATTTTATCGGGATACCCTTATCATTGCTCGGACAGACGCCCGTGCGGTGGAGGGCTTCAATCATGCTGTAGAACGCGCGAAGATGTATATTGACGCCGGCGTAGACATGTTATTCTTCGAGGCTCCGCAGTCCGTTGAGGAGGTATATCAAGTCGGGAAGCTGTTTGGCGACCAGGTACATCTGCTTTCGAACCAGGTTTATGGGGGAAAAACGCCCTCAATGACGGCAGACGAACTTCAAAAAGCCGGTTACGACCTGGTTATTTTCCCTTCCACGCTGCCTTATGCGGCATCTGTTTTTCTAAAGCAAGTGTCCGATAACCTCATGAAAATCAGAACTGATAAAGAAGCATTTCCTGGGAGCAGCAATGCGATGGATTTATTCCTTACTATGGGACTCATGGAATGGCGTGAAAAGGAAATGAAATACGGCTTAAAATAAACCAGGCAGTTTTTGCTTTCCAGAAGGTGCGTAATGGAGAATAAGAGAGGGGAACCCGGCCTGTGGACAAGAGGATATATCCTTGTCTTTTTTATGGGCATTATGATGTTCAGCAGCAATCAAATATGCAATTCGACCACATCCCTGTATGTGGCCGCTCTGGGCGGAAGTGCGTCATATAGCGGCACGATGTTCGCTCTGTTTACTGCATCCGCCTTGATCACGCGCCTTTTTATCGGAAATATTATTGACCGAAAAGGCTGCCGGGTAATTGCACTCACAGGTTCAGCCTTTATGATTATCTTTACCGCGCTTTTTAATCTGGTACCGCGCCTTCCGGCTATCGGTATATTTCGATTTTTTCAGGGAATCGGTTATGCCTCCGCGGGAACCGCCTTCAGCACAGCCGTGTCTTTGATCGTACCAAAACAACACACCGGCCGCGGTATCAGTATTTACGGTTTGACGCAGTCAATCGCAACATCCATCGGCCCCTTTCTCGGGCTGACGTTAATAAGTGGAAATAATTTCCATTATGTCTATTGGTCAGGCAGTTTTATGATGGTTTTCGCAATGATCGCCATTATACTCTGTGATTTTCCGGTACCAAGGCTGGTAGAGGCCAAACCAAAAGCAAAGGTTCGTAGGCCGTTTTGTGAGAAAATTTCTGAATTCGCAAACGAACACTTGGAAAGAAAGGCCTTCAAGCCCGCTATCGTGCAGCTGATTAACAGCATAGCAGTCTCGTCTGTCGTTTTTTACATTCCTCTGTTCGCAGTTGGCCGTAGCTATGCCATGGCAAGCATATTCTTTGTTGTGGCTTCCGTTACGATGCTGTTTACTCGCATTCTGCTATCCCGTATTATGAATAAGCTGTCGTATACCTATATTCTTTCCGCAAGTATGCTCATAGGTATCATAGGCTTTTTTTTTATTGCTCTTACCCAAAGCAGATTTCTATTTTTAATTGCAGGAGCATGCTATGGGGTTACCCACGGTACTTCTCAGCCAACCCTGAATACGGTTTCCGTTGCAGCCGTACCGCCCGAACGCCGCGGTGCTGCAACGGCGACATTTTTCATCAGCGTTGATGCCGGCATGGGAATCGGCTCACTGCTATGGGGTGCTCTTATCGACAGAACCACGTTTACAACCATTTATCTCACCGCAGCGGGAATGCTTTTCCTCTGTATTGCTTTATTACTTCTTTTTAGCAAGAAGACTCAATAGCGGATAGTTTTCTATGTTTATGCCCAAAAAATCGGAATTTGTGTTGAACACATCTTGATATTAAATATTGATAATGATAACATAGAGAACAAATATAACGAATTTTCCGCTTGAGGGGGATCTATTATTAAGCACACAATATATGATGTAGCGGAGAAGGCTAAAGTATCCATTGCAACCGTCTCCAGAGTTTTAAATAATCAAACTAATGTCGCCCCTGATACAAGGGAGAGAGTCATAGAGGCTCTCAAAGAATTGAACTTTATCCCGAATGCCGCCGCCCAAGGTCTTGTGTCCAAGACCTCTAAGACCGTTGGTATTTTAACGTTCAATATTAAAGTTCCTCACTATGCCGCAACCGCCTATGCAATCGAGCGCGAACTTTTCAAGAGGAACTTTAACGCAATCCTGTGTAATACGGGTGGACTAACGGAAGCGAACATCCGGTATATCCGCATGTTGGCCAGCAAAGACGTTAGCGGAATTATCTGTATTGGTTCGGTGTTTTCAAATACAATAATTAACAGTTCCATACTGTCCGATTTCACAAATATACCGTTTGTACTCACAAACTGCAAAGTCGATGCAGCAAACGCAAGCTGTGTGCTCATTGACGAACAGTTTGGTATGAATCTCGCCGTCTCTCATTTGCTTGAGAAAGGACGCAGAAATCTACTGTATATCAAAGACGCCGATACGTACAGCGGAATTCAAAAAAGGCTTGGTTTTCTTTCTGCTGCGCAAACACACGGTTTGTGTGCCGACGAGAGTTGCATTTTTGAAGCGGAACGTGGCTTGGACGGCGGTAGAGAAGTGATGGCAAGGATTATACAGTCCTGCAAAAACTATGACGGCCTGATTTTCGGCGATGATTTAACGGCTATCGGCGGAACAAAGTATCTCCAGGAACATGGTTACTCAATACCCGATGACGTGGCAATTATCGGGTGCAACAATTCCGTGATGGCGCAGTGTTCAACCCCAACCATTACCAGCATCGATTACAAGCTGGACCTTATTGGGAAACTATCCGTCACCATGCTGGAGACTATTTTAAATGGTGATACTGTAAACCACATTGTCACACTAACTCCCGATCTTATCGTTCGTAACAGTACTTGAACAAACAGATTTTGAATATTAACTGCTGCTAAACAGGTATAGCTTTGCCGAACCACAAGAAGTGATTTTAATACTAAGGAGATTCTAACTGTGCCCAGAATTAAAAAAACGTGGACGGCAACACAGCGGCCGCCCATGTGTCGTACGCGTTCACCGAGGTAGCGGGGATCTACCCCATCACCCCGTCCTCCCCCATGGCGGACTATGTGGACCAGTGGGCGGCGGCGGGCCGGAAGAATATCTTCGGTACCACCGTCAACGTGGTGGAGATGCAGTCGGAGGGCGGCGCCGCTGGCACCGTCCACGGGTCTCTCGCCGCGGGCGCCCTCACCACCACCTACACCGCCTCCCAGGGTTTGCTGCTCATGATCCCCAACATGTATAAGCTGGCGGCCGAGTTTCTCCCCGCCGTCTTCCACGTGTCGGCCCGCACCCTGGCCACCCACGCCCTGAACATCTTCGGCGACCACTCCGACGTGATGGCCTGCCGCCAGACCGGCTTTTCCATGCTGGCCGCGTCCAATCCCCAGGAGGTCATGGACCTGGGCGCGGTGGCCGCCTTCCGCAAACGCGCCCTGAACCCCGAGCACCCGGTGATGCGCGGCTCCCACCAGAACGGCGACATCTTCTTCCAGAACCGCGAGGCCTCCAACTCCTTCTACGAGGCCGTCCCCGGCGTCGTGGAGGAGTATATTGCATAAGGTCAACGCCAAGCTGGGCACCAACTACCAGCTCTTCAACTCCTACGGCGCCCCCGACGCCGACCGGGTCATCATCGCCATGGGCTCCATCTGCGACGTCACCGAGGAGGTCATCGACTACCTGAACGCCCACGGGGAAAAGGTGGGCCTCGTGAAGGTCCGGCTCTACCGCCCCTTCGTCCCCGAGAAGCTCATCGCCGCCATCCCGGCAACGGCCGCCAAAATCGCCGTCCTGGACCGCACCAAGGAGCCCGGCTCCCTGGGCGGGCCGCTCTATCAGGACGTGGTCACCGCCCTGGCAAACGCCGGGATTTCCAAGACGATCACCGGCGGCCGCTACGGCCTGGGCTCCAAGGACACCCCGCCCTCCAGCGTCTTCGCCGTCTATGAGGAGCTGAAAAACGCCGCTCCCAAGCGCCAGTTCACCATCGGCATCGTGGACGACGTCACCAACCTCTCCCTGCCCGAGCAGCCCTCGCCCGACACCGCCGCCCCCGGCGCCATCGAGTGCAAGTTCTGGGGCCTCGGCGGCGACGGCACCGTGGGCGCCAACAAGAACTCCATCAAGATCATCGGCGACCATACCGACAAGTACGTCCAGGCCTATTTCCAGTACGACTCCAAGAAGACCGGCGGCGTGACCATCTCCCACCTGCGCTTCGGCGACAAGCCCATCCGCAGCCCCTACTATATCAACAAGGCCGACTTCGTGGCCTGCCACAACCCCTCCTACGTGGTCAAGGGCTTCAAGATGGTCCGGGACGTGAAGCCCGCGGGGGCTTCCTCATTAACTGCCAGTGGACTCCCGAGGAGCTGGACAAGCACATGCCCGCCGAGGCCAAGCGGTATATCGCGAAAAACAACATCCGGGTTTATACCATCAACGACATCGACCTGGCCATCTCCCTGGGCATGGGCAAGCGGACCAACACCATCCTTCAGGCCGCTTTCTTCGCCCTGGCCAAGGTGCTGCCCCCGAGGAGGCCATTCGCCACATGAAGGACGCCGCCACCCACAGCTACCTGAAAAAGGGCCAGGATGTGGTGGACCGCAACCACAAGGCCATCGACGCCGGGGCCAGCGCCCTGGTGAAGATCGACATCCCCGCATCCTGGGCGACCGCTGTGGACGACAAGCAGGTGAAGCCCCTCGCGGGCGACCCCCGCTTAGTCAAAATGGTGGAGGAGCTCACCCTGCCCATGGGCAGGATGGACGGCGACTGACTGCCGGTTTCCGCCTTCGCCGCCCACGCCGACGGCACCTTTGAGCAGGGCGCCGCCGCCTATGAAAAGCGCGGCGTGGCCGTGAGCGTCCCCACCTGGAACCAGGAGACCTGCATCCAGTGCAACCAGTGCTCCTACGTCTGCCCCCACGCCACCATCCGGCCCTACGCCCTCACGAAGGAAGAGCTGGCCGCCGCGCCTGAAGGCGCCAAGTGCGCCCCCCCTTCAAGGCGGGCAAGGGCAAGGGGGTCTACGACTTCGCCATCGCCATCTCCACCCTGGACTGCATGGGCTGCGCCGTGTGCGCGGGGGTCTGCCCCACCAAGTCGCTGACCATGGTGCCCCAGGAGCAGGAGGCTTCCCAGCAGGCCGTGTTCGACTATATGGTTTCCAAGGCCACCCCCAAGACCGACGTGGAGGACACCGTCTCGGTCAAGGGCAGCCAGTTCCGGACCCCGCTGCTGGAGTTCTCCGGCTCCTGCGCCGGCTGCGCCGAGACCGCCTACGCGCGGCTCATCACCCAGCTTTTCGGCGAGAGGATGTATATCTCCAACGCCACCGGCTGCTCCTCCATCTGGGGCGGCCCTGCCGCCACCTCGCCCTACACCGTGAACAAAGAGGGCAAGGGTCCCGCCTGGGCCAACTCCCTGTTTGAGAACAACGCCGAGCACGGCTTCGGCATGTACCTGGGGCAGAAGGCCATCCGCGACCGCCTGGCCGGCAAGATCAAAGAACTGGCCGAGGTCACCACCCACCCCGACAAGAAGGAAATCTGCGAAAAGTGGCTGGAAACGAAAGAGGACGGCGAGGCCAACCAGGAGGCCACAAAGGCCCTCATCGCCCGGCTGGAGCAGGACCCCGACTGCGCCTACACCAAGGCCATCCTGCCCGAGAAGGAATACCTGAACAAGAAATCCGTCTGGGTCTTCGGCGGCGACGGCTGGGCCTACGACATCGGCTTCGGGGGGCTTGACCATGTGCTGGCCTCCGGCGAGGACGTAAACGTCATGGTCTTCGACACCGAGGTGTACTCCAACACCGGCGGGCAGGCATCCAAGGCCACCCAGGTGGGCGCGGTGGCCCAGTTCGCCGCGGCCGGCAGGCGATCCAGAAGAAGAGCCTGGCCGAGATGGCCATGAGCTACGGCTACGTGTACGTTGCCCAGGTGGCCATGGGCTCCAACATGAGCCAGACGCTAAAGGCCATGAAGGAGGCCGAGGCCTACCACGGCCCGTCGCTCGTCATCGGCTACGCCCCCTGCGAGATGTACTCCATTAAAGGCGGCATGCAAAACTGCCAGAGCGAGATGAAGAGGGCGGTGGACTGCGGCTACTGGAACATGTTCCGGTTCAATCCCGCCCTCCGGGCCGAGGGCAAGAACCCCTTCACTCTGGACAGTAAGGAGCCCAAGAGCGGCTACCGGGACTTTCTCATGAACGAGGCCCGCTACTCCTCCCTTACCCAGTCCTTCCCCGAACGGGCCGAAAAGCTCTTCACCGAGGCCGAGGAGGACGCCAAGCAAAGGTACGAACACCTCCAGAAGCTCGTGAAGCTGTACGAGTAATACAACCCTTCAGGAAGAAAAACCCGGCGCCGAAATAAACGGCGCCGGGCTCTTCATTATTTTTATGAAAAGATGTACTTGGATATGGCACGATATAAAAATCTGAAGGCAAGAAAATGAACTTGGATGGATATTACTCCTTGCCGCTGGATAAACCTGCTGTTTTTCTTTCGGGTATTAAAAATAAAAGTCAGGAAAGTATTCTGTTAGCGTTCAAAGGGACATTTTGTGAACTAAGTCTGTATGTATGAGGCGGACGGCGAAGGTCGTCCGCCTCATGCGTTTCACGCGTTTGCATCTTAGACCCTTGGTTTTGCGTCCTTACCTTTCGGCAAGTTTGCCCTTGCCATTAACAATACCGGCCAAACCAATGTTTTTGGCAGGTATTGACATATTTATTTTTTCATGAGCACATAAGCAATTTATCGGTTCATATATCCTAGATTATTATCATTATTCGCTTCCTCTCAAAAGCAGATAGAGCTTTTGCTCTCTATGCCGATTCAGTGGCAATACTGTAGCGCCAATATAAATCGCAATAAACGCAAGAAACATGGACACTTCTAATACCGTATTCGGCTGGTAAGTAAGTTGTAAAACGCTTGACAATATAAAATCACTGACAAGCCTGCAAAAGCTAACGGAAAACAAGCCGCACAAAGTCCCACAAATACTGCTTTCAAGAAGATAGATTTTCTTCAATTGACCTTTTGTGGCTCCACATACGCCGAACAACATCATTTCATTTTCCCGTTTGATAAAAGTGGCAGATTGGTTGAGAAACACAAGGAAAATTCCTGTGCCGATACGTAAGATAGTCAAGTAAAGAAATAAACTTTTCTGCCTGTCAATGAAATCATTTACGTATCTTGATAAACTATCCGTGTTTTCAATACTGGAATCAGGAACAGATTTTATGAATCGAATTGCGGATGTTTGATCTGCGCTTCCGTTGAGCCTCTTAAAATAGCAAACGGATAGATCACTGCCTTTTGGAATGACATCGCTGGTAATATAGGCAAAGCAGTTATTTCCCCATGCACCTCCTGATTGCTGTATGCCGATCACCTCAAACTCCATCGGACTGCCGTTAATATTGAGTGCGATTTAAACTCAACGACACTCTTCAAAAAGTCCGAGGAAATAACGACTTTATTCTTCCCCTTGTCGGATGCAAGAAAACTTCGTCCCTGATCCACGGGTATTTCATTAGATGTGTCCAAATCATAGGCATAAACCACAAGATTATTACAATACTTTTGAAATTTTAGCGCTAAGCCGCCCGTGTAATAGCGGGCTTTAATGAGATCGTCCACACTTTCATGGTTATATGATGTCAGCATTGCTGGAGTAAGATAAAATTTTGAATAAGAGGTGAGGAAATTCAGGAGCATCAAACTCATGATTAGGTAAACCAGGCTTTCAAGAACAAACAGTATGACGACAAAAAGCGCCCCGATTGGCGACTTAGCATAAAGGCTGAAAATAACACTTAAAAACAGCATCACTATAAAAATGGGCCATGACATTTTCAATTTACTGCCGATCTTGATTTTGCCGCCTCTAAAAATTGCATTTGGCGATATCGTACCGGAAATATAAATGGGGATCATGGAAAAAGCAATAAGCGACAGAACAGATATAATTAACACAAAAACGCATTGTCGGATTGCGTCATTGACATTTCCCATAAATCCACCATTCGTGCTTAATAGAAAATGTGTCAGGATAATACCGAGAGGGATGCCAATGGCACTTGCCGGAATGCCCATTCCGAGGATTTCAGTTAAAAGCAACTCACTCAGCATACCCCTGCGCATACCCATCACTCTGAAAACCACGAAGTCCTTTTGCCTTTTCATGATTAAGTGAATAAACGCAAAGCATATGCCGATTCCACTGATGATACATGACACGATTCCTATGAAATCCAGACCTTTTAATTGGAGCATGATAAGCCCTTTTGTAAGCTCCCATAATTCGGATTTCGTGCGAACATTAAATTGATCCCCCAAATGGCTTTGTAGAATACTCTCGATTCTGCTGATGCTGTTTGGATCAGATACGTTGATAAAAGCTGTATTGTACACAGACGTTTCGGGAGCAGCCATGTAAATCGTTCCTAATATATTCTCTGAAAGCTCAAGATCCGTATTGGCAACGTTGACACCATAGATTGGCTTTATGATTTGACCGACGGTATATTGTCCGCTGTCATTTCCATTGACGTGCAATTTGATGAATATTTGATCTCCAACCGACAGATTTAAATTATCCGCGACATTTTGCGTGAGGATTACCATGTGCTGATCTTTGAGCAAGCTGTAATTTAGATTGCTACTTTCCTGATTCAACATTGCACTACACAGTTATAAGCGGGATTCCGGATTAAACGGTTTCATCTATGGATTAAGCGGTAAGCCCAATAAAAAAAGCCAGTGGCCTGTTGATTCAGATCCACTGTCCTTTTCGTGCTTCTTAACTATTCATGAAAATGGAGAATAACTGTTACGCAATAATTTCCCGCCTGAGTTTTTATTTTTAGCTCGCCGTCGTATTTGTCAACAACGTATATCGACTCCAAAGCATATTTCCGTAGACATGAATCTGGAAGGGAACTTTTTATATTACAGAATCGAAAACAGTTGCGTTTCACGAAAAATGAATTCACAAAAGAAACTGCATCCAAAATCCTATATCAGAGACGGCTTCGGAATGCGCATCATACAGGTATCGGCCATCAGGTTCCCCGTCTTTATTGTGCCTGTAATCGACTCGATACGGGTTTCCATTTCCTCCAGATAAGCGCCCTGCACATAGAGAAACGCACATTCCTTATCCGCAATTAGATTGGTTTTAACGAAGTAATCGTCAAGAGTCTGCTGTTCTTCCTTTGGCAATTTGGCGAGAATATCCCGCGCACGTTCACTGAGTTTGCCAACCTCAGTATAAAGTTGTTGTTCGTCCTCCGAAAGACTTTCGCGGCGGTCTTCCAGAGCTTTTTCCGTGAGTTCACGAACTACCATTTCAAGAATTTCTTCCTTGCCCATTTATAAAATCACCATCCTTTTGGAACACAATAAAACATTTTTAGGCGAAAGTCCTAAGCAAAATATTTTGCCCTCTTTTACATGACGAGAGCAAACCATCCGTTATGCAGATGATCCTGCTCTCTGTTTTACCATCTTTATGCGAGGATTGTCCAAATATATAGCGAAACTATGAGAAGCAGGCATCCTCACACAATCTGTAAGAATGCCTGCTTCTTCTGTTTTCCCGTACCGGTTACCCCTCGGTTCAATTATTGTCCCTGTGAGTGATAACCCTAAAGGTTTCGGGGCTTTTTGAGATTCTGGAGATAAATCAGCGCTTGGAGAACTGGGGTGCACGACGTGCAGCCTTGAGGCCGTACTTCTTGCGTTCCTTCATACGAGGGTCACGGGTCAGGAAGCCAGCGGACTTCAGAGCCGCACGGTATTCGGGGTTGACTTCCAGCAGAGCTCGGGCAATCCCGTGGCGGATAGCGCCGGCCTGACCGGTAACGCCGCCGCCGGTCACAGTGGCTTCAATGTCGACTTTGCCTACCAGATCAGTGGTGACCAGAGGCTGACGGACAATGAGCTTCAGGGTATCCAGACCAAAGTAGTCATCAATATCGCGGCCGTTGACGGTGATGGCGCCGGTGCCATTGGGGAACAGATGCACCCGGGCCACGGAGGACTTGCGGCGGCCGGTGCCGTAAAGATAAGGCTTCTTGCTCTTATACATAATTCAAATTACCTCCTGCTCAATTCATCGTCCAGGGCTCGGGCTTCTGGGCGGCATACTTATGTTCGCTGCCGCGGCAGATATGCAGCCGGGAAAGAGAGTCCTTGGTGATGGTGTTGCGGGGCATCATGCCGCGCACGGCCAGCTTCACGGCCAGCTCGGGATCTTTCTCCATCAGCAGACGGTAATTGATCTCCTTCAGGCCGCCGATCCAACCGGTGTGATGACGGTAAAACTTCTGCTCGGGCTTTTTGCCGGTGAGGACGGCCTTCTCAGCGTTGAGAATGATGACGTAATCGCCGCAGTCGGCGTGGGGAGTGTACTCGGGCTTACGCTTGCCCCGCAGCAGATCAGCAGCGATGACAGCGGTTTTGCCCAGGGGCTTACCTGCCGCATCGAGGATATACCACTTGCGGACAATATTGCCCTTGTTTGCCATAAAAGTGGACATGGTGAAACCTCCAATTTCTAATGCTCAGAAAATGAGCGTTTTCACAGAGAAAGTGCCCCAAACCTAGACGGTTGGAGCGTTTTGTATTATAATACGAAGATATTAAAGTGTCAATGACTTTTTGCGGATTTTTAATTTACAAAGTTGAAATCTCGTTTAAACGCGGTTTTACTTCTAAAATCTCACGAATACTCAATTTCGATTTTTAAATTTTCGGAGGCGTTTTATGGAGAAAATACTCTCTTTGGTTCGGCGGTGCGTGGAAGACTATGATATGATCCAGGCGGGGGATCGGGTGGCGGTAGGGGTTTCCGGCGGCAAGGACTCCCTGGTGACGCTTACGGCTTTGGCCAGACTGTCCCGCTTTTATCCAAAGTCCTTTACCGTGGAGGCATTTACATTGGATATGGGGGCGGTGGAAGGCGGGGAGGGAATCGATTTTGGACCTGTGGCTGACTACTGTGCCGAACTGGGAGTGCCTTTTACCCTGGTCCCCACTGAGATTTGCCATATCATTTTTGACATTCGCAAGGAGAAGAATCCTTGCTCCATGTGCGCCAAAATGCGCCGGGGAGCCCTTCACAACGCAATTGCCCAGCAAGGCATCAAAAAGATTGCCTTGGGTCACCATTTTGACGACGCGGTGGAGACCTTTTTCCTTTCCCTCTTTTATGAAGGCAGATTGTCTTGCTTTCAGCCGGTGACTGAGCTGACCCGCACAGGCATTACACAGATCCGCCCGCTGCTCTACTGCGGAGAGGGGATGGTGCGGGGAGCGGCTCGGCGGAACGGCCTGCCGGTGGTACACAACCCCTGTCCCGCGGACGGCTACACCAAGCGCCAGGAGGTCAAGGAGTTGGTGGCCGATCTGGAACATCGCTATCCGGGACTCAAGGAGCGGGTGTTCGGCTCGATGCAGCGGCTTCCCCTGCCCGAGTGGGGACCTCTGGAGCACCGGCGGCGCCCACTGGCAGAGGAGGAGCCATAATGGCAGAAATACAGGGGCTGCGCCCG
>JAYFPI010000101.1:0-2123 GCA_034927965.1 Pseudoflavonifractor sp.
ATAGCACGCGCAGCTGGTGGTAGTCCTCCGCTTCGATGTCCGCGGAACCGGTGTCCTGACGAATCTCCGAGGCTTTCATAGCTACCACTGTCATGCCGGCGGCCTTCCCTGCCGCGATGCCCACGGGAGAATCCTCCACCACAATACAGTCCCCGGCCTCGGCCTGTAAAAATCCGGCGGCCATCTGATAGGGTTCGGGAGACGGCTTGGGATTACGCACCATATCCCGGCACACAATGGCGTCAAAGCAAGGAACAACCTGAAACCGGGCCAGCGCAGCCAATACGCTTTTGCTGCTGGTGGAAGTGACGAGAGCAGTTTTCATGCCGCGCGCCCGTATCAGGTTAAGAAACTCTGCCGCACCGACGAAAAGCGCAAGCTCAGTGGAATCCAAATAAAAATGTCCGTACAAATCCACTTCTTCTGCCAAAAATTCTTCAGGCGTCATGGAAAGATTGTGGATCTCAATCAGCGTGCGGGCAATGGACAGGCTGGGTTTCCCCACGTATTGCCGGAGCCTCTCCGTGGTGTAATCCTCCCCGTGGTGGGCCATGTGGCGCTGGAGCCGCTTCAGGTAGACCGGCTCGCTATCCATCAAGACCCCGTCCATGTCAAACAAAATGCAGTTCATCATTGCTACCGTAACGTGGCACGGAAGTTATGAACCGCCTCCATGAAGCGCAGAACCCGCTCCTTATCCACCTGGTTTTCAAAGATGCCGTCATATTTGAAGGTCGTGCCTACCACTGCGCCGTCCGCAATGGAAAGCTGGGTGGCTATGTTATCCACCCGGCAGCCTGTATTGGCAAACACCACCGTCTCCGGTACCGTGCGTTTAACAGAGGCCAGAATCTGGGCATCGGTTTCGGAGCCCGCCGTGAGACCGGAGACGCACAGTGCGTCAGCCTTGCAGTTGAAGACAGTGCTGCGGGCAATCTCCGTGATGTCGCGCTGACCAAGATAGCGGGCTGCCTCGGGTACAATATTGAAGAGCAGCTTGACATCCCCCGCACCGATACTCTCCCGGTGCCTGGCCACCGCTCCGTAGTTGGTATTCCAGAGGCCAAAGTCGCTGGCATAGACGCCGGTGAAGATTTCACGTACGAACTTCGCACCGGTCGCCGCTGCCAGATCAAGGGAGGCCGCCCCATCCCAGAGTGCATTGACGCCGAAGGGAATTTTGATTTCATTCATCAGCTCCCCGATGATACGTCCCATAGAGGCTACCGTCTCCTTATGTACATCGGTCAGGTAGGGTAGGCTGAACTCATTGGAGAACATCACCGCATCCACTCCGCCCTCTTGCAGGGCCAGAAAATCCTCCCGCGCCTTGTCCACCACCCAGGACATGCCCTTACTCTTGTCATAGGCGGGGTCGCCTGGCATTGCCTGTAGATGACACATAGCGATTACAGCCTTTTCCGTGCCGATAACTTCCTTCAACCAACTCATGACTAATTCTCCCTCTGTGTGCGCAAAATTTATGCCAATTCTATCTTGGTGCCGTGCGCTTTCAAATCGTCCAGCGCGCTCTGGGCCAGGTCTCTGTCTGAAATGATCCAATCAATATCCGCAAGATCGCATACCTTGACCACAGCCGTCTCCTCAAATTTTGTATGGTCGGCCAGCAAAACCACCCGCTTGCCCGCCTTGACCAAATTTCGCTTAATTCCGGCCTCAAAAAAGCCGGTATTGGAAACGCCGAAGGAGGTGCTCACCGCATCCGCCGTCAAAAAGACCGTGTCCACCCGCAGACCGCTGATAAAATCCTCCACCATACCGCCAACCAGCACCTTTTGATTGGTCCGCTTGATGCCGCCGGTCAGCACTATAGTCGTGGATGGGTCAAACTCCACATTGGCCGCCAGGTAGAGATCGTGGGTGATTACCGTCAGCCCCTTTTTGTCCGCGAGGCACAGCGCCAGCTGATAAGCCGTCGTGCCGGAATCAAGGAAGATGGTATCGCCCTCCTCCACGTATTTTGACGCAGTCTCGGCAATCCGGCATTTCTCTTCCAGCTGTAAGCTCATTTTTTCGTCGAAAACGCGCTCAAACACGCTTTTCCGCTGGCGAAAAAGCGCGCCGCCGTGGGTGCGCTCCAAGAGCCCCTGGTGCGCAAGCTC
>JAYFPI010000062.1:0-3292 GCA_034927965.1 Pseudoflavonifractor sp.
CCAGACTGTTTGCAGAAAGCCTGGGTGTATCGGTGGAATTTATGGAAATCAACTGGGACATGAAGGCCATGGAGTTGGACAACAAGGGCATCGACGTGGTTTGGAACGGCATGACCATCACGGATGAGGTAAAAGGGCTGATGAGTGTATCAGAGCCTTATTGCCTCAATGCTCAGGTGGTGGTTGTTCCCACAGACAAGGCAGCGCAGTATCAGAATCTGGAAAGCCTGAAGGGCCTTCGCTTCGCAGCAGAGAATGGCTCTGCCGGTGCGGCGCAGCTGGATAAGCTGGGGATCTCTTACACTGCGACGGATACCCAGGGCAAGGCCCTGCTGGAGGTGGCCTCCGGAACCTCCGACGCCTGTGTGATCGATCTGCTGATGGCTGGCGCCATGATTGGCGAGGGTACCGATTACGCCAACCTGACCTACACCGTCAATCTGAACACCGCAAACGGTGAGCAATCAGAGGAGTACGGGGTTGGGTTCCGCCAGGGGTCCGACTTGGTCGATGCCTTCAATACCTTCTGGAAGAATGCCTATGACGCCGGCACGGTGATGGAGACGGCTGCCACTTATGGCGTGCAGGAATCCATTGTCCAAAAGTGATTCAGCGAAAGGGGACATTGAATTTGCGAAAAGGCAGAGGGGAGAGCTCTCTGCCTTTGACGCAGGCAGAAGGAATGAGGTGATTCTATGGTTTGGACCGTGACCCAGTCCCTGCTGGTGGGATTTGGCACGTCCCTTCAAATCTTTGCGTTGACGCTGATCTTTGCTCTGCCCCTTGGCCTGGTCATCAGCTTTGGCTCCATGAACCGGATGCTCCCGGTGCGGTGGATGTGTAAAACGGTGGTCTGGATTATCCGGGGCTCCCCGCTGCTGCTCCAGATTTTGATCATTTTCTATGGCCCCGGTCTGATGAACCGCAATTACGGCTGGGCCCTGCCGACCTTTGATCGGTTTCTTGCGGCACTGGTAGCCTTTGTGATCAACTATGCTTGCTATTTTTCCGAAATTTATCGCGGCGGTATTCAGTCCGTTCCCATCGGACAGTATGAAGCGGGTCAGGTTTTGGGCATGACGAAAAGGCAGATTTTTTTTAAAGTGACTCTTCTTCAGATGATCAAGCGGATCCTTCCGCCCATGGGCAACGAGTTTATTACGCTGGTAAAGGATACTGCCCTGGTGCGGGTCATCTCTGTCTATGAGATTATCTGGATGGGCGAATCGTTCATCAAGAAGGGTCTCCTCTGGCCGTTGTTTTATACTGGGGCCTTTTATCTGGTGTTCAATGGTTTGCTGACCATCCTGTTCGGCGGCCTGGAGCGCAGGCTGGACTATTTTCGATGAGAAGGTGCCGAAAATGCCAATTTTAGAAGTACATCACATTGAAAAGCACTTCGGCACCACCCGTGTGCTGGAAGACATCAGCTTTGACCTGGAGTGCGGGCAGGCGCTGGCGGTGATTGGTTCGTCCGGCAGCGGAAAAACGACGCTGCTGCGCTGTCTGAATTTTTTGGAGACGCCCGACAAGGGACGTATTCTGGTCAATGGGGAAACCCTGTTCGATTCTGCCGACCCAGCCACTCAGCGAGAGAGTGAGATCCGCAGAAAGCGGCTTCACTTTGGCATGGTATTCCAATCCTTCAACCTGTTTCCCCAGTATACGGCGTTGGAGAACGTTACCCTGGCGGGGCAGCTGCTGGCCAGAGAACAACCTGGGTTTTCGAGAAACAGGCGGGCTGTGCTTCAGGAGATTGAGGAGCAAGGAAAGGCGCTTCTGGCCAAAATGGGGCTGGCTGACCGATCAAGTCACTATCCCCATCAGCTTTCGGGCGGACAGCAGCAGCGCGTAGCTATCGCAAGGGCTTTGGCGCTGAAGCCGGACATCCTGTGCTTTGACGAGCCGACCTCCGCCCTGGATCCGGAGCTGACCGGCGAGGTGCTGAAGGTAATCCGCGCGTTGGCGGAGCAGAAGACCACCATGATCATCGTAACCCATGAGATGGCCTTTGCCCGGGATGTGGCCGATCAGGTGATTTTTATGGACAAAGGTGTCATCCTGGAGCAGGGAGAGGCCCACCGGGTCATTGACCACCCAACGCACGAGCGGACCCGCCAGTTCCTGGCCCGATATGACGAATCATAAAAGGACCGACTTTCCATTGGAAAGCCGGTCCTTTTATGGATAGGAATGGTCAAAGTCCGTTGACCACAAAGTTGGGACGGTTCCCTTCCAGAATGAGACGGGCGTTGTTCCACATGTTGGTGTGCGCCCGGCGGAAGGAGCCACCCGTGTTACCGCCCAGGTGTGGGCTGTAGATGGCGCGATCCCGTACTTCAAGCGGGAGGTCGACCAGAGGATGGTCGCCGGGCGTGGGCTCCGGGGCCAGAGTATCCATGGCGATTCCACCGATCCGGCCCTCAAGCAAAGCCTGACGTACCGCAAGATTGTCCACCAAATCCCCGCGGGCGGTGTTGACCAGAATAGAAGTGGGCTTCATCTTGGAAATCAAGTCGGCATTTATCATGTTTTGGGTCTGATCATTCACTGCGCAGTGAAGGGAGAGAATGTCACAGACGGCGGCCAGCTCTTCCAGGGGCAGATAGGTGACGCCAAAGTCAGCCTCCACTTTCAGAGAGCGGCGATGGAGGCTGTAGTAGTACAGTGGGCAGCCGAAGGGAGCCAGACGACGGGCAGTTGCCTGAGCGATGTCGCCAAAGCCGACCAACCCAACAGAACACTCACCCAATTCAGGGGAGTTGGAGGCCATGACCGCCTCTTTCATTTGAATTTGGTGGCCCTCCCGGACGGCATTGTGGCCGGTGATTCCGTGGCGCAGTGCCATCAGCATCAGCATCACGGTGTGCTCGGCCACAGAAGAAGCGTTGCAGCCCTTGTTGTTGCACACGAAGATGCCCCGGCGGCGGGCTTCCGCTAAATCGATCCGGTGAAAGGCAACTCCCTCGGACTGGATCAGCTTCAAGTTGGGAAGAAGGTCCAGAATTTCCTTGTTCGTGTCGGTGATTGGATCGGTGAACAGAATTTCTGCATCGGAATTGGTGGCAGCGGCCTGGACGGGGGAGCTGTTCAGTGGACAGAAGGCCAGTTCCGCATCCATCTGCGCGGCAAATTTAGGCAGGTAGGCGTCATAACGGGCCTTGGGGCCAAACACTAAAATCTTCACACGGGGATCCTCCTAATATCTTTTATTCAGTTGGCTCAAATTATAGCATGCTTCTCCGCTTGGGACAAGGATAAGTGAATCGCGGCGATGAAAGGTCACCGAAAT
>JAYFPI010000014.1:0-4535 GCA_034927965.1 Pseudoflavonifractor sp.
TGCTGGCCTCGGTGCTTTTCTCCTGGTTTATCGGTCTGTCCTCCCGGTACTCTCTGGTCTACGGGTCCCTGGCCTCGGTGATCATTCTCATGGTCTGGCTCTATCTGTGCGGGAACATTCTCATTTTGGGCAACTGCGTCAACCGCGTCTGGTACGGCCGGAAAAAGAGCCGCGCTCAGGGGCATATCATCCGAAGGGAGGAACGGGAAGGCCATGGATAGACTTATGATTCGGCCCGTCCGACGGGCAGAGTACCCTCAGGTGGTGGAACTGATCAAGCAGGTCATGCTGGAAGTCAACATCAAGGACTATGAGGAAACCTACCTCCGGGAGTATGTCAAGCGCTACGGTCCCGCCGAACTGGCCGCTTTTGCAGACCATCCCGACTGTCACTTTTATGTGGGCCATTGGGATGGCGAGCTGGCCGCCTGCGGGGCAGTGGCCCCCTCGGAGGACAGGCCAGACGCGCTTGAGATCCGCTCGGTTTACGTTCGCCCCGACCTGGAGGGGAAGGGCCTCGGCCGGGAGATGATGGTCGCGCTGGAAGCTGACCCCGCCTTTCAAAGCGCTCCGCGCGTAGTGGTCTCCGCATCCCTCACCGCCCACGAGTTTTATAAAAAACTGGGCTATGAGTATGAAAACG
This sequence comes from Pseudoflavonifractor sp., assembly GCA_034927965.1. GTDB lineage: Bacteria > Bacillota > Clostridia > Oscillospirales > Oscillospiraceae > Vermiculatibacterium. Next base: position 644 of record JAYFPI010000014.1, read on the forward strand.
GCGTGAAGCACGAAGAGGACCATGACCATTACTGGATGGAGAAATTCCCCGGGAAAGGGTCTTGCGGCGAACCACCCCACCCCCTTGACGCTGGGGGAAAAAGGTGATAGAATACCTCACGATATCAAAGTGATGACCGGGAAGAGTACACGCCCATCCCAGCAGCAGAGAGAGGCCGGAAGCTGCAAGGCCTCCTGGAGAGCGTGGAAGGCACCCGCGAGCCGCAGGGCGGAAATACCCTGCCGGACCCCCGCCGTTACCGGGCATGAGAGCGGAGAGGCAACTCTCTGAATTCAGGTGGAAACACGGACAATCTGTTCGCCCTGAGCCGTTTGGCTCAGGGCGTTTTTTTGATCCGTGGCTCTCGGCGGTCCCTGCCCATTTCGAAAAACCAAATTTAAAATAGAATGAGGAGTGTCCCCCATGAAAAACACCGAAAAAACCATGGACCAGATCGTGGCCCTCTGCAAGGGCCGTGGCTTTGTCTACCCCGGCATCGAAATCTACGGCGGCCTGGCCAATTCCTGGGACTACGGCCCTCTGGGCGTAGAGTTCAAGAACAACGTCAAGCGGGCCTGGTGGAAGAAGTTCGTTCAGGAAAGCCCCTACAACGTGGGCCTGGATGCCGCCATCCTCATGAACCCAGAGGTGTGGGTGGCCTCCGGCCACGTCGCCACCTTTAACGACCCCCTCATCGACTGCAAAGCTTGTAAAATGCGCCACCGCGCCGACAAGCTCATCGAGGCCTGGTGCACCGAGAACGCCCGCACCGACGTGAATGTGGAGGCCATGACCAACGAGGAACTGGTGGCCTTCATCCGGGAAAATGGCGTCACCTGCCCGGGCTGTGGCAAGTCCGACTTCACCGACATCCGCAAGTTTAACCTTATGTTTAAGACCCACCAGGGCGTCACAGAGGACAACTCCACCGAGGTCTATCTCCGGCCTGAGACCGCCCAGGGCATCTTCGTCAACTTCCCCGCCATCCAGCGAACCACCCGCAAAAAGCTGCCTTTCGGCGTCTGCCAGGTGGGCAAGTCCTTCCGCAATGAGATTACTCCGGGCAACTTCATCTTCCGCATCCGGGAATTCGAGCAGATGGAGCTGGAGTTTTTCTGCCAGCCGGGCACCGATCTGGAGTGGTTCCAGTATTGGCGTTCCTACTGCCACGATTGGCTTATCAACCTGGGCATCAAGGAGGAGAACCTGCGCCTGAGAGACCACGAGGCCGAGGAACTGGCCTTCTACTCCAAAGCTACCACCGACTTTGAGTTTATGTTCCCCTTCGGCTGGGGCGAGCTGTGGGGTGTGGCCGACCGCACCGACTACGACCTCAAGCAGCATCAGGAGCACTCCGGCAAGGATTTGACCTATTACGATCAGGAGAAGAACGAGCACTATATCCCCTACGTCATTGAGCCCTCTCTGGGCGCCGACCGGATGGCCCTGGCCTTCCTGGTGGAGGCTTACGACGAGGAGGTGGTGGACGCCGCCAAGAACGATGTGCGCACCGTCCTGCGCCTCCACCCGGCCCTGGCCCCCTTCAAGGCGGCTGTTCTCCCCCTGAGCAAGAAGCTCTCCGAGCCGGCCCGGAAGATTTTTGAAGATCTGGCGGGCGACTTTATGGTGGACTTTGACGACGCCGGCTCCATTGGCAAGCGCTATCGCCGCCAAGATGAGATCGGCACCCCCTTCTGCATCACCGTGGATTTCCAGACCGTGGGCAGCGAGACCGAGGAGGCCGATCACTGCGTCACCGTCCGGGAGCGGGATTCCATGGAGCAGACCCGCATCCCCGTGGATCAGATCCACGCCTATCTCCACGAAAAAATGCGCTTTTAATGTCGAAACCGTTTTTTCTTCAGCCTTGTCTTGCCCCTGATTCCACCCCCGGACGGCAGTTTGCCTTCTGGGGATGGAATGTGGGTATCGTGGCCCTGGGAGGCATTGGGATCGGTCTGGCCTCTCTGCTGCTGGCCCTGGGCCCGTACAGCCTGCGCCTGGGCCTGGGATACCTGGAGTGTCCCCGCATCCTTCTGCTGAACCTTCTGCCCCCCGTGGTCATGATTTTGCTCCTTTATGCCCTCACCGGACGTCCCGGAGCCTCCTTTGGCTTTACGGCGGGAGTCCTGTTGGGACTCTCCGCGGGCAACTACTACAAACTGATGTTTCGGGACGACCCGCTCATGTTCGGCGATCTGCTGCTGCTGAAGGAAGTCCGGGATATGGCGGGAAAGTACCGACTGTTTCTGGACTGGAAACTCTGTTTTGCCATTGCCGCCGTGGCAGCGGGCTGGCTGCTGATCCATGTTCTGGTACGGGGCAAACCGGAGTGGGGAAGCCGTGGCCGGGCCGCGGGAGTCCTGCTGGCGGCCACCGGGGCCGTTCTGACCATGACGGTGTGCCTGGACAATGTGATTTATGAGGTCCACACCGCCTACTATGAGCGGCTGGGCAATCGCTGGTCGTCCACCCAGCAGTATCTGGCCCGGGGCTTTCTCTATCCCTTCCTTCACAGCATCAACAACGCGGTGGACACCCCTCCCGCAGACTACAACGTCCAGGAAGCGGCCGAATATTTGAAGTCATACGCCGACGCCGATATTCCGGAGGAGAAGAAGGTCAATGTGGTGGGCATCATGCTGGAGGCCTACAACGACTTTACCCGGTTCGGGGTTCCCGAACTGGCCGTTGATGTCTACGATGTCTGGCATGCGCTGGAGGCAGAAGGAGTGTCCGGCACTCTGGTGACCAACATTTTTGCCGGAGGAACCGTGGATACCGAGCGGTGCTTTCTCACCGGCAGCGCCTCCCTGGGCGCCTTTCGGAGCGACACCAACTCCTACCCCTGGTACTTCCGCTCTCAGGGCTATACGGTAGAGGGAATGCATCCCTGTTACGACTGGTTTTATAACCGGAAGAATATCAATGAAAATCTAGGCTTTGAAAACTACGCCTATGTGGAAAACTATTTCAGCACATTTACCGGCGGAGCCGTCGCTGCGGACGATGTCTTTTTTCGGGAGCTTTTGTCCGCTTATCAGGAGGGGACGGAGGGGAACCAGCCCTACTTTAATTTTTCTGTGACTTATCAGGGCCACGGTCCTTACGACAGCACCCAGCCCTACTGGGGCAATTGGGGAGACTATGTGGTAAATGACGGCCGCTATACGGACGAGGAGCAGTGTATTCTGGAAAATTACCTTGGCTCTATTTCCAACACCAATGAGCACCTAAAGATGCTTACTGACACGCTTAGAACCGACAACAAGCCGGTGGTGCTGGTTCTCTTTGGAGACCACAACCCCTGGATGGGGGACGGCAACAGCGTTTATAAGGCCATGGGACTGGATCTTGACCTGGACAGCCAGGACGGCTTTCTGGACTACTACTCCACCCGATACATCATCTGGGCAAACGACGCCGCCAAGGCAGTTCTGGAACACGATTTTCAGGGGGAGGGCCCCACATTGGGCCCCAGCTTTCTGATGAACGAGGTTTTTCGCCTCTGTGGCTGGGAGGGCCCAGCTTATCTCCAGGCCATTGATCCTGTTCTGGACGGGGTGAGCGTGGTACATACCTCCGGCCGCTATCTGGAAAACGGCGTTCTCACCACCGATTTGACCGCAGAGAACGCAGAGCTGGTGCGCCGCTACCGGGCGATGGATTACTTTTGGCACCACCACTTTACTTACGATCCGGTGAACTGACCAGGCAGACACAAAAAGGAGACCTGCCCATAGGCAGGTCTCCTCAGTCTGTCGAAGAACCCAGCTGCACAACAAGCCGCAGCTGGGTTCTGAGCGTATATGGAGAGAAATAGGAAAGATCGTACAGATAGGACGCGGGCGTTCCATTTCCATCTTGCCAGTTTTTTGAGGTTCATGGCAGC
>JAYFPI010000085.1:0-12114 GCA_034927965.1 Pseudoflavonifractor sp.
TTGAAAGGCCATAGTGGTTCTCCTCTCTCTTTTTAACTAAGGCAGCCATCATCCCGTTTGAGTGTGATACGCCGGTACTCTATGAGTGCCCGTCCTCCCCCGCTGTCTCCAACCCGGCCCAAAACTCATCCGCCTTCACACTGGGAAGCCACCTCCTCCGGTCGCCCCCCACTCCCTCCCGGAATTGGCAGGCGGCGGCGTAGTCGCACCACTGGCAGGCGTTCTGCTGCGGACCCCGCCAGAAGGGATCGGCGGCGATGTTCCCGGCGGCCAGCTCGGCAGCAATATCGGCCAGAATGCGCCGGGTGTGCTGCTCCAGCCTCCCCAGGCGCTCAGCGCTCACCAGGGCGTCCCCGGTAAGCGTGCCGGAGCCCCGGCTCACCCGCACAGGCAGGAACCGGGGGGCCTCCCCGTCGGTGTGCTCCATGGCCTCCAGAACCGCGCCGTCCTCCAGCACCAGCCCCTTGCGGCACAGCTGGGCGTCCACTTCCTTCCGGCGCTCCTCCTCGGTCATGGTCCTGCTCCCAGCAATCACCGCATCCCGGGCCGGCAGGTAGAGCACCCCCGCTGGGACGATTTCCTGCCCAAACACGGTTTTCCCCTCCTCCCGCAGGGTAAAGAGGTAAAGGAGCATTTGAAGGCCCAGCCCGTTCCACACATCCGTGAGGTCAAAGGACTTGCGCCCCGTTTTGTAATCCACCACCCGGAGATAGAGCTTGCCGTCCTTTTCCCAGCCGTCCACCCGGTCCACAAAACCAGAGACCGACACAGTCACCCCGTCCGCGGTGAGCTCTACCGGGGGCAGATCCTGATTCCGCCCGAACCCCAGCTCAAAGGCGATGGGCTGAAAGTCCGACCGGGCCAGTTCCTGGCAGACATTCTCCACCACGGCGTACACCGACTTTTCCAGCCGCCGAAAGAGATAGCGGAAGCGGGGCGTCTCCCCCTCCATTCCGCCCAGCTCTTCTTCCACATACTTCTCCACAACCGCCGAGACCTGCGCCCGGGTGGGGATCTCCTTCCCCCGGCGCTCCTTTAGGGTATGTTCCAGCACATAGTGGACAAAGGTTCCGTACTCCGGTGCCTGAAAGCCCGCGGGCTTCCGAGGCCGGGCCTTCAGGCCGTACTGCATAAAATAGGAAAAATGGCAGGATTTATACTTGTCCATCCGGGACGCGGACATCGGCACCCTGCGTCCGTACAGAGCCTCCACCGCCGGGCGGGTGAGGCTTCCCCGCTTCAGGGCGGCGGCCCGCTCCATCCGCTCCACCATCGGAGCGTATTCCGGCAATGCCTTCAGCGCCAGGCCCACCCCTGGACAGCGTCCCGCCAGCTCCAACGCGGGGCGGGACGCCGCCAGCCGGAAATCCTCGGCCAGCGTCCGCTCGTCCACTACGCCCAGCTCTGGGAAGAGGACACGCAGCTTCTTCACCAGGAAGGAGGGACGGCGCTCCTCCCCCCCGCTCCCGACGGCAGGCCAGCTCACTGTCAGCCTCTCCGACGGCAAAGCGCAGGTATCGTAGACGATGGTCATCTCCCTCCACAACTTGTCGGTGAGCCGGGGGGCACTCTCCAAGCCAAAGGAGGCCAGCAGGGAACGGTCGGCATCGGCGAGCAGCCCGGGGGAAGGTGCGGCGGCAGGAAGTGCGCCGTCGTCGGCTCCCAGGACAAAGAGAACCTTGCAGTGCTTGTGGGCCAGCCGGGGCATCTCCCCCGCCGTCACTCGATCCAGTGAGACTGGGATAGAGCCCACCTGGTACTGGGAGAGCACCAGCTTAAAGAGCCGCGCAAACTCATCCCACTCCATGGGAGTCTCCCCCAGCAGATCGCTGCACTGCTCCAGCGCCGCGCAGAGGATGTCCCAGAGCTGCTCATACTCGGCGGCCAAGGCGGCCTCCCCACTCTGCCGCAGCTCCTCCCCCCGAGACACCAGCCGCTCCGCCAGACCGATCTCTTCCAGAAAGCGGTAGAGTGCCAGCGCCAGACCCGCGCCAGTGTGCTCCTTCGTCCCCCGCAAACCCTCCAACGGCTCGGACACCCTGCGGCGCAAAGCATCCAGTTCTTCCGTCCTCGCCCGGTCCCGGTCGGTCCAGGGGAGTCCGTAGCCGTCCGGATGAAAATTCCAGGGCTTTCCCTGACTCCAGCGGCTCCCCCGAATGTCCCACTTGAGCACATAGTTCTCCAGCCGGTCTGTCTCGTCGGGAGTAAGGCCGGCAAGGCCGGTCTTGAGGTAGCGGAACACATCCTCGTAACGGTAATCTCCCGCCACGGTATCCAAAGCGGCGGTGACCAGGGCCAGTACAGGCTTTTGGAGCACGTCGTCCATCCGGGCCAGGAACACCGGAACCCCGTACCGAGGGAAAATCAGGTCGATCAGGGGGCCATAGATCTCCATGCTCCGGGCGGTGACCGCCATCTCCCGCCAGCGGTACCCCTCGTCTCTCGCCAGGCGGATCAGCTCGGCCGCCGTCCGCTCCACCTCGGCGTAAGGCCCGGTGGCCCGGTATAGCTCCAGTCCCTCCGGGCGCCCGGGAAAGGCGAGCAGTACCGGGTCAAAAAGATGTGCCTCCACCTGCCGCAGTGCCCCCGTCCCAGAGCCCGCTTGCCCCGTGAGGACTTCCGTCTCCGCCGCCGTCCCGCACCGGCGGGCCAGGGCCAGAAGCTGCCGGGCAGTGCGCCGTGCGGGCGCAAACACATCCTCCTCCCCGCCGGCAAGACCATCACAGGTGAGCGCCACCGTAACGGTACGGGCCTGTTTTACCAGCTCCTCCAGTACGCTCCGTTCCTGGGGAGTGAAGTCGGTGAATCCATCCAGATAGACATCCCGGCCCTCGGCCCAGCGGCACCCCGCCAAAGCCTCCGCCAGACGGGTAAGTTTGTCCCTGGGGTCTGCCCCCCGCCGAAGCGTCAGCGCCTCATAGGCCCCGCAGATGAGGGCCAGGTCAGCAAATTTGTCCCCGGTCTCCCCTTCGGTCTCCCGAGCCACCTCCCACAGCTTTTCCGGGGAAATGGAGCTGGACTTGCACTCATCCACCGTGGCGGCCAGTTGGGTGAGAAACTGGGGCTTTCGAGATGGGCGTGCATACACTTTCAGCTGGTCGGAAACCGACTTGAGCGCCACATCCATCAGCAGCAGCCGACCACCGGCGTCCAGGGTGGGCGCCGCTAATCCGCCCACAGCGGAAAAGACCCGGCTGGCCAGCCGGGTGAAGGAAAGCACCTCCGCATACAGGCTCACGGAGTTGCCGCCCTCGGCGCACAGCCTGCGCTCCATGTCGTGGGAGTGCTGCTCCGGAACAATGAGCAGCTGCGGGCACCCCCCCTGTTTTTCGGCAATCACCCGGAGAAGTGCGGTGGTCTTTCCGGTCCCTGCCCGGCCCAGCAGCAGCTTCAGCATGGAGGGTGCCTCCTTCCAATCGTTCTTTTTCCGGGATACGCCCCGGATCTTCTTTGGCCATTGTACCACATTTCCAAGGGCCTGGGAACGCCCTTCCTTTGCGGAGCAGGGACAAAAAAAGGACCGTCGGCAAGCCGACGGTCCTTGGAGGTATGGAGAAACTTACTGCTCGATGAACTTAACGGTGACGTTGGCGCAGCCCAGATCCATGGGGGCCTCTGCGTCGGTGTCCTTCTTCAGGGTGATAGTGCCGTCAGCCAGCTTGGCGTAGAGGGCATCATAGTCGGCCTGCGTAAAGTTGGTCCACTTGGAAGTGTCCATAGGCAGCTTGACAGCCTCTTCCTTGGCGCCCAGGGTCAAATTCTGACCACCGGGGAACTTGCCGGCATAGTAGGCGTCCAGCATCTGAGACACGGCCTCGGCCAGGCCCTTCATGGCGGAAGAAATCACAGTGGGGGACTCAGCAGACTGATCCACGTCCACGCCGATGACCTTGCCTTTGTTCTGCTCGGCAGCGGCCATGGCGGAGTTGCCCACGGAGCCGCCGCAGCCGAAGATGACCTGGGTACCGGCCTGGTACCAGCCGGCGGCCAGAGCCTGAGCCTCGGGAGTGGCGTCAAACCCGCCGGTGTAGTAGTACATCATGTCGACCTTGGTACCAAGCTCTGCGGCAGCGGCGTCAGCGCCCTGCACAAAGCCGTAGCCGTAGCGGACCACCGCGGGAACAGCCTGGCCGCCCAGGAAGCCCAGCTTGGTGTTGCCATCTTTGACAGCGGCGTAACCAGCCAGATAACCCACCTGCTCCTCGGAGAAGAGGATGCCGACGGTGTTGTCGGCAGTCTTATACTCGCTGTAATCAGCATTGTGAGGATTGCCGTCGATAAGTATGAAGGAGACGTCGGGATACTTGTCCTGCACGTTGTAAATGGGCTCCTCAAACAGGAAGCCGGGTGTGACGATGATCTTATGGCCGTCGTTGATGGCCTGCTCGATCATAGCGGTGTAAGCATCGGTAGTAGCCTCAACGGGCTTATAGTACTTGCACTCCTTGCCGTTGGCTTTGCAATAGGCCTGGATGCCCTCCCAAGTGCCCTGGTTAAAGGACTTGTCGTTGATATCGCCCTTGTCGGTGATCATAGCAATCGTGGCCTCACCGGCGGCGGCGCTCTCAGCAGCCGCGCTCTCCGCGGGGGCCTTGGAGGGAGCAGCGGACTCCTTGGCTCCGCCGCCGCAGGCGGCCAGGGCCAGCGTCATGGAGCAGGACAGGAGCAACGCAAGGAATTTACTGGTCTTCTTCATTTCAGTACATACCTTCCTTTCATAGTCAATGTCCGGGAACAATGGCTGTGCCTGCTTCTTCCCGGACGCTTGTTCTCATTATACCGTGTCCTTCCAAAAAGCGCAATACGTTTTTACGTTTCCGGCGTAACTTTTTACAAAAGTGTGAATTGATTTTACATTTTAGAAACATTTTAAAATGGAATTTTAAGTAAACGGGATCCACCGCAGGTTCCCCTGCGGTGGACCCCAGCCCACCATCTCAATATCCCTGTGGAACCTGATTTTTTGCCAGCTTCACCACTGCGGAGGTGCCAAGGCGGTCAGCTCCTAAGGTAATAAAGTCCTCGGCATCCTGCAGGGTGCGGATACCTCCGGCGGCCTTCACCCTTACGCCCGGCCCAATGTGCTCCCGGAAAAGCTTCACATCCTCCCGGGTGGCGCCGCCGGTGGAAAAGCCGGTGGATGTCTTGATAAAATCGGCCCCGGATTCGGTGACCAACTCACACATTTTGATTTTTTCTCCCTCGGTGAGAAGGCATGCCTCCACAATGACCTTGAGGATACGTCCCTTACAGCTGGCTTTGATGGTTCGAATCTCAGCCAGCAGATCGTCCCAGCGGCAGTCCTTCACCCAGCCGATGTTAATGACCATATCGATCTCGTCTGCGCCGTTGCGGATGGCATCCTCAGTCTCAAAAACCTTGACTGCAGTGGTAGAATAACCGTTTGGAAATCCAATCACTGTGCAGATTTTCAGCCGATCCCCCAGGTAGTCCCCCGCCTGCTTGACATATCCGGCCGGGATGCACACGCTGGCGCAGTTAAATTTCATGCCGTCGTCACAGACCTCTTTAATCTGTTCCCAAGTACACTCCGGCTTGAGCAGAGTGTGGTCGCACCGGCTCAAAATCTCGATGAGTTCCATATTCTCATTCCTTCCTTTCCCACTGGTTAGATACGCTTGAGCTCATACCGGCGGCTGCCCAAGCCAATCTTTTCAGCATGGGCCAGACAGCTCTCCCACTCGGTACCGTCGGTGGTGTTGACAAAGTGGTCGTGGTGATCCACAAATCCATCCTCCGCCATGCGGCGGGCCAATTGTCCTCCAGGCAGCGGAGTCTGGGCCAAACAGGCGTCGGCACAGGCCTGATCCAGGGCCAGAGGATCAAAGGAAGCAAACATTCCCACATCGGGAAGAATGGGGACATCATTTTCCCCGTGGCAATCGCAGTTGGGAGAAATATCCCGCACCAGGCTGATGTGGAAACACGGCCGGCCATCCACCACCGCCTTGGTGTACTCAGCCATTTTGCAGTTGAGAGCCTGAACCGAACTGCCGGTAGGGTTGTGGATGGCGTCAAAGTTGCATACCCCGATGCAGCGTCCGCAGCCTACACATTTCTCCTGATCAATAACCGCCTTGCCATCTTCCCGGTAAGAAATGGCATCCTGCCCACAGTGACGGGCACAGGAGCGACAGCTCACGCAGCGTTTGGAGCGTACCACCGGCTTGCCGGCGGCGTGCTGTTCCATCTTTCCCCGGCGGGAACCGCTGCCCATGCCAATATTCTTGATAGCCCCGCCAAAGCCGGTCTGCTCATGGCCCTTGAAGTGAGTCAGGGAGATAAAAATGTCGGCGTCCATAATGGCCCGGCCGATCTTGGCCTTTTTGACATACTCCCCGCCCGAAACGGGAACCTCCACATCATCGTTCCCCCTGAGTCCGTCTCCAATCAGGATCTGGCAGCCAGTGGACAATGGCGAAAAGCCGTTTTCATAAGCGGCATCCAGATGCTCCAGCGCATTTTTCCGCCGCCCCGCGTAAAGGGTGTTACAGTCGCACAGGAAAGGCGTTCCGCCCTTCTCCTTGACGTAGTCTGCCACCACCTTGGCGTAGTTGGGCCGCAGAAAGGTGAGATTTCCCGGTTCGCCAAAGTGCATCTTGATGCACACCAGCTTCCGGTCAAAGTCCATCGTTCCCAGTCCCGCGCGGTCAATCAGCCTGTGCAGTTTCTCCAGCTGGCTGGTTCCGACAGGCACATGAAAATCAGTAAAGTAAACATTGGAAGGGGTCATTCTCTTTTCTCCTTTTTGATTCCCGTTTCATTGGCAGGGGCTCCCCCCAGTCTGCTTATGCTTCTTCTTCCAATTTTCTCTCCCCACGCAGGGAGAGAATGAAAAACCCGACCAGCAAAATTCCAGCGCACACCAACGCCGCTTTTCGGCCCAACACGCCGCAGGTCAGTGCCCCCAGATCCGCCCCCACAATAAAGACCACGATGATTCCGTAATAGCACAGGGCATTATCCAGCACGGCCCGGTCTCCTGTGCGGCGGTAGTAAAAAAGCTGTTCGGTGCCGCTTCTCAGGTTGCCGGTACACATCGTGGAAGCAAAGGCGTTGCCCCGCACCCGGCGAAAACTCTCCACCTGCACGGCACAGACAAAAGCCACCAACACATTGGCCAGCATGTTAAGCTCCTCGGGCAGAAAAGCCACGACTGCCACCGTCAGAGCCTCCCCTCCGAGAGTGAGTTGTCGCCAGTGGATGCCGGGGCGTTTCCAAAACCGAGCACGAACCGCTTCGGCCCCCCACACACCCAGCGCAAAGGCCAGGATGGGTACCAGATAAGTCAGTGCCTTCCGCCAGTCTCCCCGAAGCAGTTGAATGCCCAGCAGCACCATGTTTCCGGTTTCGGCGTTGGCAAACACCCCGCCCCGGGCCAGGTAGGTATAAGCGTCCAAAAAACCGCCGCCCAGGGCCAGGATGGCCGAAAGCAGGAAGGTTTCTGCCGCCTGGTCGTGACTGAGCTTCTTCACAGCTCTTACATGCCCAGGCCCAAGCCGCCGGTAATATTTTTCATGGAGCTGGCTGCGTCGTTCTCCGCGGCGCGCATAGCCTCATTAACGGCGGCCACTACCATATCCTGGAGCATCTCCACGTCATCCGGGTCCACTGCCTCAGGATCGATCGTGATGGAGACTACCTCGTGCTGTCCATTGACCTCAGCACTAACCATCCCCCCGCCGGCGGCGGCGGTATAGGTCTTGTTCGCCAGCTCCTCCTGCACGCGGGCCAGGTCCTGCTGCATCTTCTGGACTTGTTTCATCATGTTCATATTCATTCCGCCGCCCATGCCGCCAAAGCCGCGGCTGCTGAATCCCTTTGCCATCTCATTCGCTCCTTCTGTTATTCCTTAATAATAATATTGTCAAACTGCTGTCCCATGGCCAGCAGTTCTTCCAGCTTGTCGCCGCTCTCAAAGCCCGGTGCTGCGGCAAGTGGTTCCCCCACCGTCACCACGGCCCGGTATGGCGCACCGGGAAGCAACCCAGCAGCCTTCTCCACTGCCGCCAGAATCCCCGGCTTGGAGACCATGTTCTTTACAAAATCATTTTGTGCCCACAAGGTCAGAACTGGGCTATCCAGCGTACCCTTCACCATAACTGGATTGGAGAGAAAGCTATACTCTCCCATCGGGATACGGCCCTTAAGCCCCGCCACCAGGCCGGGCCAGAAGTCCCCAGCTGCACCCCCGCCGATAGTAGTCCGGGCCGACGGGAGAGGCTGTTGCTCCTTCACCGGAATCTTTGGTGCGGCGAGAACCTTTTCTTCCGTGGTCTTCTCTGGCAGCGGTTGCAGTTCCAAATCCCAGGGTGGCAATTCTTCCGCTGCCGAAGATGTTGATTCCGGCTTTGCGGTTCGGATCGGCGCAGACGTCAAAGTGCCCCCCGCCGCTAAGTCCTCCAACCGAGCCAGTCGGGCGTTCAGTCCGGCAGAAGAATCGTCCAGCGTCTCGTCACACAGACGGATAAGACAGAGCTCGACATCCACCCGCCGATTGGTACTGCGGCCCAAATCGGCGGAGGCCGCCTGGAGTCGGGAGAGCACTTGGGCCAGCCTGGGCGCGGTAAGCCGCTCTGCCAAGTTCCGGAGGGTGGTCTCGTCATAGCCGCCGGTGAGCAGGGCCGCCCCTCCTCTGGGAGCAGTCTTGCGAATCAGCAGATCCCGGGCCAGGGCAGACAGCTCGCTGAGCAGACTGCCCACGTCCTTCCCCGCCCTGTAGAGACGGTCCAGCCGTTCCAATGCGTCCCCGGCATCATGGTCAGCCACCGCCCCCATCAGTGCGGCGGTCTCCACATTGCCCGCAAGCCCCAGTGCATCTAAGATTTCCTGTTCTCCCAGATCTCCGCCAGCGCTTCCGGTGGCACACTGGTCCAGCAGGCTGAGGGCATCCCGCAGTCCTCCGTTAGCCAGCCGAGCCAGCAGCATTGCGCCGTCTGCGGTAAGGGGGATTCCTTCCTCCCCCGCCACATATTTCAGCCGCCCGGCAATGTCCGTGGGCGAGATCCGTTTAAAAGAAAACTGCTGACACCGGGATTTAATGGTAGCCGGAACCTTGTGTAGCTCGGTGGTGGCCAAAATAAACATCAGATGCTCCGGCGGTTCCTCTAGAATCTTCAGCAGCGCATTGAAAGCCGCGGTGGAAAGCATATGCACTTCATCCACAATATAGACCCGCTTCCGCACCGCCGCGGGAGAGTAGACGGCCTCATCCCGGAGCGCGCGCACCTGATCCACACCGTTGTTGGACGCGGCGTCCAATTCCAGCACATCCAAAATGGAGCCATTTTCGATCCCCATACACGCCGGACAGGCGTTGCATGGGTTCCCGTCCACCGGATTCTCACAGTTTGCGGCCCTGGCCAAAATTTTGGCGCATGTGGTCTTTCCGGTTCCCCGGGTCCCGGTAAAAAGATAGGCGTGAGAAAGCCGTCCCTCCTGAACTTGGCGTTTCAGGGTATCGGTAATATGGCTCTGTCCCACCACATCGTCAAAAGTGCGGGGCCGCCATTTTCGGTAAAGGGCCTGATACATACTATTTCACCTCAAAAAAGGAAGAGGGAAGAAGAACCTCAACCAAAGGCCCTTCTTCCCTGTTTCCGGCCCATGGCAAGACCGCGCACCGGCCTTTGAAGACCGCATTATGCCCGTTACCCCGGCAGCCGGCTCAGGAGCGGAAGCCCTGCGGCACACGGGCTGGCCCGCTTAGTGCTGCTCGGTTCCCCGCCTGACACGGTTCACGGGTACCCGTTGCGCAGGACCGATCCATCATCACTGCTTACCGGGGTCAGACGACACAATGCGATTCCGGGGGCCGGGATTCATCCCTGCTGTAGCGGATTGCAGATACAGGGCACCGCTAACTCCCCGACTAGCGCGGCCTTGCCTCAGGCCGGCGCTTCAAGCGGGCCATCAACAGGCTGATATGACGATATCATACAACATTTCGCAAAAATTATCAACTGGGAAATGCACATTCCAAACAGTTTTTCAAAAAACTCTTTACACCCGCTAAAAATCTTGCTATAATATCACGGTGCTTAGATAACTATAGCTCATGCTACGGTTATCTCCAATGATATTTGGGCGATTAGTTCAGCTGGGGGCGCACGCAGAACGGTTTCAGCAACAGTCATGTAACTCACTTGGCAGCCACGCGGTTCACATCACTAAAAACGGAAATATTTGGGGGCGTAGCTCAGCTGGGAGAGCACGCGGAACGGTTTCAGCAACAGTAGTGTAACTCACTTGGCAACCACTCGATTCGCATCACAACAATTGGAAATATTTGGGGGCGTAGCTCAGCTGGGAGAGCAAGCTATCCGCAAAGCGGGCCCTGACCACCTGACAACTTGCACAAAGAAAGATCCGAAAATTGAACAAATTCCACAACTCGGGGGCGTAGCTCAGCTGGGAGAGCGTACGGTTCGCATCCGTAAGGTCGAGAGTTCGATCCTCTTCGTCTCCACCATGAAAACCGCAAAATCTTATGATTTTGCGGTTTTTTTATAACTTTTCGGAGGATTTTGAGGGCCTGCGAACCTGCCGTTTCCACGCTTTTTCGTAAAATTGACCCCGCCCGGTTCGCATTCTATTTTCCCATGTGAAAAAGAGGGCAAGAATTGGCTCAAAAGCCATCCCTAAAATGCCACAGGCGAAACAGCCCCAAAACCTTAGAAGTTGCGAACCATACCCTGCGCTCGGTTCGCATCTAAATTTCCGAAAAGTATTGCAATATCAAGAAAAATCGAACTTTTCCCCAGAAGTACAATAGGGTGCTCAGGGCCAACATTCTTTGCAGAATGTTGGCCTTTTTATTTTATCAAAATGTAATTTAAGGAGTGAACGGAATGAAACAGAATGATTCGAAAAATAGGACTGATTTTTTTACGGAGATCGTTATCGCCCTGCGGCGAAACAGCTTTGATGCGCCGCCGCCCACAGATGGCCTTATGCCCGTTTTTCTGGACGGACTTTCCCTCTGCCAAATCACAGATAATGGCGGCGTCAGATACCGTGAATCAGACCTTGGCAATGCGGAGCGCGAAGACGCGCTCCACCAAGTCACGGACACAGCGCAAACCGTCGCCGAATATACGCGGCTCATGGATACGGCACCGTTACTGCAAGCCGATGGGTTGGATGAGAATTATCAGCTGCTGGCGGATTTCAGTGGCGTTGTCCTTGCCGGTCACGCCACCCGGTATGGCGTTCAGTTTGTCACCTGGGACTGGGATTACAAAAAAACCGGAGTGACACAGGGGCACTACATATCAAATAACTATACCGCTGCCAAGCAGGATTTTGCCGTGCGCAGCGGTTTGATTCGGCGAGAACAGCTTTTCTCGCCCGAGCAACTGACAGAGTTGTCCCGCTGTGTGCAGGCTGTGTTGGAAGACCAGAACGAGCTCACCTGCGATCAGGAAGCGCTGCTCCGCGAAACGCAGGAGCAGATAGAAATGCTTATCCCCAATTTACAGCAGCGGATGGCGCAGGAGCAATCCGCATTTTCTCAGCCGACCATGTAAAAGTAAATCAGAGCCAAAGCGCCGGAGTCTTTCAATTTGGAATTCTCCGGCGCTTTTTGTGTTCAGGAAGGAAATCACGATGACAAATTTTGAAAGGGGCAAAGAGCCCATCTTTTCCACGCCGCAGGATGTACCGCAAGACGATAACCCCGTTTGCACCCATTCGGAGAAGTGCAGGTGCTGTCCCTATCCTGCCCACGGCTTCATCTGCTGGCGCAGTGACGGAACCTGCCTTCGGACAGATATGGCGAAAAAAATTAGACGGGAGGCATTAAAATAATGATTCAGGCAGTATTGGTAAACCGGCAACACCTGGAATACGGCGTTGCCACAGTTCCGTTCCCTATCTCAAAGGAAGAATATGAAAACACACTCGTCCTGCTGGAGCCCTTGGAGATCGGCGACGCGGTCAAGCGCGACTGCTGCATTGATGAAGTCAGCGGCGGTTTTCCGGTACTGAAACAACTGGAAAGAACCAATGTAAACCTCGACGAACTGGATTACCTCGCCAAGCGGCTGGACAGCTTCGACGATTATGAGAAAACAGAGTTTCAGGGTATGGCGT
>JAYFPI010000067.1:0-49372 GCA_034927965.1 Pseudoflavonifractor sp.
CTTTCCCGGGACGCGGAGTTTCAGGGGATCATGCCCGTGCGGGGCAAAATTTTGAACTGCCTCAAAGCTGATTACGGCAAGATCTTCAAGTCTGAGATCATTACCGACCTTCTGAAGGTGCTGGGCTGCGGAGTGGAGGTCAGCGACAAGCGGGCCAAGGACCTGGCTGCCTTCGACCTGATGAATCTGCGGTGGAATAAGGTGGTCATCTGCACAGACGCCGACGTGGACGGCTACCAGATCCGTACGCTCATCCTCACAATGCTCTGGCGGCTGACCCCCACTCTGATCCGCCGTGGGTATGTCTACATTGCAGAATCCCCTCTTTATGAGATTGAGTACAAGGAAAAGACCTGGTTTGCCTATTCCAACAAGGAGAAAGATGACATTGTCGAAGAGATCGGCAAAGACAAAAAAATCTCCATCCAGCGCTCCAAAGGCCTCGGCGAGAATGAGCCGGAGATGATGTGGCTCACCACGATGAACCCGGCCACCCGCCGTCTCATCAAGGTCATTCCTGAGGACATGGAGGCCACCGCACAGATGTTTGACCTGCTGCTGGGGGACAATCTCCAGGGCAGGAAGGACCATATCGCCGAAAACGGCTATAAGTTTTTGGAGTTGGCCGACATTTCGTAACTTCCCTGCCCGGCGGACTGCCGGACGATCGAATGGCGTCAATAAAAAGGAGGTACCCATATGAAACTGAACCGATGGCTCCCCGCATCCCTTGCTGTACTGGCACTGGGATGTTCCCTTGCCGCGCCCGCCTTTGCCGCAGAACCTTCCCCGACCCCGGAGGAGGTCCAGGCACTCAACCAGAAGTATGGTTTGGCCCTGCCGGATGCAGGTTGGAGCACCACCGGAGAGGACGGCGATTACGCGGCTTTTCTGGCTCGGTTTACCGCCGACTACATGGCCGCCCATCCCGAGGAGTATGCCGCCTTTAACGCCGACGGCTGGTTTGCCCAGGAGTGGGAGTGGTGGACCCGGGAGGAGTACATGAAGACCTTTGGTGTGACGGAAGAAGGTTTTCGGGACGCCATGTGGAAAGAATATGTGCAGAGTCTGGCCTCCCCTGCCTACGACGCCAAACTGGTAGCGGATTACCGCGCCGCGCACCCAGGCGAGCTGGAGCGCTATGATGTGAAGTCCTGGCTGTCCTCTCAGGGTTACCGGGATCCCATGGAAGCGGCTATGGAGGATTACGGCTTCTCCACCGCCCAGGAGATGACCACCTATGTGCTGGCCCGGTATGTCCAAGGCCGTCAGGTCGTGTCCGAACTGCTGGCCCAGGCTCAGAGCTATGCCGCCGCCGATCCCGCCGGGTATGCCGCCTTTGACGCCGACGCCTACTACGCTGATGTGTATGGGGAGTGGTATCCGAAGGAGGAGTATCTGACCGACAACTTCCTGATTTCTCAGGAGGAGTTTGCCGCTTCTGTATATGTGGAGTCTGTTAGCATGCAGAATGAAGAGCCGGGCTATCCCTCCTGGCGGCCCGACCAGCCTGTTTTGGTGATTAATGGAGAGATGCGGAAGGATGTGGCGCTTACCGCTGAAAACGGCGTGACCTATGCTTCGGCTGAGCAGCTGAACGGAATCCTGGGGACAGAGGAGACCGGAGACCGGCTTCCCGTACGGAGTACCGCCGCCGCCCGGGGCTGGGATGTCGTGTGGAATTCCGGCAGCAATCAGGTCATTTTGCTGGATCGGACCGAGATTCGCACCCAGTTGGACAAGGAGCTGGCAGACTTCAATACTCTGATGGAGCGGCTGCTCGCCATTTCCCTGCCCCAGAACGGACAGAGCTATCGTACCACGGAGAACTGCAGCCTGGCCCTCACCGCCTTTAATTCCCTGGATGGGGATCAGACCTACAACGCTTCCCTCCGTACCGACACCTTGGTGCGGGACAATCAGCTGGATCTGACGCTTTCCATGAGCGCCGCCGACCTGCTGAATCTCTTGAGCCAGCAGACGCTGGATCAGCTGTCAGCCGAGGTGCCCAAATTTACGGCCCAGAACCTTAAGTCACTGCTCACCGGCTGCAAGGTTCAGATGCTTTTTGACCTGGAGACCGGAAAGCTGTACGCCAATGCCCCCATTCTGGCGGCCTTTGACGAGACAGTGAGTGAAAATACTTGGTTTGCCTGGGATTTGGGCGGGGGGATGGATTTTTCCGCCCTCACCGAGAACACTGGGAACTGGGGCACGGAACTTCTCTATAATATCCTCCTGGATCAAAGCGAGAGCGGCTATCTGGGCGGAGAATATGCCTACGATAGCTTTAAAGAGAGCCGGACGATCATGGCCCTCCTCTTTGGGCCGGAGCGTTTTACCGAGCAGAACGGAACGCTCACCTGGAACCTGAATGCCGAGACGCTCAACAGCCTGTTGGGCCAGACGCTGGGAGAGATCGTTGAGGCCCCGTTTAAGGAGTTTGGCCTCTCTGTTTCCGTGAGCGAAACGGGACGCTTTTCCACTCAGGCGGTCCTTCGCCCCGACATGGACGCCGCCGCGGCGCTGGTGTCTGACAGCACCGGCCTGCGCAGCAGCGCCGCGGGGACCGCCGCCATGACCTGGGTTATGAACCTCTTCGATTTCCGGATGGCCTCCCAGGCATCCGGCACCGCCGACAAGGCCGTGGAGGCGGCGGAATTTCACTGGAAGAACCAGTTTAAGCTCACCATGAGCGGCACCGCCGCCCGCAAAGCCACCACAGACCTTCCCCGCTCCGCCCCTCCGGCGGGCGCTGAGGTCATAGAGCTGTAAGCAGGAAGGAAAACCGCCCGTTCCCCGGCTTCGGGGGGCGGGCGGAGTTTCCGGCTCCTGCCCGCGGGCCGAACAGGCCCCGGCCAATTACCCAAAGGACAAGGACTGATACCGATGGCTAAGAAAAAGGCCCCTGAAAAGGGGATCAATCGTGCGGCGGATCCCAACGTGATGGGCCTGCGCCCTGAGGTGCTGGAACAGCCGATCACCCAGACCCTGGAAATCAACTACATGCCCTACGCCATGAGTGTGATCATCTCCCGGGCCATTCCTGAGATCGACGGCTTCAAGCCCTCCCACCGCAAGCTGCTCTATACCATGTACACCATGAAGCTGCTGGGGGGCGCCCGGACTAAGTCGGCCAACATCGTGGGCCAGACCATGAAGCTCAACCCCCACGGTGACGCTGCCATTTATGACACCATGGTCCGCCTCTCCCGGGGCTACGGGGCCCTGCTCCACCCACTGGTAGACTCCAAGGGAAACTTCGGTCAGGTCTACTCCCGGGATATGGCCTGGGCTGCCTCCAGGTACACCGAAGCCCGGCTGGATGCGGTGTGCGCCGAGCTGTTCCGGGACATTGACCAGGACACGGTGGATTTTGTGCCCAACTATGACGGCTCTCTTTTGGAGCCATCTCTTCTGCCCACCACCTTCCCCAACGTTTTGGTCAGCGCCAACCAGGGCATTGCCGTGGGCATGGCCTCCAACCTCTGTGGCTTTAATCTTCATGAGGTCTGCCAGGCGGCCATTACCATTTTGAAAGACCCTTCCTGCGACCTCCTCTCTATTTTGAAGGCCCCCGATTTTCCCACCGGAGGCCAGCTCCTCTATGACGGCGCGGCCATGGCTTCCATCTATGAGACCGGCCGGGGTTCCTTCCAGGTGCGTGCCCGGTGGCGCTATGTGAAGGAGGAGAACGTGATCGAGGTCTACGAGATCCCCTACACCACCACTGTCGAGGCCATTATGGATAAGGTGACCGAGCTGGTCAAGACGGGGAAGATCAAAGAGATTGCCGATATGCGGGACGAGACCGACCTCTCCGGACTGAAGCTTACCATCGACCTCAAGCGGGGGGCCGATTCGGACAAGCTCATGGCTCGGCTCTTCAAATCCACCCCACTGCAGGACTCCTTTGCCTGCAACTTCAACATCCTCATTGCTGGGATGCCCCGGGTGCTGGGGGTGCGGGAGATCCTGGACGAGTGGACGGCGTGGCGTTCCGAGGGGGTCCGCCGGCGAACCTACTTTGTGCAGAAAAAGAAGTTGGACAAGCTTCACTTGCTCAAGGGACTAAAAAAGATCCTCCTGGACATTGACCGGGCCATCCGCATCATCCGCGACACTGAGGCAGACGCCGAGGTGGTTCCCAACCTGATGATCGGTTTTGGCATCGACCAGATCCAGGCTGAGTATGTGGCGGACATCCGCCTGCGGAACATCAACAAGGAGTATATTCTCAAGCGGGTAGCCGAGACCGCCGAGCTGGAACAGGAGATCGCCGATCTCCAGAACATTTTGGATCATCCCGAGCGGGTGAAGGATATCATCGCCGGCGAGCTGCGGGAGGTAATGAAGAAGTACCCCGCACCCCGGCGCACTGAAATCCTGTATGAACACCAGATGGCCGCCGAAGCGGAACCGGAGGAGGAAATTGCCGACTATCCTGTGCAAGTATTCCTCTCCCGGGAGGGATACTTGAAGAAGATCACTCCCGCCTCTTTGCGGATGAGCTCGGAGCAGAAGTACAAGGAGGGAGACGGGCTCTCTCTCCGCTGGGACGCCAACAATCGGGACGAGCTGTTGGTCTTTACCGACCGCCAGCAGTGCTATAAGACCCGGCTAAGCGACTTTGACGACGCCAAGGCCAGCATACTGGGAGACTATTTGCCCACGAAGCTGGCCATGGATCCGGGGGAGAGCGCGGTGTGGGCCTGTATCACCGATGACTACTCCGGCCACCTGCTGTTTTTCTTCCAAAACGGGAAGGCGGCACGGGTGGAACTGGCGGCGTACCAGACCCAGACCCGGCGGAAGAAGCTTACGGGGGCTTACTCGGACAAGTCTCCCCTGGCGGCAGCTTACCACCTGAAGGAGGATCTGGAGATGGCGCTCACTTCCTCTGAGGGGCGCTGCCTTGTCTTCCACACCGCCGTTCTCGCGCCCAAGACCACCCGATCTGCCCAGGGAGTCAATGTAATGACCCTCAAGCCCAAGTATCACCTCGAGACGGCCCGGCCCCTGGCTGACACCGCCATTCAGGATCCGGCCCGCTATCGGGCCCGTTCCCTCCCGGTGGCGGGAATGCTCCTGCGGGAGAATGACCGGGGAGAAAAGCAGCTTTCTTTACTGGAGGAGTAAGATGAAGCGTTCTGCGGGGAAATTGGTCCAAAATTACAGCCTCATTATTCTGGGCTCTGCCCTCTATGCGGTTGCGTTTGATTGGTGTTTTGTGCCCAACGGGATTGCCTTCGGCGGTATTACCGGCTTGGCTCAGATTATCAACGCTTACCTGACCTGGGCTCCGGTGGGCACTCTGGTCATCCTTTTTAATATTCCGCTCTTTTTGTTTGGCTGGAAGTTTTTGGGCGGCCATTTGCTGATCTCCTCTCTGGTGTCCATGGCCCTGTCTTCTCTGATGATTGACGGCCTGGCTGTTCTGTTTGTTTTTCCGACAATGGATCCGCTGCTGGCCTGCATTTTTGGGGGGGTTGTGCTGGGACTTGGGCTGGGCATCATTTTTCTTCAGGGAGCCACGACCGGAGGGACTGATTTGATGGCCCGGCTTCTGAAGTTGAAACTGGCCTGGCTGCCCATGGGAAAGCTGCTCATGGGCATCGATCTGGTGGTTATTGTGGCCGTGGCCGTGGCATTCCGAAGCCTGAACAGCGCGCTCTACGGCCTTGTGGCACTTTACATCTCCACCCTTGTGATGGACGGAGTGCTTTACGGGCTGGACAACGCCAAAGTGGCTTATATCATCAGCGACCACCCCGAGGAGATTGCCAAGGTCATCATCAGTGATCTGGACCGGAGTGTCACCTACCTTTCGGGAGAGGGGGGGTATTCGGGGGCCAGCAAAAAGGTAATTCTCTGCGCATTCAAACAGCGGGAGATCGTGGTCATCAAGGAGACCGTGCGCCAAGTGGACCCCAGTGCTTTCATGATTGTATGCGCCGCCCACGAGGTGCTGGGCGAGGGGTTCCGGAGCTATCACCAGAGTGAGCTGTGACAGGCGATTGACCAGAGAGAAAAGAGGACTTTTTATGATTCAATGGGATAAATTGACTCAGGCACTTATTCATCACGGCTTTGCCGTCTCCCGTTTTGCTACGGGAAAAGAGGCCGCGGACTATCTGGATGGGAAACTGGACGGACGGACGATCGGCATGGGGGGGTCGGTTACGCTCCAAGAGCTGGGACTTTATGACCGCTTGGCCGCTCACAACACCGTCCACTGGCACTGGTCACCCGAGGGGCCGGATGCCCGGGCGGCCTCCCGCACGGCCCAGGTCTACCTGACTTCAGCCAACGCCCTGGCCGAGACCGGGGAGATTTTCAACATTGACGGACACGGAAACCGAGTGGCCGCTACACTGGACGGCCACGAGGAGGTCTATTTTGTGGTGGGGGCCAACAAGATCGCTCCGGATGCCGATGCCGCTCTTTTCCGGGCCAGAAACGTGGCTGGGCCGAAGAATGCCCAACGGTTGGGCCGCAAAACCCCCTGTGCCGCCAAGGGAGATCGCTGCTATGACTGCAACAGTCCCGAGCGGGTGTGCGGAGTGTTGGTGACCCTATGGCGCAGGCCGGTGGGGATCCCCTACGCCGAGGTGGTTTTGGTGGGGGAGGAGCTGGGCTATTAAGGTCCGGCCCCGGCGGGAAAGACCACAAATTTGCAGGAGAGGAGGCCCCCAAAATGAGAACGCGCGCCCTGAGCGGGCTGCTGGCCTTATGCCTGCTGCTGTCTGGCTGCTCTTCCATGATGGAGCGCTCTTATGAGGCGGTGATAGCCCATGAGGACAAGCCCGTTACCGCCGAGGACTCCTCGATTCTTCGGGTGGAGAACTACCAGGAATTGGTGTCGGCAGTCCTGTATCTGATTTCTCAGAGGCAGGAGGAGGGGACGATTCAGCTCTATGATTACGCCGACGATGTGGAGTCTGCCCTTACCGACGCGTGTCTGGAGGTGGCCACTGAGGACCCCTTGGGGGCCTATGCGGTGGATTACATCAAGCATGAATGCACGCGGGTAGTCTCCTATTACCAGGCGACCCTTTCGATTCATTACCGTCGGACGGAGGAGCAGATCCGCTCTATCGTCAATGTCACAGGTTCCAGCGCCATTCGCTCGGAACTCCAGGAGGCGTTGACCTCTTTTTCCGGAGAGGTGGTGCTTCGGGTAGCCTACTTTGCTGAGGACGAGGCCTCCATTGCCCAGCTTGTCCGCCAGGCGTACTACGATACGCCGGTGGCCGCCCTGGGGATGCCTACCCCGGGGATTACCCTTTATCCGGACCACGGGAGCCAGCGGGTGGTGGAGATCACTCTGACCTATCCGGAACCCGCCGATGAGCTCTGGCGCAAGAGCGAACAGCTGGCGGCCCAGGCGGGAACGATTTCCGGATCGCTGCGGGGGCTGGATGCCCGGGCTGCGGTTCTGCGTGTAATTTCGGAGTTGCGCAGCTATGCTGCTTACTCACCCGAGGGGGGAAACACCGCCTATGCCGCCCTGGTGGACGGTTCGTCTGACGCAGAGGGGCTGGCACTGGCTTATGCCCTGCTGTGCCAGCAGGTGGGAGTGACCTGCGAGGTGGTGGAAGGAACCTATCTGGGCAAGAGCTGGTTTTGGAACACTGTCCAGGTTGACTCCGGGGAGCGGCTCTACCTGGACGCCGCTTTGGGGGACGGACTTCTCCACACAGCCGAAGAGCTGACAGCCGCTGGATATCAGTGGGCGGGGGCTGCGGGATCGGAATAAAAAGGAATCAAATGAACGTCATTTTCCCCGTTTCGCGATAATTTTCCTTTACAAGGGGTAAAATGTGTGATATATTTTGAAAGCATGAAAATCGTCCATCGGCTTAGAGAGCGGGAGACGGCCTCCGTTTGGAGGTGTTCACCCACCCCTCTCCCGGCCCTTTGGGCAGAAAATGAAAGGTGGAATCTTTTATGATCCGCAAAGACGAAAAGACGGCTGTGATTGAGGCCAACCGCACCCATGCTACCGACACCGGCTCCCCCGAGGTTCAGGTGGCCATTCTCACCGCCCGTATCAATGAGCTCACCGAGCACCTGCGTACCCACATCCACGACAACCACTCCCGCCGGGGCCTGTACAAGATGATCGGCAAGCGCCGCAAGATGCTGGACTATTTGGCTGGCAAGGACGTGGAGCGTTACCGTGCCCTTATCGCCAAGCTGGGCATCCGTAAGTAATAAATGTGAATAGAGGGTGGCGTGGTTTACCGCGCCACCCTTTTTCCCCATTCTGCGGAACCGAAAATGCCCCCGTTCCGCCGCTCATTTAGCAGTTGAATCTGAGCCTCGTCCTCTGGAAGAGGCTCAGATTCAAGTGCTAAAGAAAGAGGTCGGCCGGGGGGAGAACAAAGGAGGATCTACTATTATGTCAACCGTTATTACCCACAAGCAGTTCCCGAACCGCAAGGTCTACGAGATGGATCTGTGCGGACGCCCCCTGTCCATTGAGGTGGGGAAGGTGGCCGAGTTGGCCACCGCTTCCGCCATGGTCCGCTACGGCGAGACCACCGTGCTGGTGGCAGTTACTGCCTCTGCCCGCCCCCGGGACGGCATTGATTTCTTCCCCCTGAGCGTGGATTTTGAGGAGAAGCTGTACGCTGTGGGCCGCATTCCCGGCTCCTTTATGCGCCGGGAGGGCCAGCCCTCTCTGCCTGCTGTGCTGGCCAGCCGGGTCATCGACCGGTCCATCCGGCCTCTGTTCCCCTATGACTTCCGCAACGACGTGGTGGTCACCTGTACCGTGATGAGCGTGGATCGGGACTGCTCTCCCGAGGTCACCGCCATGATCGGCACTTCCGCGTGCCTGGCTTACTCCAACATCCCCTGGGCCGGCCCCATTGGCTGCCTGGAAGCCGGCTATGTGGACGGACAGATCGTCCTCAACCCCAATCAGGAGCAGAAGCACGCCTCCAGACTGGACCTCACCGTGGCTGCCACCGAGGGCAAAGTCATCATGATCGAAGCGGGCGCCAGCGAGCTTCCCGACGACATCATGTACGATGCCATCGTCAAGGCTCATGAGGAGATCAAGAAGCAGGTGGCGCTCATCAACACCATGGTGGCCGAGATCGGCCGTGAGAAGATGACTTACGATCACGCCGACTTCGATCAGGAGCTTTTCGACAAGATCGTGGAGACCACCATGACCGAGGCCCAGGCCGCTATGGACACCGACGACAAGAACGTCCGGGAGAAGCGGTGGAACGCCCTGGTGGATCACTGGCACGAGCTGTTCCTGGCCGACTATCCCGAGATGGACAAGTACCTGGAAGAGATCACATACAAGTTCCAGAAGAAGATCGTCAAGGCCTGGCTTCTGGAGGGGCACCGGGTGGACGGCCGGAAGAAGAACGAGATCCGGCCCCTGGGCGCCGAGGTGGGCGTCCTGCCCCGGGTCCACGGCTCCGGCCTCTTCACCCGCGGCCAGACCCAGGTCCTCTCCATCTGTACCCTGAATACTCTTTCCTCCTGCCAGAAGCTGGACACCATCTGGGAGGAGGATGAGAAGCGGTATATGCACCACTACAACTTCCCTGCCTACTCCACCGGCGAGGCCCGGGCCGCCCGGTCCACCAACCGCCGGGAGAAGGGCCACGGCGCTCTGGCAGAGCGGGCTCTGGAGCCTGTCATCCCCCCTGTAGAGGAGTTCCCTTACGCCATCCGTGTGGTCTCTGAGGTTCTGAGCTCCAATGGCTCCACTTCTCAGGGCTCCATTTGCGGCTCCACTCTGGCCCTCATGGATGCCGGCGTGCCCATCAAGGCCCCAGTGGCCGGTATCTCCTGCGGTCTCATTCAGGACGATGACGGCGGCTTTACTACCTTTATTGATATTCAGGGTGTGGAAGACTTCCACGGCGAGATGGACTTCAAGGTGGCCGGCACCAAGGCCGGCATCACCGCCATTCAGATGGACATTAAGAACGACGGCCTCTCTCACGCCATTATTAAAGAGGCCTTGGAGATCACCCGGGACGCCCGCTTTGCCATTTTGGACGAGGTTATGCTCCCCTGCATCTCCCAGCCCCGCACTGAGGTGAGCAAGTACGCACCCAAGATGGTCACCATGAAGATCGACGTGGACAAGATCCGCGAGGTCATCGGCAAGGGCGGATCGGTCATCCAGAAGATCACCGCCGAGTCCGGTGCCCAGGTGGATATTGAGGACGACGGCACCATTCACATCGCCTCCCCCAATTCTGAGGCCTGCGACGCGGCCAAGAAGATGATCGAGACCATCGTCTTTGTCCCCGAGGTGGGTGCGCTGTACTACGGCAAGGTGGTACGCATCATGACCTTCGGTGCCTTCGTGGAGCTGGCCCCCGGCAAGGACGGCATGGTCCACATCTCCAAACTGGCTGACCACCGGGTGGAGAAGGTGGAGGACGTGGTGAACATCGGTGACATGATCTGGGTGAAGGTCACCGAGATTGATGAAAAGGGCCGGGTTAATCTTTCCTACAAGGATGCCCTGAAGGAACTGAAGGATAATCCGGGACTGAAGAAGTAAGTTCGTCTTGAAAACGCAAGGCCGCCCCATGGATATTCCATGGGGCGGCCTTTTTGCACGCATTTGAGAATCCGGTCACAGCAGAGCCAGCTTGCTGTCCGCCTCGGTGATGGGCCGAATGGGCCTGCAGGGGTTTCCATAAGCCAACCACCCCGCGGGAATGTCCTTGGTCACAACGCTCCCCGCGCCGATGACAGCGCCGTCCCCGACGGTCACTCCGCCGCACACCGTGACGTTGCAGGCCAGCCACACATGACTGCCGATATGGATGGCGGGAGCATATTCCGAAACGGAGACGTGGCCGTCGGGATAGGTCATGGCGTCCCGTTCCGCGGCGATCAGAGAGTGGGTGGTGGCCATCAGGGAGACGTTAGGGGCCAGCATCACGTGGTCGCCAATGGTGATAGGCCCGTCGTCCATCACCATCAGGTTAAAGTTGGCGAAAAAGCCGGTTCCGATGTAGGTGTTGCAGCCGTAATTGAACTGGATAGGCCCTTGAAAGTAGTACCCGTCTCCGATGGAGCCGATGAATTCCCGGATCAGGGGCAGACGATCGGGATCGAATTCATCCATGGCGTTGAACCGTTGACAGAGGGTGTGGGCCTTGTGCTTGAGCTGACGCATCTCCGGACACCGGGCGTCAAACAGCCGGCCCGCCAGGGCCCGCTCATGCTGTGTCATTGTCAACTCTCCTTCCGAAAATCTTATTTACCGTTCAGTATACCATGAAAGCCTGCTGTCGAAAACTTTTTCTTGACAATCTAAAAAACCATGGTATTATTACCTCATCCTTTTTAATTAAAAACTTTTAATTAAAATGATTGAACTAATAAGGAGAATTTTACCATGGAATTTGAAAAAGTGCGCGATATTATTGTGGAGACCCTGAGTTGTGACGCCGATAAGGTTCTCCCTGAAGCGCGGCTGACAGAGGATCTGGAAGCCGACTCCCTAGCTGCCGTGGAACTGGCCATGGCGTTGGAGGAGGCCTTTGGAGTCACCATCCCCGACGAGGATGTGGCCAAGTTCGCTACGGTGGGCGACATTGTCGATTACCTGAAAAATCACGTTAACTGAACGCCGGGAGGCCCGCCGGGCCGGGGACACCTAAGATGCGCCGCAGGGCGCGTCCGGGATGCCTCGGGGGCCGGTGGGCCTTTTTTGCCTTAAAAGGAGGGTTTCCATGACCAACGAGGAAATTTTTGCCTTGATGGATCGGTTTGAGGTGAGTGCGTGCACTACCTTTAAGCTGTCCGTAAAGGATGTCACTCTGGAGCTGAGCAAGACCCCGGCCGCGGCGGTGCCGGTCATGGCAGCGGTACCCGAGACGGCTCCGGCTGCCACAGTGCGGCTGTCAGAGGGGCTGTTTGTGACCGCACCCCTGGTGGGCACTTACTACGCCGCCGCCGCGCCCGACCAGGCTCCCTTTGTCCGGGCGGGGGATCGGGTAAAGAAGGGGCAGACTCTGTGCCTCTTGGAAGCCATGAAAATGATGAGCGAGGTTCCCGCCCCCTGCGATCTGGTGGTAGAGGAGCTGCTCCGGGCGGATGGGGATCTGGTGGGCTTTGGTGATCCCATCCTCCGGTATCGGGCGGTGTAAGAAATGTTTCAGCGGATTTTAATTGCCAATCGGGGGGAGATTGCCCTCCGGGTCCTCCGGGCCTGCCGGGATATGAACATCGATACGGTGGTGGTTTACTCCAGTGCCGACGCCGACAGCCTCCCCGTTCAGCTGGCGGGGCGGGCGGTATGCGTGGGGCCACCCCGGGCGGGAGAGAGCTATCTCAACGCCGCCGCCATTCTCACTGCCGCCCAGGCCGCTGGATGTGATGCCGTGCACCCCGGCTACGGCTTTTTGTCCGAAAATGCCGACTTTGCCGACGCCTGCGCCCGGGAGGGGCTGAAGTTTATCGGTCCGTCCGGGGATGTAATTCGAAAAATGGGTAATAAAGCCGCCGCCCGGTCTCTGATGCAGACGGTGGGAGTGCCCGTGGTACCAGGCTCGGACGGCGCGGTGGCCAATGCCGCGGCGGCGAAGCGGGTGGCTAACGCCATCGGTTACCCCGTGCTCATCAAAGCCGCCGCAGGCGGCGGAGGCCGGGGAATGAGGCGCTGCTTTTCGCCGGGAGAGCTGGAAGAGAAATTTGAAGAGGCCCGGAGTGAGGCGGTGGCCAACTTTGGGGACGGGGAGATGTATCTGGAAAAGCTCATTCTCTCCCCCCGGCACATCGAGTTTCAGATTCTGGCCGACTGCGATGGAAACGTGATTCAGCTGGGGGAGCGGGACTGCTCCATCCAGCGGAAAAACCAGAAGCTGATTGAGGAGTCTCCCTCCAGGGCGCTTACCCCCGCCCTGCGTGCGGCCATGGGCGAGGCCGCCGTAAAAGCCGCCCGGGCCGCCAGGTATGAAAACGCCGGTACCATAGAATTTGTGGTGGACCGGGAGGGGCACTTTTATTTTATTGAGATGAATACCCGTATTCAGGTGGAGCACCCGGTCACGGAGTTTGTTACGGGAATGGATCTGGTGCGGGAGCAGATCCGTATCGCCGCCGGCCTCGCTCTCTCCCGGCGGCAGGAGGAGGTCACCCTTACCGGCCACGCCATTGAGTGCCGCATCAATGCCGAGGACCCCGGGCGGGGCTTTGCCCCTTGTCCGGGAACGGTGGACTTTCTCCACCTCCCCGGAGGCCCGGGGGTACGTGTGGAGACTGCCCTTTACACCGGGTATTCCCTTCCTCCCTTTTATGACTCTCTCTGCGCCAAGGTGGTGGTCCATGCCCCTACCCGTCTGGATGCGGTGCGCAAAATGCGTCGGGCACTGGAGGAACTAGTGATCGAGGGCTGCACCACCAACACCGCCCTGGCACACCAAATCATGTACTGCCCGGAGTTCGTTCGGGGAAATGTGGACACATCTTTTCTGGATCGAAACCTGGACACCTTGCTAAAGTGGTGTGACACCGGAGAGGAGGCTGAGAAATGAACGGAGTGTTTGCCAGACGGCGGCAGCACCTGTTGGCGCTGAAGGCGATTCGGGACGGGCAGAGCGGCTATTTGACACAGGCGGCCCCCTGCCCCCGGTGCGGGGAGACCGTTTCCCGCCGGGATCTGACCCGCGCCCGCCACGTCTGCCCCAAGTGCGGCTATCACTACCCCATCGGGGCCTATTACCGCCTGAGTCTGGTGCTGGACGCTGGGAGCTTTCGGGAGCTGGATGAGCGCCTGACCTCCCGAGACCCCTTCTGCTTTCCAGGCTACGCCGGAAAGTTGGCTGAGAGCAAGGCCCGCACGGGGCTTTCCGAGGCGGTGGTCACCGCCGTAGGTACCGTGGAGGGGCGGAAAACGGCCATTGGTGTACTGGACAGCCGCTTTTTTATGGGCAGCATGTCCTCCGCTGTGGGAGAAAAGGTCACCCGGCTCATTGAGTACGCCGGAAGAAACAAGCTGCCTCTCATCTTTTTCTCTGCCAGCGGAGGAGCCCGGATGCAGGAGGGGATTTTGTCCCTGATGCAGATGGCCAAGACCTCCGCCGCCCTGGAGCGCTTTTCCCGGAAGGGCGGATTTTATATTTCAGTGCTGACCGATCCCACCACAGGCGGGGTCATTGCCAGCTTTGCCAGTTTGGGGGATGTTACCCTGGCCGAGCCGGGAGCTCTTATAGGCTTTGCCGGGCCCCGGGTCATCCAACAGACCATTGGCCAGACGCTCCCCGAGGGCTTCCAGCGGGCGGAATATCTGGAGGAGCACGGTTTTGTGGACGCCGTTGTCCCCCGCACTCAAATGCGGGAGACGCTGGCCCGGCTGCTCAAGCTCCACGGAAAGGGGGAGCGGTCATGAGCGCGCGCACTGCCGCGGAACGGGTGGCTCTGGCCCGGCACGCGGGCCGACCTGGGACGGCTGACTACATTGCCGCCCTCTGCACCGACTTTTTTGAACAAAAGGGAGACCGCCAGTGCCGGGAGGACCCTGCCATTCTGGGGGGCGTGGCGCTCTTCCACGGCCGTCCGGTGACGGTTCTGGGTCACCGAAAGGGCAAAAATTTGGAAGAGAACCTGAAATACAACTTTGGAATGCCAGGACCGGAGGGCTACCGCAAGGCCCGACGCATGATGGAGCAGGCGGAAAAATTTGGCCGGCCCGTCATTACCTTTATCGATACCCCCGGGGCCTATCCCGGCGTGGAGGCCGAGGCCCGGGGTCAGGGGGAGGCCATTGCCCGGAATCTTGCGGTGATGAGCGCCCTCACCGTGCCTGTGATCTGCGTGGTCACCGGAGAGGGGAACTCCGGCGGAGCACTGGCCATTGGCGTGGGAAACACCGTCCTTATGATGGGAAACGCCGTTTACTCTGTCCTTTCCCCAGAGGGCTTTGCCTCCATCCTGTGGAAGGATGCGGCCCGGGCGGGAGAGGCCTGCGGGATCATGAAACTGACCGCCGAAGACATGCTGGCCGCCGGTGTCATTGACGGGATTCTTCCAGAGCCGGGGGAAGGCGCCCATGCGGACCCGGAAGCCGTGTTCCGCACCGTGGACGAGGCCCTGTGCCGGGCACTGGATGGCTGGAAGCGCCAGAGCGGAAGCGCCTTAGCCGAGCAGAGATACAAAAAGTTCCGGGCCATGGGAGACCCGGCGGGAAAGAAGGAACGCGCGTGAGTGGAATCAGGATCAGGGGAACGGGGAGCTTTCTGCCCCGGCAGGTGGTCACCAACGAAGATCTCAGCCAAATTGTGGAGACCAACGACGAGTGGATCTACACCCGCACCGGAATTCGGGAGCGGCGGTGGTGCACGGCGGAGAGCCAGTGCGAAATGGCGCTGCACGCGGCCCGGATGGCGATGGAAATGGCTGGAGTGAGCGCGGCGGACATCGGGGTGTGCCTGGTGCCCACCATTACCTCCGATTACATTACCCCTTCCACCGCCTGCGTACTGCAAAAGCACCTGGGCCTGCTGGAGGACACGGTGTGCTTTGATCTGAACGCCGCCTGCTCGGGCTTTGTTTTTGGACTGCACACAGCGCAGGCCCTGTTGGCGTGCAGCCGCCGGAAATACGGCCTGATCGTCTGCTCTGAGGTTCTTTCCCGCATCACCGACTACACCGACCGGGGCACCTGCATTCTCTTTGGAGACGGGGCGGGCGCCGCCGTGGTGGAATATTCCGGCCAGTATGCGCCTATGCCAGCGGTTTTGGGCGCCCGGGGGGAAGAAGATTTTCTTTACGGCCCGGGAATCAACCGGGGAGAGAAACCGGTGCTTCACATGGGGGGCACTCAGGTATTCAAATTTGCCGTGGAGACTGTGCCGGAATGTATTCAGGAGGTGTTGGATCAGGCGGGGCTGACACTGGAGGATGTGGATCAATTCGTCTTTCACCAGGCCAATCGCCGCATCCTCGAGCGGATCATGAAGAAAATGGGTATTCCGGAGGAAAAGGTCTGGATGAATATGGAGCACTACGGCAACGTATCCTCCGCCAGCACCGCCATTGCGCTGGACGAGGCGGTACGCGCCGGGCGGCTTGTCCCCGGACAGAAGGCCCTTTGCTGTGCCTTTGGCGGAGGGCTGACCTGGGCGGGCGCTCTGGTGGAACTGTCCTAAAAGGGCTTTGGCCACGGCGGGAAGGCGAGCGTGCGATGGTTCCCGCACACAAAAAAGAGGAGGCATCCCCATGAATTTAAACATCCTTCTGGGAACGGAATTTCCCTTTATTCAGGGCGGTATGGCCAACGTTGCCACCGGCGAATTCGCCGCCGCCGTCTCCAACGCCGGGGCGCTGGGCCTTATCGGCTCCGGCGGTATGGACACCGAGACCCTGCGCACCCATATTCGTGCCTGCCAGGCCCTTACCGACAAGCCCTTCGGGGTCAATTTGATGCTCATGAACCCCTGCGTGGAAGAACAGGCAAAGCTGCTGATCGACGAGGGGGTAAAGGTGATTACCACCGGCGCAGGCAATCCCGGCAAGTACGTCCCCGCCTGGAAAGAGGCCGGGATTAAGGTGTTTCCGGTGGTGGCCGCCGCCGTTCTGGCCCAGAGGCTCACCCGCTATGGCATTGACGGAGTCATTGCCGAGGGAACCGAGTCCGGCGGTCATGTGGGAGAGATGACCACCATGGCTCTGGTCCCCCAGGTGCGAGATGCGGTGGATGTGCCCGTCATTGCAGCCGGAGGTATTGCCGACGGCAGACAGGTGGCCGCCGCCGCCTGCCTGGGGGCAATCGGGGTGCAGCTGGGCACCTGCCTGCTGGTGAGCGAGGAGTGCCCTATCCATGAAAATTACAAGCGTGCTCTTTTGAAGGCGGCGGACACCGACACCATGGTCACCGGCCGCACCACCGGCGCGCCGGTACGGGTGCTGAAAAACAAGATGGCCCGGGAGTATGTCCGCATGGAAAAGGATCACCTGCCTCTGGCTGAGCTGGAAAAGCTTACCCTGGGTTCCCTGCGTCGGGCGGTCTTTGACGGAGACACCGACACCGGCAGCCTGATGGCGGGCCAGGTGGCGGGCCAGCTCCGGGAGATCAAGCCGCTGCGCCGTATTTTTGAGGAATTATACAGCGGGTATTGCGCCTGCGTGAAGGGACTGGTGACGGAATGAAACTTGCGGTTCTCTATGCGGGACAAGGCAGCCAGCACCCTGGAATGGGAGCGGAGTTTTACGAGGCGTCGCCGGTCTTTCGGGAGATCTACGACAGCGCTCCGGTGGACTTTGACCTGAAAACTACCTGCCTCTCAGACCCTGATGGACTGCTGGACCAGACCGAGTACACCCAGCCCTGCATGGTGGCTTTTGCCGCGGGAGTGACGGCGCTGCTCCGGCAAGCAGGGGTACAGCCCTCCTATGCGGCTGGACTGAGCCTGGGGGAGTACTCCGCCCTCCACTGCGCCGGCGCTTTTGATGCGAGGACGGCCGTCTCGCTGGTGGCCTTCCGGGGCCGGGCTATGGCCGCCGCTTCCAGGGGCATCGAAAGCGCCATGGTTGCGGTGCTGGGACTGGACGCGGAGACCATTGCCGAATGCTGCCGGGAGGCTGCTCTTTTGGGTGTGGCTGAGGTGTGCAACTTTAACTGCCCCGGACAGATCGTCATCGGCGGGGAACTGCGGGCGGTGACCGAGGCGGCCGAGCGCTGCCGGGCACGGGGGGCAAAGCGGTGCCTTCCGCTGAAGGTCAGCGGCCCCTTCCACACTTCCCTCCTGGTTCCGGCGGGGCTGGCTCTGGAGAAGAAGTTGGAGAAGGTCGCCCTTGGAGCAATGGAATTTCCCGTCCTCTTCAACCGCCTGGGGGATGTGATGGGCCCCGGAGATACCGTCAAACAGCTTTTGGTGGAGCAAGTGAGCCACCCGGTGCGGATGGAGGACACCATCCGCCGCCTGGCCGGGTATG
The DNA here is from genome assembly GCA_034927965.1 of Pseudoflavonifractor sp. Classification (GTDB taxonomy): domain Bacteria; phylum Bacillota; class Clostridia; order Oscillospirales; family Oscillospiraceae; genus Vermiculatibacterium. The sequence continues at coordinate 17,932 of JAYFPI010000067.1, forward strand.
GGGTGGACACCGTGGTGGAAGTTGGGCCGGGGAAGGCCCTCACCGGTTTTGTCCGCAAGACCTGCCCGGAGCTGAATTGCTGCCCTGTGGAGACCCCCGCTCAGCTGGAGGCCTTTTTAAAGGCATGGAGAGGAGAAGAGATATGACCTTGGAGGGAAAGACCGCTCTTGTTACCGGCGGAAGCCGGGGCATCGGCAGGGCCATCGTGACCGAACTGCGCACCCGAGGGGCCAACGTGGTGTTTTCCTACGCGGGAAACGCCGCCGCCGCCCAAGAAACCGCCGACAATACCGGAGCCTTGGCCGTTCAGGCCGACGCCGCCGACCCCGCCGGGGCCCAGGCCCTGGTGAGCGCCGCCCTTGCCTCCTTTGGCCGTGTGGAAATTCTGGTCAACAACGCGGGCATCACACGGGATGGGCTGCTCATGACCATGAAGGAAGAGGCGTTTGACGCGGTGCTGGACACCAACCTGAAAGGGGCGTTTTTCACCATGAAGGAGGTGTGCCGTCCCATGATGAAACAGCGCTGGGGCCGCATCGTGAATCTGAGCTCGGTGGTGGGCCTGCGAGGCAACGCCGGGCAGGCCAACTACGCCGCCAGCAAGGCCGGGCTCATCGGACTGACCAAGTCGGCAGCCAAGGAGCTGGCCGGACGGGGCATTACGGCAAACGCTGTGGCCCCCGGCTTTATTGATACCGATATGACTGCCGCCCTGCCGGAAAAGGTCCGGGCGGAGCTGGAAAAGACCATTCCCATGGCCCGGCTGGGACGACCGGAGGAAGTGGCTGCCTTGGTTGCCTTCCTCTGCTCCGACGCTGCGGGCTACATCACCGGCCAGGTCGTCTGCGTAGACGGCGGCATGGCGGTCTGAAGGAGGACATTACCATGGACAGACGACGGGTCGTCATCACCGGCATGGGTACGGTGAACCCCCTTGGACACAGCGTGTCAGAAAGTTGGAAGGCCATCCGGGACGGCGTCTGCGGCATTGGCCCCATCACCCGCTACGATACCACGGGGCGGAAGGTCACCCTGGCCGCCGAGGTCAAGGACTTTGACCCGGAGGGGTGGATGGACAAAAAGGACGCTAAGCGGATGGGCCGCTATGCCCAGCTGGCCATGGCGGCCGCCGTGGAGGCCATGGCCGACGCGGGACTGGGCGAACCAGGGGAAAGCGAGGACCGCACCCGCTGGGGCTGCGCCATCTCCAGCGGTATCGGCGGGCTGGACATCACCGAGCAGGAGGCGCTGAAGGGCGCAGAAAAGGGCTATGACCGGGTCTCTCCCTTCTACATTCCCATGATCATCTCCAACATGGCTGCCGGTCTGGTGGCCATCCGTTTCGGTCTCCGGGGAATAAGCGCCTGCCCGGTCACTGCCTGTGCCGGCGGCTCCAACGCCATCGGAGACGCCTTCCGGGCCATTCGGGACGGCTATGCCGACGTGATGGTCTGCGGCGGAGCGGAGGCGGCCATCACCCCCCTGGCCATCGGGGGCTTTACCTCCATGAAAGCCCTCCACGCCGGAACCGATCCCCTGCGGGCCTCCATTCCCTTTGACGCGGAGCGGTCCGGCTTTGTGATGGGAGAGGGCGCGGCAGTGCTGGTGCTGGAGACTTTGGAGCGGGCAAAGGCCCGGGGCGCACAAATTTACGCGGAGGTGGCAGGCTATGGCGCCACCTGTGATGCCTATCACATGACCGCCCCTGCCCCAGAGGGAGAGGGTGGGGCCCGGGCCATGGCGGAGGCTCTGGCCGACGCGGGCGCGGCGCCGGAGCAGGTGGGCTACATCAACGCCCACGGTACCTCCACTTCCCTCAACGATGCCGGGGAGACCGCCGCCATTAAAACGGTGTTCGGTTCCCATGCCTATGAGCTGGCGGTGTCCTCCACCAAGTCCATGACCGGACATCTGCTGGGAGCCGCCGGCGCGGCGGCGGCGGTATTCACCGCTCTGGCGCTGAAGGAAGGTTTTCTCCCAGCTACAATGAACTACCGTGTCCCAGACCCGGCCTGTGATTTGGACTATCTTCCCAATGCCGGGCGGGAAAAACAGGTGGAGTATGCCCTGACTGACGCTTTCGGCTTCGGCGGGCACAACGCCTGCCTGCTGCTGCGCAGATGGGAGGGAAAGTAAATGGGCTTGCAGCTCAATTCCAACGAGATTGCGGAAATTCTCCCCCACCGCTATCCCTTTGCTTTGGTGGATCGCATTGTGGATGGGGAGCCGGGGGTGTGGGCGAAGGGAATCAAGTGCGTGTCGGTCAACGAGATGCATTTCTGTGGTCACTTTCCCCAGCAGCACCTGATGCCCGGCGTCCTCATTTTGGAGGCGCTGGCCCAGGTAGGGGCCGTGGCGGCCCTCTCTCTGCCGGAAAACCGGGGCAGGCTGGCAGTGTTCGGCGGCATCAAAAACGCCCGCTTCAAGCGACAGGTTATCCCCGGGGATGTGCTGGAACTGGAGTGCCGTATGATTCGCCAAAGGGGCCCTGTGGGCGTTGGAGAGGCCAAAGCTACCGTAAACGGGCAGACGGCGGCGGTGGCTGAGCTCACTTTTGCTCTGACGGACCCAAAATAAATGTCCTGCCCGCCAAAACTGTGGTATACTAAAGAAAATGGAAAAATGGCGGGAGGAAGCGGCATGCTGGAGAAGTTGTTTGTAGAAGTGTATACCAAATTTAAACTACATTTTTATCAGGAGATCTTTGAGCGCTTTCAAAATCGAGAGGCCAGCCTGACCACGGTGGAGACCTTTGCCATGGAGACCATTCAGGCCCTGGATTCCCCCACCATCAACGAGTTCGCTTCCTTTATGCGCATCTCTCCGCCCAACGCCGCTTACAAGGTCAACAGTTTGATCCGCAAGGGATATGTCCGCAAGGTTCAGTCCCGGGAGGACAAGCGAGAGTACCATCTGGAGGTGACCCGGAAATACCAGGATTACTACAATATCTCCAGCAGCTATATGGAGACGGTGGTGGGCCGGATGCGGCAGCGCTTTACCCCTGAGGATCAGACCAAGCTCACAGAGATGCTCCGGGTGATTACCACCGAATTGATGCCCGAGGTCAATGCCAAGCTGGAAAAGAATTGAACAAAGTCCCCGTACTGCTCTGGCGGTGCGGGGACTTTTTCCACATTCGCGGGGAAAGCGGTGGACAAACTTTCGCTCTGACGGTAAAATGGAGGAAACCGATCCAAGCAAATAAGGAGAGACTATGGACAAACTGACGGTCGGCATCCTGGCTCATGTGGACGCTGGAAAGACAACTTTATCCGAAGCCCTGCTCTACCGGGGCGGCTGTCTGCGCCGCCTGGGCCGGGTGGACCATGCCGACGCCTTTCTGGACACCGACGCTCTGGAGCGGGAGCGGGGCATCACCATTTTTTCCAAGCAGGCGGTTCTCCCTCTGGAGACAGTGGAGCTGACGTTGCTGGACACCCCGGGACATGTGGATTTTTCCGCCGAGGCCGAGCGTACACTTGCGGTGCTGGACTGCGCCTTGCTGGTGATCTCCGGTCCCGACGGCCCTCAGGGGCACACCCTTACCCTGTGGAGGCTGCTGGAGCGGGCGGGGGTGCCCACCTTCCTCTTTTTTAACAAGATGGATCAGCCGGGGACAGACCGGGCCGCTTTGCTGGAGCGGGCTCGCGCCACCCTCTCGGATGCCTGCTTGGGTCTGGACGATCCCTCGGTCTGGGAGGAGGCCGCCCTGGGGGACGAGGGGGCCATGGAGGAGTTTTTAGCGACCGGAACCTTGTCCGGCAGGACGCTCCGGCGGCTGTTGGGGACGCGAAAGCTCTTTCCCTGTCTGTTTGGCTCCGCCCTTCGGGTGGAGGGGGTGGACGAGTTGCTGGACGCCCTGACCCGTCTAGCCCCCCGCCCCCTGAGAGGGACGGACTTTGCCGCCCGGGTGTTTAAAATTTCCAGGGACGCCCAAGGAACGCGGCTGACCCACCTGAAAGTCACGGGGGGCGTCCTGCGGGTGAAGGACTTGGTGCCCCTTCCCGGTGGTGCGGAAAAAGTGGATCAGATCCGTATCTACTCCGGGGCAAAATTTGTCCCTGTGGAGGAGGCTTCCGCCGGGACGGTGTGCGCCGTTACCGGGCTGACGGGGACACGGCCCGGGCAGGCCCTGGGGGCGGAGCGCCCCTGGGCCCCGCCGGTGCTGGAGCCAGCTTTGGCCTACCGGCTGATCCTCCCCGAAGGCTGCGATCCCCACACCGCGCTCCCCAGGCTCCGGGAGCTGGAAGAGGAGGATCCACAGCTCCACCTGGAGTGGAATGGGAGACTGGGGCAGATCCATCTGCGGCTCATGGGGACGGTGCAGGCGGAGATTCTTCGCCGGGTCATCGCGGATCGCTTCGGCCTGACGGTGGACTTTGGCCCCGGTCAGGTGGTCTACCGGGAGACCATCGCCTCGCCGGTGGAGGGGGTGGGGCACTTCGAACCTCTGCGCCACTATGCTGAGGTGCACCTCCTTCTGGAACCGGGGGCGCGGGGGAGCGGGCTGCACTTTGCCTCCGCATGCCCCGAGGATCAGTTGGATCGAAACTGGCAGAGGCTCATTCTCACCCATTTGGCCGAGAAGGCCCATCCGGGGGTGCTCACCGGCTCCCCCATCACCGATATGAAACTCACCCTCATCTCCGGCTGGGCCCATGAAAAGCACACCGAGGGCGGCGATTTCCGCCAGGCCACCTACCGGGCGGTACGCCAGGGACTGATGAAAGCGCAGTCCGTCCTGCTGGAGCCCTGGTATTGCTTCCGACTGGAGCTGCCCGCCGCCAGCCTGGGCCGGGCCATGACCGACCTCCAGCGGATGGGGGGAGAAATCCAGCCGCCCGGGAATGTGGGCGAGGAGACCGTGCTGGAAGGACAGGCCCCGGTGGCGGGGCTGCGGGATTACGCAAGTGAGGTGGCCGTCTACACCCGGGGCCGCGGGCGGATCTCTCTGACCCCCGGGGAGTACCGCCCCTGCCCCGATCAGGCAGCGGTGGCGGAGACCCTGGGCTACGATCCCGAGCGGGATGTGGAAAACCCCACAGGCTCAGTGTTTTGCGCCCACGGCGCGGGGTACAACGTGCCCTGGGATCAGGTGCCTGCCCACATGCACCTCCCCGCTCTGGATTTATCCGTGGAAAAGAAGGAGGCGGAAGCCGCCGCTCCCACGCGCCGGGCCGCCCCGCTGGCCGGGAGTCTGGAGGACGACAAGGAGCTGCGGGCCATCTTTGAAAAGACGTACGGGGCCATCAAGCCCCGGGCTTTTCAGCCGCCCCCCAAAGTCCAGCGTGCCGCGCCTTCCGAGGACCTGAAGCCGGTGAACACCGCCGCCCCCGTCGGGCCGGAATACCTGCTGGTGGACGGCTACAACATCATCTTTGCCTGGGAGGATCTAAAGGCCGTGGCCCGAGAGAATCTGGACGCCGCCCGGAAGGTGCTCATGGATCTTTTGAGTAACTATCAAGGCTTCCGCCGCTGCCGGGTTATCCTGGTCTTTGACGCCTACAAGGTACCCCAGGGCACCGGCTCGGTCTCCCGCTATCACAACATCCATGTGGTCTACACCAAGGAGGCGGAGACGGCGGATACCTATATCGAAAAGGCAAGCTATCAGCTCTCCCGTGAACACTGCCGGGTGAAGGTGGCCACTTCCGACGGGGCCGAGCAGCTTATTATTCTGGGCCACGGGGCGTTCCGGGTGTCGGCTCAGGATCTGCGCGCCGAACTGGAGCGCACGCAGGGGGAGATTTCCGCCATCATCCGGGCAAACAACCGCACCACCGGCAGTCAGCCGGTGCGGGCGGCCTTTGAGAGGGCGGTGGAGAAGTAAATAGGAGTATGGAACAAAAAAGGTCCGCCCCCAGCTGGGGGCGGACCTTTTTTGTTTTGCGGTCACTGCTTGATAACGATAGTAGCCACAAAGGTGGCTCCGTCATAGCTGCCGTAGGCGGTAACGGTGTCCCCGGCGGCAAAGCCGGTGGACAGGTTCAGGGAAGAGCCGGACAGGTTCAGCAGGCTTGCACTTTTCACATTCACGGTGACCAGGCTGACCTTACCCAGAGAATCGGTGACCTGGACGGTCATCGTGCGGGTGGTGCCGGAGGAATTGGTGAGAAGCACCGTTCCGGTAAGAGAGGTAGAGGAAGAGATCGCGCCGGTAATGGCGATGGAAATCACGGAATCTCCCTCAGTGACCAGGGCTACGGAGTAGCCCGGTTTCAGGCTGTAAATGTTGGAAGAGGAGCCGTTCTGGGTCACAGAAACTCCCTCGGATACGGGATAGGTCTTGGTGGAGCCATCGGAGAGCTTCACCTCCAGGGTCACCCCGGCGGACTCCATGGTGACCTTGGTAATGGTGCCGGTGAGGTTGGCGGACTGGGAAGTGGCGGCGATCTTTTCCACATCGTTGTATCGGAGTGTAACCACGACACTGTCCCCCGTGCGGAGCTGATCGATGGAGCTGGTCTTGTTGTCCCGGGCAATGTCGGGCAGAGCGGTGATGTCCAGATTGTAGGTGGCCACATTTCCGTCGGACTTGGTAACGGAGAGGACGGTGGTGGTGCCGTAGCTAATGGAGGAAAGAGTGCCTTCCACCGCCACAGATCCGGAGTAGGCCGTCAGCTGAGTGATCATATTGTTGGAAATAAGGGCGGTGGCGTACCAGCCGCTCTCGATCTGGGCGGTGGTGCGAGCCTCGCCGTTATAAGTAATGGCGGCGCTGGAGCTGACGGTGTAGGAGACCTCTTTGCCGGTAAAAGCATCGGCAATATAGACGGACCTAGCGGTACCCACGGCGCCCAGCCGCTTGATGGGCCCCTGGACGTACTGAGTGACAGTATCCACGGCCACGCTGGCGGCTGCCATGCTGTCGTTGCTCACTCGCACCTGGACATAATCGCCCACGTTGCCGGCGGTAAGGGAGCCCAACACCCCGTTGACGGTGACGGCAATGCCGGTGGGCAGGGTGTAGGTGTAGACCACGCCGTTAAACAGAGAAACCCGCAAGGTGGTGGTGCCGGAGGAAGTGGTCACGTTCTTTACCAGGCCGGTGACGAGCTGGGTGCCCCCGGCAAACTTGACACCGGCTAAGTGGTTCATTTCATCCACATAGCACACGGCGGTGGCATAGCCGGCGTCCTCGTCGATGAGGGTGCGGTCACCGGCGGTCTTGCCTACCATCACGTCGGTAAATCGATCAATGGTAAAGTTTTTAACAGCCCCGCCCGTCAAAACGGAGAGTTGGCCATCGGCCAGGCTGGATACAGACCCAGAATAAGTGGTAAGTACGCCGCACAGCCGGGCCTCGGACACAGCTCCCCCGGTGGTGAGGTTGAGCCGGACATATTGGCCGGTCTTGAGGGCGGAAAAAGTGGTGAGCATGTTGTTCTCATAGATCTTGGCCGCAGAGGGGATGGAGTAAGAGCGAGTGCCCTGAAAATCGCTGGTCAGGGTGAGAACGGTGGCGCCGTCGCCGGCTGCGGTGACCGCGGAGATGGTGCCCGCCTGCCAGCTGTAGGAGGTGTACTCACTCAGCTCGGTCTGAATTCCCGCAGACGCCATAAAGGTCAGGGCCCGATTAAGCATGGCGGTCATCTGGGCCCGGGTCACGGCGCCCTTGGGGTCAAAATTTCCGGTCTCGGTACCTTTGACGATGCCAAAGTTGGTGAGGACATAGACATAAGGCTGAAGGGAGGCGGAGATGTCGTTCTTATCCTTATAGGACAGAGAGTAGGTGGAGAGACTCTTGGCCAACGGCTCCAGCTGCATGGCCCGTACCAGATACATGCAGAGGTTCTCCCGGGTGATGGTTTTAGCCAGCGCTCCCGCCTGGGACAGGGCGTCCAGCTCGGACAGGGAGAGCACCCCGGTCTCCACCGCTACTGCCATCTCCTTGGCGGCCCAGGAGACCATGTTTTCCGGAAGCAGTTTTTTCATCTCGTCAGCCCTGGCCTCGGCGATCTTGGCCTGGGTGCTGGTGCCCACACCGGTGGCCCGCGCGCAGAAGAGCAGCGTCTCGGCGGCGGTCATTTTGCCGTCGGGCTTGAAAGTTCCGTCCTCATAGCCCTTGGCGTAGCCCTGATTGGACATTTTGCTGATGTCCGCATAGCCCCAGTAGGTGCTGGGTACGTCAGTAAACTCAATGGCGGCAGCGGGCACTGCGGTCAGGGAGAGGATAAGCGCCAGCGAGGCGGCCAGCGCCCCGAACCGTTTCAGCTTCATACTCCTGTACCTCCAAAATTCAAAAAAATGGATTCATTATGTAAAGTATATGCGTTACGGGGGAAAAAAGCAATCCTTTTCCGCCGAAGGAGCAAAGGGATCGGTGTACCTCTTCACAGCTTTTTTTTGCGCAGAAGCCGGATGTCTTCCCCGTAAAACCGGAGGACCCGGTATTCTCCTTCCAGCCGGGAGGCAGTCTGCCCGGCATACCGGGAACGCACCCCGTCCATGGACAGGTTGGAGGAAATTACGGTGGATAGTCCCCGGGTGAGACGCGTGTTTACCAGAGTGTAGAGGGCCGACTGGACAAAGGGAGTGGTCATTTCGCTGCCCAGATCGTCCAAAATCAGCAAATCGCAGCCCAAATACCGCCGGGTCTCCCCCTGAGCCTCTCTCCCCTCTTCGACGTTTTTGGAAAATTTTTGTTCCTCAAATCGCGCAAATACATTGACCGCCGTATCATAGACCACGGAGAAGCCCTTCTCGGCTACTGTGCGGGCGATGCAAGCGGAGAGAAAGGTCTTACCCAGCCCAGGATTTCCCGAGAGAAACAGGTTTTTAAAGTAAAATTTTCCAAATTTCTGGGCATAGTTGAGACAGAGTTCGCAGATGAACTCCATGTTCTCCCGAGGTGGGACGCTCTCCCCTGTCCAGGCCAGGGGGGAATACCAGTCCAGAGAAAAAGAGTCAAAGGACTGCTCTCCCAAATCCAGCAGCTTGGACAGCTCCTTCACCTGCTCCTCGGCGCACAGGGCCTTGAGGCAGGAGCACATGCGGGTCCCCACCCAACCCGTATCTCCGCAGGTCTTGCAGGCGGGGGTATCGGTCAGGGCGTCTGGGGGGTAACCGGCGGAGTGAAGCAGCTCAGCCTGCCGGGTCTGAAGAGCCATGTTCCGGTCACGGACCACGCTGAGAGCCGGGCCGGGATCGGTGCCGGAGCGGAGAGAGGAGCGGATGATGTCCAGAATGGTGCCCCGGAGCTGTCGGTCGATATCGGCCAGCTCGGGCAGCCGGGCAAATAGCTCCTTCCGGCGGCGCTCCAATGCCGCCTGGCGGTTCTTCCGAGCGTCCTCCAGGCGCTCGGCGGCCCGGCGGAGAACGGCGGGATCGTATGCCATCTTTAATTCTCCTCCTCGCTCTGCTGTCTAAGAAACGCCCGCATCCGCTCCATGTCCTCCCGGGCCCGGCGGTCAGCTTCTCCGGGGGGCGTTGGCTGGGGCGCGGTGGCTCCGGCGGGGCGCTGGGGACGCTGCGTGTCCCCGGCGGTGATTTGCTCGGGGGTGTGCAGCCCCTTCTGATGCCAGCTTTTTAAGATGGAATTCATGTAGGGCCAGTTCAAAGCCTGCTTTTTTAACACAGTCCTTTCATAAGCCAGGCGAATAGACTCATCGGAAAAGCCCATGTCCACCCAGGCGGTGATGTACTCCCGTTCCCGGGCCACCGGGGGGCGGTCCCGGATGTCCAGGAGAGCCAGAATCCGCCCAGACCGGGAGCGAAGGGCGACCAGTCGTTTGAGATGAGCCTCCGCGCCCTCCACGGTGTCCACCCCCAGTTCCTTCCAGCGAAAGCACTCCTTTTGGATCTGAGGGAGGCGGGGTTTTTGGCCGGCACCGTATTTCCGACCGGTTTCCTCCGCACACCAGCTTGCCGCCAGCAGAATAACCTCGGCGGGGAGGCCGGCAAAGTCGTAAATGGTGTAGAGACTCTTTAAATCGGCAGTGGAGAGGACCTTTCCCAGCCGCCGCTGAATTTCGGAAACCAGGTCGGGAAAGGAGGAAGCGGGGTTTTCCAGCTCCCGGTTGAGATCGGCGGCGGTGTACTCCGGCGGCTCCACGGGGGCCGGAGCGGGAGGTGCCTTGCTTCGAGCCGGATCTGCCAGCCGCAGCCCGACCAGCACCTGCAGTGCCCCGTCGGCCCGGGCCGGGTCCCACTTGAGAGCCCGTGCGGCCCCTGCGGCGTCGTATTCCCCACCTGAGCGGAGCAGCCAGAGATAGAGGAGGGCGGCGTCCCCGCTTCCGGCGGAGAGAAGTCGGTCCACGGCCCCGGTGGCCATAGCCAGGATGCCTCCGGGCAAGAATGTAGGATCAGACACACGCACACCTCCGTTTCGGTTGTTTTTCAATCCTTTATTCTACACGAAAACCACTCTGTCGTAAATAGGCAATCGGCGGGGGCGGGCCGGGGAAAAATTCATGATTTTTTGTTTTTCAATCTGTGTTTCCTATGTTATAATAAACCTCAGTATGATTGCCGCGCAATACCGACGGCAGAAAGAAACAAGGAGGGGTGCGTTGTGAAAAATAAGGTGAGTGTGAAAATCGCCGGTCTGGAGTACACGTTGGTGGCGTCCGAAGACGCCTCCTACATGGAAAAGGTGGCTCAGCATGTGGATGCTAAGGTAAACGAGGTGCTGACAGGGGGCAAGGTTTCCACCACGGAGGCCGCTACTTTGGCGGCACTTAATATTGCGGATGAATATTTCAAGGGAGTGGAGGCCGCTGAAAACCTCCGGGGCCAGCTTAAGGAGTATCTGGAGGAGGCCACTGCGCTGAAGATGGAGCTGTCCGAGGCCAAACGGGAGATTTTTAAACTCCAGAACAAGAAGGGCTGAGATGCTGGAACTGCTTGCGCCCGCCGGGTCCATGGAGGCCCTCACCGCCGCCGTCCAGAACGGGGCGGACGCGGTTTATATGGGCTTTGGAGACTTCAATGCCCGCCGCAACGCCAAAAATTTTACCGAGGCAGATTTCGCCGCGGCGCTTTCTTATTGCCATCTGCGGGGAGTGAAGGTCTACCTGACGCTGAATACGCTGCTCACCGACCGGGAGCTGCCCGCCGCGGCCGACTTGGCCCGTCGGGCGGCCGAGTTGGGGGCGGACGCGGTGCTGGTTCAGGATCTGGGGGTTTTGCGGGCGGCCAGACAGGCCGCCCCCGATCTCACTTTCCACGCATCGACCCAGATGACCGTCCACAATTTGGACGGGGTGAAGGCATGCGCCGACCTGGGCCTGAAGCGGGCGGTGCTCTCTCGGGAGCTGCCCGCGTCCGAAATTGAATCTATCTGCAGCCGCTCTCCCATTGAGATTGAGGTCTTTGGCCACGGGGCGCTATGCATGTGCTACTCCGGGCAGTGCTTTTTTTCTGCCGTGGTGGGGGAGCGCAGTGGAAATCGGGGCCTGTGTGCGCAGCCTTGCCGGATGAAATACGGCTGGAGCGGTCGGGCGGACAGTTACCCGTTGTCTCTGAAAGACGCCTGTCTTATCGACAAGCTCCGCCAGCTGAAAAAGATGGGGGTTTCCTGTATCAAGCTGGAGGGGCGGATGAAGCGCGCCGAGTATGTGGCGGTGGTCACCCGAATTTACGCTGCCCTTCTCCGGGAGGACCGCCTGCCTACCCCCCAGGAACGGCAGGACTTGGAGGCCGCCTTCTCCCGCCAGGGATTTACCCAGGGCTATTTTGAGGACAAGACCGGCCCGGCCATGTTCGGGGTCCGGGAGGAGAAGACTCCCGAACCGAAAGAACTCTTTGCGCAGGCCCGGCAGTCCTATGTCAATCAGGAAAATCCGTTGGTGGACGTGAAATTTTATGCCATGATCCGCGCCGGTGAGCCGGTGAGGGTGGGAGTGGAAGACGGCGAGGGCCGGGTAGCCACTGCCGCCGGGGAGCCCCCTCAAACTGCGCTTACCAGGGCAATCACCGCCGAACAGGTGGAGAAGCAGCTCTCCCGCACCGGCGGCACTCCCTATCGCTGCACCGGGGTGAAGGCGGCGGTGGATGAGGGGCTGAGCGTGTCCCTTTCTGCTCTCAACGCCTTGCGGCGGCAAGTGCTGGAAGAACTCTCCGGCAAGCGCCAAGCGGTGGAATCCTGCCGGACCGGAGATTTTCATGCCGGCGCCCGGTATGAAAATCCCGGGGAGCCTCCCGCCCTCACGGTGTCGGTGCAGAATGCCGGACAGATCACGCCCCGACTGCTGGAGCTTGTCCCCGCCATCCTATACGTTCCCGCCGAAGAACTCTCCCTCCACCCTGAGTGCCTGGAGGGGCTGCGCCCCGAGACGGCTCTTGGGGTCATTGTGCCCCGGGTTGCCTGGGATCGGGAGCTGCCTGGGGTGAAGGACCAGCTTCGGCGGGCCCGGGAGCTGGGGGCCACCGAGGCTCTGGTGGGCAATCTGGGACTGATCCCGGCAGCGGCGGAGCAGGGCTTTACCCTTCGGGCGGACTACGGCCTTCCGGTGTTCAACGCCCAGGCCCTCAAGGAGTTTAAGCGTCTGGGCTTTGTCTCGGCCACCACGTCTTTCGAGCTAAAACTGGCTCAGATTCGGGACCTGTCCAAAGCCATTCCAGCCGAGGGCATCGTCTATGGACGGCTGCCCCTGATGCTCACCGAGAACTGTATCATCAAAAACCGCACCGGCCGCTGCGGCTGCGAGGGGGAGAATATCCTCACCGACCGCAGGGGGGCCCGATTCCCTGTGGTCAAGGCCCCGGGCTGCCGCAGTGAGATTCTCAACAGCCGCCCCTTGTTCCTGGCAGACAAGCCGGAGTGGAAGCGGGCGGGGCTCACTTACGCCCGGTTGGCGTTCACCACTGAGAGTCCGGAGGAGTGTGTCCGGGCGCTGGAGCGCTATCAGGGGAAAAGTGGGTGGGCTCCGGCGGAGTTGACCCGTGGGCTCTATTACCGGGGCGTGGAATAAGAATGCCGGTGTGGGCAAATACCCAAAATCAGAATTGAGGTCATCATAAACATGGAATTGAAGCTCAAACCCCTCTCCCCCAAGCTGGGGAAAGAGATCCCGCTGCCTTCCTACGCCACTGCCGGCTCTGCCGGGATGGACCTGCGGGCTTGTATTGACGAGTCATTTTATCTCCCCGGACAAGTACAGATGAAGTATGGCACCTGGGCCCCGCGCCTGGTGCCCACCGGTCTGGCCATTGCTCTGCCGGGGCCGGAGTATGTGGCCTTGGTCTTTGCCCGCTCGGGGCTGGCCACCAAATACGGAGTGGCTTTGGCCAACGGAGTGGGGGTCATCGACAGCGATTACCGGGGGGAGGTCAAGGTGGCCCTCTTCAATCATGGCTGGGAGGACTATCTGGTCCAGCCCGGTGAACGGATTGCCCAGCTGGTAGTGCTGCCGGTGGCTCAGGCGAAGATCATTGTCACCGACGATCTGGATGAGACCGAGCGGGGAAACGGCGGCTTTGGTTCCACCGGGAAGGCATGAGGAGAGCATAAAATGGAACTGATACTGGCCTCTCAGTCTCCCCGGCGGCGGGAGCTTTTAAAGCAGATGGGATTTTTGGATTTTCGCATCGTTACCCCCGACATTGACGAGCGCATGGACCGGGCGCTGCCTCCGGACCGGCTGGTGGAGACAATCTCCGCCGAGAAGGCCGGGGCGGTGGCCGCCCAGGTTGGGCCCGACGCTCTGGTCATTGCCGCCGACACGGTTGTGACGCTGGAGGGAGCCGTCCTGGGCAAGCCCGTCGATGCCGCCGACGCCCGCCGGATGCTTGCCGCCCTCTCCGGGCGGCGCCACCGGGTCTACACCGGCTTCACCGTCCTGCGGGGCGGGGAGACCGTCACCCGCAGCGAGGCCACCGAGGTGGCTTTTCGCTCGCTCTCCCCCCAGGAGATTGACGCCTATGTATCTACCGGGGAACCCCTGGACAAGGCAGGGGCCTATGGCATTCAGGGTGTGGGCGCCATGCTGGTGGAGGGGATCCAAGGGGACTATTTCAATGTGATGGGGCTTCCGGTGTGCGCCCTGGGCCGGGTACTGGCCGGGTTCGGCATAGACTGCCTGGCCCTGTCCGCCCGGCGGTGAACGCCCAAAACGATTAGGAGACAAGAGCGTGAAAGATTTCCTCAAACACAATGGAATCCTGATTCTGGTGATCGCAGTACTGCTGGCTCTTATTACGGCAGTGCTTTCTCTGACCTTCGGCGGAATGGCCAATCCCCTATCCAACGCCGCGGGGATCATTGCCACTCCCTTCCGAAACGGCATCAACGCTTTCGTCAACTGGACCGAGGGGGTTTACTCGGACGTTTTCCAGCGGGAGAGTACGCAGGAGGAGCTGGAGGCGCTGAAGAAGGAGAATGCCGAGCTGCAGCAGAAGGCTCGGGATGGAGAGGCGGCCAGCCGGGAGAACCAGCGACTGCGCAATCTGCTGGGGCTGCGGGAGAAGCGGAGCGACTTTGACTTTGAATCGGCCGCTGTCACTGCCCGGAGTGCCTCCAACTGGAGCTCTACCCTCACCATCAATAAGGGCTCGGCCGCCGATGTGGCGGCGGGGGACTGCGTAGTGGACGAATACGGCAATCTGGTAGGCGTAATCTCTGAGGTGGGGCTTAACTGGTCCCACCTGATCACCGTGGTGGACGTGGATCTGGAGATGGGCGGTCTGATTGCCCGCACCGATGGGGCCGCTATTCTGGAGGGGGACTTTGAATTGATGGGCCAGGAGAAACTGAAGCTGACCTATCTGCCGGAGGATACCCAACTGCTGGCGGGGGATACCATCCTCACCTCCGGATTGAAGTCCGGGGATACCGCCACCTATCCCTCGGGATTGGTGGTGGGATATGTAGAGGAGGTCCGCTCCGACGACAGCGGCATGAGCGATTATGCCGTGCTTACCCCGGCTGCCGAGCTTGGCAAGCTGGAGCAGGTGTTTGTCATCAAGGAATTCGACGTGGTGGAATAAGATGTGGATAGCCGATGAAAGGCCTGACTGTGAAGCTGATTGAATAGGAAGGGGGCGGAGTTGTGACGACAAAAGATTTCTCCATCAAATGGTTGGCCTATGGGCTGGCACTTCTGCCGGTGTGGTTTGCCCAGGCGTTTCTTGTCAACCGGCTCCCTTTCTTTGGAGTGATTCCCTCTCTGCTGCCCTTGGCCGCCGTGGCGGTGGCGGTGCTGGAGGGAGCTTCCGCCGGGGCGGGCTTCGGCCTGCTGGTGGGAGTTTTGTTTGACACACTGGAGACAGGAAGCGCCGGCTGGATGACCTTGGCTCTCACGTTGGTGGGGCTGTGCGCGGGTTTGCTGGCTCAGTATGTGCTGCGCCAGGATCTTCTGGGCTGCCTGGTGTGTTCGGCTCTGGCCCTGGCCGCCATTGACGCTGGGCGGGTCCTCGCCCGACTTTTGACAGGGCGGGCCGAGCTGTCGGCTATGGCGGCGGTGGCTGGGCGGGAAATCGTCTGGTCGCTGTGCTTTGTCCCCATTATCTATCTGCTGTTCCGCTGGGTGTTTCGGCGGGTTCCAAAGGCTACGGTCCTGTGAGAGGGTTTTAAAAACATGGATGGAAAGCAATTTCAATTTCGCACCCGAACGGTGCTTCTGATCCTGGCCGCAATTTTCCTCGCCTTCATAGGGGTGCTCTATAATTTACAGGTAGTCCACGGGGGCTACTATTTGGAACAGTCTACCCGGAAGATTGCCAACACTGAGACCGTCCAGGCTGCCCGGGGAGAAATTCTGGACCGGTATGGCCGGGTGCTGGTTTCCAATCGGGCCAGCTATCAAGTGACCCTGGACACTTCCATTATGGGGGGTATCCAGGGACGCAACACCACCCTCTTAAAGCTCCTGGAGATCTGCCGGGAGCAGGGGGTGGAGTGGGCTGACACTCTGTGCATCAGTGGGGGATCCCCGTTTTCTTATACGGAGGAGAGACCCTTTGAGACCCTTGCCGCCGACGGGACAGCATCTCCCACCCCGCTGGCCCGTCTGATCGAGGTGCTGAAGCTAAAAGATCTGCCGGAAAATCCCTCCGCCGGAGAGTTGCTGTCTGCTCTTCGCACCTATTTTGAAGTGGACGGGAGCGTGGGAGAGACCGAGGGACGGGCATTGGTGGGCGTGCTCTACGAACTGACTCTCCGCTCCAAAGATGTGGCCCGCACGAGCTATGTTTTTGCCAAAGATGTGAATATTGAGTTCATCACTGCGGTGAAGGAAGGGGCGCTTGCCGGCGTGAAGATCGGGACGGTCACCGTGCGCCAGTATGAGACCGAGTATGCCGCCCATCTTCTGGGGCAGGTGGGTCCCATCTATGCTGAGGACTGGGATCGCTACAAGGATAAGGGCTACTCTATGAGTGATACCGTTGGTAAGGACGGGGTGGAAGCTGCTTTTGAGGATTTGCTTCGGGGGACTTCCGGAACCCGGGATATTGAGCTGAATCAGAGCGGTAAGGTGGTCAGCGAGAATTGGCATGTCAACGCCGAGACCGGTGAGGTGGAAAGCCCCAAGCCGGGAGATAATGTGATGCTCACGGTGGATATCAAACTTCAGGAGGTGGTGGAGGAGGCCCTCAAGCGCCACGTCCCCGGGATGACCAAGGAGACTGAGGGGGCCGCCTGTGTGGTCACTGATATGACCGGCGGCGTTCTTGCCATGGCCTCCTACCCTACCTTTAATCCCGCTACCTATTCTCAGGATTACAATAATTTGGCCGCAGATCCCCTCAAGCCCCTTTTAAACCGGGCCCTCCAGGGGCTTTACGCCCCCGGCTCCACCATTAAGATGGCCTTCGCGGCAGGCGGGCTGGAAGAGGGGGTCATCACCCCCACCGAGAAGATCCTGGACACCGGCCGCTACAAGCACTATGACCGTATTGAGGATCAGCCCATGTGCTGGTACTACCGCCAGTACGGCAAGACCCACGGATGGGAAAACGTATCGGAGGCCATCCGGGACTCCTGCAACATCTATTTTTACGAAACCGGCCTGCGACTGGGCATTGAGAAGCTTGACACCTATGCCGCCCTCTTTGGCCTGGGGCAGAAGACCGGCCTGGAGCTCTATGAGGAGGCTGGCGAGGTGGCCGGCCCGGCCACCAGCGAAAAGCATGGGCAGACCTGGTATGAGGGCGACACCATGTACGCGGCCATCGGCCAGGGAAATACTAAAGTAACCCCTATTCAGCTGGCCAACTATGTGGCCACGTTGGCGAACGGCGGCTCCCACTACCCCACCCACCTGCTTAAAACCGTAAAATCCAGCGACTTTTCCCAGGTGGTGGATGAGTACCGCCCGGAGGCCCGGGACGAAATTGGCTTGAATCCCACCAATCTGGAGGCCATCAAAAAAGGTATGGGCATGGTGGCCACCGAGGGCTCCGCCTCTTCTTACTTTAAAAATCTGGGCGTGACGGTGGGCGCCAAGACCGGTACCGCCCAGGTCTCCCCCAACAGTGAGGCAAACGCTATTTTGGTGGCCTTTGCCCCCTATGAAAATCCGGAGATCGCGATTTCCATCCTGGTGGAAAAGGGCGGTTCCGGTACATTGGTGGCCGCAATTGCTGCCGAGATTTTGAACTACTATTTTTCCGCCAAGGACACGATGGAGGCGGCCCCGGTGGAGAACGCTCTGGCACGATAATCAAGTGATCTAAATGAGAAGTGAGGAATCTGCTTGACGAAGTGGTTTGACCCTGCTGATTCCCGGTGCAAAACTCCCTATGGGGCCGTACCATCGGGGACAGCGGTGATATTTACCCTTCGGCCGGCCCGGGCGGAGGGCTTTTCCCGGGCGGTACTCACCGCCCGCTGGGAGTTTGAGGCGAACCGGGTTACAGAGACGGTCCTCCCATGGACCGGGATGGACGGCGACCGGGATCTCTTTTCCGCCGTACTGGATACCGAGGGATATGTAGGGCTTGTCTGGTACACGCTCCGGCTGGAGGGGCTGGACGGGCGGCGGGAGACCACTGGAGAACTCCAGCTCACCGTCTACGACCCGGCGGAGCAGGTGCCTCGCTGGTTTGGAGAGGGTGTTACCTACCAGATCTTTCCTGACCGGTTTTGCCGCCTGACGGTTCCAAGCCCAGAAGGAATGGTGGGGGGACGTACGGTTCACGCGGGCTGGAAGGAGGAGCCGGAGTACCGCCCCGATCAGCGGGGCGAGGTGCGCAACCGGGACTTTTTTGGCGGGAGCCTGCGGGGGATCATTGCCAGACTCCCCTATCTCTATGATCTGGGAGTGGAGACCCTTTACCTCTGCCCCATTTTTGAAGCTGCCGAAAATCACCGCTACGGTACCGCGGATTACGAGAAGATTGACCCTATGCTGGGGACGGAGGAGGACTTTTCCGCCCTTTGCCGACAGGCTCACGCCCTGGGGATGCGGGTAATGCTGGATGGGGTGTTCAATCACATGGGTTTTGTCTCCCGCTACTTTAACGGCGACGGTTTTTATCCGGAGTGCGGAGCCCATCAGAGCAAGGATTCTCCCTACTACGACTGGTTCATCTTTCAGAACTGGCCGGATCAGTATTCTGCCTGGTGGGGGATCTACTCCCTGCCCGCCGCCAATAAGAGAAGTTGGGCATGGCTGGACTATATCACCGGGGAGAACGGGATCATCCGCCGCTGGCTGCGGGCGGGGGCGGACGGCTGGCGGCTGGATGTGGCCGACGAGCTCCCCGATGCCGTGGTGGCGGCGATCCACACCGCTGCCAGGGCGGAAAAGCCGGACGCGGTGGTCATCGGTGAGGTGTGGGAGGACGGCTCCAACAAGATTGCTTACTCGGTCCGCCGCCGTCACCTGCTGGGGGGACACTGCGACGGGCTGATGAATTATCCCCTCCGCTCCGCCTTGCTGGACTACTTGCTGGGGGGAGACGCCGGGGTTTTTCAGGAGACCATGGAGCGGCTGCGGCAGAACTATCCGCCCTGGGCCTTTGCCTCTGCCATGAACGCTCTGGGGACCCATGATACCACGCGGATCCTTACCTTTCTGGGAACGGGGAGCGACGGGAAGAACCGCTCACGGGACTGGCGGGCGTCTTACCGGATGTCCGCCGAGGAGCGGGGGCGGGGGGAGGCCCGGCTGCGTCTGGGCGCACTGCTTCTCTATGCGTTTCCCGGCTCTCCCACTGTCTACTATGGAGACGAAGCGGGGATGGATGGATTTGAGGACCCCTTCAACCGCCGCACCTTCCCCTGGGGAGAGGAGAACGAAGGGCTAGTTTTCTGGTTTTCTGTTCTGGGCAGGGCCAGACGGGAGCTGGCCTCTTTGCGCCGGGGCGATTTTTCTTGGCTGGAATGCGCCGGCGGACTGCTCTCCTTTGTCCGTACGCTGGAGGGAGAGATGGTGGTTGCGGCGGCCAACACCGGAACAACTGGAGCGGAACTGACGCTTCCCTGGGGTGAGACGCGGGAGCTCTCCAGTGGCGCTGGACAACTTTTCCTCCGTCAAAACGGAGAAACTGTTACAATTTTATAAAAATATGAAAAGTTCAAAGATATTTAAAAAATGTATGTTAAGCTGAATCCATCAACAGATTAACGATGGGGTGGATTCTATGCGGATAAAAAAAAATCTTGTGGCCCTGGCCTGCGCACTGAGTATTTTAACCGGCCCGGCTCTGGCCGCGGGAGGGGAATATCCCGATGTCACCGCCGGAGACTGGTTTGCCCCCGCCGCGCAGGAGATGGCGGAGAAAGGGATCATGACTGGGATGGCGGATGGCCGTTTTGCCCCTTACGAGGTGGTGGACCGGGCCACGGTGGTCACCGTATTGTGGCGGCTGGCCGGCGCGCCCGCGGCAACAGTGACAAATCCGTTTTCCGATACGGTGGGGACATGGTATGAGACGGCTGCCGCCTGGGCGAAAGGAAAGGGTATTGCCACAGGCTATGCCAACGGCGCCTTTGGTGGAGGCGACGCTGTGACCCGGGAGCAGCTGGCCACCTTTCTCTACCGTTACGCCTACCAGATGGGGCAGCCCCTGGCGGATGGGACGCTGGGTCTGTTCAGCGATTCAGCTGCCGTCTCAGACTGGGCAAAAACAGCGGTGAGCCATACCGTCGGGGCCGGAATTATGCTGGGGAGCGACAAAGGAACTTTGGAGCCCCAAGGGATTGCCAATCGGGCGTCCCTGGCGGCCATGCTCCAAAGAATGCTTATTCCGGCGGCGGGGTGAGCGCTGCATTTATGTACTAATTGGAAAAGATTTGTGAATCTTTCCACGGGTTCCTTGACGGCGAGGCAGGTTTGCGGTATGCTTCGTTCAAAAATAAAAGAAAAGGAAGGAGCAGACCACCATGGACCATGTCCTGATGTACTACCTCCGGGTCAGTCAGCATCTCTCCCAGCAGTTTCGCAGCCACTTTGGGAAGCTGAACCTTACTTTTCCCCAGGCGTTGGTGCTCAGTGTGTTGGGCGGGGAGGGACCCATGCCCATCAGCCAACTGGCGGAGCGGACGGGGAGTGCCAACTCCACCGTCTCCGGGATCGTAGATCGGCTGGAGAAGCTTGGGCTGGCCCGGCGCATCCGGTCAGAGAACGATCACCGCGTCATCTATGTAGAGGCGACCGAGCACTATCGGCAGCTGCGCATGAAGGCGGAGACGGGGGTGAATGAGTACTTTGACAGTCTGCTGAATGAATTGAAGCCGGAAGAACAGGAGACCGTGGCTAAGGGACTGCAGTTGTTGGATCAGGCCTTGACCGGGGGCTGAGAGGAATCCGGTCGATCCGGCGGTTAAGATAATAAGAATAAAAATTTGCCTGCAGCTGTGCGGCGGGCTGTGAGAGGGGGGAACAGGACGGATGAGAAGGTCATATGGGTATGATACTTACCATGGCCGTTCCAGGTTGAGAACCGCCCTGATGATCCTGATTGGAGTCCTGCTGGTGGTGCTGGCAGCGGCGGTCGCCGCCTTTTTTCTGCTGCAAAAATATATTGTTTATACGGATGACGGGCAGGCCCGCCTGGATCTGCCCTTTTTCCAGCAGCAGGAGACTGTCCCGCCGGAGGTTTCCGAAACAGGGGATCTGCCTGTGGTAGTGGTCACGGCCGAGCCGTCTCCGGAGCCTTCAGAGGCACCGGAACTTTTGGCAGTCATGCTTCCCCGCACTGCCCTGACTGACGGCACTGCCGCCGCCCAGGTGGCTGCCGCCGGCGGAAATGCAGCCTATTTTGACATGAAGGCCGACGATGGGACGCTGGGTTATGTCTCCGCCCTGCCCGCCGCCGTTTCTATGGGGACCTCTGCCGCAAATCCGGGGCTCAATGCTGCCATTTCCGCGCTGAATGCCTCGAATGTATATACGGTGGCCCGGGTGTCCTGTTTTCGAGATAATCTGGCACCCCGGATGGACAATTCTCTGGCTGTTCGGACCAACAGCGGTTATAACTGGAGGGACGCGGAGGACATTCGATGGATGAACCCCGCGGTGGAAGGCACCCGAAACTATGTAGCCGGAGTCTGCCGGGAACTGGCTGCATTGGGTTTTGACGAGATTGTACTGGACAACGCCTGCTATCCGGTGGATGGACAGTTGGATTATATTAAGCGGGGAGCAACCTATGATACGGCAAATCTCTCCCAGCCGGTGGAACTCTTCTATGCCCAAGTAAAGCAGGAACTGTCCGACTACCCTCAGGTGAAACTCTCGATTGCCGCTGACCGGACCGCTCTGACCAAGGCGGCCGGAGACCGGAGCGGGCAGACACCGGCTCTGTTGGAGCAGTATGCGGATCGGATCTGTATCTCTGCTGCGGAGTGGGAGGGAGCGAATGCCGACACGGTTACCGCTGCCGGGCTGGATCCAACTGAGATTCTTTGGACAGGTGCCGCCACTGCGCCGGAGGGCCTGGCTGGGGTGGTTTTTGCTTCCACATCATAATTTTTGCGCCGGGACCCAATTGCGGGTTCCGGCAATTTTTATGTCCAAAGCCAGGACACTTAAAAAATGACTAAAATATAAGTTTAAACCTTATAGTTTATATATAATATTTCACATTTTTTTTGAACATGGAGAAAAATGAGAGAAAAATATGCAGAAAAAATGCCAAAACCCGCAAGAAATGTTGATAATTAAAGCAAATTTTTTGAATACAGTGCAAAATGACGATTGGAAAATGGGCTTGCAATCTGTGCTGCTTTCGAGTAAGATAAAAAAAGCAATATCCTTATGAGTCCCAGGATAAAAAGGCGGTGAGAACATGTCGATGGACGCGATCAAACAGGTGACCGAAATGGAAACGGAGGCTCGGGAGCGCAAGGCTCAGGCCCAGACTCAAGCCCAGGCGTTGCTGGCGCAGGCACAAAAGGATGGCCAAGCGAAGCTGAACGAGGCGCGGAAGGCCGCCCAGACTCAGGCCAAGGCGTGGATGAGTCAGGCTGAGGAGACCGCCCGGGAAAAGACGCGGGAGGCCTTGGCAGAGTATGAGAAAGACTGCCAGACACTCCGGGAGAAGGCCGCAGAGAAACTAGATGAGGCTGCGGCGCTGATCGTCAGAAGGGTCGTGAATACCTGAAATGGCTATCGTGAAAATGAAACGCCTGCGGCTCATCGCCCTACGCGCAGACCGGGAAGAACTTTTGAATCGACTTCAGGATCTGGGCTGCGTGGAGATCGACGAGCCGCAAGACACAGGAGATGACCCGGCGTGGGCATCTCTTTCCCGCCCTTCCGACCAGACGCTGGGAGAGGCGAAGGAACGGCAGAGCCGGATAGCGGAAGCGCTGGAGGCGCTTCAGCAGTATGCGCCCGAAAAGGGTGGCGGCTTGTCCCCCAGACCGGAGGTCAGCCGAAAGCAGTTCCTGGATCGGGAGACTTATGACCGGGCGCTTGCAGATGCTGCGGCGCTTTGCGGCGCCCGAAGGGACATTGCCGCGCTGGAGTCGGAATTTGGAAAACTTCAGGCTCAGCGGGCCTCTCTGGCCCCTTGGCTGGGACTGGAGGTACCCCTGGAGGCAGGGTCCACGCCATCGGTCACCGCCTTTTTTGGAACCCTTCCTGCAGGGGAGGAGGCGGAGGCGATCCTCGGGGAACTGGGGCCGGCCGGGGAGCTGTGCTCTCTCACTGCAGCGGGCCGGGACCGGAATTTCCAATATATTTTCTTTCTCTGCCACCAGAGCGTAGCGGCGGAGGCCGTGGAGCTTTTGCAGGCCCACGGGTTTTCCCGCACCACCTTCCGTGGCCTTACCGGGATGGCGGCGGAGAATGACCGGCGGATCCGGGGAGAACTGGAGGCCAATCAGAAGGAACGGGAGGCTCTGGCTGAAAAAGCGGCCGGATATGCCCGGGAGCGTGCCGCCCTGCGGCTGTGTGCCGACCGGACGGCCCAGGACGTGCGGCGGGAGACCGCCAAGGCCCAGCTCCGGGACACCGGAGAGACCTTCTACCTGGCAGGCTGGTTCCCGGCGGAGGATCAGGGAGAGCTGAAGACACTGCTGGACAGCTACCCCTGCGCCTGGGAGTCTGCCGACCCCGCTCCGGAGGAATACCCTCACGTGCCTGTGAAACTGAAGAACAACTGGCTTACCAGGCCGCTCAACATGGTCACCGAGATGTATTCCCTGCCCGCCTATGACGGGGTGGATCCAAACCCCCTGATGGCGCCCTTTTTTATCTTGTTTTACGGTATCATGCTGGCGGACATGGGGTACGGCCTGCTGATGATTCTGGCCTCCCTCATTGTTACCAGGCGGCTGAAGCCCAAGGGAACGATGGATCACCTGTTCCGACTGATGGGTCTGTGTGGGGTGAGTACCTTTGCCGTAGGAGCGCTCACCGGCGGCTTCTTTGGGGACTTTATTCCCCAGCTGGCTAAGCTCATCAATCCCAACACTACCCTCACTGCCCTGCCCTCGCTCTTCACCCCGCTGGACGATACCCTATCCATTCTCGTGGGGGCTATGTGTCTGGGCTTCGTGCAGGTTGTCACAGGCATGGCCATTAGCTTTGTAGAGAAGCTGAAACGTGGGGAAGTGATGGATGCAATCTGGGAGGAGGGCACCTGGTGGGTGGTTTTCCTGGGCGCGGCACTGGCCATTTTGGGCGTGACCAAGATTGTACTTATAGTCGGCGGCGTGATGATTTTGGTAGGCTCGGGCTGGAACGCCAAGGGCTTTGGCAAGGTCACCGCGGTGATCGGCTCTCTTTATAACCATATCACGGGCTATTTCGGAGACATTCTGTCCTATTCCCGATTGATGGCCCTGATGCTGGCGGGCAGCGTCATTGCCCAGGTGTTCAATACCTTGGGTGCCATTCCGGGGAACATTGTCCTGTTTTTGATTATTTCCTTCGCGGGCAACGCTTTGAACTTTGCTTTGAATCTGCTGGGCTGCTATGTGCATGACCTGCGCCTGCAGTGCCTGGAGTATTTCAACAAGTTCTACAAAGACGGTGGAAAGCCCTTCCGTCCCCTGGATATTGAGACCAAATACATTGACGTGGTACAAGAATAAAGGAGGAATTCATTATGTTTTTGGAAAACATTGGCGGTCTGGCCCTGGCTTTGCTGGGCGCCGGCCTGGCGGCAGTTTTGAGCGGCATTGGCTCGGCCAAGGGCACCGGCATTGCCGGTGAGGCGGGTGCCGGCCTTCTCTGCGAGGATCCCAGCAAGTTCGGTAAAGTGCTGATCCTTCAGGTTATCCCTGGCACCCAGGGCCTGTATGGCCTGGTGGTCTGGTTCTTCGCCATCTTCCGCATGGGCCTGCTCTCAGGTACCCTTCCCGACCTGTCTATCGCCCAGGGGATGCAGTACCTCTTTGCCTGCCTGCCCATGGCACTCGGCGGCCTCTTCTCCGCCATTGCTCAGGGCCGGGTGGCTGCGGGCTCCATCAACATTCTGGCCAAGAAGCCCGACGATTGGTCCAAGGGCATGATCCTGTGCATCACCGTGGAGTTTTACGCCATCCTCTCCCTGCTGGCCTCCATGCTGATGATCATCAACATCAGCGCATAATGAGGATCACACTGGAAAGGCGGAAACCGTATGAACGGACTTGATAAGATTACGCAGCGTATCGACGCCGATGCTCAGGCCGAGGCCGACCGCATTCTGACCGACGCCCAGACCAAAGCCGATGCCATTACCGCCGAGTGGGCGGAAAAGGCCCGGCGGGAGAGCGACGATATCCTGAACCGGGGCAAGAAAAACGCCGCCGAGCGGCAGGAGCGTCTGGCCAGCGTAGCCCAGATGGAGGGCCGCAAGCAGCTGTTGGGGGCCAAGCAGGAGATGCTGGGCAAGGCTTTTGACCGGGCCCTGGAACAGCTTCTGGAGCTGCCCGAGGAGGAGTATGTGGAACTGCTGGCCGCCATGGCGGCCAAGGCATCGGTCACCGGGCGGGAGAGCGTTGCCTTTTCCAAGCGGGACCGGGCCCGTGTGGGCAAGCAGGTGGTCACCCGCGCCAACGAAATCCTGGCCCGCCAGGTGGCACCCAAGCTGCCTGAGGAGCTGACCGGCTCGGCCGCCGGGGCCATCCTGGACAAGGTGGTCGCCGTCGGCTCTGCCCTGTTGGCGGGTACTGGGATGCTTACCCTGGCCGAGGAGACCCGGCCCATTCGGGGGGGCTTCATCCTGGCAGCCGACGGCGTGGAGATGAACTGCGCCTTCGAGACCGTGGTCCGTCTGGCCCGTCCCGAGCTGGAGCGCCAAGTGGCCGACGTGCTGTTTATCCGGGAATGATTCTCCCTCCGGGGAAAGGAGGAAGCCGTGAAAGATACTGATTATCTCTCCATCTCCACCCGCGTCCGGGCCATGGAGAACAGATTGTTCAGCCGTGAGCGCCGGGAGCGGATGATCGAGGCCCGCACCGACGAGGAGGCTCTTAAGATCCTCACTGAGTGCGGCTACGCCGAACCGGAGGACCTCTCGGTTCCCGCGCTTAACCGAGTGCTGGCCGGGGCGAGGGCCGACCTCTTTGCCGACCTGCGCTCCGCCGTGCCCCAGCCGGCTCTGGTGGAGGTTTTCCAAATCAAATATGATTACCACAATCTCAAGGTTCTGGTAAAGGCCGAGGCCCTGGGTGAAGAAGCCGATCGACTGCTGATGGCGGGGGGACGCTATTCTCCCGCGGCACTGGCTGAAGCTTATCGCCGGGGGGCGCTGGGGGACTATCCGGAGGCCCTTCGCCGGGCGGCGGAGGAGGCCCGGGAGACCCTGAACGCCTCGGGCGATCCTCAGGCTGCCGACCTGATCCTGGACCGGGCTTGCTACGAAGAGATGGCCGCCGCGGCCAAGGCCAGCGGGAGCGCCTTTTTGCAGGGCTACGTCCGCTTGGCGGTGGACGCCGCAAATCTTCGTACCGCCGTCCGCTGCCAGCGGATGGGGGCGGGGGGCGAGGTGCTGACGGACAGTCTGCTCCCCGGTGGAAACGTGGAGCCCCGGACGATCGCCGCCGCCAAGGGCGGAGAGCTGGCCCGCCGGTTTGCGGGAACGCCCCTGGAAGGGGCCGCCGAGCTGGGTGCAGGACTCACTGCCGCAGGTTCCGGGAACCTCACCGGCTTTGAAAAGCGCTGTGACGACGCCCTAAACGGCTACCTGAGTCAGGCCAAACGGGTGGCGTTTGGAGAGGCCCCTGTGGTGGCCTATCTGTGCGCCCGTGAGGCGGAGGCCACCGCCATCCGCACCGTCCTGGCGGGCCGAAAGGCCGGACTGAGCGGCGACGCAATCCGAGAAAGGATGCGTGAGAGCTATGTCTGAGTACCGTATTGCCGCCGTGGGCGACCGGGACAGCGTCCTGGGTTTCCGGGCGTTGGGGCTGGATGTGTTTCCTGTGGAAAACACAGAGGAGGCCAAGGCGGCTCTCCATCGGCTGGCCCGGGAAAACTACGCCATCATTTATCTCACCGAGGGGTTTGCTCAGTATATGGGCCCAGAAATCGCCCGCTATCAGGACGATCTTACCCCCGCGGTGATCCTCATCCCCGGCAAGGAGGGGAGCCTGGGCATCGGTATGGCCAAGGTGAAGACCGCTGTGGAGCGGGCCGTGGGCGCGGACATTTTGTAAGGGCGCTTAGCGGCTGGCCGAGGAATGCGAATCTACCTGAAGGAAGAAGGTTGAACGACTTGAGCGGAAAAGTTGTCAAGGTTTCCGGCCCGCTGGTGGTGGCCACCGGCCTTTCGGACGCCAATATGGCCGACGTGGTCCGTGTGGGCCCTCAGCGGCTCATCGGTGAGATTTTGACCATGAACGGGGACTCCGCCTCCATCCAGGTCTACGAGGAGACCTCCGGACTGGGTCCGGGTGCCGAGGTGGTCACTACCGGCGCCCCTCTGTCCGTGGAACTGGGTCCCGGCATGATCGAAAATATCTATGACGGCATTCAGCGGCCTTTGGAGGAGATCATGAAGGCCACCGGATCCAATATCACCCGCGGCATCGAGCTGCCCGGGCTGAACCGAGAGAAACAGTGGGAGTTTACCCCCACGGTGCAGTCCGGAGACAAGGTCTCCGGCGGTGACATCCTAGGCACAGTCCAGGAGACCAGCGTGGTGCTTCACAAAATTCTGCTGCCCCCCCGCATGAGCGGCACGATCCTCTCCATCCAGAGGGGAAGTTACACCGTTACCGACCCCATCGGCGTGCTGGTGGACGACGCCGGGGAGCGGCATGAGCTGACACTGATGCAGAAGTGGCCCGTGCGTGTGGGCCGCCCTTATACCCACAAGTATCCTCCCAAGACCCCCCTGTGCTCCGGGCAGCGGATCATCGACACCCTGTTCCCCATTGCCAAGGGAGGCACAGCCGCCGTCCCCGGCCCCTTCGGCTCGGGCA
This sequence comes from Pseudoflavonifractor sp., assembly GCA_034927965.1. GTDB lineage: Bacteria > Bacillota > Clostridia > Oscillospirales > Oscillospiraceae > Vermiculatibacterium. The sequence goes on from JAYFPI010000067.1 coordinate 45,680, forward strand.
AGACGGTGGTCCAGCACCAGCTGGCAAAGTGGGCGGACGTGGATATCGTCATTTACATCGGCTGCGGCGAGCGCGGCAACGAGATGACCGATGTGCTGCGGGAGTTCCCCGAGCTTCAGGACCCCCGCACCGGGGAGTCCCTTATGAAGCGGACAGTGCTTATTGCCAACACCTCCGATATGCCCGTGGCTGCCCGTGAGGCGTCCATTTATACTGGTATCACTATCGCCGAATATTTCCGGGATATGGGCTACGACGTGGCCGTCATCGCCGACTCCACCTCACGCTGGGCCGAGGCCCTGCGCGAGATGTCCGGCCGATTGGAGGAGATGCCCGGCGAGGAGGGCTACCCCGCCTATCTGGGCTCCCGCCTGGCCCAGTTCTACGAGCGCGCCGGCGTGGTGGAGTGCATCGGCTCCGATGACCGCCGGGGCTCCCTCACCGCCGTGGGCGCCGTGTCTCCTCCGGGCGGCGACCTCTCCGAGCCCGTGAGCCAGGGCACCATGCGGATCGTCAAGGTGTTCTGGGCGCTGGACGCTGGCCTGGCTTACCGCCGCCATTTCCCCGCCATCAACTGGCTGAGCTCTTACTCTCTCTATCTGGAATCCCTTCGGCCCTGGTACGACGAGAACCTGGGCGAGGAATTTATGGCTGACCGGGACCGGGCCCTGGCCATTCTCCAGGAGGAATCCAGCCTCAACGAGATCGTGCAGTTGGTGGGCAAGGACTCTCTGTCCCCCGCCGACCAGCTCACCTTGGAAACCGCCCGGATGATCCGGGAGGACTTCCTTCAGCAGAACGCCTTCCTGGACGTGGACAGCTACTCCTCCTACGACCGGCAGGAGAAGCTTCTGGGCCTCATTCTGAAGTGCGATGTTCTCTGCCGGGAAGCCATCGGCAAGGGTGCGGTTCCCGCTGACCTCTTTGCCATTCCCAGCCGGGAGCAGATCGGCCGGGCTAAGTCGGTGCCCCAGGAGGAGTATCCGGCGGCCTACGCAGCCATTGGCTCCGCCATGGAGAATGAAATTGCCGCCGCCGCGGCCAAAGGGGAGGCGGACGTATGATTCGAGAGTATAGAACCATCCAGGAGGTCAACGGCCCCCTGATGATGGTGAAGAAGGTCCAGGGAGTGACCTACGACGAGCTGGGCGAGATTCAGCTCCCGAGCGGTGACCTGCGCCGCTGCAAGGTGCTGGAGGTCAACGGGGATAACGCCGTGGTTCAGCTCTTTGAGCCCTCCGCCGGCATTAATCTGGCCGACTCCAAGGTTCGCTTCTTGGGACACCCTCTACAACTGGGCGTGTCCTCCGAGATGCTGGGCCGGGTGTTCAACGGCATGGGCCGGCCCATCGACGGCGGCCCCGACATTCTCCCCGACGAGTACCGGGACATCAACGGCCTTCCCATGAACCCCGCCGCCCGAGACTACCCCAACGAGTTTATCGAGACCGGTATCTCCGCCATTGACGGGCTGAACACGCTGGTCCGCGGCCAAAAGCTGCCCATTTTCTCCGGCTCCGGTCTGCCTCACGCCGCTCTGGCCGCCCAGATCGCCCGCCAGGCCAAGGTGCTGGGAGACGACGGCGCAAACTTTGCCGTGGTCTTTGCCGCCATCGGCATCACCTTTGAAGAGTCTAACTACTTCGTGGAGGAGTTCAAGCGCACCGGCGCCATCGATCGGACGGTGCTGTTCACAAACCTTGCCAACGACCCAGCCGTGGAGCGTATCTCCACCCCCCGTATGGCCCTGACGGCAGCGGAGTACCTGGCCTTCGAAAAGAATATGCACGTTCTGGTCATCCTCACCGACATCACCAACTACGCAGAGGCGCTGCGCGAAGTCTCGGCGGCCAAGAAGGAAGTTCCCGGCCGCCGGGGCTATCCAGGCTACCTGTACACTGACCTGGCCACCATGTACGAGCGGGCTGGCCGTCAGCTGGGCAAGCCGGGCTCCATCACCATGATCCCCATCCTCACCATGCCAGAGGACGACAAGACCCACCCCATCCCCGACCTCACCGGCTACATCACCGAAGGGCAGATCATTCTGAGCCGGGAGCTCTTCCGCAAGGGCGTCAACCCGCCCATCGACGTGCTCCCCTCTCTGTCCCGTCTGAAGGATAAGGGCATCGGTGAGGGAAAGACCCGGGCCGACCACTCCGGCGTGATGAACCAGCTCTTTGCCGCCTATTCCACCGGCAAGGAGAACAAGGAGCTCATGTCCATCCTGGGCGAGGCCGCCCTCTCTCCCACCGACCTGCTGTACGCCAAATTTGCCGACGAGTTTGAAAAGCGCTACGTCTCCCAGGGCCCGGACGAAAACCGCTCCATCCAGGAGACCATGGATCTGGGCTGGGAGCTTCTGTCCATTCTACCCAAGGGGGAACTTAAGCGGATCAAGCCCGAGTTCATCGAGCAGTACCTCCCAAAAAAGGAGGGGTAAGCGATGCCCGCGATCAATGTCAACCCCACCCGCATGGAGCTCACCCGACTCAAGGGCCGGCTGCGCACCGCCACCCGGGGCCACAAGCTGCTCAAAGACAAGCGCGACGAGCTGATGAAGCAGTTCATGGACGTGGTGCGGGAAAATCGGGCGCTGCGGAGAAAGGTGGAGGAGGGACTGTCCCAGGCCGCCACCGCCTTCGCCGCCGCCTCGGCGGTGATGTCCCCCGAGATGCTGGAGCAGGCCCTTTTGTACCCGAAGGAGTCGGTCTCCCTGGATATGGGCTTCCAGAACATCATGTCGGTGGATGTGCCCATCTACCACTTTAAAACGAAAAGTGGTGAGGCCGGACAGGTCTATCCTTACGGCTTTGCGGCCACTTCCGGCGAACTGGACGACGCCGTGCAGGCCCTCTCTCAGGTCTTTCAGGATATGCTGCGGCTGGCCGAGGTGGAAAAGACCTCTCAGCTGCTGGCCCAGGAGATTGAAAAAACCCGCCGCCGGGTCAACGCGCTGGAGTATGTGAAGATCCCCCAGATGCAGGAGACGATCAAGTACATCACCATGAAGCTGGATGAGAACGAGCGCGCCTCTACCATCCGGCTGATGAAGGTGAAGGATATGCTTCTCAAGCAGGCTATTGAGGCCCGACAGGCGGCCAATGAGGCGGCGGTGGACGCCTTTGGTGGACACCCCGCGCCCCCGGAGTCTATCTGAGCCAGGAAACGGACTTTATAAAACGCAGGCGGCCTCCAAAGGCCGCCTGCGTTTTTGCCTTGTCTCATTTTCCAAAGGATGATATGATAGAAAAAATAAAAGGGGGGCCTACCCATGAGCTATGCAGATCAACTTTTTCTTCAAAATTGCCGGGACATTCTGGACCACGGCGTCTGGGACACTGATCTTCCCGTCCGCCCCCGCTGGGAGGACGGCAGCCCTGCCCACACTGTTAAGCTATTCGGTGTGGTCAACCGATACGACCTGCAAAAAGAGTTTCCCATTCTCACGGTCCGCCGCCAGTATTTTAAGAGCGCGGTGGACGAGCTGTTGTGGATCTGGCAGAAGAAATCCAATGACGTCCATAAACTCTCCAGCCATGTGTGGGATGCATGGGCGGACGAAAACGGCTCCATCGGCAAGGCCTACGGCTATCAGCTGGGGGTCAAGCACCGCTATCCAGAGGGGGAGATGGATCAGGTGGACCGGGTGCTCTGGAGTCTGAAGCACGATCCGGCCTCCAGACGGATTCT
>JAYFPI010000103.1:0-21713 GCA_034927965.1 Pseudoflavonifractor sp.
TCACTTGCTGCGTTAATTCTTTCAAAAAGTTATAGACCAAAGCGAAGAATACTTCGTCTTTGTTTTTAAAATAGCCATACAGGGTGGGTTTGCTGCATCCTGCCTCTGTCGCCAGCATGTCCATCGTTGTCTTTTCAACACTATTTTCAGAGAACAGTTTGTCGGCGGCATCCAGAATATTCTTTCGGTTGAATGTAATAAGCCGATCTGTTTTGCGATTCATATTTACATTCCTCTCTACATTTAACTTATAGTTAAATTATAATACTATCGGTTAATTTGTCAAGAGGGCACTGATTATTATAAGAAGCGCGGTGAACTGTTTTCACCGCGCTTCTTATAATATGCGTTACTAAGTGAGGCTCGCTGTTCGCGCCGGCTTACTCCGAAGAGCTCTCCCTCTCCCCCCGCTCGGAGCGAATAAAAGCAACCATGATACACCCCAGCACCAGGAGATTTGCAAACACCACGGTGGAACCGTAGAGCTGGGAGCTTCGCGCAATGCTCAGTCCGAGCAAAACAAAAGCCAAGATAAACATCGTCCTTCTGGCCGCCACGCTTTCCCGCCGCCCCCGAAAGGCCAGGCTCAAGTTGAACAGCCACAACAAAACCACCGCTCCGCCCAGGCCATAGATCGCATATTGAAATGCCTCCAGCCAACTCATATCGCTTCTCCTCCCTTGCAGCTTTGCACATGCTCCTTCTCGCTCAGGGCAGCCAGATCATAGTTCTGGTTCAGCGTTAAAAAAGTGCCGTTGAACTCTCTGGAAATTCTCTTGAGCAGCGCCATTCGGTGCTGCTCCTGGTCGGTCAGAAACTGAGTAAAGGCGTTTTCACGGTTGACCGCGTCAATCGTGGACAGGTCTCGGCACCCCTCGGTAAAAACACAGGCCAGGAAACATAAATCGGTGATGGGCTGCCCAAACTGTTCACGCAGACGGCGGCTCCGGCGGCTGCGCTGCCGGACCTCCATCGCAGCGGATTCAGCCCTTTGATAGAAAGCGGCAGCCTCCTCTCCCGCACCCAGGCGCAGGATTTCTCGAAGCTCCTCAGGCTGTTGCTTCAGCGGAAAGGGAGAAACTGCGCCGCCAGATCGCCGTACTGCCAGCCGCCGGACAGGCGGACGGGAACCGACTAAATTGGAAAGGCCCAGAAATGCCTCTGCAAACCGGTCCACCGCAAAGCGGAGCTCCTTCTCTCCCCTTCTGGAAAACAAAAATGCCAAGATAACCGCCGCGACCATCGCCGCGTAGCCGATCCGAATTGCCACCGCGCCCATGGCTCCCTCTCCTTTCCGGGCTGTCAGCTGCAGCCCCAGCCCTTCCATTCTTCAAAGCCGGCCCATTTTCCCGTCTCTTCCGGAGTATTCTCGTCTGGCCCTGCCGGACTTTCTTCCGCTTTCGGCGTTTCCGGTGTCGGCTGTGCCAACAGCGTACGCTTCAGTCGCTCCAGTTCATCCGGGGTCAGTTCCCGGCGCAGTCTTTGAACTGCCCGGTCTGCCGGATCCTCGCCGCTATCTGCCCTTTGCGCCGTCTCTCCTTCCGTCCATGACTTCTGCTGACGGCGTGCGGCCTGCCAAAGCCTGTCGGCATACTCCCGTCGATCTGGTCCCGGTGCCACCGGCGTGGCTGCCACCACCCCTACCGTCACCAGCACCAGCTTAAAGGCCGCCAGCGCCGGACCGTAGCTGGGGTACTCCGTAGTAATGCCCTCTAAATAAAGTCCACTAAAAAAGGAAAACTGAATCACGTTAAACGCCAGATAACCCGCCAAAAACAGATAGGCTGCCCCGCAGCCTGCCTTTCCTCGCCATCCCCTGGGCGTGGCACTAAAAAGTGCGCCGATCAGAATTCCTCCGCACAGGAAGAGCTCCGCCAAAAGGGGAATCGGTGCCTCAGCGGGCAGGCTTGCCAGACGCCCGCGCAAAAAGTAGAGCTCCCCGCCCACGGCTAGAAGGAATGCGGCGGTGGATACGATGGGTCTTGACCGCATGGTTTTGTCCATTGTGCCTTCTCCTCTCTACAGTCGTAGTTTCGATTCCGTCCGTAAGTACTACACTGCAAGCGCCATGCCAAGTCTTTCATGACAGGCTTAGCCATCCGTCCGGAAATGGGAGATCTCCAGCCCATATCGCTCCATCTTGCGATAGACAGTCCTGCGAGAAAGGCCCAGAAACTCCCCTGCCTTGGTCACATTCCCACCGCTGAGGGACAGCGCACTGCGAATCTGCCGCAGCTCGGTCTCCCGCAGAGAGCAGCCGCTCCGCCCCGCAGCGCTGCTGCCAGACTCGGGCGGCTGCCGGGATTCCTCCTCCCGCTCTTCCACGGCCCCCCCCAGATCGGCAGAGCGGATATGCTCGGGAAAGCACTCGGGTCCAATCCGATCTGTCTTGGCCAAATAAATTGCCCGCTCCACGGCATTCTCCAGTTCCCGGACATTCCCCGGCCAATGGTAGCGGCACAGAAGAGCATAAGCCTCCGGTGAGAGCCCCGTCACCCGGCAGCAAGGCAAATCCGCTGTATATTTCCGGAAGAAATAGTCCGCTAAGGAAACAATATCACCCTGTCTGTCCCGCAGGGGCGGAATGCGGATATCAAAAACATTGAGCCGGTAGTAGAGATCGCTCCGGAACTCATTTCGCTCAATTGCCTTGATCAGATTTTGGTTCGTGGCCGAGATCACCCGCACATCCACCTTAATTGTCTTGCTGGATCCGATCCGACTGACCTCCCTGGTCTGAAGTACCCGCAGCAGACTCACTTGCACATCGAATGGCATATCGCCGATCTCATCGAGGAAAATGGTTCCCCCGTTGGCCAACTCAAACTTGCCCGCCCGACCATCCCGGTTAGCCCCCGTGAAACTTCCCCCCTCGTAACCAAAAAGTTCACTCTCAATAAGGCTCTTGGGCAGGGCTCCGCAGTTAATGGCTACAAAAGGCTCCCGCCTTCGGGCGCTGGCGTTGTGGATCGCCTGTGCAAACAGTTCTTTTCCGGTACCACTCTCTCCGCTGAGGAGAACGTTTGAGTTATTTCCCGCCGCCACCCGGGCAAGCTCCACCGCATCCCGCAGAGCGGAAGATCCGCCGATGATATTGTCAAAGCGAAAGCGGGCATCAGAACCCACGATCCGGCTGACCTTTCTATGGAGGGTTTCCGCTGTCTCAAATATGACTACGCAGGAACCTGCGTCGGCCCGTTGGATGGAGAAGGACAGCGAGAGTGTCTGCGCCCCCCGCTCAATGGTAATCAGGCGATCGGTCACACCCCTTCGAACCTCTGACTCTCGTAGGGAACGCCTTCCAACCAGGTCAAAGAAAGCGGACCCCTCCAAAACTTCCCGAGGCAGCATCAAAAGCCGGGCTGCGCCGGCATTTGCCTGTACCACGGTCAAATCCCGATCCAGCAACAGAATACCGGAGGGCCAGGTCTCAATGATGATGCTCAGGTTGCGCTGAAGATGATCCAACGCCTCAACGGTCTCCAGCATCTTCATCTGCCGACGAATATTCTCTGCTACCGAGACCGCCAGGGCCAAGGTCTGCGCCCCCACCTTCTCGTAAGGGCTGATGAGGCAAATCCCACCCACTACGGTGCCGTCCGGCCGGAAAATCGGCGCTCCGGTGCAGCCCCATTTGCGGCTGGGTCCGAAATAGTGTTCCTCACTGAACACTTGGACAGGCTGTCCCGTCTCCACCGGAGTGCCTACGCCGTTGGTACCAATTCGATGTTCGTTGCGGTTGCAGCCTTCTACCATCCCCCCAGCCCGGATAATCTGCTGAAGGTCCTCGTCCCCCGTCACTTGAAGAACATACACTTCCTCATCGCAGACCGTCATCACAAATCCTGCACCGGTGGCAAATTCCCGCAGACTTTTTACAAAAGGCAGCGCCACATCGCAAAATTCCCGCCGCTGCCGGCATCGCTCGGCCAGCTCCCCTGCGGTCAGAATGGGGGGTGGCTGGGTATCCATCCGAACTCCAAACGCTTGGGAGCGCTTCCAGGACTCCAGGATCACAGGCCGGACCACCGTCGGATCAAAGGGTTCTCCCCGCTGAAAAGCGCGCTTCGCCGCCAGGACTTTTTCCTGGTCCACCCACATAAAGAGACCTCCTCTCACACTCTCTTCTATTATCTAGGGACTTTCCGCCCTCTGTCAAGGGAAACTGTGCAATTTGTGGATTGTGTTTTTAAATATTTTGTTTATTTCACAAAATTTTTTAAACCGTACATTCCGTTTTTATTTACTATGTGCCACAACAGCACAGCATGTGACATTATGACACAGTTTTTGTCACACTTTCTGTCTCAGTCAAGATTTTCTACTCCCCCCTTTTTTCCTGCTGGCTCTGCCCGGGAAGGGATCAGAAGCCAAGGCCCACGCCCGAATCTGAAGTTGGCATGCGCCTTGCAGTCTATTTAGATGCATACCAAACGTACGTCCCGCTGCGAAACACGCAGAGAGGAGGTCCGAGCAGTGTGAGAGAAAGGGCGGCGGGTGTATCTGTAAGTCTTGACATGACAAAGAGGAGGCGTAAAAATGAGCGAAACTACAGAGAAAAAAGTCGTCACGCCGGAGGGCTTCCTGTCCGGCACCTTTCCCCTGAAAAAGCGTGCCTACGGCGCGGAACAGCCCGGTATCAAAATTGGGCCGTTCATGATCCGTATCCCCCTCATCCACCACGAGTGGTCCTGGACTGAAATGGCCGCCGCCCTGTTCTTGGGCGTGGCCTGTCTGGGTGCCGGCGTCACCACCACCATGACTACCTTCGGTCTGGACGACCCCGCTAACATTGCAGCCCTCGGCTTTGATGAAAACAGCGTATTTCTCATGGCACTGACCTTCGGTGTACTCAACGCCATTTGCTACTACCTTCCCTCTCTGATGGGCGACCCCGTGGTCCCCGGTTGGATCACCCCCGCTCTGCCCCTGACCCTGAAATTTCTGCAGCAGTGGGATCTCCCCAACTACGCCACAGGCCAAGTAGATCGAGTTTATGCTATGATTGCCTTGCAAATGCTGGTCGCCCTATGTTTTCTTATCATGGGTGCCACCGGTCTGGGCCGGATGCTGGTAGACGCGGTTCCTATGGGCATCAAGGCAGGAATTGTCCTGGGCGCCGGGATCACCGCCGGCATCAACGTATTCTCTGCCCGAATGCCTAAGGCGCCTTGGACTGTTGCGATTGCTGTTCTGATGTCCTACTTCTTCCTGTTCAATCCATGGTTTGCCCGCAAGGCCCAGACCAGCAATTTCTGGCGTGTCATACGAAACCAAGGTGTCGTCCCGGCACAGCTTTTCGCCATTATTCTGGCTCCCATTTTGCTCAAGGAGATTCCCATGCCCGTCATCCAGTGGGGGCTGACGCCGCTGAGCTTTGGCTTTGTGCTGGAGCACTTTACTATTTTTGGCATTGGATTCCCGGCTGCTTCTTTCTTCCTTGCCGCCATTCCCAGTGCCCTGACCACTTATATCATCGCTTTCTCAGACTTTGTACTGGCAAAAGAGGTCGTCACCGAGGCCACTGCCTACCGAAACGATGAAATTGTAATCTTTGACGCCGGCCGTTCCAACCTGGTGAGCTTCCTGCGCAACGCCATCATGTCGCTCTTTGCCCCCTGGGTGCCAATGTGCGGCCCGCTGTGGGCCTCCGGCCTGCTGACCATCACCGAACGTTACAAGCGTGGCTACAACACCATACACACCTATTGGGACGGTGTCTGCACTTTCCGCGCGGCTACTGTCATTGCCGTGCTGATTCTTCCTCTTGTGACCCTGATTAAGCCCGCCTTTGCCATCTTCTTCGGCATCACTATGGGCGTGCAGGCATTTGCCTGCGGCAACATCGGTATGCGCATGTGCGCCTCCGCCAACGACCGAGGCATTGCCTGTATCATTGCCGCCGCTCTGGCCTACTACACCCCCGCCCAAGCTCTGCTGGTTGGTATTATTGTGTGGTTGGTAGTAGATGCTACTGAGGTCTTTTCCAAGAAAAAGCAGCCCAGCAAAACCTGATATTCCATCTTCCGCAAGCGGATACATAGAAAGCAGAGGTAAACCATGAGACAATTGATGATCAAACCCACCCTTTATCGCTATGATACTGCCGCCGCGTTTGCCGAGGAGTTTGGCCTCGGCCCAGGCGACCTGGTCATCACCAACGAATACATCTACAAGCCCTATTTTGGTTCTCTGGATCTAAAGTGCGACGTACTCTTCCAGGAAAAGTACGGTCAGGGCGAGCCCTCCGATGACATGGCTGAGGCTATGCACCGAGATGCCGGAGGGGCTCACCGGCGAATTATCGCCGTAGGCGGCGGTACGGTAATCGACATTTCCAAGCTCTTTGCTTTAAAGGATTTTTCGCCCATTCTGGAGCTTTATGACGGAGTCCGCCCGGCAATTAAAGACAAAGAGCTGATTCTGGTCCCCACAACCTGTGGAACCGGCAGCGAGGTCACAAACATCGCGATCCTTGCTCTCAACAGCCGCGGGACCAAAAAGGGGCTGGCCGCCGACTCCATGTACGCCGACTCGGCAGTACTAGTCCCCGAGCTTCTTTCCGGCCTCCCCTTCCGCTTCTTCGCCACCAGCTCCATCGATGCCCTCATTCACGCCGTGGAGTCCAGCCTCTCTCCCAAGGGGAATGAGACTACCCGTCTTTTCGGATACCGGGCCGCCGACATGATTCTGCGCGGCTACCGGAAAATTGCCGCCGACGGGCCAGAGGCCCGCATCCCTCTTCTGGGCGATTTTCTCCTAGCCTCCACATATGCCGGCATCGCCTTTGGAAACGCCGGCTGCGCGGCAGTCCACGCTCTATCCTATCCCTTGGGCGCCAAATACCATGTGGCCCACGGAGAGTCTAACTATGCCCTGTTCGACGGTGTGATGCGTAGTTATCTGGAGCTGGATCGGGGCGGTGAGATGGCTGCCCTGAGTACCCATCTCGCGGAAACATTGTCTTGTTCTCCGGAGCCGGAGGCTGTCTTTGCCTCTTTGGACCAACTTTTGGGAGTCCTGATGCAAAAAAAGGCCCTAAGGGAATACGGTGTGACCGAACAGGATCTAAACGAGTTTACGGACTCTGTCCTGGCAAACCAAGGTCGCCTGTTGGCCAACAACTTTGTTCCTTTGGACCGGGAGCGAATTTACAATATCTATCAGGCACTGTTCTGATCTCTGCATCCAAGCCTTTCTCTGAGCCCCTGTCTCCCACAGGGGGGAAAATGACCGAAGGGCAGGCGGCCTCCAGGCCGCCTGCCCTTCAAACCCTTTCCCCTGGAGAAAAAGTACTTGCAAAACGAACCCTGCTATGGTATAATACACTTCGTGCTTAGGGGTCCACCACAAAATGCGTCCGTAGTTCAATTGGATAGAGCGTCAGATTCCGGTTCTGAATGTTGGGGGTTCGAGTCCCTTCGGGCGTACCAGGCTGCCAGTCAATGCTTATTGACTGGCAGCTTTTTTACTGTATCTCAAATAACTCACTCTAAATGGATGGACAGATATGAATTTTTATTTTGCTCCCATGGAAGGAATTACCGACCATGTCTTTCGCAGCATTCACCATCGGTATTTTCCCGGCCTTGATAAATACTTTACTCCATTCTTGTCTCCCACGCAGGATGGCCGTTTTCCTCCGAGGGCACTTCGGGATGTGCTCTTGGAAGAAAATGCTGGCCTTCCCGTGGTTCCCCAACTGCTTACCCGCCATGCAGCCGATTTTTTATGGGCCGCTCAGCAGCTGGCGGAGATCGGATATTCAGAAATCAACCTGAATTTGGGCTGTCCTTCCGGAACGGTAGTTGCTAAGGGAAAGGGAAGCGGAATGCTGGCTGACACCGGGGTTCTGGAGCATTTTTTGGATGAAATCTTTGCCCGCACGCCCATGCCTATCTCCATCAAGACCAGGTTGGGTATGAAAGAACCGGAAGAATTTTTTAAGCTGCTGGAACTTTATAATCGTTACCCCATCCTGGAACTCACTGTCCACGCACGGGTACGGACCGATTTTTATCGGGTCCCGGCTAGGCCGGAAGCCTTTCTATGGGCCTTGGAACAAAGCCAAAATCCCGTCTGTTGCAATGGCGATCTTACAACCGCCGAGAGACTGTCTGCATTCCAGTCGCAGTTTCCCAACGCTCCGGCTGTCATGCTTGGGCGTGGTTTGGTCGCCGATCCGGCCCTTGTCCAGCGGGCTTTGGGCAAATCCCCGGCAGACAGGACAACTCTGCGAAACTATCACGACGACCTGCTCGAAGGATACTCCTCCGCCTTTGGAAGCCGTCGCAATGCGCTTGGGCGGATGAAGGAAATCTGGTTTTACCACAGTTGCCTTTTTGAGGGGATTTCCCCCTATATGAAGAAGCTGAGAAAGGCCACCGATCCGGCAGAGTATCAGAGATTGACTGACCGGATCTTTTCGGAACTGCCTCTGCGGGCAGAGGGGGCCCTTCCCCAGTGGTGAAAACTTCTCCTATCGTTCATGAAAACTCAACCGCGCTGCCAGTAGGTACGATACAAACATAGCTGCGCCCCTGTCCCAGGGTGATGGATCGCCCATCCTCCGTTTCATAGTATAGCTGACCGTCGGGATACCCTTTCTCCCAGCGGATTGGCACATATTTGCCTGTGCAGGCAAACCAGCCCTCTCCCCCATTGAGCTCCACGGTAATGCGTCCGTAGGTGTCCCCCGCAATATTGGCACAGCGGGTCTTGAGGATCAGAAGATTGGTCACTTCCACCTGTTCGCCGGAATTCCCGTCCACATAGGGCTTTCCGTATTCGGAGACCAGATAGGTTCCGGCCTCCGGTTCATAGGTAAAGACTCCGGTCTTATAGTCGGAAAAGGGGACCTTTACCGTATCGGCCGTCTGTCCGCCGACCGGCGTCCCGTCCTCTGTAAAAGACATCTTGTAGTAATAGTCCTTGGAATGTTGTTTTCGGAAGGAGTAACTTGGAAAGAGCGAGGTGATCCTCTCCCCCGAAGTAATGACACTGTGTTCATACCCAAGATTTTTTCTCCTCCAGGAGTCCCGCCAGAACAGGGTTCCCTCATAGGGTCCGTTGACGCAATCGAGGGCCGTGACATTCCACTCCCGGATCTTGTCATAAGCGTCCGGGCTCCCCCCCGCGTGGAGATAGACCGCGTCGTGTCCCAGGGCGAGTTCCAGATAATAGGGCCGGGAGGAGCGCACCGAGCCAATGTTCCCCACTCCTTCCACGCTCTGGTAAACCCCCAGCATCCGAGTGATTCCGCCCTCGGCCAGCACCTCATATATAATGTCGGCCTGGGACACGCCCAACTGGGGCAGCGCTCCCTTTAAATTGTTCAGCATGATGGCGATGGGGCGATCCTCCTGGGAACCGGACAACAGCGGCAGCCCGGTCAGCGGATTGTACGCACCGTCATAGGGCGTGGGTGTTGGCACCGCCGGAGTCGGAACAGCGGTGGGCACAGGCGTGTCCTCCGCCGCCCCAACACCACAGCCGGAGAGCAGCAGGACCAGCGTCAGCAGCAATGACAGCTTTTTCCGGGACATCAGGATCCCCCCTTTGCCTCATCATACCCTGATAGTTAAAGAACTGTCAAGGCAGAAATTTCCTAAATATAGGCAGAAAACGCCCCGGCCATCGGCCCGCAAGCTGCGGTTCGGTGGTCGGGGCGTTGTTTCAGCAAAAATTACTCTATTGGCTCGTCGTAGTCGTTTAGAAGGCCATCGGCCTCCACGGGCTCGGGGAGCTCCTCGGCTCGGGCAACAACAGCCTGCTCCTCAGCAGGCCCCTCGGAGTTCTGCATCTTGTCATACTTTCGGTACTGGGCCAGTCCGGAACCGGCAGGAATGAGCTTGCCAATGATGACGTTCTCTTTCAAGCCCAGCAGATGATCCACTTTTCCCTTAATGGCAGCCTCGGTAAGGACCTTGGTGGTCTCCTGGAAGGAGGCAGCAGACAGGAAGGAGTCGGTGGCCAGAGAGGCCTTGGTAATGCCCAGCAACAGGCGGGTAGCCCCGGGCTCCACCAGCTCGCTGCCATCCTCCCGCTTCTCCCCGGCCGCCGCACGCTTGCGGACCGCGTCCCGGGCGTCCAGGAACTCCACCAGCTCAACGGTAGAACCGGAGAGCAGTTCGGAGTCGCCGGACTCCTCCACACGGACTTTGCGCATCATCTGGCGGGCAATGACCTCAATGTGCTTGTCGTTGATGTCAACGCCCTGCTGCCGATAGGGTTTCTGCACTTCCTGGATCAGGTAGTTGTATACAGCGTGGATCCCGCGCACCCGCAGCACGTCCTGGGGATAGAGCGCGCCGTCGGTGAGTGCAAAGCCCTTCTCCACGGTGTCGCCGTTCTGGACCCGGACACCGGCACTATGAGGCAGCGAATAGGACACTGTCTCCCCGTCGTCTGCCACAATAGTGACGTTGTAGAGACTGCCGCCCTTCTTGGCCTCCTCCACGGTGACCTTGCCGCTGATCTCCGCCAACTGGGCCATCTTCTTGGGCCGGCGGGACTCAAACAGTTCCTCAACACGGGGAAGACCTTGGGTGATATCGCCGCCGGCAACGCCGCCGGTGTGGAACGTACGCATGGTCAGCTGAGTGCCCGGCTCACCGATGGACTGGGCCGCAATGATGCCAACAGTCTCCCCCTCGCCCACCGGTTCGCCGATGGCCAGGTTTACACCGTAGCACTTGGCGCAAACGCCGCTGCGGGCCTCGCAGGTGAGCACGGAGCGGATCATCACCTCGTGAATGCCATGGGCCTCCAGCAGATCGGCGGTGGCAGGAGTCATCATGGTATCGTGGCTCACCAGCAGCTCACCAGTGGCGGGATCCACCACGTCTTTCACGGGATAGCGGCCCTTAAGCCGCTCGCCGAAGGGCTCAATGATCTGGCCGTTCTCGCTGATCTCGGAGACCAGGATGCCGTCATGGGTGCCGCAGTCGTGCTCCCGGATGATGACCTCCTGGGCCACGTCCACCAGACGGCGGGTCAGATAGCCCGAGTCTGCGGTACGCAGAGCGGTGTCGGCCAGACCCTTTCGGGCGCCTCTGGCGGAGATGAAGTATTCCAAAACAGACAGGCCTTCACGAAAGTTTGCCTTGACGGGGATTTCAATGGTACGGCCCGCCGTATCGGCCATCAGGCCACGCATACCGGCCAGCTGCCGGATCTGTGCGATAGAACCACGGGCGCCGGAATCCGCCATCATCCAGATGGGGTTGTAGCGGTCCAAGTTCTGCATCAGGGCGTCGGCCACTTCCTTCGTGGTCTTTTCCCATGCCTGGACCACCAAGCGGTAGCGCTCGTCATTGGTGATAAAACCTCGCTTGTACTGGCGCTCGATCTTCACAATCTCCTGCTCAGTGGCAGCGATTTTCTCCGGCTTGCTGGGAGGCACCGTCATATCATAAATGGAAACGGTGAGAGAACCAACGGTAGAATAGTGGTAGCCCTTGGCCTTAATGGTATCCAACACTCCGGCGGAAACGGTGAAGCCGTGCTTGTTAATGCACTTGTCAATGATCTTGCCCAACTGTTTCTTGCCGGTAATAAAGTTGATTTCCGGCTCAAAGACTTGTTCCGGATCACTGCGGTCCACAAAGCCTAGATCTTGGGGAATCCCCTCATTAAAGATCAGGCGGCCCACGGTAGTGCGCACCAGCTTGCGGCGCTCCACCCCGTCCACCGCCGCCGTGCGGCGGACCATGATGGGCATATGGAGATCCAGCTCTCCCTCATCGAAAGCCAGACGGGCTTCGGCGTCGTCGGAGAAGGCGTGGAGAATCTCCTGGGGCAGTTCACCCGCGGGGGTCTGGGCGGCCACGCCGGCATAAGTGGGGATGTCGTCCAGACTGTCCGGGTTCTTCACCCAGATATAGCAGTCCTCGTCAATATCCCCGGAGGCCAATGCCTCCCGGACGGCGTCGCAGTCGTCGTAAGTCTCTCCCTCGGTGTGCTCGGCGTACCTCTCATAGGTGAGGTAGTAGGAGCCCAGCACCATGTCCTGGGTGGGAACGGTGACGGGGCCGCCATCTTGGGGCCGCAGAAGGTTGTTAGCAGAGAGCATCAGGATGCGAGCCTCGGTCTGAGCCTCGGCAGAGAGTGGGACATGGACAGCCATCTGGTCGCCGTCGAAGTCGGCGTTGAATGCGGTACACACCAGGGGGTGGAGCTTAATGGCCCGGCCTTCCACCAGCACCGGCTCAAAGGCCTGGATGCCCAAACGGTGAAGCGTAGGGGCGCGGTTGAGCATGACCGGATGGTCCTTGATAACAAACTCCAGCGCATCCCACACCTTGGGATTGCCCTTATCCACCATCTTCTTGGCGGACTTAATGTTGTTGGCAGTGCCATCCTCCACCAGCTTCTTCATGACGAAGGGCCGGAAGAGCTCGATGGCCATCTCCTTGGGCAGGCCGCACTGGTAAATTTTCATCTCGGGGCCGACCACGATGACGGAACGGCCGGAATAGTCCACACGCTTGCCCAGCAGGTTCTGACGGAAACGGCCCTGCTTGCCCTTAAGCATATCGGACAGGGATTTGAGGGCCCGGTTGTTGGCGCCAGTCACCGCCCGGCCGCGGCGGCCGTTGTCGATGAGGGCGTCCACCGCCTCCTGAAGCATCCGCTTTTCGTTGCGGACGATAATGTCGGGGGCGTTGAGCTGGATCAGCCGCTTAAGGCGGTTGTTGCGGTTAATGACCCGGCGGTAGAGGTCGTTGAGGTCGGAAGTGGCAAACCGGCCGCCGTCCAGCTGGACCATGGGCCGCAGCTCGGGAGGAATGACCGGCAACACGTCGATGACCATCCACTCCGGCTTGTTGCCGGAGATCCGGAAGGCATCCACCACTTCCAAGCGCTTGACCACACGGGCCTTCTTCTGGCCGCTGGCGTCCTTCAGCTCGTTGCGCAGGGAAACGGACAGCTCTTCCAGGTCGATCTGCTGGAGGAGTTTCTTTACGGCTTCGGCGCCCATGCCAGCCTCAAAGTCGTCCTCGTACTTCTCCCGCATGTCCCGGTATTCCTTTTCGGAGAGAATCTGGTTCTTAGCCAGCGGAGTGTAACCGGGATCGGTGACAATATAGGAGGCAAAGTAGAGCACCTTTTCCAGGATGCGGGGGCTGATGTCCAGCAGCAGACCCATCCGGGAGGGGATGCCTTTGAAATACCAGATATGGCTCACAGGGGCGGCCAAGGCGATATGGCCCATGCGCTCCCGGCGGACCTTGGCCCGGGTGACCTCCACGCCGCAGCGGTCGCAGACCTTACCCTTGTAACGGATCTTCTTATATTTGCCGCAGTGGCACTCCCAGTCCTTGGTCGGCCCAAAGATGCGCTCGCAGAACAGTCCGTCCCGCTCCGGCTTCAGAGTGCGATAGTTGATAGTCTCCGGCTTCTTCACCTCGCCGTAGGACCACTCCAGAATCTGTTCCGGGGAGGCAATGCCAATGCGGATAGCATCAAATTCAGCGTAACTCATAGTCTCGTCCTCCCTCTCTTATTCTTCGTCCTCGGGCTCTTCATCGACATCTGCCAGATCTGCGTCCTCGTCGTCGGCATCCGCGGCCAGATCATCCTCGTCGCTGTTCTCCTTGAGGGTGTATCCGGCGGAGGCAAACTCGTTCTCGTCCCGATACTGATAGAAATCGTCGTCCTCCCGGACGCGGTCAGGGGGATAGGTGTCCTCGTCGTCTTCCCTGAGCTCGATGACATCACCGTTCTTGTCCAGCACCTGGATGTCCAAGCACAAAGACTGCAGCTCCTTGACCAGCACCTTGAATGCCTCAGGAACTCCGGGGGCGGGGACGTTGTGGCCCTTGACAATGGCCTCGTAGGTCTTGACACGGCCGGTAACATCGTCGGATTTGACGGTGAGCATCTCCCGCAGGGTGTAAGCTGCACCGTAGGCCTCCAGAGCCCACATTTCCATCTCACCGAAGCGCTGGCCGCCGAACTGGGCCTTGCCGCCCAGAGGCTGCTGAGTGACCAGAGAGTAGGGGCCGGTCGACCGGGCGTGGATCTTATCATCCACCAGGTGGTGCAGCTTAAGAAAGTAGACGTAGCCGGTGGTGACGCGGTTATCAAACTTCTCTCCGGTGCGTCCGTCGTACATGTCGCTCTTGCCATCGGGGGCCAGTCCAGCCAGCTTCAGGCACTCGGTAATATCCTTTTCGTTGGCACCGTTGAAGATGGGTGTGGCCACCTTCCAGCCCAGCGCCTTGGCGGCGTAGCCCAAATGAACCTCCAGCACCTGACCGATGTTCATACGGGAAGGCACGCCCAGGGGGTTCAGGACAATGTCCAAGGGAGTTCCGTCGGGCAGGAAGGGCATATCCTCCTGGGGCATGATACGGGAGACAACGCCCTTGTTGCCGTGGCGGCCGGCCATCTTATCGCCAACAGAAATCTTCCGCTTCTGCGCAATGTAGACCCGCACCACCATATTGACGCCGGGAGAGAGCTCGTCGCCGGCCTCCCGGGTAAACACATCCACGTTGACGATGATGCCGCGCTCGCCGTGGGGAACCTTGAGAGAGGTATCCCGGACCTCCCGGGCCTTCTCGCCGAAGATGGCGCGGAGCAGCCGTTCCTCGGCGGTGAGGTCGGTCTCGCCCTTGGGCGTGACTTTGCCCACCAGAATGTCGCCGGCAGTGACCTCGGCGCCCACCCGGATGATGCCCCGCTCGTCCAGATCCTTCAGGGCATCCTCACCGACGTTGGGGATATCTCGAGTGATCTCCTCAGGGCCCAGCTTGGTGTCCCGGGCCTCGGTCTCGTACTCCTCGATATGAATGGAGGTAAACACATCCTCCTTGACCATGCGCTCGTTGAGCAGGATCGCGTCCTCGTAATTGTAGCCTTCCCAGGTCATGAAGCCCATCAGAATGTTCTTGCCCAGAGCCACCTCTCCGTTGGAGGTGGAGGGGCCGTCCACAATAACATCACCCTTCGTCACCCGCTGGCCCACATTGACGATGGGCCGCTGGTTGATGCAAGTGGTGTGGTTGGAACGCTGGAACTTGATAAGTTTATAGTCCTTGACCTCGCCGCTGTCATAACGGACAGAGACATAGTCGGCTGAAACCCGAGAAATCTCACCGTCACCCTCGGCCAGAATGACCACTTCCGAGTCGATGCAGTTTTTGTACTCCTGACCGGTGGCCACAATGGGGGCCTCGGTGGTCAGAAGAGGTACGGCCTGCCGCTGCATGTTGGCGCCCATCAGGGCGCGGTTGGCATCGTCGTTTTCCAGGAAGGGGATCATGGCGGTGGCGATGGAGACCATCATCTGGGGAGAGACGTCCACATAGTCCACCTGGCTGCGATCCACGTCTATGGTCTCGTTGCGGTGGCGGCAGGTAACACGGGAATTGATCAGGCAGCCGTCTTCATCCATGGGTTCAGTGGCCTGGGCGACGGTAAACTGATCCTCCACGTCGGCGGTCATATAGTCGATCTCGTCGGTAATCTTGCCGGTGGCCTTGTCCACCTTGCGGTAGGGTGTCTCGATAAAGCCGTAGCGGTTGACCTTGGCATAGGAAGCCAAGTAGGAGATCAGGCCGATGTTGGGGCCCTCAGGCGTCTCAATGGGGCACAGACGGCCATAGTGGGAGTAGTGAATATCACGCACATCGAAGGATGCGCGGTCCCGGGACAGACCGCCGGGGCCCAGAGCGGAAACACGGCGCTTATGAGTCAGCTCGGCCAGCGGGTTGGTCTGATCCATGAACTGGCTCAGCGGAGAAGAGCCGAAGAACTCTTTGATAGCGGCAGTGACGGGCCGGATGTTGATGAGAGACTGAGGAGTGACAATATCCAAGTCCTGGATCGTCATCCGCTCCCGGATCACCCGCTCCATCCGGCTGAAACCGATGCGGAACTGATTCTGGAGCAGTTCACCCACACAGCGCAGGCGGCGGTTGCCCAGATGGTCAATATCGTCAGCGGTACCCACACCGTTGGCCAAGCAGTTGAGGTAGTTGATGGAAGCCATAATGTCGTCGACAATGATGTGCTTGGGCACCAGATCGTCCACATGCTCGCTGACCAGTTCCTTCAGGGTCTCCTCGTCGCCGGCAGCCTGCTCCAAAAGATTCTGAAGCACACTCCAGCGCACCCGCTCGGTGATGCCGCACTCCTCCGGGTCGAAGGAAACAAAATGCTCCATATCCACCATATGGTTGGCAAAGGCCTTGACCAGCTTGCCTTCCACGTCCAGAACAGCCTCGTTCACGCCCTTGTCCTGGAGTTCCCAGGCTCTCTCCCGGGTAAGGGTCTCGCCGGCCTCGGCCAGGATCTCGCCGGTAGTGAGATCCACCACCGGCTGGGCCAGAGTATGCCCGGCCAGACGGGTGGCAATGGCCAATTTCTTGTTAAACTTATAGCGGCCCACGGCAGACAGATCATAGCGGCGGGCATCGAAGAAGAGGGCGTTCATCAAACTCTCGGCGGAATCCACCGTGGGGGGTTCGCCGGGGCGGAGCTTACGGTAGATCTCCAGCATGGCCTCTTCGTATGTCTTGCAGGTGTCCTTCTCCAGTGTGGAGAGAATGCGGGTGTCCTCACCGAAGAGTTCCAAAATTTCTCCGTCGGTGCGGGGACCCACGGCGCGGATCAGACAGGTAATGGGAATTTTCCGGTTCTTGTCGATTCGGACCCAAAACACATCGGACAGATCCGTTTCATACTCCAGCCAGGCGCCCCGATAAGGGATCACAGTGGTGGCGTAGGAGAGGTTGTCCGCCTTATCGGAATTTTTGGAATAATAGATTCCAGGGGAGCGGACGATCTGGGAGACAATGACCCGCTCTGCGCCGTTAATCACGAAGGTGGCTCCCTTGGTCATCAGGGGAAAGTCGCCCATGAAGATCTCCTGCTCCTTGATCTCCTCGGTCTCCTTATTGCGCAGACGCACCCGGACCTTGATGGGGGCTGCGTAAGTGGCATCCCGGGCCTTGCACTCGTCCACATCGTACTTGGGGGGCTCATCCATCGTGTAGTCGATGAAGGACAGCTCCAGATTTCCGGCGTAGTCGGTAATGGAGGCCACATCTTTG
Source organism: Pseudoflavonifractor sp. (assembly GCA_034927965.1). Lineage (GTDB taxonomy): Bacteria > Bacillota > Clostridia > Oscillospirales > Oscillospiraceae > Vermiculatibacterium. Next base: position 17,064 of record JAYFPI010000103.1, read on the forward strand.
AATACCTCCCGCAGCCCCGTATCCAGGAACCACTGGTAGGAATTCTTCTGGATCTCCAAGAGATTGGGCATCTCCAGAGGTACCTGGTGCCGGGCGAAGCTCTTACGCAGGGTCTTGCCGTAGTAGACGTCCTTGACCATGTAGAAATCACACCTCATTTTCTGTATTTTCGGCAGTTCAGATTCCCCACCGGGGCTCCTTTCCTGCCGTCTGTCGTTCTTTTTTCGTCAAATCGCACAACGGCCGGCACGTTTCTTTTTTGATACGCACGGACTAGTTGTTGAAATACGGCCCTCTGGTCTTGCGCACGGGCCTTGCCTGTGATAAACTGAATCCACCGTGGGAGGGTGTCAGAAAATGGTCTCCCGTGGATAGTAGCGTTTTAGTATACCATGTAAACAACTGGAAGTCAACTGCATTTCCGCCTTTGATCTGGAGAAATCCAGATTTTTTTCATATTCGGGGGTGTTTCCGCCTTGAAAAAAGAATTGGTGCGGCCCTGTGCCACCCTTGGCCTTCTTCTGGCCGGCTTGTCCGCCCTGCGCTGTTTTACTCTGCCGGGCAACACGCCCCTGGGCCGCATTTTCCTTCCCGCGGCTTTGCTGGCCGTTGGGGCCATGGCAGTGCTCCTGCTCCAGCGGGCCGGATACGACAGGGACACTCTGGCGGTTCTGCTGCTGCCCATCGGCCTGGCCCTCTTTTTTCGGGCCTTTCTCTTCCCTCACGCCACGTTAGACTATCAGGACTTTCTCTCTCAGTGGGTGGAGCACTTCCGGCAGAACGGTGGCTTTGCAGCCCTGAAAGATCCCGTGGGCAACTACAACGTGCCCTATCTCTATCTGCTGGCTCTTTTCTCCTACCTGCCCATCCCCGACCTTCCCCTCATCAAGCTCTTTTCCATCCTCTTTGATGTACTTCTTGCCTGGGGCGGCCTGCGGCTGACTCGTCGGCTGTGCGGGCCAAACGGGAATGCGCCTCTTGTCTGCTTCTCCGCCCTGCTTCTTCTCCCCACTGCAATCCTGAACGGAGCATGCTGGGGCCAGTGTGACGCCGTCTACGCCGCTTTGTGCCTCCACGCACTGGCCTGCGCCCTGGAGGCCCGGCCCAAGACCTCCCTGGCCTTGATGGCTCTGGCCTTCGCCTTTAAGCTTCAGGCCATCTTCATTCTTCCGCTTTGGTGTGCCCTGTGGTTTTCCGGGCGGATCAAGTTCCGCCATCTATTTGTATTTCCCGGGGTCTTTTTCCTCTCTATGACTCCCGCCCTTCTGCTGGGCAAACCGGTAGGCGACATTCTAAGCATCTACCTCACCCAGGCCGGGGACCCCAGCCAGCACCGCTATCTCAATTTTAACTCTCCCTCCGTCTTTTCGCTCCTTCCCTCTGGCATGAAGGTGAATACCGAGGCAGCCGCTCGGACGGGTATCCTGTTGGCGTTCGCTTTCACTCTGGCCTTACTGGGTCTTCTTTTCCTGCGGCGAAAATCTCTGTCCGACACCCAGCTTTTCCTGGCTGCCGCCACATTCTGTCTGGGAATTCCCTTCTTCCTGCCCTACATGCACGAGCGATACTTCTTCCTGGGCGGCGTTTTGCTGGTGATTTACTCCTGCATTTTTCCCCGCTTCACCCCCGCCGCGGCAGCGGCAGAGCTGGCCTCCCTGGGGGGCTATCACGCTTATCTGATGACCCGTTACGTCATGACCGTCACCCTCTTCGGCATCACCTGGGCCCAGTTAAGTGAGGGGCTGCTGATGCTGGCGGCCTTGACAGCCATGGTAATTCCTTTGGCTGGCAGCCTTCTCCGGGTTCCGCCCGGAAAAGGCTTCTTTTCCGCATAAAAGGCGGGGCTCCATTTTTTAGAATGGAGCCCCGCCTTTTATATTACATCACCTGTCCCCAGCAGAGATACCGATAGAGGAACACCGCCTGCAAAACCGCCATCCCCGCGAGCAGTGCTGCTGTTCGCCGGGGCTTGCCCGCCAGCTCATCCGCGGCAAAGAGAAAACATGGTACCGCACAGGAGAGATACCGCCCGGCGCTGAGCAGCCATGACAGACAGTAGTTGAGAATAAAATAGACAAAGCCATACAGCGTCAGCATGCTTCGGTGCTTTTTCCAGCTCTTCCAGAGCAGCAGGGCAAACACTGGAAAGAGTAACAACTCCGGAATCCACATCTCCAAACGGCTGGAAATCTTGGGCCAGGTCATGGCATTGCGAGCCAGATAGGCCAGCACCTCGGAAAACCACCGAAACCCCTGGCTCCAATGCTTCTGCATTCGGGTAAAGGCAAACGCGTCTCCGGTAACGGAGGCGTTGAGGGCCAGATAGGCCAGACTGCCCAGCGCCGGGGCGCACAGCAGCGGCAGTTTTTTCCCCAGCTCCGCAAACGCCCGCCGCCGATCCGGGCCGGTCCGCGCCAGAGGCCGGAGTTCACTTCCCAATTCCGCCACCGCCGCTCCAATCAGGATCACTCCCTGCATCCGGGTCAGGGCTGCCAAAACACCCCATATCGCCGCCTTCCCCCAGGCGTGTCTGCGGATGGAGTAGAGTCCGGCAGTTGTGGTGAGAAAAAAAAGGCTCTCGGTCATAATACCCACAAAAAAGAATGAGAAGGGGTAGAGGGACAGCAGGAGCAATGACCGCCAGGCCGTCCGGGGTCCGTACTCCTCACAGCCCAGTCGATAGAGGTAAACGCACCCCCATGCAAAGCTGAGGAAACTCACCGCCATCCCAGCCAGCGCCGCATGGCCAAAGACGACCATAAGAGCCCGCATCAGCCAGACGTACAGCGGAAAAAACACAAGGAAGAGCGGTTGCCCATCCTCCAGGTAGCCTCCATAACCCAGTTCCGCCAGCCTAACATAGTGGGGAGCATCCCACCGGCACCATAACTGCGGCAAATCGGCAAGGCTCAGTGTTGTCCCGGACAACGTGTTGTAGAGGATCAAACTCCCAAGGGCCACGGCAAACCGAAAAAGCAGGGCCGCCGCAAAAATCTTCCACAGGCTCAGACGGGCCGGCCGCTCCCCCCTTCGAACGGGCAGCGGATCAGAAAAAGGTGCCGGGACCCGCGCTCCGCAGGAGGCCAGCCATCGCAGTGTCAAGGCCCCGGCCGCCAGCAAAAACATGAGTGTGGCGGCAACATTCCAAAGAACAGCCATCGGCATCTCTCCTATTCCGTTTCAGTATAGCGGCTCAGCTCAAATTTGGCAAATTTTTCTCTTCCATTTCTTTCTGTCAAGCGTTGACACTTCGGTGTCAATGTGTTACAATTCGGTTACAGCTAATGAAACAATGTGGTAACAATCAATAAGGAGGTATTCGATGGCTGACAAGAATGAGTTCCCCCTGGTCTACAAGGGCCATCCCCTTCGCAGGAAGGACAACCTGATTTATTACGGCAGCATGGCCGACAAGTATATTATTGCCCTGCAAATCCTCTCTTCCAAAAAAGAAGGCGATATGGACGTGGCCAACAGGGTTTCCGTCCAGCTTCAGCTCACAGATCCCGACTTGAAGAGCCGGGATCGAGTGGTCAAGAGGAGTGAAAAGGACAGTCTTTACGCCGCCATGGACGTGGGCTGCATCTGGTTGGAACGTGCTCTGTCCGGGAAATAAGTTTCCCCCGCTCTCCACCCGTACAAATGAATCATCGAAAGGAAGGACGAGTCCCATGCCTTTTTCCGGTAAATTTCTCCGTACCGCCGTCATGACCGCCGCTCTGTCCACCCTGTGTATCGTGGGAGCTTCCGCCTCCAGCCTGGGGATCGGGACCGTCAATGCCGATGCTCTTCGGATGCGCGCCGAGGCCAGAACCGACTCCACCATTCTTGCCACCGCCTCCAAGGGCTCTTCTGTTGTCGTTTTGGAGGATGCCGGAAACGGCTGGTTCAAAGTGGACTATAAATCTGTAAAAGGTTATATGTCCGGCGCTTACTTGGATGTCGCATCCCAGGCCGACGTGACCATCGGCTACGGCTTGGTAACGGCCAGCGGCGGCACCCTTAATGTGCGTACCGGCCCCGGCACAGACTGTACTCATATTTTTACGCTGAATGACGGCGATGTGGTGAACATTACCGGCATCGATTCCGGCTGGTACAAAATTACATATAACGGCATGAATGGATACGTCTCCAGCGACTATATGGTCACCTGCAAGGACTCTGCCGGGTCCCGCGGAGACGGCACCGTTACCGCCGCCGCTACCACTTTGGGCCAGCAGGTGGTAGACTATGCCAAGCAGTTTTTGGGTAAGCCCTATGTTTGGGGTGGAAACGGCCCCAACAGCTTCGACTGCTCCGGCTTTACCAAGTATGTCTACTCACACTTTGGCTATACTCTCAACCGCACTGCCAGCAGCCAATTGAACAACGGGGTGGCTGTGTCCCGGGGCGAGTGGCAACCCGGCGACCTGATCTTTTTCTACAATGGCCGGGTTTCTACTCCTGTCTCACATGTGGGCATTTATGTTGGTAATGGACAGTTCATTCACGCCTCCACCAACAGCTATTCCGTGCAGTATGACAGCCTTTACTCCAGCTATTACAGCAATGCCTATGTCTATGCCAGACGTATCTTCTGATTTGCTGAACGCTCAAAACGCCGCCCATACGGGCGGCGTTTTTTTATTGCTGCGGCAACAAAAAATC